>CANRTI010000007.1 GCA_947642635.1 uncultured Mycoplasma sp. | reverse complement strand
TACTTCAAAATCCGTTTTATTCCCTACCTTTATTCAAAAGTGTCCGGAACTAAGTATCTTTCAAGTTATAAGAGGCTGGGCGAACCGAATTCGTATTATTCAAATTATTCCAGTTGACATTGCCGTTCGAATTCACATTCCACGCATTGTAATTGCCATTGCTCGAGTAATAACCGTAACGCGTATATTCTTTATCAAGACTACCTAGTATAATTATAAGATAAATTTAAGTGAAATGAAATATGCATTCTATCAGTTGACAATAATATATGGATCGGTAATGGTACCACTACCAGAAATTTCAATTGATGGTATTAAATAAAAGACTGGTCTAACAGAACTATTAACAGAAATAAGAAGCCAAGTAATTATCCCACCAGAGTGCACAGCAAAATTAGCATAGTTATTTTCACTATTTTTACCATAACGCGACATAGACCATTCATATGATTTGTTTGGAGCATTTGAATCGTTATTTAAAAAATGCATCCAATTATCAACTCGACATGTAAATCCATTTTGTTGACAATTTAATCCTGTTTTTGTTACTCCATAATAATAATCTGCTAGATACATTAATCCTATTTTAGCACTTACTATTGTTGTCCATCCTTGTTCTTTTTGTACCATTTCTGCTGCACTTATATTTATTTCTACATACCAATCTGATAAATTATATATATCTCCATATTTCCAATCCATAGTTTCTATTTTACTACTCCATCCTGAAGGCAAATATGTTCTATCTGTTAAGAAATAACTTCCATTTAATCCTTTAAACAAATCACTTTGTGGTCATTTGATGTCTTGATTGTATACATTATTCCAACTATATGCTTTATTTAACGCCTCTTTTTTAATTACTTTAAATCGATTTTTTCTATCTACACCAATTATTCGATACATATATTTATCTTGTCCCGATGTACTAGTACATTCCGTTTTACTCGTTGTTCCAAAACAGATATAATTTGGTGGATTTTTTCCGTAGTATTTCATCTTTAACTCATCTTTAATTACTTCAGTTAATGCACCTCCACCATCTGCGGTTTCTTCTGGTAAATTTGTTACTATATCTCCACCATTTATTTGAGCTTTATACTCTATACTATCACTTTTAACTTCTGATACCCCCTCTGCTATATCTTTAATATATGCATATATCGTTTTCTTTCCTTCACTTGTAAAAGTATAATTTGAAGTAATTTCTGTTCCTCCATTAGTACTTTGCCACGAGCAACTATCAATGTCTTGGGTTTCGCTTATACAGTATTCTTTTATATATTGATCACTCCATTTTAAATGTAATGTTACTTCTGGTACTTTAGTTACTTTATTACTTGTTTCATCATTTATATAAAATTTATCAATTATTGGTTTTTCCTTCTTATCAAAATATAAATAACAATATAACTTTTGATTTAGTCTTAAACTTACTTTACCACTTTCATAGTTAATTGCATTTACCACTTCTTTTCCTGTGGTATCAATACATCCTGATTTTTCGGTATTATATATGTATCCTACTTTGGGAAATGTAGTACTCTCACTTTCTTTATAACTACCATTGCCTTCATTTAACATAATAGCTACTGCTTTCTTTTCTTTCTTATTTTCCTCTTTAAACTTAACATCATCTATTATTGTTATTTTATGCGATAATGATTTCCATGCTAAAAATAAAGAAGACATTTCCAATAATGTTAAAAACACTATCAATAAATATTTTATCTTTTTACTCTTCATAACCATACTCTTTTCTTCAACACTTAATACGTATTTACAATACGTATTATATTCTAAATATATCAAATTATAAGTATGATTGTCAATACGTCTTTTAGAATATATTTATTAAAATAACTTATAATATACAAAGTAGGAGTTTAAAATATGGAATTCAAAGCAAATGATTACAACCCTAATGAAGTTTTACGATTTATGCGCGAAGCAACTAATCTTACACAAGACCAATTTGCTAAAACCATAAACAAATCCAAAGACTGGCAACAATCTAATGAATATGGTCGAACTAATTACTATTTTAAAGATTTAATCGAACTAGCTAATAAATTAGATTTTGAAATAAAAATAATAAAAAAATAACTAGACATTTCTCTAGTTATTTTCATTTTCTTCATTATCAAAAACGATTTCAACATCTTCTGAAGTTTTTTCTAAGAATTTTTCTTCTAAAACTTCACTTGCATCATCATCTAACAATTCTTTTTCTAGTTGTAAATCAATATCACTATATTGTTTAGCCCCAGTACCAGCTGGTATCAATTTACCTATAATAACATTTTCTTTTAAACCAACTAAATTATCAACTTTACCACGCATTGCAGCATCAGTTAAAACTCTTGTTGTTTCTTGGAATGATGCAGCAGATAAGAACGAATCAGTTTCCAAAGATGATTTAGTTATTCCTAACATGATTGGATTTCCTTTAGCGGGTACTCCACCATTTAAGATAACTGGTTTATTACCATCTGTAAATTCTCTCAAACTTACAGTTAATCCTTCAACAAACTCAGTATCACCTTTATCAATAATTCTAACTTTATTAATCATTCTCTTAACTATTATTTCAATATGTTTATCATTAATATCAACACCTTGTAATTTATAAACATTTTGAATTTCTTTTAAGATATATTCTTGTGCGGTAAGAGGATCAGTAACTGCTAATAATTCTTTTGGTGAAACAACACCTTCAGTTAATTTTTCGCCAGCTTTAACTTCATCGCCTACAAATACACGTACTTTCATATTATAGTTAGTAATATGTTCTTTTACACCTGAAGCATTTTCAATTACAATTGCATGTTTACCATTTTGTTCTTCAATACTTATAACTTTACCAGTAATTTCTGCAATTGTTGCTTTAAATTTTGGTGTTCTAGCTTCAAATAATTCTTCAACTCTTGGTAAACCTTGTGTAATATCATCGCCACCAGCAACTCCACCAGTATGGAATGTACGCATAGTAAGCTGAGTACCTGGTTCACCAATTGATTGAGCAGCCATAATTCCCACTGCTTCTCCAGTCTCAACTAAATTACCTGTTGCTAAATTACGACCATAACATTTTTGACAAACGCCATTAACAGTCTTACAAGTTAATACACTTCTAATTTCAACTCTTTTAATACCACATTTTGCTATTTTACTAACAATATTTTCATTAATCATTTCTCCAGCTTCTAAAATAGTTTCTTTAGTTTCTGGATTAATAATTTTCTTAGAAGCATATCTTCCCAAAATTCTTTCTTGTAATGACTCAATTACTGATCCATCTTTATCATTAATTAAATCATAAACTATAACACCTTGGATTGAACCACAATCATGTTCTTTAACAATAATATCTTGTGCTACATCAACAAGTCTTCTTGTTAAATAACCAGAATCGGCAGTCCGTAATGCAGTATCTGCAGATCCTTTTCGAGAACCATGTGTAGATAAGAAGAATTCTGATACTGATAAACCTTCCATAAAACAAGAAGTAATTGGAATTTCTACAGTTGTACCATCTGGTTTTGCCATCAAACCACGCATACCTGCAAGTTGTGTAAAGTTTGAAATCTTACCACGAGCACCACTGTTCATCATCATAAAGATTGGATTTGTAAAATTATCTTTTGAAATAGCTGCTAGTGCATCTTTAACTTGATCAGTAGCTTCTGTCCAAATTTGAATAACACTATTATATCTTTCACTTTCTGTAATCAAACCTTTTTGATATTGTTTATTAATTTTATCTACTCGTTTTTTAGCTTCATTAATTATTTCATCTTTAGCATCACTTCTTACAACATCGGCTGCTGAAACAGTTATACCAGCAACTGTTGAATACATAAATCCTTGATCTTTTAATTTATCAAGCATTACAGAAGTTTCAGTTGTTTTATATCTTTTAAATACTTGGGCAATTATTTGTCCTAAAGTTTTTTGAACAAAAGGTTCAACAACTGGCATATTTTTAATTGCTTCTTCTAAATTAGTTCCCATTTCTAAGAAATATTTACTTGGAGTTATCCCTTCAATATTTTCTTTAGTTCCCTCATTTAGATAAGGAAAAGTATCAGGTAATATTTCATTAAATTTAATTTTACCAACAGTTGTAACTAAATATTTTCCTAATTGTTCTTCAATAAATAACTTATGTTTAAAACTTTTTACAGGAATAGCTACTCTTGTATGTAAATCAATTTCTCTTCTTTCATAAGCCATTAATGCTTCATTACAATCTTTATAAGCTTTTCCTTCATTATTGCCACCAGCAACTTCCATAGTTAAATAACAATTACCCAAAACCATATCTTGAGAAGGAGTAACAATTGGTTTTCCATCTTTAGGATTTAAAATATTATTAGCACCTAACATCAATATTCTAGCTTCGGCTTTTGCTTCTTCTGAAAGTGGTACATGAACTGCCATTTGATCCCCATCGAAGTCAGCATTAAATGCTGTACATACAAGTGGATGTAAACGAATTGCTTTACCACCAACAAGTTTTGGTTCGAACGCTTGAATACCTAATCTATGTAATGTTGGAGCTCTGTTAAGCATTACAGGATATTCTGTAATTGCATCCTCAACTACATCCCATACACATTCATCACGAGATTCAATTAATTTCTTAGCTCCTTTAATATTATGAGCTAACCCACGATCAACTAAACCATGAATAACATGTGGTTTAAATAATTCAATTGCCATTTCTTTAGGAATACCACATTGATACATTTTTAAATTCGGTCCGACAACAATAACTGAACGACCTGAATAATCTACCCGTTTACCTAATAAATTTTGACGGAAACGTCCTTGTTTACCTTTTAACATACTTGATAAAGATTTAAGTGGACGATTAGAAGCAGCAGTAATACTTCTTCCTCTTCTTCCGTTATCAAATAAACTATCAACAGCTTCTTGTAACATTCTTTTTTCGTTTTGAACAATGATAGTCGGAGCACCTAACTCCAATAATTTCTTTAAACGATTATTACGGTTAATAATTCTTCTGTATAAATCATTCAAATCACTTGTTGCAAATCTTCCACCATCAAGTTGAATCATTGGTCTTAATTCTGGTGGAATAACTGGTAATACATTTAAAACCATCCATTCTGGTTTATTACCTGATTCTTGGAAGGAAACTAAAGTATCAAGTCTTTTAACAAGACGAATTCTTTTTTGAGCAGTAGCATTTTCTAATTCTTTTCGAACATCTTCTACTTCTTTATCTAAATCAACTCTTCTTAATAATTCTTGAATGGCTTCAGCACCCATTCCAACTTTAAAAGTATTTCCATATTTTTCATAATAAGCTCGATATTCTTTATCCGATAATGTTTGTTTTTCTTCTAAAGGAACATTACCTGGATCGATAACTACATAACTTACAAAATATAATACTTCTTCTAAATCTCTTGGACTCATATCTAATACTAAGCCCATTTTTGAAGGAACACCTTTAAAGAACCAAATGTGTGAGCAAGGGGCTGCAAGTTCAATATGCCCCATTCTCTCCCGTCTTACTTTAGATCTTGTAACTTCTACGCCACAACGATCACAAACAACATTTTTATATCTTAATCTTTTATATTTTCCACATGAACATTCAAAATCCTTTGTTGGACCAAATATTTTTTCACAGAACAAGCCATCTCTTTCTGGTTTTAATGTTCGATAATTAATAGTTTCAGGTTTTTTTACTTCGCCATAAGACCAACTACGTATCTTTTCAGGTGATGCAATACTAACTTTTATTCCTTTAAATTTACTAACATCTATCATTATTCCACCTCGATATCTTCATCTATATTCCCAGGATATTCTAAATCATCTAAAGAATCCTCTTCATCTTCTTCTAAAATATCTTCTGAAACTTCTTGAAATGGTTCTTCATTCGAATCAATTTCTGTTACCGGAAGCTCAACTTCTTCAATTCTAAAAGGTTCATCAGCTTCTTCATCTTCTTCAATATCTTTAAATTCCATAATATCATTATTATTACCAACAACTTGAATATCAAGACCTAACGCTTGGAATTCTTTTACTAAAACTCTAAATGATTCTGGAACTCCTGCTTGATTAACAAGTTTACCTTTAACTAAAGCTTCATAAACTTTAACCCGTCCTACAATATCATCCGCTTTAACTGTTAAAATTTCTTGTAGAACATGAGCAGCACCATATGCATATAATGCCCAAACTTCCATTTCTCCAAATCTTTGACCACCAAATTGTGCTTTACCACCTAATGGTTGTTGTGTAACTAAAGAATATGGTCCAGTTGCTCTAGCATGTAATTTATCATCAACCATGTGATGAAGTTTAACCATATACATCACACCAACTGATATTTTTTGATCAAATGGTTCACCAGTTCGACCATTATATAAAACAGTTTTACCATCAGAATCCATTCCTGCTTCAGCCATTTCTTCTTGAATATCTTCCCAAGAAGCACTATCAAATACCGGTGTTGCATAATGAACTCCTAATTTTTTACCAGCCATTCCTAAATGTAATTCTAATATTTGTCCAATATTCATCCGCGAAGGAACTCCTAATGGATTAAGCATAACATCTACTGGTCTACCATCTGGTAAATATGGCATATCTTCTTCAGGTAAGACTAAAGAAATTACACCTTTGTTACCATGTCTTCCTGACATTTTATCGCCAACTTGAATTTTTCGTTTTTGAATTATATATACCCGAATTACTTTAGAAACTCCTGCTGGAAGTTCATCAGAATTTTCTTTAGTATAAACTTTAACATCATGAACTACACCACCAGCACCATGTTCAACTCTTAAAGAAGTATCGCGAACTTCTCTCGTTTTTTCACCAAAAATAGCATGTAATAGCTTTTCTTCACTTGTTAATTCTTGAACACCTTTTGGGGTAACTTTTCCAACTAAAATATCGCCTTCTTTAACTTCTGTACCAATTTTAATAATTCCATCAGCATCTAAATTCTTACGAGCATCTTCTCCCACATTTGGAATATCTCTTGTAATTTCTTCAGGCCCTAATTTAGTATCACGACAATCAATATCATAGTGATCAATATGAAGTGATGTATAAACATCATCTTTAACTAATCTTTCATTTAAGATAACCGCATCTTCATAGTTATAACCATTATAAGTCATGAAAGCTACAGTCATATTTTTACCTAATGCTAGTTCTCCATTTTCTGTTGAAGGTCCATCAGCAATAACTTGTCCCCGATGAACTTTGTCACCTTTTTTAACAAGTGGATGATGATTAATAGAACTTGAAGCATTAGAACGTTCAAAGTTAGCTAAATAATAAGTATCTTGTCCATTAGCAACTTTAACAATAATTTTTAAACCATCAGCATATTCTACTACACCATCAGCTTTACAAACAACAGTTGAACCAGAATCTCTTGCTGCAATCCATTCAACACCAGTTCCAACAATTGGTGCCTCACTTGTTAAAAGAGGAACTGCTTGCCGTTGCATGTTTGAACCCATTAATGTTCTATTTGCATCATCGAATTCCAAAAATGGAATACAACTAGTTGTAATGGAAACTACTTGACTAGGTGCTACATCAACATAATCAACTAAATCACGTTTAACCATTACATTATCGCCATTATGACGAACTAAAATTTCATCTCCTGCAATTTTATTATTAGCATCTAATGCTACTGTTGCTTGACTTATATATAAATCTTGTTCTTCATCAGCAGTCATATAAACGATTTCATCAGTTACTATGCCTTCTTCAACTTTTCGATATGGAGTCATAATAAAACCATATTCATTAATTTTGGCATATCCTGCTAAACTAGTAATTAACCCAATATTTTGACCTTCTGGTGATTCAATTGGACAAATTCTTCCATAATGGGAAGAGTTAACATCTCGAACATCCATTCCTGCACGTTCTCTTGATAAACCACCTGGCCCTAAGCTTGATAAACGTCTTTTATCAGTAAGTTCTGCAATCGGATTAATTTGATCCATAAATTTAGATAATTGCGATGAACCAAAAAACTCTTTTAAAGAAGCAGTCACTGGTCGAATATTTATTAAAGTCTTTGGTGTAATATTCTCAACTTCTTGAGTTGTCATTCTTTCTCTGATAACTCTTTCCATTCTTGATACACCAGTTCTAAATTGATTTTGAATTAATTCCCCAACTTGACGAACTCTTCGATTTCCTAAATTATCAATTTCATCAGTATTACCAATTTCACTATGTAAATTTAAATAATATGAAACTGAGGCATAAATATCTGGAATAGTTAATCTTTTTTCATCAACACTTGTATCAATACCGATAATTTTAACAGTCTTTTTACTATCTATTTTATCATACACTAAAACTTCTTGGATTTTATTGTAATCATCTAATTCCATATTGATAATAGTTTCTTTCATATTATAACCATTACCAAATACTTCTTTTAATATTCCAAGATTTTTCTTATCAATTAAACTACCTTTTTCTAATACAACTTTTCCATCAACTTTAATATTTTCAGCTAAAGTACATCCTAAAAGTCTTTCACAAACATTTAATTTTTTATTAAATTTATAACGTCCAACTTTTGCTAAATCATAACGGAAACGATCAAAAAAACGTGTTACTAATTGATTTTTAGCACTATCTAATGTTGCTGGTTCCCCTGGTCTTAATTTTTCATAAATTTCAATTAATGCTTCATCAGTATTTTTTGTACTATCTTTTTGAATAGTATTTTCTAAATATTCATTCTCACCAAAAACACTAATGATATCCTCATCACTAGATAACCCAATTGCTCTTAAGAATGTCGTGATTGGAACTTTACGAGTACGATCAATTCTTACATAAACAATATTTTTAGCATCAGTTTCAAATTCTAACCAAGTTCCCTTATTAGGAATTATTTCCCCAGAAATAATATGACGTCCATTTTTATCAATTTCTTTCTTAAAATAAATAGACGGACTTCGAACAAGTTGTGAAACAATTACTCTTTCAGCCCCATTGATAATAAATGTTCCCGCATCAGTCATCAAAGGCATATCGCCTAAGAATATTTCTTGTTCCTTAACTTCTCCTGTTTCATGAATGAAAACTCTTGCTTCCACTTTTAATGGTGCAGCATAATTTACCATTCTTTCTTTTGCTTCTTTGATTGAATATCTTGGAGTATCAAATGAATAATCTCCAAATTCTAAAGAAATATTACCAGTAAATGATTCCACTGGAAATAAATCATCAAAAACTTCCTTGATACCAACTTCAAGAAAATCTTGATAACTCTTCTTTTGAATTTCTAACAAATCAGCCAATTCTAGCGTATTTTTTGATTTCGCAAAGCTTCTTCTTTCACGATAATCACCAAATTTTAAGGTCTTATAAGCCATGATATCACCCCTATACATAGATTTCTAATTTGAAAAATATAAATACGTCACCAATTTAAAATTTTAACAACAAATAAATACAAAGTCAACTAATTTTTAGCCATTATTACCCAAAAACCTTTACTTTGTGCAATTTTCTGGCACGTCCCTATCTTTTCCAATTCTTTTTTTACGCTTTTTGCTCCTTGATCTTTGGAAATAACAAACCAAAGTTCCCCATCTATATTTAATCTTGCTAAGCCACCCTTTAAAAATTCTAGTAAAACTGCTTTTCCAGCTCTAATCGGTGGATTAGTAATAATTAAATCAAACTTACCTGATACATTTTCGTAAACATTACTTACATCTACATTTGCATCTACCTTATTCAATTCAATATTCATTTTACATAAATGAACTGCTCTTTTATTAACATCAAACATTTCAACATGCTTATTTAACAATTTACTTAGGGTAATACCAATAAAACCATATCCACAACCAATATCTAAAATTTTATCCCAATTTTTTTGATTATTTGCAAAAAAGGTTTTAACTAAAAACAAACTAGCATAATCAATTTTATTTTTAGAAAAAACGCCATTATCACTCTTAAACATAAAATTATATTCATTAAAAGAAAATTTTATGTCTCTTATCGCACTTTTTAAATTTTGATTATTGGTAAAATAGTGTTCCAATCCTTTTCCCCGTTTCTTTGTATAAAATTAGTATAACATAATAAAAAAAATCACACAAGCAATTTTTTAAACAAAAATATATAATAAAAAACTATTCCTTTTTTTGAATAGTTTTTTAAAATTCTATCAGTCTATTTTCTTCACCGATAAAGTTGCATTAACTCCTGATCCCAATGTAACTCCAACTGCTAATAACGCTGATAAAGCCATATCAATTACACTACCAGCAGCTAAAGTAACAATTGTACTGCCACTATATATAGAACTAGTACCCACCGATAATGCTCTTGAAATCACTGTACTAGGTATATTTGTTCCGTTTACTCTAACAGCCTGCGTTAATGTTGTTCCAAGAGCAACTGAAACATTACTAAAATAATTTATTTCGTAAGTTCCTGCTTGAGAAACAGTAATACTATTTGCTGGAGTATATGTTGTATTTAAACTAGGTAATGTATTAGGTAAAGCAATTTGCGTTTGTGTACCTATTCCTAAATTTATTGTTTGAGCTGTATTACTATATTTTCCTCCAAAAGCATTAAGGCCATTTGCAGGACCTGTTGGACCAGCTGGTATTACAAAGTCTATCGTATAACCTGAAGGATTCATTTAGTACCCCCTAACTAAACTACTGGATTTATTGTTACTGAAGCTTGTGTTCCTGGTGCCCCCGTAGTAACTGTACCAATGGCAAGTGTTGGCGCAGGACCAGTTTCTCCAGTATCACCAGTTGGGCCTGTTGCTCGATTGTTTTATTCTTCTTTATTATTTTTAAATGGTAAAGTTCCATAATACCTTAATTTCTCTTGATTCTGTTTCATCATCGTAGCGACCAATTAGTACTTTATCTATAAAGTCGCCAACAATTTCAATATCAAGTTTATCTATATGTTTGTACTTTTTAAAGATATTCTTCTTACTTTTTAAACTTTCTTTTTTAGCGGTAGTGGAAGCTATCTCTTTTTTTATAATACTAGATCGTTCTTCCAATTTAGAATTATCATCTTTATACTTATTAAGTAATATTAAAAATTCTTTTTCCGGAAGTATCCCATTTGTACGATCTTCATATAGTTTTTGGAAGTATGTACTTTTACCTTGTAATTCCTTATTAATACTTTTTAATTCTTGTTCTAATGAATTTAATTTGTCTTTAAATAAATCTTGTTCTATTACTTCGTCGTGCATTTCTTTAAGACTATCCTCATCATAAAACCTTGTCAACAAATTATTTATCTTTTTTAAAACAAAATTGTGTAATTCCTCTTCAGAAAGATATTTTTTATTATCGCAATTAGCCCATTTATCTTTTTTATCCTTACAACATAAATATCCGTATCCATTTTCGTTTTTCTTGCCGCACTTGAAGAATAATCTATTACAATTCATACAATATACTTTATTACTAAATGCGTGAACTTCGCCACCTTGACTACTTCTTGATTTTTCTTGCATTCTTTCTTGAACTGTATAAAAGACATTTTTATCAATGATCGATTCATGAGTATTGTCTTTCCTGATCCTATCTTCATCATCATTTTTAATAACTGTATGATTTTTATAACTTACCGTTGTTGTTTTAAATTGAACTAAATTACCAATATAAACCTCATCAGTAAGTATCTTTTTAACCGTTTGACTAGACCATTTGAATTTTTTTCTTAAATTATGTGTAAACTCTGATTGTGATATTCCATTAGCATTATTTTTAATTATGTTTATAAAATATTCTTCATGAGCTCGATTTTCTTTTAATGTAATTTCAAATTGATAATCAATAATATGTGTACGATCCAGTTCTTCTGTATAAGAGATAAGTACTTTTGCAGTTTTTGGTAAAATATCGTTTTCATTTAATAAAACACAATCACTTATATTAAAATTGTTAATATCTAAATTTTCATCTTCACTATAATATATTTTAGTTTTGGTATTTGTATATTTCTTTAAAGTAATATCACATTTATTATTAAGAGTTTTCATATCAGTAGTAATATAATTAAAACTAACTAAATCTTTTAATATGTGATCTTCATTATTAGTAAAACTAATATTAAGCATATATGTACCAGCTTTTTCAATATAACCAAAGTCTAAATATTCTTTTATTAAAGGTATTTTTAATTTACTACCATTTAAAAGTTTATATTCATAAGGACTTAATATCTTGTCTTTGTTTAAATTTTCGGCGATTTTTTCTAAACCATTACCGGACATATATTCATCAAAAATTCTTTTAACAACTTCACAAGCGATAGGATCGATAAGTAAATGATTTTTATTTTCAGGATCTTTCATTACACCATAACTAGCAAAGCTAGCCGTTAATTCGCCATTCTTTCTTTTAGATCTAAAAGTTTCACGAATATTTAATGATGTATCCTCTAAATACCATTGATCTGTCATAGCAGTTAATTGACTTGTCTTTTTTGTTTCATGTCTAGTATTATCAATCTTTTCAATATATGTAACAAATCTAACATTCCATTCATGGAATAAGTTATGTACGTATTTTTCTACTAATTCCATATCACGAGCAAATCTTGCTTGCGTTTTAACTAAAACAATATCAACATTACCGTTTTTACATTCTTCAATCATCTTATTAAAATCTGGACGAGTAGCGTCTGATCCAGACCAGTCTTCATCATTATAAACACCGATAACTTCCCAGCCCATTTCTTCCGCATATTCTCTTAACATCGTTTCTTGATTCTTGATACTTTCTGATAGTTGTTCCTTTGTCAACTTGTTTCTGTCCTCATCGGACAATCTTAAATATAACACCACCCTTAAAATAGCTTTTTTAATATTACTCATAAAAATACAACTCCTTATTTTTAATCGTAATTTCAAGCTCATAAAAATTATAACGCGCTATCATTAAAAATTCAGCCCCCTAAAGTTCTATTTTCAAGTCTTTTTATATATTTAAAATACTTCTTATTGAAAATAGTTTTTAAATCTTTTTCAGTAGGATTAGAGGTAGTAGTTATAAATTCTTCACTATATATAAATTTTGTTTCCTTTTTATTCTTTCCTTTACTAATTTTTAAAACCCCCTTAAATAGTGTTTGTTATATAATATTCGCCCACATAAAAAAAAGACTAGGTCATATACCTAATCATAATTATAATCAATATAAAATTACTTTATATTTTTTGAAGTATCAATATTATATTTTTCTTTTGTTAATTCAATAGCATTACTTAAAATAATATCAACTTCTGATTTCTTTAATTCTCTTATTCCCGGAAGTTCGGATAAAAGATTTTTCTTTGTCATATCTATTTTATTATCATTATAGATATAAATAATATCACGTAAAAGCTCTGTATAGGCCTTTAATATCTTTTCATTTATTAATTCTTTATAGTTCATAAAACACCTCACAAACAAATTATAACGCACTATAAAAAAGATGTCAGCGCTTAAATTGAAAAAGATATGTCGTCATATAAACTAACTTCTTCATAGATAAATTTTTCTTTTTCCATATCAAAAAAACGATTAAAATTATTTATAAACTTTCTACCTTTTGAAGATAACAATTTTAGACTTTTTTCGACATCTTTTATATCAGTATTTTTATACCATTCTAAAAGTGAATTATTTTCGGTAAAATCATCATCAAAACCTATATGTTTATGTATCACATAATTAAACAGTTTTTTTTCAAATTCACTAGATGTTAGATCAGAAGAGTAAACATCAAGAAGACACATCATTTTCATTTGACAATTAAGACCATTTTTAATATTAATAGTTTTAGTTTCCTTATCATAAGTAAACTTTGTATCTAAATTATCACAATAACTTATTTTATAACCGTCAGCATATATAGCTTTGACAAAAGGTGTATAAATATCATTATAACTATAACAAAAAAGAGGTGGTAGATCTAATTTCATATAATCTTCTTTCCTCATATCAGTATCTTTACAATCATATAGTTCAATTACATTTAAACCTTTAAAGTCCTTATGATGTAGAATAATTGATGTGTCCTTTGAATCATTATACTTTTTTAATTCTTCTGGTGATAGTTCATCTAATTTTTTAACTTTTTTTTTTATCATTATCACAAATCGTTACATATATATCATTATGAGGTGATAATATACTGATTACTGTTGCATTATCCATAATGTTTATACCTTGTTTTGAATATTTGTTTTTTGTTCCTAAATCTAAAAAGAAAGGATATTGATAATCAATTAATAAACTATTAAAAAAAGAATAGTTACTGTAAGTTGAAATGACATCTATTAATCTAATAAAGTCATGATCGCTATTGTAACTATCCAAAATGCTTTTTTCTAAATCTATTGTAAGTGAATTGATCCTATCAAAATCATTTTGTTTAGAATAATTACTTATTTCATTTAAAACTTTTTTAATTTCTATAATTTAACCCCCTTAAATAACACAAAAAAAGACTAGCTTGTGCTAGCCAAATTTTGCATTTCAATTTTTAAATTATTAACTGTATTTTTAGCACCAATAATTAACGTTTCTATTAATTCGTCGATACTTGTATTTAATATATTCTTTTTAAGTTCTTCAAACCAGTTATGAGCCGATTCTTTATCTTTATTTTCTTTACCACATAAGTTGTTTATAATATGATCGTCGTTTAAATTTTTCATAGAAAGATATGTAATATATTTATCATTTCTTTCATAAGTGTAAATGAAAAAGAAAATATCATTTTTAGTATGATTAAAACTTTCTACAAATTCTTTTTGTTGTGATTGGTTGTTTACATTTACATCATCGAATAAATAATCAAGATTGCCATTTTCTACTTTTAAAAAAAAGTCTTTCATTTCTTCGACACTATCAAATTTAACACCCTCATCATTATTAAACTTGATAAAACTAATTTGATCGTTTAAATCATTCATTTCCGTTACTAAATCTTTCAGTTCATTAAAGTTTGACTTCATAATAATACAGCTCCTTAAAAGATAGAACTCTTGCGAGGTATGTTTTCTTATCATACATTAAAACTAGGGTGAAGTCAACAAAACAAGCAAGTTATTTTTAATTGTTTCATACAATTACTACCAAGCCCATTATAACATAAATGAATGTAGAAATATATACAAAAAGAAAAGATTATCAAATTTGATAATCTAAACGGAAAATTATTATTTACTATTTAAATCTAAAACCTAAATGTCCATTTTTTCTAAGATAGTCAGGAAGATTATAGTTAGCATTATCTAAAGAAAAACTAACTTTATCTTCTTTGCAATAAATTGTATAATCTTCTCCATCTGGGAATCTATAAATTACTTCTATTCTCTTTATATTTTTATAACAAACATTTAGATCTATATCTTTCAAGTAAAACATATTTTCTTCTTGTTCTTGTAGCAAATTTATAATTTTTTCTTTGTTGGAATTATTTATATTCAAATAGGTATAATCTTGAACTTTTCCTAAAAATAATAATATACCCAAAATTATAAGTAATAATAACATAAAAGTTAGTATTACTAGCATTATTAAAAATATCTTTAATATCCTTTTTTTCATAATAAGTTCCTTAATAATATATACAATTTTTATCTTTAAATGAGCATTTTACATTAGGGTTATCCTTAACTGTATTATCTACTTTAAATGGAGATGATAAGTAGATGTTTTCATCATCAACTTTATCTATACCAATATGTAATTGACTAATGTTAGGTGTATTTTTGAAATTAAAATTTATGGTTTCTTTTTCAACACTAAAATCATTTATTAAATATTTATCTATAATTCCTTCCTTACCAATGCAATGAATATAAATTGTATTATCTTTTACATATAAATTAGATCCGTCATCAACTGTATCACATTTTTTTATATTCTCTAAAACATAATAGGTATCATTATTTTTTAATAATATATTAAGATGACTCCAAGAACTTGAATCATCATAATATCTTGAAATAACATAATTTTTATTATCATATTCTAAACTTTTTATGGTTATTTCATTAGAAACAAATATATATTTGTTTAAACTAGATAACGAACTCTTATAATTTAAAGACTTAATAAGTTGATATATTATAAAACTAAATAATGGAATCAATATTATCAATGAAATTATTAAAATCTTTTTTTTCATAATCACATCTCACTTTCGAGTTACTATTTGTTGTTTTGCTTCTATAAGTAATTATAACATATTTTTAAGTGATTATATATATCATACAAGTAAATTCTAAAATAAATTTTTTAATATATGATATATAACATTTGTAGCAATACTATTACCAGCTTGTTTAAAAAGTTGTCTATTGGAAATACCTGTATTTTTTGCTTTGTAAAAATCTTCATCTCTAAACCCCATAAGTCGCCAACTTTCAAGAGGACTTATTTTTTTTACAAAGAAACAATTATCACGATAAATAATCATCTTGCTAGTGTCTTCGGTAGAATTGGCGGTTAAAGTAGGACAATATCCATTCATCGACCACAATCTAGCCGTTTGATTATACCTCGAGGAAGTATCACGTCCGCAGTAATTTTTACCCTCTATAAACCTATATAAATCAATAATATATTTTTTCTTTTTATTTT
The DNA here is from genome assembly GCA_947642635.1 of uncultured Mycoplasma sp. GTDB lineage: Bacteria > Bacillota_I > Bacilli_A > RF39 > UBA660 > SIG200. The sequence goes on along the minus strand of CANRTI010000007.1, from coordinate 38,790 downwards.
TTAAATTACGACAACACAGTTTACTATTTTTGTCATAACTTTTATTTTTAACAAAACTTTCTAAATCAAAAGGAACTTTTTCAGATAATATTAAGTCTGGATCGATCTCTTTTTCTAATAAATCTTTTAATCTTAATTTCAATCTTTTTCTTTCTGGAAAATGATATAAATATTTTCCTTTAATAGCAATTAAAAAATACCTCTCTCTATTTTGAGGTGTATTATAATCTAAAGCACATAAAACATTATCATATAAGGAATAACCTAGATCCTCTAAATCTTTTTTGAATAAATCTAAAGTTCTTCTCATTTTGCTTTGGGTGATTGCAGCCACATTCTCAAAGATAACTACTTTCGGTTGTTCTTTTACTTCTCTTAAAAATTGTATCATCTTCCACCCTAGAGAAGAGCGGGTGTTACTATTAAAATCAAAACCACGTCTTACACCAGCGATTGATATATCTTGACAGGGAAAGCCACCGATCCATATATCAGCATACGGAATTTTAGAGCCGTCAACTTCTGTGATACTACCTAAATTATCACTAGGACTTTTACCATGAATCGCACAATAACTTTTAATTGCGAACTTGTCTATTTCACAAAAGAAGACAGGATTATAATTTTCAATGATCCCATTTTCTTTTAATCGCTTAAAAGCCATTTCTGGACTACCAATACCAGAAAAGAAAGTACCTACCTTAACAGTCTTATTATCTAATTTAAAATATGGATAATTAAAATTAAAAAGATTAATCGTCTGTTTTGGATACGACATCTTTCTTTTTCCTTTTAGTAGGGTTTGCTTTTTTGGTAGGTGTTGTTTTGGTAACTTCATTATTAGAATTACTAAATAATTCTTGTTCGATCCTAAAAGTATCTAAATCAAATAATTCTAATTTATGAAATTCATCTTGTTTAAATACTATTTTCTCAACAACTTTATATTTAATAGGATAATCACTTAATTGTTTGAAATTAGTTTTAATAGGCGACATACGAGTTCTTAATATAATTGCCTCGCCAACTTTAATATTCATAAGTTCATCTGGCGTTCTTAAATCACGACCAGTTAAAGAAGTATCAGAAGAAATATTAAAATCAGCTTTTCCGTAACGATTAGATGTTGATGTTCTGGTAGTGCAAGTCGTATATTTTCCCATGCGATTTGAAATCTCGCGAGCTGTACTATAATCATTCGTAAGTAGGTAAACGGTATTTCCAGCATTTGCTTTGATTGTACCAGCAGTTTCTTTATATGTTTCATTAAGCATATTGTAATCTTGAACAACCATATAAAAACGAATTTTACGGGAACGAGCTACTGTAAGTTTTTTTGATAGTTCCCCAATTTTAATTGTATTACAGAATTCATCTAGGATAAAATTTACTCTAATAGGAAGAGATCCACTAACATTTTTCTGGGCCTCTTCAACAAGTGTTTGATAAACTTGATTCACAAATAAACCACCTATAAAATGACGAGAAAGTTTTTCATCTGGAACAATTAAAAATATAGCTGTTTTTTTCTTTCCAATATCTCTTATATTGAATGAAGACTTACTTGTAATATAGCTAACCCCAGTATCCCCAAACACTCTTAATTTTGACGCTAGGATAGAAAAAATAGTCGCTCTAGTTTCCCCACGAGCAAAATTACCACTTGCATATAGGTTTTTAGCCGTATTACCAAAAGGACGATCATTAAAATACTTATCTAAAGAATTCTGATCGCCGTACTTTTTAGATCCATGTTCGACCAATAAATTATAAATAGAATGAAAGTGTATTTGACTTTGTTTTTTAGCGTCCTCAATTAAAGCTAAACATAAAGCGCTTAAAACAGATGAAGACGATTCTTGCCAGTATTTATCACGACTTGTTACATCTTCACAAATAGCGCTTGATAAATCGTTTACTGTTTCGATTTCCTTTTCAAAATTATTTTCTTTGTAATATTGATATGCAATTTCTAACGGATTCCAAAAACTACTATTCGCAGTATCACGTAAATTAATAATTTGAATGTCATAATCTTTTTTCTTTAAATAGTCATAAGTAGTCTTGTATATTTCGCCTTTGACATCATTTATAATCATACTTTCGCCATTATCAGCTAAATTATAGATGAGAGGGAAAATAACCCCGACCGTTTTTCCTGATCCTGTACTTCCCACGACTAAAGTATGATTTGATGAAGTATCAACATAGTATTTATTATTTTCTATTGCAACAACCATTCCACCAGCATTGGTATTTTTACCAAAGTGCCAAGTAGAAAAGTTTTCTTTTATCTCTTTTAAACTAGCGAAGTCGCTACTACCAAACTCATTACTTTTTATTCTTTTTGGAATGCCACTATCATTAGCGGTATTTTTAATTTTAAAATTATATTTATAATAAAGTAAAAACAAAATAAAAAGACATTCCATAATCAGAATGCCAACAATTAAATTCTTATCATCTATTATCATTTTTAATAACTCTATAAAATTAAAAATAAAATGTATTTCAAATTTATTTTGAATAAAGTATATAAAGTTTGGAATGATGAAGATAAGAAGCAATAAAGAAATAATAACTACTAATATGTAATTAAAATATTTCTTTATTTTCATAACCCCCTTAAATATCTTTTCCTTGTAATTCTTTTTCTAAAATTTCTTGTAAATATCTTTCTTCTTTTCTGTTTTCAATAAGTAAAAAATGATTTGCTTTTTTCATAAATTGTTTAAATTTTATATTCTTATAAAATGACTTTGACTTAAAATTATTATATCTTTCTTTGGTATACCCTAAATGAGAAAGTGCTTTATAAAAATCAGTAGCGTTCATCGTATCACGAGAACTATTAACCGCACTATATAAAATATCAACATCATAATCAATATTAGATTTCTTGATCCATTTACTTAATAACTTTTTAATATCTGATTCAGATAAATCAGCAAGTTTTCCTAATTGGTAAATTTCTTTTGCATGTTTTAAAATTGTAGATTTCTTTTTTGGACTTTTACTTTTAAATTCCATATTCATTATATTAATTTTTAAAAACTCTTTTTGACGATCTAAAAAATCAGTAGAATTATAAACCTTAAAATTATATAAAATATCATTACCGATACGAGAATACAATCTTTTCATTTTATTTTCAATGTACTTATTATTTGCTTTTTCCCCATACATCTTTTTTTGTTCGCGTTCTATTGATTCTAAAGAGTGATAATATCTTTCAAACTCATACTTGATTGTATCATGGTACAAAATTTTTTCAATTATTTTATCAATATCTTTTCTACAATAATCTAAATGTTTTGAATTATATTGAAGACGGCCACGTTCTGGTAACTTCTTATATAATTCTAGTAAATCTTTATTTAATGATTTTCTAAATTTATTACTAAAGAATAAATTATCTTCGGTTTTAGTAAAATTACTTTTTCTAATTTTATTATCTAAACCTAAAAATAAATAATCTTGTTCCTTATAAAAAGAAGTATTATCAACTAAATAAGAAGCTATATTACTTTTTAAATACTTGAGCGATGTTTTATCCAGAGTATCTTTTTTTCTTCGTTCTTCCATTTCAAAGAATGTTATATGCAAATGTGGGTTGTCAGTATCCCTGTGAAGACTTGCATACCATCTCGTATTAGTTAAATCAAAATCATTGTCTAACATAAACCTAGGAATAACAGACTTTGTCATCAAGTAATAATCTTCTTTTGTTTTAAGGCCATTTTTTAAAGCAAAATCTGGGGGAAAGGAAACAACAAGCGTCCACATACGGCCTGACTTGTCATTCGGTAAATCTTTTAAAATCTCTCTTTTAGTAACATTACCGTCTTTACCCCAAATATGAAATTCTTTTGTTTCTTTTGTATCATCAAAAATATTAAATTCTTTCTGATATAGTTCATCAATGGAAGAGAAATCTTTTAGGGAAGTGGTATCAGCTCCGTCTTTTGAAACATACTTACACCAACCACCAACTAACCTTTGAAAATTTACATCTTTCTTATAACGAACTCGAGTAACGATGTTACTACTCATCTACATCGTCCTTTTTATTTCGTAGTTCACGAATATTTTTTATGACCGTTTCTCTTGCAACCTCTGTTATAGGGTGGCTAACAAGATGTGTATTAAGTTCGGCCCTAGTTTGAGGAATATCAAAATATTTATATGTCATATCATTTTGTAAAATAATCGTTTCAATACCTATATTATTTTTATTAATCATGGTAAGAATTTTATAAAATTGTTTTTCGTTCGCGTCCTTAACCGTTTCAATAATAAGTTCTCTTAATTTCTTTTGACTATCTAACAACATTGATTGTTCCATAAAATCTAATAAAACATTTTTACAATATTCGCTTACTTTCATATTGTTTTGTTCGGCCTGATCTTGTAGTAACTTTTTCTTGTGAGGATCTAATCTAAAAGCGATGATATTCGCATTCTTATTTTCCTGATCCATTAGTTACCATGATACAATCTAGGTTTTCAAAAATATAATCTTTAACCATACTTTCTAAAACACTTTGAATTGTAAGACCTCTTATCTCTATAATTTTTTTAAATGCTTTTTCTGTTTTGGTATCAACTTGTAATTTTAAATAAACCGTTTTTTTATCATTCATTTTAACAACCCCCTTTAAAACTTTTAATTTTTGTTTTCTTGATTCATACGTTCTATATCACGATCAGATCGACCAGCTAGAACACAAGCACAATATAAAAATAAGATAGTAAATAATGCTAGGTTAATACCTAAAATAATTAAAAATAATTTCATAAAAATTTCCTTTCTTTCGGCCATAACTTCGGCCTAACTCTCGGCCATAAAATACTTAAAAACTTCTAAATATTTACAACCTTTTTAAAGCAGGATAAATCCTGTTTACAAACAACTAGCCAGTGGCTAGTTTTCCCTTATTTCATAAGGCATTTGATGAAACACAAGTGTTTACATTTGAAGAATTTGTTATACAATCGTTTACACAACAGCCCTTTATTTATAAGGGGTGTGTAACAATCGTAAACACTTATTTTTTTAATTTTTTTAAAATTCTCGTCAAATTATATATGAATATATGAAAAAATTACGGCCTAAAGTTAGGCCATAATTTTAATCATATAATTATGGTGTTATAGTAGGTTTTTTATAATCTGGTGTAGGTAATTTATCTTTCATATAGTCATTATTGTTTGGAAAACTAAATTTATTATCCGTATAATCAAATAATGAATATTCTTTTGAAGTAACCTTATTATTTATAATAATACTTGGATCGGTGTACTCAAATTTCTGATTTTTAACATTATATTTTTGAAGAGAAAAGTGTAAATGATCGCCAGTACTTCGGCCAGTCGAGCCCATAATTCCGACTTGTTGACCTTGTTTAACTGTATCGCCAACCTTTACCGTTCTTGAATTTTCTTTTAAATGATGATAGAAAGTTCGGTACATAACTCCACCGACTTTATGTTCTATGGCGACCGTTTCGCCCCCTGATTCTTGAACTTCACTTATAACTACTGTTCCGTCAGCTACGGCCACAATATTTGAGGAAGTGGGTACAACATCTATACCACTATGAAAAGCAGTAGTATTATTAATAGGATCTGTTCTTTCCCCATAAGGCGATGTAATCGTATAAGTATTAGTATCGAATGGAAGAACAAAATATGACCTATAAAATGTTTCCTCATTTCCAAATAATGCAGCGATGATAGCAAGTATAATTAAAACTATAAAGATAACGCCAGCGACGGGAAGAAGTGCTATAAGCATTTTACCTCTCATTATTTTACCGACTATATCTTCTATTATCGGCCACCGCCTTTACCAAATAATTCTTTTTCTTCTTGACGAAGATGTATAAAAATAGGAACACGTTTATCATGAGAGATAACAAGTAAACTTTGACCTTTACCAGCCGTTTGTAAGTAACGACGTTCATTTTCACTTAACCTTAATACTTTTTGAAGTGAGATAATTTCTTCGCTACCTTGTGCTAAAACAAATTGATAATCAGAATTATCAACAATAACTTGACCGTATCTAACAACTTCTGGGGAAGTAAAATCAATCATATTTTGAGTACATACAACCATACTTCCCGCATACTTTCTAATTCGTTTACTTGTTCTTTTTAGAAATTCTAGGCCGTCTTTATTGTTAGGATCGATTAAGAGATGAGCTTCATCTATAATCAACATAATTTGTTCGTCGCGATCTTGACTGATAATATGCCAACATAAAGATAGGATATTAAAGAACTGTGTTCTTAAAATTGTGTCATCGCTTTCAAGCAAACTATGAATATCAAAAACGATAAAATCAGAACTTAAATCTACATTACTCGGAGCATTCCATAACTTACTATCAACACCAGTAGTCATACGTCTTACTATGGCCTCGATCTTTTCTAAAGACTTAACATTGTCATCATTGACACGTTTATCACTTTTAGCTTTTTCTAATTCTTTAACAATCTCATTATGAAAGTCTGTGATAATTGGATAGTCATTAGAAGATAACTTACTTACATCAGTATCTAAAGTAATACCTTTATTTTTATAAGTTCTTAAAAGTATTTCCTCAATTTTAGTAAGTTCAAGTTCTGTTAAATCTTTAAAATAATATTTAATGAATGTTCTAAATGTTTGTAAATGTTTAATGACGGCGACATTATTATCTTCATCATTGGTAGAATTTTTTATCTCAAGAGGGTTAATTATAAACCCTGATCCACTACCAGCGTCTATCCAAGTACCCCCAACGGACAAACACATATCTTTTAGTTCACGTTCTGGATCGATACATACAATTTTAGTTTTTCTGGCCCAGTTACCACGAATTAATTTTTTAATAAGGGTGGACTTACCAGATCCACTTTTACCGATAATACAAACATTAGAATTAGTTCTCTTATTAGTTCTTTTCCATAAGTCAAACATGGTAAGACCGCCATTTATATCATCGCCTAGTATAATTGAATTTCCGTCATCTTGTATCGATTCAAAGACAAAAGGAAAACTTGCTGCTACCGTTGTCGCTGGCATTGGAAGGCCAAAATTTTCTTGTATTGGCATATCCAAAGTAGGAAGAGCAGTTTTAAAACCCTGTTCTTGCTCGAATATTAATTGTGATCCACGAAGATTAAGAGAAGACATCGCAGACTTTATCTCTTTAATTCTTTTTGAAAGTTCTTCTTTTGTATCCGCATAAGAAAAAAATACTACCGACATCAGTAGCATTTTTTCATTCTCGCGATCCATTTTATTTGTTAATTGCTCGTAATCTTGTAATTGATTTTTAAGCATGATTTGATCGTTTCTATCATTAGTATTGATATATTTACTTCTTGTTTCTGACATACCTTTTTTTAATGTTTTAGAGACTTCTACATTATCCATTGGCTTAACAGAAATAATCATACGAGTATTTTTTATGTTAGATAACATACCTAACCAACTTCCCCTAGTGTAAGAGGGGAAAGTATCAACAATCATACTTGTAGCGAACACATCGCCTAGTAACATATCTTTTTCATTGAATTTAATAGCGATAGGTGCGATCTTTTCTTTAATTGATTTTATACTAGAATCTTGTTTAAAAATTTCTAGTGATTCTTGAGGGTTAAGGTAAGTAAATAGGACTTCCTTAATCTCATCAGTTTTAGCTTGTTCTGAAGCTAGACCGATATTACTTAATTGAGAAGTAATATCATTTATTTTAGACTTTAACAATTTAGCATTGTCTTTGTCTTCATCAATAAGTAAATAAAATTCACGATTATTGACGATATTTTTATTCATAATGGTATTAGCAAAATGAATATCCTCATCAAGTAATTTCTTTTTTACTTCATCATCTGTACTTTGAGATAGATAATGTAAATTCTCGATATGATCCGTTAAACTAACGGGCTTATCAAGAGCTATAATTTTAAAAGGATATTCTAAACTTAATAATACTTTTCTTAATTGGAATATTTTAGACGTTTGTTCTTCATTGGAATATAACTGTAAATTAATACTATTGATACGAATAAGGCCTACAACCTTATCATTATCAAGATATAAAAGATCGTTCCATACTTCCTTAAAAGGAAGTAAATTTAATACAGACTTTTCAACTTTATTCTTTTTCATATCCAAAACCCCATATTTTTTAGATATTCATTTTTATATTACAATAAGTTTCATGAAAAATACTGTCTTTATGATCCGCTCCAACTTCAAATAAACAATTCAATATTTCTTCTTCTGACATTTTAGTAGTGATCGCATAATCTACAATGATGTCATCGACTTTCTCAACTATACCATTATAAAAATTATTCCAATTTTGATTTTTAACTTTTTCTTTGTTATATAATGCGATTTTTTCTTTCGCTTTTAAAAGTGTAACGTACACTTCATCAGTTTTATTCATATATTTTATAACCCCCTTAAATTTTTATATTATTTACAATATTTGTTTTTACATTAGTAAGACCTCGTTTATCATCTATGTAACTTGCTAAATTCCCATAATTATTTTTATATTTTTCAAAATTTGTTTTGACTTCTTTTTCGGATAATTTATCATCGATAGCATAAATAACAGCTTGGCCCATATTATTAAATTTTACTATATTAGAATTACTGATATTTTTGTTTTTATTTTCATTATCAATATGACGATAAACACAATAATTATCATCATCTTTAAAAATAAAATTTCCAACTTTTGATGTATCTATAATTTCGACTATGTCTTTATTATAGATAGGGATAGACTTTAAATCTTTCTCTGGAACTTCATTATTAGAAATATCTATGATCCCATTATTTACAAAAACTTTTTCCTTATCAGGTTTTAAGTCTTTTTCTATATCATCTTTTGTTTTATCTTTATTTTTTCGATCTTCGTCAATCATTGTTTTTAATCTTTCTTTGACTAGATCTACAAGCTCTTTTTCGTATTGTTCTTTAAACTCTTTTTTTTTATGATTTTCATTAATTTTATTTTTAATATTTTCAATGATTTTTTTAGGACGAATGTTATTTAATTTTGTGAAAAAATTTTTTTTAGGTTTTCGTTCATATAAAGAAAGAGCACAATCTAATATTTCTTTATTACTCATTTTATTATTGATTGTATAATCAGTAATTATGTTATCTAAACCAGTAATAACATTTTTATAAGTATTATCATTTATATTAATATTAGAATTGTTAACAATATTTTCTTTTGCTTTTAATAAAAAGAAAAGGACATCATCAACTTTATTATTCATTTTTAACCCCCTTACTAATAAAATAAAAAAGACTGGTAAAAGAAAACCAATCATAAAAAAAACAATCTCTATGCAGATTAAGATTGTTTATATACTACATTACATCATTGAACGGATGCAACTTATACTTCCTGTGCCATTCAACAATATAATTATAAAAAATATGTCGCAATTTGTCAAGCATATTTCTTGAATTTCTTTTGACTTAATCTAAACCTTATCATTTTAATTAAAATACCCAAAATATTACCGTTACCGCTAGGCATTGGTAAGGTAATTAAGAATGTTAGAATTGGAAAGAAACAAAAGAAGAAAACTTTTACTAGACCTTTACCGAATAATTTAGCTAGGATAAACCCTATAAAAACGGATAACCCTAGTAATAATACTTCTTTTATTCCATAACCTTTAAAAATTTCACGTTTTACCTTAATGTTCTTTGGTATTAAATACATCTTTATCGCTCCAATCATTTATATTTGTTTTATATAAAGTACTATCTTTATTGAATGAATAATTATTATTATCGACCATATCCTTATAAACATCTATTCTATCAGCTAGTGAAGTGTTTTCATTCATGCTAAAAGTATCACTTTCAAAATTACCTATATCAGAAGAAGAGATATCATCTGTTGTATAACCACTTCCACCCTCGTTGGAAGAAGAGTTTACATTTTCGTTACTAGATGAGCTTGTATCTTCTGAATTTTGAGAATTAGCAGATCCAAAGTTAGAAGAATTAGAACTATTATTGATGTTTGGATCGCCACTCGTACTACTAGGGGAAGTATCCCCATTAGAAGATGAATTATCGTTGTTTTGACTAGTAGATGATGAATTATCTGTTGTACTTCCATATTTAGACATCGCAATCATACTTGTACCTAGTGCAGCTAAAGAATGTAATTCACTCATATTAGACATTGTACCAGTATTTGCATTTAATAAAGCGCTTACTAATTGCGGTGATGAAATAATAAATAGAAGTGATCCGATTGTAATTAAAATAACGGACATTGGATATTGCGTACCCTTAACTACTGATCCAAAGACATTAAATAAAATTCCTATACAAAGATATTGTACCGCCGTTACTAGAAAAGTACCCATAACACCTTTAACCCAAACCTCAAATGCGTGTGATCGATTTGAGATAAGGGAAGTACAAACAAAAGGTGCTATGGCCTTATACAGAGCGAGTTCTATTACTCTCTTAGCGACTTGTATACCTATAAATAAAAGTAAGACGACAACTAACAGACCTATTAAGAAAATAGAGAACGTATGAAAACTATATTTATATTCGCCGCTATCAAATAGGCCGTCGTTCATCACTTCGTTATAATCAGCGGTAAACCAGTTTTCTATAAAATATTTCTTATCTTTCTCGTCCATTTTACTATCATCAGCAAAGGCCGTAAGTATCATTGATGACATACTCGCCTCAAATGAAGTAGGACTTGTAGAGGCAGTTGATGAAGCAGAAATAACGTATTGTGTCATTTTAGATGAAACATTATAACCCCAGTTAAAAAGTGGTGGTATTAAGAACATCATTACAATACTAAAGATAATACCTTTTATAACTCTAGTCGGTGATGAATTGTCATCTTGATTAACAAAATAGTGCATAATAATTTCCAGAATAACTTTTAATATTAACCACGTACAAGCTACGATGATTGCAACTGAATATATTTTATTAACATACTCATTGTCAAAAAACTTGAATTTCCATATATCATTAATGATTAAAAACATTCCGTCAAGTAATATTAAAACACCTTTTGCAAGTAACCAAAATACCCAACGAATAGCGTCGCTGATCCAGCCAGCTGATTCATGGGTAACCGTTAGTACTTGTAAAAACATAAAGCTCCTACATTGTTATAGTTTTATCTTCGGTACAATCGTAAACTTTTTTAATTTCCAAACTTCCAATATCTTTAAACATTCTTTTAGTCATATAAATAGCGTCTGGTGTTAGTTTTCTTTGCCAACACATATTAGTAGGCGACCATTTAAAAGCATGACTTTTTAATTCGTTTCTAATGTCTTCATTCGGTTTAGTATCAAAAAATATCTTTACTCGGTTATCTACCTTATCAAAACGAACTTCGCCCTCATTAAAGTAGTACCCAACATCTTTTATATTATCCATTTTTTCAAGTAAGGCCAAACGATCTTTAACACTCTTAATATTTTGATTAGAATTTTGTAAGACGTAAGGTGCTAAAGGTTGTTCGCCATTTGCACGAGCTTTTTTATTATAATCTTTATATGATTGATGATTTCTTTCTAAATATTCTAATTTTGCTTGTAATTTTTCTTTTGCGATAGGATCATCACTATTAATTGGCTCATTATATCCATTCTTATACATACTAATAAATTCTTCTTTTGTATAAGCATTTTTTAACATATCATTAGTATTTTTATAGAATTTTTTTATCTTGTCTTCGATAGAAAAAAGTGTATTATCTATTTTATCTTGTACCTTATTCATCTTTTCAACAGGATATTTTGCAGGCCCAGCTACATTTACTGGTACAAAATTAGCATTAACCCCTAATAGTTCGTTAAAACTATCTGTAATTAAGTCTTTAAACTGTATTTTTCTTTTATTTACAATATCTAATTGTCTATTATTTAGTTCTCTAATTCCGTATGATTCTACAAATCTCTGATATTCACGTTCGGCGTCTTCTTGAATATGACTACCTCTATTATACATACTTTGATTATCACAACGTCTAATTAGTTCTTTATCTAATTCTATCAATTTATAACCCCCTTAAATTTTTATACTTTTTTCTTGTTCTAATACTTCAATTTTAGGTGATCCCCAGCTACTATATGGCAATTTTATACCATTTTTATTTACTGGGGAAATTCCTAAATATTTATGTATTAAACTATTGTTATATTCCCATTCAAAACCTAAAGGCGAGAAGATAATTCGATCATTATATAAAAGATCGCTTTCGTAATTACTTGCTAAACCTAAAGCGTCTTTTATGCTTGCTTTAATTTTCTTTTGTTTATAGCCAACAACAATATTAAATTCATATTTTTTGTTAGGATCAAAACTTAAAAAATCACGATCGTATAAATCTTTATCGAGCATATAATCATTTTGACTGGAAACTATATTATTGTAATGTTTGTATTTATTTTTATTTGTTTTATATTCCTTTTCAACATCGTTAGGCATAAATTCTTCATTTACTAAATAAATTAAACCTTTTGTCTTATTTGAAAAGTCTTCGGTAAAAAAGTCGCCTGATGAATTATCAACAGCGACCACATTTCTTTTACCTTTGTTTGTAAAAATGAATTTATCATAAGTAGGATACATTCTTATTTTATCGAATAAGGAAATATCTATCTCATAAATTTTACTCATCTTAAACCTCTAAATTGACCTGATAACTTTTTATTATAATTATCTAAATATCTAAAGTTTTCTTCTTGATTGGTACTAGTATCCGTTATGGTATCAATCATTAAATCTTGTTTTACAAGTGTTCTGATATAATCGGCCATTGGAATATCTAACTCACGAGCTCTTTTTTTCATTTTATTTTTTAAACTTTTAGTAGTATAAAAAATAAACCTTGTATTATATCTTTTCATATATTACCCCCTTAATAATTCCGCAATAACGATAAGTCTTTGATTACCATTATTTTTACATGTAATTAATGTTAAAATCTTTTTATCTTCTACTTTATGGAAATAAGACATATCAGTATCATTGATAGTATGTTTTTCGGTTATTTTATAAAAATATGTATTTTTATGTGTAACAATTTTTATTTGATCGCCAATTCTCATATAATGTAGCTTTTGAAAAACATTACTTGTACTGTGTCCAGCCATGATAACATTACCAACTTCATCATCTAAATTAGCAGATGTAGAAAGTGTACCAACCAAATTTTTGTCGAGTGTTGTTTTGTCTGTTCCAGTAGTAATTAATCTTTTAATTCCATAATTAGAAAGTTCAATATATCCTAGATAATTATTAGTAAGATGAATTTCTTGTTTAGGTGTTTCAAACTTTGGTGTTTCTGTTACCTCTACTTCTGGAGTAGGGACAACTTCCTCTTCAATAAATAATTTATCAATAATTTTTTCCGTTTCTTTTTTATCATGGTATTTATTATATATAAAATAAAATGAGAAAAGGGCTGATCCTAAAATAAGGAGCAACCCAATTACATTTATAAATTTATTTATTTTTTCTTTTTTTCGCATATAGTAATAAACTAATTCCAGATAAAGCAGTACCACCAACGATAAACATACTAATTAAATCAGTATTAAAAGTTTTAGGCATTTTTTCATTAGTCATTGTTGCTTTAATAACTTGTCCGTCTTCTGTGATCTCAAAAAACATTTTTTCATCGTTTAAGATGTAAGTAGGATCAGATGTTTCTTTTTCTAAAATATAGTATTTTCCATATTCAAGACCTTTGATAACAATTTTCCCGTTTTCATCTGTACGACCACTAAATACAAGCTCATCTGTTTCAGCATTTCTAACCTCTATTAAAACGTTAGGTAGAGGTTGTCCTGTACTTAAATCAACTTTTGTAAAATCTAAATCGCCTTTAAATTTTTCATTAGTCATACTAGCTTTTACAATTTCTTTATTTTCCTTAATCTCAAAAAACACTTTTTCATCACTAATTTTATAACCCTCTAAACAATCAGTTTCTACGATGTAAAATTTTCCTACAAATAAGTCAGTAATAGTGATTTTTCCGTTTTCATCGGTAACACCCTCAAAAATTAATTTGTCATCTTCAGTAAAGATTTGAACTTTAACGTTTGGTAATTCTTTTCCACTGGTTAAATCTGTTTTAGAAAATTCTAGTGTAGCTTTTGGAAGATAATTTTTTAATGAGAAAGTCTTTGTAATAATAGGTGTGTATTGATCTTTATATTTTAATTCAATACTAAATTCTGTATCATCGGTAATATTATTATTAGAGCTTGAAAGCTCCTTTAATGTATATTTTCCCAATTTTAGATTTTCAAATTTAGCATATCCGTTTTGATCAGTTTTAACTGTTGCAATTAATTTTCCTGATTCATCATATAAACCAAAGACAACATCTGGTAAAGATATTTCTTCATAAGTATATGTATCATCTTCAATAACTAATTTTTCGCCAACTTTATTGATTTCAATTTTTCCTTTTACTTCTTGATTAGTAAAATGAAGTTCTATAATTGCGTCAAATTCATCAGTACTAAATATATCAGATTTTTCATCGATTGTAAATTTTAATGGTGTAGAATTCCAAACATAACCCTCTAAAATTTGATCGACTTCTTCTAATTGATATGATCCAGTTCCTAAAGGATAAGGTGTAATTAAAATACCGTTATCATCTGTTTCAAATTCACAAATTTTTTGTGTTGTAGGATAAGAAATTGTTTGACAAACATATTCGCCAGTAGTTAAGTCTTTAATTTTGAATTTAATACCAGCTTTTGTGATATTGTTTCCGTCTTGATCGACTTTAACAACTTTTATTCTTGAAGTGATTTCAGCGTTAGAGAAAACTTTATTTACTGTTGGCCCTAAATCTTTAATTTCAAATTCAAAATCTTTGATGAATTCATGACCGCTAGTAGAGGATAATTGTTTTAATGTATAACGGCCGTATGGCAATTTGAAATAAATTTTACCCTCATTGTCAGTAGTCAATTTTTTTACTAAAACATTGTTTCTATTATATACACCAAATTCAATCCCAACTTCTGGTGTCATGATTTGCGTTTTATCAGAAGCATATACTTTTGTAATTTCATAATCACGAGTAATAACGTCTTCTGGTGTTTTAACATAAGTTAATAATTCATCTTTACTACTATCAAATGGGATTTTATCCTCATTAAGTAGGTATCCCTTACTTGGAGAGATCTCTTTTAGGTAGAAACGGCCAAAGTATGGTAAATAATCACTTTTTGCATATCCGTTTTTATCAGTAGTTATTTTTTGAATAAGATTATCAGATGTATCATAAATTCCGTACACGGCACCCTCTAAAGAAGCGTCTCCGGACGGAATATTTTTTTGCGTGCTCGAATCTACTTTATTTATTTCAACTTGACCGCCTAAACCTTGAACGTTAACAGAAAAATAAACAGGATCGATATTACCGCCACTAATCATATTTTGGTAGTCATCAGCATAATAGATTAAATAACTACGAGAATAAATTTGTTTTTTAACAAATTGTAAAGTTACAGAACCAATCTTTGTAGGTGTAATTGTCAACTGATTTCCATTAATAGAAATTTCAGCACCATTAGAGGCGTATACTTCGTATTTACTTAATACATTATTAGTATCAGTTAAAGTAACACTTTTACCAACTTGAGTGGTAACTGTTGTACCGTTAAAACTTGGCTTGTCGTAATGATGATTTGCTAGATCTTGAATAACTGATCTTTCATAATCTACGTTATAAGGTGTACCAGCACCATAACGAGCGGTATTATAAGTAACTCTTGTATTACCACCTAAAATACTTTCCCAGATTAGAGCTTGTGTAGCAGCTCTATACTCTTGTGTTTGATGACCTGAATATTGATAACCATAATAAGAATAAAGTAACACTTTTTGTTTAACTGAATTAGATAAACCTAATTGTTCCCAAGATACCTCTCTATATTGATTCGTACCCTCTGGAACACCGGGCTCGATACAGAAAGCAACATTACCGTCAACATAATAATTTTGTAATTTCCATGATGAATAGTTGTTGCCGTTATCACTTCGTTCATACCAGTAACCCGTAAAATCCATATTAAGCGTGGCCGCCATGACATTTTGAGTACCACATACTAAAGCTATGATAGCACCAATAAATAGTTTTAAATATTTACTTTTTCCTTTTTTCTTCACTTTATATCATACCCCCCTTAAAATATTCAAAATAAAAAAACACTACTTAAAAAGTAATGTTTCAAATAAAGTTATATAAGTTATTCAATATTATTTATATCTCTCACAATTTCCTGATTGACAATTTACATACATATAGATTCCTAAAACTGTACCTTGACCGTCTAATACTTCAAAACAAGTTATGTTTAAAATATCAACCGTATCTTTAAAACCAACTCTAGCACTATCCGTATAACAACTATTCAAGTCTGAATATTGTTTATCAATTTTACCATGATGAAATGAATAATAGAAGTCGTTAGGGTTAGGTACACCAATATAAGAATTTTTTTGAGTATTGGAAGTAGTGGTATTAGAAGTAATAGTGTTTTCTTGCTTTACTCCTTTTGTTTCCTTTACTTCCTCTTTAATAGTACTTTGACTTTGATTAGTCGAATTAGAATTATTATTTTTTGTTTCTACATTTGAATTATTTGTTGTATTTTTTTGTTCTGGAATATTATTTGTTTTAGTTTCTGTTTTTTCTTCTATTTGCTTAATAGAATTAGTATTATTGATAGGATCATCTTCTTTTATCTCTTCATCAAGTAAATCAACAATGACATCATCATTAATTATAGAATTTTCAGTTTTTATTTTCTCTGATAAATTCTCATTATTTATTCGTTGTTTAGCTTTTGATGATTGATATTGATAACCTCTAACAAAAACACTCACAAAACCAACTAATAAAATAGCAAAAACTACTTTTAAAACTTTTTTCATAAAAGCACGTCCTTTCTTTATATGAATAATAACGCGCTTTCAAAAAAAATACAGCGCCTAAAATGAAAAAAATTATATTTTTTAACTATTTTTCA
This sequence comes from uncultured Mycoplasma sp., assembly GCA_947642635.1. Taxonomy (GTDB): domain Bacteria; phylum Bacillota_I; class Bacilli_A; order RF39; family UBA660; genus SIG200. The sequence continues at coordinate 21,706 of CANRTI010000007.1, read as the reverse complement.
TCTATTTTTGTGTCATTTTTAGGTTTTGACGCTAAAAACTTGATTTTTTCAATGACAATAGACAACTTATTATCTTGATTTTGTAACCTACCAAATATATTGATTAAGTCGCCTTTATGTATATATTTAATCGCACTTTCAGCGTATCCATTCCATAATGAGATAGAAAAAAAGTCTGTTTCATATTCGCCAGATGAATTTTTATAATCTCTTTGTACGGCAATCAATACATTACAAACTTTCTTATTATTATCTAACTCTTTAATGGTAGGATCATTAGCAATTCTTCCGGTTAAAAGTAATACATTATTCAATAGTTAACCCCCTTAAATTCTAAATTCAATCTTATTTTTTCAAGTTCAATTAATAATTTTTTAAGTCTATTCTGATTCAAAGTTTTTTGAAATCTTTTTGACTTCATTTTAGAATAGAAGATATTAAGTAGATTTTCTACAAAAATAATATCTTCTAAACCGTCAATGATCTTTTTTTCAACGAATGGATCGTTTATTTCATAATCAATAACTTTAAAATATTTGCATGTTTTTATAATTTCTTTAATTAATTTATATTGATCCATAATATCCTATTTGAAATATGCAAGTACCCAATTAACTAATTGTACGACAAAGAAAACTGTTACCCCAGCTATTAAAGTTGTTCTGATACGACGAAGTGAGGCAGCTTTTTGATGATCTTCACTAGCTACCATATACATTACACAATCTTTTAAAACAAAAAAGCCCGTCGCTCCAGCAACGAACATTTTTAAATAATTAGTTGCGTCGCCAATTAGACGCAAAATATCGTTTAAAACACTTTCCAATTTTTTTATACCCCCTTAAATCTTATAAGACCTTAATATTTCGTTAAGATCCTTTTCTTGAATATGATTTTTAATTTTTTCACAAGCATTATACATAGTATTAAAACTATCTTTTCCATAACAACTATTGATAGAACTATCCTTAACTTCATAATGTAACTCATCTTCTATAATACCGGTTTTCTTTTCTCTTACTTCTACAACAAACGAAGTACTAGAATCATTACGGCAATAATCAAAGGTAAATTTATGACCGTCTTTTTCAAATTCATTCGCATTACAAATTAGCATGTCGCTATCTTGCAAAACTTTATTTGTTAGACTTGGATAGTCGTCGCTCCAACGCTCGTCATAACATTTAAAAACTTTTTCTAACTTTTTTAAATCTTTACTTGTAACCTTATTACCTTTACAAATAAATTCCTCATAAGCTAGTAGGGATATTCCAATTTCTTCTCTTGTACTTTTTTCAAATAGTTTTATGATTTCTTTTATATTATCTATAAAAGCCAACCCCCTAAATATGTCATGCAAATATTTTTCTTTTTACCACCCCCAAACTTTATGACATAAAAAAAGATGATGATGTTATTTAAAACATCTATCATCAAGACCAAGAGCAGATAAAAATTTAATACAAGCACTTTTTCTGATTTCACGAGTTTTGTCCTTACCATAAGAAATAGTATCAGTAATTTCATCTTCACTTTTACATTTATAGAAAGTTAGATCGAAAACTTGCATTTCTAAATCATTTAACTTTCTTAAAGCAATAGTAATCTTTGATAGTAATTGTTTTCTACGATTTTCAAGTTTTGTTTCTAACATTAAATTACGCAAAACACAATTTTCAACGACCGATGTTTTTACTGGAACAAATTGCTCATACCTTACACGATAATCACAGGTGATCTTCGGTAAAGATATTTTATCATCTGTTCTTTTCAAATACTTAAATAGTTTGAAAATATCTAATATTATGTTTCTTAATTTAACATAATCATATAAGGATAGCTCGTCCTTTCCTAATAAAGTGTTTTTCATTTTTTATCCCCCGATCCAGTATCCAAAGAAAAAGAGCGACAATTACCACATACTACAACATGTTGCTAGTAAAGGTAACTTCGCTCTTGTATAATAACCAAAGCTATTGACTTGATACCATAAATTTGGGAATAAGAAAGATAAAGTTATATTTTCTCTATTTTTTAGTGATTGACATATAACATTAAAATTTAGCTTTTCCATATATTACATACCCCCTGAAAAAAGGAAGTAGTACACCATTAATAAGGTTATAGAAACCTCATATAAAAGGATAAATACTACTTCCTTAAAAATATGATACATCAAAAACTTCTTTTAATTGCTGTCTATAATATACCAAAAATTCCCAAAAATCAAGCGTTCAAAGTCAAAAAGTTTGGAAAATCATACAAAAAGCACGAAAAAACACTACTTGTAAAAACGAAGTAGTGCTCTCTGGATACATTTTTTTCGTACTTTACCATATTATATCACGCCATTGTTTTAAGTCAATTAGGAATAAAAGTCTTAAATAGCACGCCTAAAATGTCTGATGAAATCATTGTAAACACTTGTAAACACTAGGAATTATAAAATAGATACTTTATCTAATAATATGTAATTGACAAAGGTATATAATTTTAATCTTCTAGCATTGCTTGATAAATGTGTTTAAAATCATCGCTAAAATACATATTTATCTTATAAGTTCGCTTATGTTTCAAATAAAGCGTCCATGTAAGTTTATCATTTAATTTTCTGATAATGAATCGATATTTAAAATTATTATGTTGGATATAAAACTCTGCAATTAAATATGAGGGATCGTTTTTTATTTGCATGTCATAAATAAACTCTAGTAATTTAATATTATTATTATCAGCATATTCATTTATATATGAGATAGTATTTTTTAATAACTCTTTCTTTTCAAGAGTTAATTCTTGTGAAGTGATAGTAACATTATCTAATTTTTTTAGAGATGCAATTAAGTGTTCTAATTCTTTTAACTCGGCTTTTGTAAGTTTGTAATCATCTTCCATATATGCAATTTTATAAAGAAATATTTTATCGTCTTTTGTTAAGGTAACAGTCATACTTCTTATGAAGTCTTCTTTACTTTCGCTTAATCTATAACTTCCAGCTTGTTTTTGAGTAGTTCGATAATTAAAATCAAAAAATTCTATAAAGTAATATGAATTAATGTAATGAAGTCCTTTTATAATAGATGTATATATTAACGAAGATGTTTCATCGTTACAGTTTTTTGTTTCAAAGTAAGGATAGTGTGATCGTGTATATAATAAATCATCAATGTATGGATATTTTAATAGAAACAAAGAACAATAATACAAGTCTTCTCGAGATGAATTTAAGTAATTTGCTAAATGGTAATAAATATAATTTAGTCTATTTAAAAAATCTATATGACGATTTTTAGAACGAGTAACTTTAAATAACTTTTTCGGAAAATCATAATTATCTATAAGTAGCATTATTAAATCTTTGAAAAATAAATTTGAATTTTCTAATTGATATTTCATAAATTTTATGATGTCAATTTCTGTATCATCGTTCTCATATTTAGAAGAAAATTCAATATACATATTATTTTCAGAAAAACGCTCTTGCTCTATAACATCATAATCAATCTCATTTAATAGTTTTATTGTTTCATCATATAAAATATTTATATTGTTATTTAAAATATATTTTCTGATAGTGGAATTATCTAATAAAAACATACCTATTTTTACAACGTTAAAAACGTTAATATTTTTTTGATTTTCAAGCCATATAAAATAATCGTTTATTTTTTTACTAATATCTTTTACTTCATCTTTTTTTAAATGTTTAAATTCTTTATATTTGGAAAAAATATCAATAGTAGTTGCTCCATAAATTAAATTTAAACTGTTTATCTCTTTTTTCATAATTTGACCCTTTCTTTTTTAGGAAGAGGTTCTTCCTAAAACACCGATTTTATGAAGCTTTTGAGATACAATATATAGCGTATTTTAAGAAAGGTGGGGATCAAGTGAAGTTTGTATTAAATGACTTTAAGCCAGAAGAAATATGTAAAATCTTGCGAGAGTGGACTGATTTAACGCAAGAAAAATTTGGCAAAACGATACAACGAAGTGGAAGAAGTATCAGAATGCTTGAAAGTGGCGAATCACATTTAACTGTTGAGACTTTACTTGCTATTGCTAAAACCCACAACATTAAAATAATTGCTGAAAAAGAAGTAAAACCGGAAAAATAAAACTTCTTTTTTTGTATCCTAGAAAATTATATCATATTTTATCACATCTTTTCCCTTTAAAATTTAAAGCTAAAAACATAAAAAAGTAGTACATCAAAACTTTTGTACTACTCTTCTATCAATAATTAATTTTAGTGGATAGACACCGATTTGTCAACAGTTAAGTGTAAAACATTTAAAATTATAGTTGGTGAGACTATGCGTAAATATGAGACAAGATTTGAGGAATTAAGGAAAGACAAAGAACTAAAACAAAAAGATATTGCTGATGTTTTAGAAGTTTTAGAGGATAGATATTCTAAATGGGAACGTGGTATTGATGATATTTCACTTATAAAAGTAAATAAACTTGCTAATTTTCATAATGTTAGTATTGATTATTTACTAGGGTTAAGTGATCTTAATATTAAAACGCCTAAAAAAGACATTGATTTTAAAATTTTACCACAACGCTTATTACAAATAAGAAAAGAAGCTAATTTAACACAATCTGAATTAAGTGAGAAAGTCGGTTTTTCGCAAAGAACTTACTCTGATTATGAAAGAGGAAAATTTGCACCTACAACATCTAAACTTTGTTATATTGCTATGTACTACAATATTTCATTTGATTATTTAGTAGGAAGAACGGATAATAAAAAACTAAAATAAATATTAAATGAATGGTATCATCTATTAAAGATGATATTTTTTTGCTATAATATAACTAACAGACAAATAGTAATTTGTTTAAGTGGAGGAATGATTATGAAAAAGACATTATTAACTATTCTAATGTGTGGGATTATGGTTTTAGGAATTACAGGTTGTGGAGAGTCAGAAAATAAGTTAGGTGGAGATACACCACTAACAAATAACTCTGAAAAAACATTTACTATTACAACAGGAAATAAGAGTTGTATTCCTGTACAATTAACCTTATATGAAGATGGAAATTATGAATTATTTACTGCTTATGAATCGTGTAGACCAGGACAACTTTGTACTTCAATGTTGAAATATACAAAATCACTAAAAGGTAAGTATGATTATGATATTATGAAAATATTAGATGATGAAAGCGTAGAAGTAGATAAATCACATTCAATGGATAATTTGCCAGAGTATGAAATATACTTGGGAAATTATTATGTTGAAAATGGTTATGGATATTACTATACGGTAGAAAAAGGAAAAGTAAATAAGTACCTTGACGAACTTTTAAAAAGCATAAATGTAGATTTGAAAGTTTGTGCTGAACCTGAATACTCTGATTAGCAGATTACAAGTCAATTTATCGAGCAGATCACATTTAATAGTGATCTTTTTTCTTACAAAATAAAAAAGACTAAATGTCTTATTGTCAGTATTTATAAGGAAAAAAAGCTTAAAATTACAATCTTATTTATTAGAAGAATTAACCAATCGTGCAGTAGGGCCTGTTACACCCTGAATACCTTGCAAGCCTTGAGGACCTGTTGGACCTATATCTCCTTGTGGACCTGTAGGTCCTTCAACTGTACTTGCTGGACCAGTTGGGCCAGTTGGACCTTGAGGTATTGTAAAATCTAAAATGTATCCTGATGGATTCATTATATTTCTCCTTTCATTCTCTAAGAATAATTATCGAGAATTAATTGGTCTTAAAGTTACTACAGCATTCGTTCCCGGAGCTCCTGTCGTCACAGAACCAATAGCAAAACTTGGTGCAGGACCAGTTGGACCAGTCGGACCAGGAATTCCACTATTATTTGGAACGAAACAACAACAAGATGGACGATGTGTAGCTTGATAACAACCAACTATTTCTTTCGCTTTTTGATAAGCATCCATATTCTTCCTCCTCTAATAATTTATGAAAAAAAGAAATTTTGGTTACAAAAAAAGATATCAGTTTTCTAATATCTCTTTATCACAAACAGTAACATCCCACTGTTCATCTTTACTTAATAAAACATTCTTATCAATACTACATACCAAAATATCAAATTTTTCTAATTCATATAAAACTTTTCCTTCATAATCTTTTTTAATAGCTTTTTCAATCAAATCATCAAATATTATTTTTTTATCTTTTAAAGCATATGATAATTCATATTTATCAATTTTATAATCAACAAAAACATTTTGAATACATCTTGTATAAAAATTATCAGTATATTCCACTATTTCTTCACTACATTTATTATTTAAAATAACTTGTAAATCAAAATTATCATATAAATTATTTTCTTCTATTACTGTATCTGTCAATGTTAATTCATGTTCTACTATATTAAAACTATTTAAACGCCCTACAACTGTTATATAATCATAAATTTTATACTGTGAAATATTAATTCCTTTTAAATTAACAATTAACTTACTAGTTTCATTAAATTTTACATAACCATTTAAACTATTTGTTCCCTCACCAACAGTATATTCTTTCATTTCAATACTACTAGCACCACTAATTTTACTAATTTTTCCTGTAATCTTAATAAAATCATTTTTATAATCTTTAAAAGAAACATCCGGTTCATTTAATATTTTATTAATATCCACTTCTGCTAATAACTTCGTATCACAAGCAAAAGATTTTTGATAATCATTATCGAAAACATAATTATTTTCACATTTAAAAACTCGGTAAAAAAGACTATTATAAATTGATACATCTTTATTAATTTTATTTTCCCAAACAAATATTGGACTTATTTTTAAGGTATAAGTTTTAATATAATCAACACTATAAATAAAAACTAACAAAACTAGTGGAAAATAAATAAGAAAAAATATTCTTTTTTTAAGTCCCAACGATATTCCAATATCTAAACCAATAATTCCAATTAAAAGAACTATTATTTTATAAAAACTATAAACGTTTATAAAAAATGGTACCAAAATAAACAATAAACTAATTATTATGATAATAAGCTTTCTCTTCTTCATACAATCCCTCATTTTTATTATACTCTAAAATATCTTTAAAAAACAAAAAAGTTAGCAATAGCTAACTTAATTTACTAAATTTTACTTATTAGTTTAAAGCATCTTTTAGTTTGCTTCCAGCTTTAAATGAAGCAACTGTCTTAGCAGGAATTTTTAATGGTTCTTTAGTTAATGGATTAATACCTTCTCTAGCAGCTCTTTTTTTAGCACTAAAAGTACCAAAACCAACTAAAGTAACTTTTCCTTCCTTTTTTAATCCTGTAGAAATACCTTCGATAGTAGCATCTAAGGCACGAGTAGCATCAGCTTTTGTTAATCCAGTAGCATCAGCAATAAATTCTACTAATTCTGTTTTAGACATGTTCTTACCTCCTCATAACATTATCTTAATTGGGACCTTACTGTCCTCACATAATAAGATTATCAAAAATATCCTTTAAAATCAACTAAAAACCGCAATAATTTACTATTTAATTACAAATTTTTAGCTTTTAATAACAAAAAAGAGGCATTTCCTCTTTTAAAGTACTATAGCTATTAAATTATTACTTCCTTTGTTAACAATTTTTGTCACAGTATTAGATAATTTAAATCTTGTCGTATCAGGCATCATATTAAGTTTTGCTTGAATTCCTTCTTGTACAATAACTTCTAAACTTCGACCAAAAATCTCACTTTTCCATATACTACTTGGATCAGTTTCATAATCTTTCATTAAATAATTAATTAATTCTTTACTTTGAACTTCACTTCCAATAATTGGTTCAAAAGTTGACTCTACATCTACTTTAAGTAAATGAATACTAGATGCTAAAGCTTTTAATTTAACTCCATATCTACTACCTTGTTTAACAATCTCTGGCGTTTCTAATTTCATATCTTTAAGGGTTGGATATACAATTCCATATCCTGTGGTTTTTGCTTGTTTTAAAGCATTTTTAATAAGTTCTGTCTCTTCTTTACTTTCTTTATAAGTAGCAAATATTTTTAAAAGACCAGCTTTTGTAGTAGCACTATCTCCCATAAGAGATTTTAAAGTAGCATTATAAAGTTCATTAGGACTTTCTAAATTAATTGTAATAGTTCCACTAGCAGCATCAAGCTCACTTATATATGATTTAGAAATATATTCACTACTTTCAAAATGACTTAATATATAATCAACATCTTTTACTTTATTAACACTTATAACACTTTCTTTAATCTTTTCTAAATAATGCATTTTTATTTCATTATTATTTGGTAAAACATGAACCCATTCTGGCATATTTACTAAAATATCTAATACTGGAAATTCATATAACGCTTCTTTTAAAATATTCATTATTTCTTTTTCATTCATCGCTTCGACATTAATAGGCATAACTGGAACATCATATGTTTCACTTAAATTTCTTGACAATTCTACTGTTTCCGTATTTGTTGGATGAACAGTATTTAAAATAATAATAAATGGTTTTCCGATTTCTTTTAATTCACTAACTATTTTTTCCTCAGCTTCAATATAATTTTCTCTCTTTATTTCACCAAAAGAACCATCGCTTGTTACAACTAAACCAATAGTTGAATGATCTTTAATAACTTTTTGAGTTCCAATTTCAGCTGCTTCGACAAAAGGAACAGCATCGGGGAACCACCGTGAACCTTAAAAGTGATACCCCATAGTTAAAAAATATATGTTGCTAATTTTAGCAACTAAACTAATACTTCACCTTTTTTAATTCTATAATGAATTTCCACTTTTTTATCTTTAGTAATAAATATTTTTTTTATTAATTTATTCATTGTTTCTTTTGTAGGATTTTTCATATTTAAAAAATTTTCAATCATAGTTAAATATTCTACATATGATACTGAATCTTCTTTAATAGAAAAAATCTCGGTTTTATATTTATCAATCTTTTTATTGGCTATATTTATATCATTCTCTATTTGATTAAATAATCTTTGATAAGTATCTGCACTTATAACATTATTAAATTTATCATCATACAATGAATCTTGTTTTAATTTAAGTTTTTCTATGTCTTTAACTAATGTATCTATTTTATTGTTCAATTCTGTTCTTGGATCAATATACTTTTCTCTAATTATTCTCTCAAATTCTTCTTTATCTTCCAAATATTGGCTTGATAATAAACTTATTTTGTTAAAAATAGTATTTTCTAACTTATTATAATTAATATAATGAGAACAACATATATTATATTTACTAAACTTTCTATAACTGTTACAATTCATAGTTACGCGATCTCTCTTTTTGTCATAACTTATACTCATTTTAGCACCACAGTCTTTACAATATACTAAGTCAGATAAAACATATTCAACATTTCTTCTATCTGGATTATAATTGTTTAATCTATTCCTAATACTTAGTGCTATATCAAAAGTTTCTTGTGAAATAATAGGATCATGGGCATTTTCTTTAATACACCAGTCAGCCTCTGGAACTTTTCTTCTTTTTTTTATTTTATAATTAATATTTTGCGAAGTATGTTGAATTAAAACTCCGGTATAACATCTATTTTTTAAAATATTGTTAACTGATGAACATTTCCAAATATATGGATGATCACATTTTAATAATGCTTTTTCGCTGTTTTTTAACATAACAGGTGTTGGGATTTCTTCACGAGTTAAAATTTCTGCAATATCACAACTCCCATAACCAGAGATATATAAATCAAATATTCTTTTTACTACTGGGGCAGTTCTAGGATCTATAATTAATTGATGCTTATTATCTGGATGCCTCATATAACCATAAGGTGGAACACTTCCACAAAATTTACCTTGTTTTTTCATTTCTAATAAATTAGATCGTACTTTCTTTGAAATATCTTTTGCATACATATCGTTCATACTTAATTTAAAAGGCATCATTTCACTACCACTAGTTTCGTAAAAAGTGTCTATATCATCATTTACTGCTATATATCTTATATTATTTTCTGGAAAAAATGATTCTACATAATAACCAGTCATAACATGATCACGACCAAGCCTTGATAAATCTTTTGTCATAACCATATTAATTCTTTTATCCTGTAAATCTTTTAATAATCTTTGAAATCCTGGCCTATTAAAATTTCCACCAGAATAACCATCATCAACATATTCATCAACTGCAACTAAACCATTTGCTTTGAGAAATCCAGTTAAAAGACTTCGTTGATTTGTAACACTTTCACTTTCTAAATCATCACCGTCTTCACGAGATAATCTTATATAAAGACCAATTTTGTAATTAATATTGTCATTATTGTACTGTCTGTACATATTTTACTCCTTTCTTTGACAATATTTCTTCCTTGTTAGTCGAATCCATTATATGATGCTTTTTATTTTTTGGCAACTCATCTTTAACCGAATTCTGATCTTTATTTTTTATATAATAATTGAATATACAACTTTTTAATAAATCCTTTAAATCTTCACCATCTACTGCATAAAATTCTTCTATTTCATACATAGATTTTCCTCCATTTTCCATAAATCTTATGAAAAACTAATATAAAAAAGAACAATATCTAATTTTAGACATTATCCTTGTTATCCCTTTCTAAAGGATTTTTTAAGTGTATTTCAATAGTAGATTTAGTACTATTACAATTATTTATTTCCAAATGGAATACTTCCTTATTTATTTTACCTTTAATAAAAGTTAATTCTTTTGTAGTTAGCGGTTTAGATAATTCAAAACTAGCATAAGTTCTATTATTATTTTCTTTAAATTCAAATAAAGATATTTTATCTTTAAGTTGATCTTGTACTATTTCAATTATATTCTTTAATTTTTCTTCCTCAACTTTATTAAATTCTGATAATTCTTCCTTATATATAGAGCTATCATTTCTATTTCTAAAAAGTCTATCATATTTAGTCTTAATATCTTCAACAGTAAAGTATGTACTACTTAAATCCACAAGTGGTATTATTTTCCGTTCAAGTTCACCACTAGAGTAACAAGATAGTTTCTTATATATAATAGTATCTCTATATATTGGATATCCTATGTTTGGAAATATTATAGTTTTGTGATGAATATTTTTGACTTCATCTGGTGTTAAAAGATCACGAGCAATTAAAGAAGTAGATTTATTACCATTATAGTTAGTTAAACTCATAGACTGACTTATAGAATTAGATTCTATTGTCTTTTTACCTAATCTCTTACTAATTGCTTCAGCAGTATCCATTGTATTAGTTTTAAGATAAGCAAGTCCAGAGTTATCAAGTATAATCTGGGCTACTTCTTTACCATAAACATTATCTAACTGACTTAAACTTTGAATAAATAAATGATATCTTAATCCACGAGATCTAGCTACCGATATTATTGATCCTATACTTGGCTCTACAAGTGGTGGACAATTTGAAAATTCATCACAAATCCAGTCAATTTCAATAGGACATTTCTTACTATCATTAGCATTAGCAAGTTTTACTAATTCTTTATATAAAAGTCCTAATATAATGGTAACAAGAGTATAATAAATTTTATCTTCATCTGGAACTATTACAAATAAAGCAGACTTTTCTTTGCCTAAAATGTCAAAATCAAAATCTGACTTACTAGTAACATTAGCAACATTGACATCATCGAATATAGCCATCTTTTCAGAAAAAACACTAGTAATAGATTTGTAAGTATTTTCACTAGATGAAAGAATAGGAATCAAACTATCTTTTGATTTAGTTCCATAAGGTTTTTGCTCAATATATAATTTAAACTTTTTAGAATTTTTTTCTTCCATAGTAGAATTTTGAAACTTACGAATGGAAGTCATAGTTATTTGCTCACGATTTATTTTACCATCTTTATATTCTTCTAAAAAGAAACCAATTAAACCCTCTAGTAAGTTTTTAGCACTATTATTCCAGAATGGATCTTTACCTTGTGACTTATCATAGGTAATCATAGATGCTAAAGAAGTAATTAATCTATTTGTTTCAGCATAACTAGAAATAGATTTATTCTGATATTCTAACTTTTCATTTTCATTTTTAGCAGTATTAACTAGATTTTCATATTTTATATATTCTTCATATTCACTTATAACCGGCTCTAAGATATTTATATGATTAGATAATTCTGGATGTCTAAAATCTATTGTTAAAACTTTGTAACCTTTATTATGTAACATTTTAGAAGTAGTATTATATATTTCACCCTTAGGATCAGTAACAAATACACTTCGTGGCTTTTTTGCATTAGCAATAAAACTCACCATATTTATAACACAAGTAACACTTTTACCAGAGCCACTTGATCCCAGATAAACATAATGGGGTGTTTCTTTATCAAACCATACATGACTTACATTTTTATCATAATAAACTGGAAAACCTACATCTTGAATATTAGATATTTTTTCTTTTACAAAATTATTATTTATTTCTGATTCAGTAGAAAACCTTGCAGATCCATACTCATTATTGTTTTTAATTTTATGCTTTGCTATTATTGGCTCTATATAAATAAAACAAATAATAAAAACAATTAAAACTAACAGTAAAATAATAAGGGGCAAACTCATTGTAAGCCCCTCACTAGATTATTGTTATAAAACATAGTCCTTCTTATTTAATACATAAATTTTCTTATAATAAATAAGTAAATACTTTATAACTTTTTCATTTTCAATAACAACATATCTATGCCCACAAAATTTTTTATGAAACCATAAAAACTTTGGAATCAATTCTTTAAACTTCATAGGAATCACCCAATTTTTTATCTAAGTCATAGACAATATTATTTATAATAGAATTTATGTCTATATTAGTAATATTTTTAAAATTACCATAAACATCTTTTATTAAATAATCACAATTAGTAGATTCCACATCTTCTAGCATATATTTAATTCTTTCCCAACCAGATTTATCAATATCATGTCTTATAATATCTCTAATACCATTATCATCATAGATATCATCTGTATATTCGTATAAATCATTTTGATAAACATAATCCATAAAATCATTAATTTTAGTGTATGGAAGTTCATTATCACTACTAATTTTAAATTCTAATAATTCTGCTTTATTCAATGTCATAATCTTGTTCCTTTTCCTTATCTAAAATTTCTTTTCTAGCAAGTTCTAATCCATGACTTAAAGATGGACTATTAGAAATTTGTTCTCTAGTTAATTCTAAAGCATCTAAAGTATCATCTAATTCATGAGTATACCCATATTCGTGATTTTCAAGTTCACTAACAAACATATCTTTAATATAACCATTACCTGTTTTATCTTGTTCTATTAAATCTTTATGTTCTTTTCTAATTTCAGTCCACATTTTATTATATTTTTCAATATCTGTCTTTCTTAGAAAACCACCACCATCAATAGAAACTATTTTATCTGTGTCTTTTTCTGTTAATCCCCATTTTTCCATCATATTTTTAAATTGCTCATTACTAAAAGCAAAACCTAGTGGAAAATCATTAACTCTTTTCTGATGTCTATTTTTTACTTCATCATATTTATTTATATTTTTCTCTTTTTGATTTTCAATGTACTTATCTATTCCAGTAACTTTAAAATATTCATCTTCACCATACCCATCATCCATTTCATAAATAACTCCAAATAAAGATAAATCCATTAAATCTTCTATTGGATAAATTTTATTTTCTATAGTGGAAACAATTTTAATCTGATTATCGGAATTATTTATAAAGTCTTCAAAACTTCGTTGCCCATCACTTTCACCACAAACATATACTAATTTATCATCTTTTTCAAAATTATATCTATTTATGTCTTTTTTAACTTCTACTATAAAATATGGATCACAAAAAATATATTTATTACGATCACTATTTATAATTTGCTTTATTAATTCATTTTGATATGTTTTTTTAACTTTTATAACACTTTCTTGATATCCCATTAATTAATTACCATCCTTTATGGATTCTAATATTCTTTTATTAGCAATATCAAAGTATTTTTTGTTTATTTCAAACCCTATATATTTTCTATTTTCTAAAACACAAGCAACTGCAGTTGTACCACTACCTAAAAAACAATCTAAAATTATATCATTTTCCTTAGAACTATTTCTAATAAGTTTTCTAATAAGTTCTAATGGTTTAATAGTTGGATGTTCGTATAATTTTTTATCTTTTACATTTGTTTGAGATATGTATATACTTTTAGCATCTTCATAGTTTTGTGGATTACAATAGCCATTTTTTCTAAAATATAAACAATATTCTTTATCATTCATATATTTATTATTATAAAGTGGAATAGGATTTGTTTTACCCCAGATAACAACTTCTAACTTACATTGAAGTTGCAAATTAAAATACTTAATATACATAGGTATTTGTTTAGCATTACACCAAATATAAATATTAATACCTTTCATAACCCTTACTATTTCATCTAGAATTTTAATATCAAAACCGCTAACTAAATTGTTATTAATTAATTCTTTTTCTAACTTCATAATACCTTTAACAATTTTACTAGTTCCTTTCTTACTTCCAATAGTACATATATCATAAGGTGGATCAATTAATACTAAATCAATAGAATTATCTGGTATCTTTTTTAATCCTAAAAGACAATCTTCATTGTATATTTTATTTATCTCCATAGCTACATTTCCTTTCATATAAAAAGGTGGGTGATATATCCCATCTTTGTCTAGTTAAATACTTATAATCAACTTTTAAAATTTTACTTAATCTATATAAAAAAACACCATTCACATTTTTAATCTTACTATTTTCTAGTCTACTTAAAGTAGAAATAGAAATATCAGATAATTCTGATAGTGTTCTTAAAGATAATTTTCTCTTTATTCTTTCTTGTTTTAATATATTTCCTATTTTATTTATAAACATTCCTCCTTTTTAAAAGCTATTTAGAATAATAATTTTCTTTTTGAAATAATTTGCTAAATTCTTTCTTAGCTTCTTCCATTTCAGCATTAATATCTTTGATAGCATTTTCAATAGCTGATTTATTTTTAAACCTTTGTCTAGGGTTAGAATTAGATAAGTAATTCTTCAATATATCTTTTCTATTTTGCTTTTTGTTTTTTAAATAATACTTTAAGATTATTTCTTGTATAATGTCATTTTCTTTAATTTTATTAAAAGTTTTAGATTCTTTCCTATAGTTATAATCTGCATAATTAACAATAGCATTATAAATATAATTATCTATATATTTATTTTTTGAATCAATTAATGAAGTATCTATATTAATATTTTTAATATTATTATCTTCATTAATTTTATGGAAATATGAATTAATATTTTCTAACGATTCTTTAAAATTAGTGTATTCTAATTTAAAATCAGAATTTGAATTAGAAAAAATATAACTTTTAATTTCTCTAGTAAGATTAATTATTTCCTTATTCCTAATTGATCCATATTTAACTTTAGTATCTTTACCTATTCTCTCATTATAAAGAAGTTGACCTAATCTTAATATTTTTTCTTCTAAAAGTAAATCTTTTTTGTTTCTTAGAAGATAATTCTTTTCTTTAGGGTTAAAATATTTTTTTAATTCTTCTATATCTTTATTCGTTTCTTTTAATAAAGAGGTATAAATTTTTTCTTTTTCAATAATATGGATAACTTGATTTTTTAAGAAATCAATTTCAGCTTGTGATAATTCGCCAAATCTTCTATAACCAACTTTATTTTTAGAATAAATATAATTAGGTTGCTTTTCCATAAACGAGAAATGAAAGTGTAAGTTGTCAGTATCACTATGAAGTGATAATTGATAAAACATTTTTTTAGGATATTTAAAACCACACTTTTTAAAGAATTTGGGTAATATATTGGTAGCAAGTTCTTGCTCCAGTTTATGTATATCAATATTATCATTTATATAATCATTATTAAATGATAGTACCCCTTGCCACAAATTAGAATTTTCTAAATATTTTACTGATAACTTTTTTCTTCTTTCAACTTCCAATTTACTTGCAAACTTTCCATTTTCAATAACCAAATTCATATTTTTTTCTTTAGCAAGTTTGCCAGTATAATAATCATACATAGACATGGCTCGTTTTTCTTCATTAGTATAATAGTCGTACATATCTTTAACTCTTTTAATAGATCTATTATGATTCCTATACTTATTATCTGGGTTATTAAGGGCAAAGGTAAAGATAGAATTAAAAATCACTTTAGGGCTTTTAGTCATTTATAAAATTATTTCTAATCCTTTTATTAAATTCATTTAAAGGTCTACTTTTTTTAGGATCTGAGACATTTTCAAAGTCCATATCAGAATATATTTGTTCTTCAAGTAAATGTAGAACTTGTTGCTTTTTGATTATATATTCTATACTTTTATCTATTTTATTAATTCTATCTAAAATTTCATTACCATTTAAAGCATAGACACATAAACTACATACTGCTTTAGAAAAAGATAAATTATTATTACTAGCATAATCTTTGATACGAGCATATTCTTCATTAGTAAAATAAATATGCTTATCTATTGTCATTAAAATCTATTTCCTTTAATCTTCTTAAAACATAATCTAATATTTTCGTTTTAAAAATATCATAATAAATAGTATTATCTTTTTCATAAGTAATACTTTGATAATAATTGTTTTCTGGCAAGAAATATCTAATACCAAATTTTTTATAATTATCTACCCAGTCCTTAATTCTTCTTTGAGGTAATCTTTTATGAAGAATATTTATGTCAAAACCACCACGAGCAAAAATTTCTCTAGCAGATAGTTCTGGCATATCATATCTCATCATGATAGTCCATAATTTAAAAATTGGATCATACTCTATTTCTCTTTTATATTTTACATTTCTAACAAAAATACTTTGTTTTAATATTTTAATTTCTTTATCAGTATATAAACGAACTTTCATTAATTTAACTCCTGTTCATGTTCGTTGTCAAAATATTTTATTCTGTTTATTAAATCATCATTAAATTTATCATCATCTAAAATATTAGCAGGCATTTTCTTAATATCTTTCAAATCCATTTCTACACCCAAAATCTTAGCAGTAGCATCGACTTTTTTATCTACTTCTGTGAGTAAATTTTTCCAATAAAAAATCATATTAAGATCAATGTTATTTTTATCTTTATCTACAACTAAGTCAAGTACACACTCACTCATCTTTATATCTTCAATTATTTTATATATATTCTCTAAAATATATTTTTTAGTATATTCATCAAAATCATTTAAGTATGTATTAAGTGAAACAATATAATTGGCACTATTACCATCTTCCATTTCCATTATTTGATCTATGCCATAATTTATTATATCATTTGCAATTAATTTATTTATCGATAACTTCATTATCATAACCTCCTTTTAACATATCTATATAGCCCATTTCTAAAAGCTGAATCATCATTTTTGATATATGTATTCCATAGAATTGAGCCATTAATTTAATCCTATTAAATAAATCAATAGGCAACCAAAAATCAAATCTTCTCATTTGTCCTCCTTATTTGGATAGGATGAAAAGCTCTAAAACATAGTAGTATATAAAAAAGCAGGATAAGAAACTTACACAACAATACTAAACTTTTCTTATTCTATAAGAGTTTAGTGTTGTGTAAGACTGATTTTGCACTTGCAAAATTCATCCTACTTTGTAGGTTGGTATAAAGGTTAACACCTTTTTTATTATTTATTTTTAGGAGCTTTATTTATTTGGCTTTTCATCCTAAATTGTTATTTTTATTAATTCTTATAGGATGGTGTCAAATTATTAAATTTATTATCGTTTGATAGAGATGGTGGATTATATATAGGTTTTGAATTTTCTAATTCATAATTAAAGTCTACTAAACTCATACCATCTATAACTTGATCATCCTTTGATACTTGGTAATGTAAATGATTACCAGTTGAATAACCAGTAGTACCAACAGTAGCAATAATTTGTCCTTTTGACACGGTATCACCAGCTGATACTTTGGCACTATTTGGAAATAGATGACCATAAAATACGATATATTTTAAGTCATTTACTTCACATGAAATTTTTATATTATTACCACCCTGTTTATCACTCGTATCAATTTTATTTTCACTATACGGAAAAGAAATACTTTCAACTTTTCCATCACAAGTTGAATAAACTGGTGTTTGTTCAGAATTAGCAATATCCCATGCTTTATGTACATTTGTCTCACCATAAATAACTCTTTCTTCCATAAAAAAACTAGTTATAGTAGAATTAGAAAATTCTATTGGTGGTGCAAAAGGTTTTGCCTGTTCTACATTTATCTGCCCACTAGAAGATAAATTTTCATTTTTACAAACTTCTAAAACTTTATATTTTTGAATAGTACATACATCACTAATAGGAAGTAATTTTTTTGATTCCTTATCTAAGTTATCAGTATATATTTCATCAAAGGTTAAAGAATTATCTGCAAGATAAAAATATAAAATTCTTTCTAGTGAAACATAACCATTTTTTGCTTTTATATTTTTATTAGCAACTTTAGTATATTGTTCTGCATACTGACTATTATTTTCTATATAACCATCTGTAATATTAGCACCAAAGAAATCCATAATCATTAATACTGGAATTAAAACTATGATAGCAATTACCACTAATCCTCCAGTATATCCTAAAAGAATAGATAGTATTTTCTTTTTCAAAATTTACATATCCATTTCCTTATTATTTTTCTTTTGTAATTCTTTAGAATATTCGTTTACTCCGATTAATAAATCACTAGCATTTTTCAAATAATCTAAGATGTCATTATTAGTTAAATCACTATCTGTTGCATAATGTTCTATATCAGTATTTAGATGATCTTTAATAGCATCAACTCCAGAAACAGTGTATAAACATTTTTGTATGGAATTAAAAGCATCTTCATCATTTGAATAGTTATCTCTATATTCATAAGGATCTGATTCCTTTACATATTTAACTAAATCATTTGCTAATGTATCAATTTTATAATCTTTCTCATAAGAGTTTAGATAAATATTATATTCTTTAAATATGGAACATAGAGTATCAAAAAATCCTTCTTCATCTGTATTGGTAAAATCTTTTTCCATAACAAAATGACGAAACATTTCTGATAAATCACTCATAAAATCTATACCCTTATCTTCATCATCCAATTTACTTTTTAGACTTTCTAAGTCTGGTATTTCATTATTATAAAAATACCAATCACTATATTCACGATAATTACATATAAAGTCATAAATAGAACTCGACAAATGATTTAATTTACTTTTACTATTCATTAATTTTCACCCATCATAGTTCTTTCTAATTCAGTCGCACGAATCCAAACTCTAAGTCTATTTTTATTATCTACATTTAAAAGAAATTCACCTCGTTTAGCAGATAGTAAAAATGCTTTTTGGGTATCAGTTAAAGGGTTATTTTTAAATAATTCTAGATAAGCAAGTAGATCATCTTCTTTTAACATACCTATCATAGTGTACTGACAATTATTAAAAATTGCAGTAGCATGTCTTAAAACACTGGCATTACCTACAAAGTCTTTAACACTTTGGGTACTTACAATTAAATTAGTCGAATACTTACGAACTCTACGAACAAGTTGTCCAAAATTTTTTAATACCTCATTATTTTTTTCATCTATAAATAAATGGAACTCATCGACTATAATACTAATATGTTTTTTCTTATCAGACTTTTCATTTTGAATTTTATTAGCAACAATGCTATTATTCAAATATGTTAGTAGATTTAAAACTTGGGTATTAATCAGTCTTTGATTTCCACTATATAATAATTCTTGCAAATTAAAAGCAATGAGATCATTTGATAAGTCAATATTGGTATGACCATCGAATAGGAAGGAATCAGTTCCAGTTAAAAATCTTGAAACAAGTATTTCTAATTGATCGATTAATTTCTTTTTCTCATTACTTTGTAATTCTTTTTTATAAACTGGTAAATACTCATATAATTCACTAAAAATTGGGTAGTCAGTAGGTTTCAGACTTTGTAGTGTATTAATGGAAGTATTTTTAAATATACCTTTTGTATTATATAAAGACTCCACTACTGCTAGTAACATGACAAGTTCTTTTTCTGTTATACTTTCAAAAGCAGTCTTGAAGAACGCCTCCAGAAAACCTAAATGTTTTGCTAAAGGACAGTCTGTTTCCTTTGTTTCTTTATCTTCATCATCACTAGGAATATATCTAATCTGTAAAGGATTAATAATACCACCCTTTTTAGAGTAGAGATCTATATATTCACCACCATTTGCTTCAACTAATTTTTTATATTCATTTTCAGCATCCCATATAAAAATTTTAGTACCACGAGCAAATTCATTTATAATCATTTTTTTCATAGTAAAACTTTTACCACCACCAGTAGATGAAACTATGGCTAGGTTATGGGAAGTTCTTTGATTATTTAAAGTAAATGGATCAAAAAATATAGGTAGTGAAGTATGTAAATCAACACCTAACATGTAACCTTTACTATCATTAAAATACGTTTTAGTAAATGGAAAACCTGCACTTAAGGTTAAAGTAGGTAAAAAGATAGAATAATCATTTAAAGAAGTAGTAGTAATATCAAAGTTTTGCCAACACTCCATTTGCCTTAATTTTGGAATATCAAGTTTTATTTGGTATCTATCTACAATTCTTTTTAATTCTCTAAAAGTATTTTCCCTTTCTTTTTTAGTACCAGTAATAATAAGAGTAAGAGATACCTCTTTTATTTTTTCATCACCATTTTTTATTTCTAACATTAATTGTTGAAAGTTTTCTTTTTGAGTATCAAGTTCAGTAGCATCACTTAATTTTCTGGTAGTATTACGATCACTAAGTAAAAATTGATATTGTGAATTTACCCAACGAATTAACTCTTCTTGACTAATAGCATCCTTAATACCAATACAAGCCATAACATCTGGAACATTAAAAACTTCTTCAAAAAATAATTCATCTACGAATGGTGGAATATTTTTAATTGTTACCATTTGAATATCTTTATCATCGAGTTTTAATGAATTAGTTTTTTCTTGTAAATTAAGGGGCGATATTAAAGATGGTAAATCACTCCATATTAGATCATCAAGTGATTTTTGATTCATATATAAATTAGTCAAAAACTTATATATTTCTAATCTATTATCAATAACTTCCATATTGATTCTAGGTGTTATATTAGAAATAATATCTTCAATTTCATCAAGTTGTTTTTCTAATATATTTAAGTCTTTAGCAATTACTACAAGATAATAAACACTAGATATAGTATAGTGATTATCTTCTAGTTCTTCAATTAGTCTTTTACTTTCTTCAAGTAATTTATGTTTTTTATCATTACTTTCAAAATAATTGATTAAATCTTCTAAATTAATTTTATTGTTATTAAGATTAATCTTCTGATCTAATTTATAACATTTTAGCACAAGACCTTTTATTTGGTAAAGACTTTTTAGAGCATAGAAGAAACTTTGTTTTTCTGACTTACTAGTTAAAGACAAGTCTATTGCTTTAACTTCAATTAAAGATGCTACTTCACCAGTTTTTAATTCTATTAAACCATCATCTGCAATAGACTTAACATTTGAAAAAATTTGAGAGTTTTTAATTCTAAAATGAACCCTTTGTCAAGGACTTAATAAAAAAGAGAGTCTAATCAATGGCT
>CANRTI010000006.1 GCA_947642635.1 uncultured Mycoplasma sp. | reverse complement strand
TACTTCAAAATCCGTTTTATTCCCTACCTTTATTCAAAAGTGTCCGGAACTAAGTTATTATCATGTATGGATCACTTTGTGTCCCTGTTCCTGTTATCTCTATATTGGATTTCAGATAGAAGACTGGGCGAACCGAACCCGTATAATTCAAATAGGTATTGCCGACAGTGCCGTTCGAATTCACATACCACGCATAGTAACCGCCGTCGCTATTCCGACCGTAACGCGACATGGTCCATTCGTATGATGAGTTTGGTGCACTACTGTCGTTATTTAAGAAATGCATCCAATTATTATTTCGACATGTTGTTCTATTTGCACTATCGTAACAATTTAATCCTGTCTTTGTTACTCCATAGTAATAATCTGCTACATACATTAATCCGATTTTTGCAGTTACTGTTGTATTCCATGCTTGTTCTGTCTGTAATATTGTCGCTGGTGCTTGATTTTGATTCGTAAAATCTCCATATTTCCAGCTGACATCTTCTATTTTATTGCTCCAACCTGATGGCATGTATGTTGTATTTCCTATGAATAGATTACTGTATTTTCCTCCTGATATTCCATTTAATCCTTTATATAAGTCACTTTGGTTCCATTTGATGTCTTGATTATATACATTATGCCAGTAGAAAACTTTGTTGCTATTTTGTTCTATTGGTGTTTTCTTTATTATTTTAAACATACTCCCTTGACCTTTATCTTTTGTTACTCCGATTATTCGGTACATATATT
Organism: uncultured Mycoplasma sp.; assembly: GCA_947642635.1. Classification (GTDB taxonomy): domain Bacteria; phylum Bacillota_I; class Bacilli_A; order RF39; family UBA660; genus SIG200. The sequence continues at coordinate 62,064 of CANRTI010000006.1, read as the reverse complement.
TACCTTGTCCTGTGGTACTTGTACATTCTGTTTTATTTGTTGTTCCAAAACAGATATAGTTTGCTGGGTTCTTTCCGTAATATCTCATCTCTAATTCGTCTTGTGCTACTCCTGTTACCGCTCCTCCTCCATCTGTTGTCTCTGCTGGTGGATTTGTCGCTATATCGCCTGCTATTGGGGGTTTCTTATCCATATAAAATGTACAATAGATTGTTTTATTACTTGTTACTGTTGGTTTTCCATTAGTTACAGATATTGCTCCACTTACTATATTGCCATTAGCATCTTCACAACTACTTTTCTCTAAGTTTACTTTATAGCCATCTGGAAATTCTTTTCCATCATATTTATCATAACTACCTTCTTCATTTTTGATATACATTGCAAATTGTTCTTTTTTATTCTTTTCTTTTTGTATTCTATTTTCTTCTCTTATTTCTGCATCTTTCTTACTTTGATATCCTTTATATACTAATGCACTACAATTAATAATTGTTATTAATATTATTAATGCTATTACTTTTGGCATATTTTCTTTCATACTAACATCTTCCTATTCTACTCTTATTATGAACAATTTACTTATTATTTATTCAAATTGTTTCTTATACCGATATTCTATATATAATTTTAATGGTTATTTAACCATTAGTCAAGTAACTTATAAATAATTTTTTATTTAATTTTTTTTAAATTTATTTAATAAAATTAAACTAATACTTGCTAATAATAAAAGTAAAACATAAAAATAAATATTATCACTTGTTTGGGGATTATCTAAATATTCTTCATTAACTAAATTATCATTTATATCACTCTTTGGTAGTTCTTCTATCTCTGGTAAATCTATTATTGGTTCTTTAATAGATGTATCCTCATCTTTATTATTACTAACATTTTCTAATACTAAATTTTCTTCAAACTCATTTTCTACTACTAATTCTTGATAAAAATTATTTTGCTTATCTTTAATGTAGTAGGTGCCATATGGCAAAACAATTTCTTTTATATCTTTATTAATTATTTCATATAATTCATCATTACTTTTTAAATGAATATTATAATCTATATTATCTCTAACATCTATTTTTATTTTTTTCTTAACAACATTTTTAATAAGAACAATTTCTTTATTTTCTTCTAAAATATTAACAACTATATCACTATTATTTAAAACACTTTTATTACTAGAAATATCTTTTAAAATATAATCACTATATTTCTTAACATAATTAATTTTATTACTAGGAGTCATAAACTTTAATTCATCATCTAAATACATCGCATAATTACTATTTAAAAAAGCATCTCCATAACGATTTTTAACACCAACTAAATTTTCTTTAATTACAAATTCTGTACCTGTAACACTTGCTTTAAAATAATATTCAATATTTGCAGGTCCCCCTAGATTTTGCCAAAAAATATTTTTACCATCAGTATAACAACGACTATTTTGTTCATAATCTTTATACATTCGAACTTGAAAATCCCCAGCTTGTTCATAATTAACTTCAATATAAGGATAACTCCAATTAGCACCAATTCCTGATGGGGGCTTATTTTCTATTTTAATACCCGGAACTTCTTCAATATCTAAAATAATCTTCCCACTATAATAATAGTATTTTGATAATACCCCTACTTCTCCTAAATTAGTTTGATTAAAAAAATTATCTTTTCTTCGATGACTAAAATAATCACTTTTTAAATTCTCATAATCAGTTTTATAACTTCTCATAATATTTCCATCTTGATCAACAAAATCAAAATAAGATAAATTGCAAATTGACCACACCCCAATTTGCGTTAAAAAATAATGATAATCATCTTGTGTTTTACTTTTATAATAATAGTAAACTAGTGTTTTAAAATCATTTAAAACGCTTTCTTTTTTACCCCACATCCTCTCATTAAATGTATCTAATATTTGAAAATCCCCACTAGTATCATTATTCCCATTAAAACTTAGACTAAAAACTAACTCCCCTGTTTCTTTATCATAAATTTTAGGAACATTAATAATTTTTTTATTCATTGGCGAAATTCCAATATTTATATAATAAGGAGATGGCTCACTAACTAATTCTCTTGCTAAAACTTTTATTATCATACTAAAAAAGCATAATAATATAAATAATATTTTTTTCATAAATTTAAACCTTTCATATAAAAACACAGAAAAAAATTCTTGTTACCTTTTTCTGTGTTTCTTTAATTTAAACCTATTTTTTAATTTTTGGCAAGGGTAATTTCTGACTTATTTTGTCGAATTTAAAATTTCCTAACAAAGACAATAAAAAAGTTCCGATATAAATACTTATTGTAGGATTAAAAAACACACTAATAAGAAAACTAATAAGCCCAACAGCTATTCCATAAAAAATTTGATTAATTACTTTATAAGGACTACAATAAGGAATTGTACTAACAAAAATACTAGCAAACACTAAGTCCCCATTAATAAATAATTTACTATCTTTAGTAATCAAAAAATAAATTAAACAAAAAAATAAATATGTCAAATTAATAGTAATGGGAATATCTTTTTTATAATAAAAATTATAAGTTAAATAAATAAATATTCCTAAACTAATTAAAATACTAGTTGAAGATATTCCCCCCACACATCTACCCATCAATAAATCAATTCCTGAAAAGCTATAAGCTAATTTTTGTTCTAAAATATTTAAGTAAGAAAAATCATTAAAAAAACAATTAACTCCCATAATAATTAAATAAATTAAACAAACTTTATTATATTTTAAGACTTTATCTAATAATAAAGAAGCTATATAACTAATAAATAAAGTAATAATATAAACTAAAATATTAATATTATAAGGCATAATCATACTAACTAATATTAAACATAATAAATTATAATCCCATCCTAGTTTTAATTTTTTTGTTTTAAAAATATCGCCAACCCATTTAATTACAACACTTATTAAAATTAACCATAATGGTTTTAAAGAAATAAAACCATTTACTAATCCTCTTTCATATATTAAAAAACCATTTTTATAAAAACCATATAACATTAATGGTATTAAAAGTAAAACATTTTCTTTTACTATTTCTTTTATACTTTTATTTTTCACAAGCATCCCCACTAACAACCTTTTTTAAATCAATATAAGAAGGACAAATATAATTACATAAACCACAAGAAAGACATTTATCGGATTTTTCTTTTTTTAAGTAATGGTTTAAAACATCAATATTTTTAGGACAAATTTTATAACAAGCCCCACAATTAATACAAGCCACTTCTTTTTTTTCTACTACTTTATTAATAACAACCGACTCCAAATCAGATGTTACAATTATTTCGCTTAATTTTTTAACTTTTTTTCCTTTTAAATAACCATTTATATAAACTTCATAATCACAATCTTTTATTTTAATTAATTTTTTAACAATATCTTCAACAGAACTTCCTAGTTTAGCTTTAATTACTAAAGACTTTTCTAAAGCATCTCCACTAATTGTAATAATTGTACTTTCAATATCTTTTCTTTTTATTAAAACTAAATACAATTTATATATTAAAGATGTTTCTAATACTAAAGTATTCTCTATATTTAAATTTAAATAAGAACATAAAAATTCTCTTTCACTAATTAAATATTTATCTGAAACTAATGTCACTCTTATATTAGGATAACTCCCAATAATCGCTTTCACATTTTTAATACTTTTAAAATTAGTACTTTTAGTTGCTAAAATTGCTTTATCTAATCCTAATATTTGTAACAAATAATCAATAGTTTCTAAAATTTCTTTATAATATAAAGATAGATTCATAAATTCTTTTAAAGAATATATTTCTTCATCAATTGAGCTAATTACTAAATTTTGAATTTGTTTTTTACAACTAATTAAATCAACAACTTCATCTAAGTTATATATTTTTAATAAACTTAACAAATCTTCTAGGTTTTTAACTTTTTTTCCTCTTTTTTTATTTTCTACATTTTCTTTAAAATCATTAGTTATTTTTAAAGCTGGATAATGCTTCCCTTTATAAAAAATTTTCTTACTTCCAGAAATATTTCCCGATACAGAAACCACAAAATTATTTACATAACTATTTTTATACAAATAATCTTGCATTTTAAAAGTTGTTTTTTTTAATACTGGTATATAGACATATAAAGGATCATTATAATCATATATATCATTAACTATTAATACATTTGGATTTTCTTTAATTCTTACTAATTTATCCACTTTCATCACCATTAATCTCTTTCTTATTTTAACAATTCTCTTCTTTAGTGTAAATAAAAAGAATAATTATTTTTTAAAACATAATCATTCTTTTATGTCTATCGTGTAGTTTTAAAAATTAACTTTGGACCATCTTCAGATAATTCTATATCGCCACCCTCAACTACTTCAATAGTTGGTGACTTTCTTTTATTTTTTTCATATAAGTAATCTAAATCTGGATCACGAGGAATTTTAACTTGTTCAATTATATTACCTGCACGGTCATGGACAAAAATTGCATCATAAATCTCAAAAACCACTCTTTCCGAAGACCCTTCTAAAGCATCTGATTTTTCAACAGTTCTTTGCATATAACATGGCTCATATTGCACTATAACATCAAGTCCTTTAGCAGCATATTCTTTTCGCATCTCTTCAACTTGATGTTCAACTCCCATCGTCCCATAGATAGGATTTTCAATATTATTAAGTTGTGCTAATGAACAAAAGGTGTTTGTATGATCGACATTACTATCTTGAATTGCTACTGTAGCCCCAGCCATTACTGCAGTTGTAAGTAAACCAATACCCAAACCTTTCAAAACTTTTTTACCCGAAAATCTTTTCTTGCCTAAACCTTCTGATTTTAATAATCCTTCCACATTTAACTCATTCATATCCCTAGTCATAAAATAACCCCCTCTTTTAAATACATGATAATTTTACCACTTTTTTCACGGTTTGTCAAATTTACGTCAAGCAAATAACCAAAACCAACTTTTTTCCAATAAATTATATCTAATCTTCTTAAAAATATTCTCACAAATTTATTGTATAATTAATACTATTATTGTATAATAAAATATAGTAAAAGGGATTTTAAAATGGTGATGCATTAATGTTTAGAGAATTTGATTACGATAACAAACCAATTGTAGATATTGCTAATGATATGATAATTGATGCCGTTAAACATGGTGGCTCTGATATCCATTTTGATCCCACTGAAGATGAATTAATGGTCCGTATTCGGGTTGATGGCTCCCTTCTTGATTATGCCAAAGTACCTGCCACAGTCAAAAAGAATTTGATAACTCGAATTAAAATAATTTCCGGAATGAATATTACTGAAACGAGATTACCCCAAGATGGGGCTATTAAAGGATTAATTGAAAATACTAATGTTGATTTACGGGTTTCTAGTTTGCCAATCGTTGGCGGGGAAAAAATTGTTATTCGTATTCTTGATTACAGTATAAGTTTAAATGGTTTAGAATCTATTGGCTTAACCAAAGATAATTTTACAAAAATAAATGAACTAATTAAAAAACCTAATGGTATTATTATGATTACGGGAGCTACTGGTTCTGGTAAAAGTACAACAGTTTATTCTATGCTTCAAGTATTAAATACTACTGAAAGAAATATAATAACTGTTGAAGACCCCGTCGAGATGAAAATTAAAGGAATTAATCAAGTTCAAGTTATGAGTGAAATTGGTTTAACATTTTCTAACACTCTTCGAAGTATTTTAAGACAAGACCCTGACATTATTATGATTGGAGAAATTCGTGATGATGAAACAGCTCGAATTGCTGTTCGAGCATCTATTACTGGGCACTTAGTTTTATCTACCATTCACACCAATAATTCCTTAAATACTATTGAAAGATTACTAGATATGGATGTTGAAAGATACTTATTAGGTAGTGCCTTATCAGGTATTATATCTCAAAGATTAGTTAAAAAGCTTTGTCCAGTTTGTCGAAGTGCAAGACCTACTAACAGTTATGAAAAAAATCTGTTTAAACAATTTTTGAATATGGATATTGAGCAAATTTATACACCAGTTGGTTGTGAAGAATGCTTAAATGGTTACAAAGGCCGAATTGCTATTCATGAAGTTTTAGAAATAAATCAAGATATTCGTGATGCGATTGTTAATAATGTTCGCAAACAAGAATTACGAAAATTGGTTTATGGAAATAATTCCAGTACTTTATTAAAAGATGGTTTAATAAAAGTTATTGAAGGTTTTACATCAATTGATGAAATATTACGAGTTATTGATGTTAACGATGACTTTGGTGAAGACGAACAAGATTTAAAAGATGCTGTTATTGGTAAAACCAATACTCCAAATAACCCCAACCGAGTAAATCCTTTTATGAAACAAAATATTGAAACATTATAAAAGATCATATCAATCCAACTATGATCTTTTTTCATTCTATCTTTCGCCTTCTTCTAACATACTAGTGATAAATAATCCATAACCTGTAATCGGATTATCTACAATGACATGAGTTACTACACCAATAATTTTACCATTTTGCATAATTGGCGATCCACTCATTCCTTGAACAACCCCACCAGCTCTCTTAATTAAATCTTCATCAGTAATTTCAAATGTAATATTTTTAGTTTCGCTTGTTTCATTAATACTTGTTATTGAAATTTCAAATTCTTCAACTTTTTCGCCTTCTAAAACTGTATAAATTGTCGCTTTACCAATTTCTATTTCATCTTTCTTGCCAACTTTTACTAATTCTAAATTATTTAAACCATTCTTATAGTTACCAAATATACCATGATTAGTATTTTTATAAACATTACCATAAATAGTATTATAATAATATTTAGCATTTTTACTTCCCGCATAACCTGTTTTAGATTTATCTATTGAAACAATATTATTTCGAAAAATACTGCCATCTTTAATTTCTACCAAACTATGAGAGTTTCCTTCTATAACTTCATGTCCTAGCGCTCCATAAATTTTTGTACCGGGATCAATATAAGTTAATGTTCCAATTCCTGTAATATTATCTTTAACATAAAGCCCTGTTTTATAAACTCCATTATCATTAACTAAATCCAAAGTTGTTTTAAATTCTTTATCCCCTCTTTTATAAGTTAATTTAACACTACCATCATCTGTATATTTTTCAATAATTTCTGTTAAATTATTTAAATCTTTAACTTCTTCCCCATTAACTTCTTTAATATAATCGCCAACTTTTAATTTTGGATTACCTTTATTATAATCGCCCTTTATTTGATAAAATCCTACAACTAAGATTCCATCACAATTTAATTCAATTCCAAGAGTATTACCACCTCGATATATCTCCTCTGAATATGCCAATGCTTCCAAAGGCATTCCTACAATACATAAACATAACAATATCTTTTTAAACCATTTCATCTTAATCACCCATCAATATTATTTTGGCTTTTTTTCCAAAAAATAAAAAGCCAATTCCTGGTAGTATCCAATATTTGGCTTTTAAAAAAACAAAAACTTAAAAAAATCTTTATTCCGGGCTAAAATTTCCCGAAACTCGCGCCCAATTTGATTAAAATACTGAACTTTTTTGGCATAAACACCAATTGCTTGTAATTTTAAACGATCACTTATATAAATTGCTCGATATAAATGATACTCCTGAGTAATTAAAATAACACTCTTATCTAAATATTTTTCTTGATAATTAATTAAACTTTCCGAAGTCGAATAACCTTCATTATCCCTTATAATATTACTTTCTTCAATATTTTCCTTAACTAAGTAATTATACATTACATCTACTTCACTATATCCTTTAGTATGATCTCCACTAATTATTATTTGATTAATTTTATTAGCTCGGTATAACCAAATTGCCATATCAAGGCGATCTTTTAACATTTTACTCGGAGTTCCATCTTTATGAACTGCACACCCCAAGACCAAACCAAAATCATAAGTTTTATCTACTCGCTTATTTTCATATATTTTATTAGTACTCTTCATAACAACAAATAGATTAATAAATAATGGTAATAAAGCCAAAATTATCACAATAATCACTATTATCTTTATATATTTCATATTTTTCACTTTCTAAGTATAACACAATAAAGGAGAATTTTAAATGCTTATAAGAAATTTAATTTATGGTTTAATAATCGGTTTAGGATTTATTATTCCAGGTGTATCTGGTGGTGTTTTAGCAACTATTTTAGGTATATATGATAAAATAATTACTAAACTTTTAAATTTTAATAAAGATTTCAAAAACAATTTTGCTTATCTTTGTCCCATTATTATTGGCATATTTTTAAGTGTCCTTTTCTTTAGTAAAATTATTCTTTATCTTTTAAATAATCACTTAGAATTTATATCATATGTTTTCATTGGGTTAATTATTGGTTGTCTTCCTTATCTATTCCACGAAATAAAGATTAAAACTAACAAAAGTATTGCCATTATCCCCTTTTTTTTAACATTTACATTCGGAATAATACTTTTCATCATTGAAAATAACTCTTTAAATACCACTTTTACTCCTAATGTCTTAACTATGTTTCTAGCCGGAATTTTATATTCCATTGGCAAACTAGTTCCTGGCATTAGTGGTGCTGCTCTTTTAATGTTAATTGGTGTCTATGAATACTTTCTGCAAATTATTGCTAACCCTCTTTCTATCAATCTCTCAATAATATTGTATTTTATTCCCTTTTTTATCGCTTTTATTATTAGTTCCATTTTTATTTTAAAAATAATTAATTATTTATTAACTCAACACTTTCGAATTACTTATAGCGCAATCATTGGTTTTGTTATTTCTTCTATTCTCTTTATTTATCCCAATATTTTTAATTTTCAAAGTTTAATAATTGCTGTATGCGCCTTTTTAATCTCTTATTATTTAAGTAAAAAATCCTAATTTAACTATAAAAGTATTTATTTATATACCTATGCAAAAGTTTTACATACCAGTTTAATACTAATTTACTACTTTTATTTTAAAATCAAGCACAAAAATCCTTTTGACAAAAACAATAAAATATGCTACTATGAATATGTCAAGGAAACTTACATAAAATAAAAAAAGGAATACCTAGTTTTGTCGAACTAGGTACTATTCCAAAATAATTTTGTTTTAGTACCAACTGTATAAGTTGGTACTATTTTTATTAAAATGATTAAAGTCACAATAATAAGGAGTATTATGATAGTACAAAGATATTTCTCTGATTTTCTCATAATTTCACCTCCTTCCAATTTATAAAGTAAAGGAAAATAGTACCCAAACAAATGAAGCATTACATATAATATTGGATGCTTGAATAAAAAATAAGATTAACATCTAATTAATCTTACTTTAAAAACTTGGTTAAATCATCATATAATTTTCCAAAATTCATCCCATTCGAAGCTTTTAATAAAACATTATCTTCTCTTTTTATTATCATTTTAATTTTTTCTAAAGCATCATTAATATCCAAAAAGGCATATATATTATTTAAATTATGTCTTTGACATTCTTTGGCAATAACTTTTGCTTCTTTTCCAACAGTAATTAAAACATCAATTTTATTATTAATTACTTCTTGACCAACTTTTTGATGTAATTCTTCACTAAAGGTTCCCAATTCCAACATACTACCCAAAACAGCCACTTTTCGTCCCTTTAAATTACCTAAATAATTTAAAGCCATTTTCATCGAGTCATAATTTGCATTATAACAATCATTTATTAAAGTTATTTCCTTTATTACATTAACTTCCATTCTTCTTTTAGTTAATTCAAAATTATGACACCCATCTGCAATATCACATTTATCAATTTGAAAAATATTCCCAATTGCATAAGCACACAAACTATTTAAAACAAAATGTTTACCAGGTACACTAACTTTATTTTGATAGACATTTTCTTTAATAGCAATTTGATACTCACTCCCATTTTTATCTTCTTTTATATTTACCCCAAAATAATCACTTTTATTTAAAATTCCAAAAGTTATTATTTTATATTGTTTTGCGTTTTCTAAATACCACTCATGTAATAAATCATTATCATTATTAATAACTAATAACCCTTCATTATCCATTCCTTCTAAAATTTCTAGTTTTGCCTTTAAAATATTCTCTCTTGTTTTTAAATTACCAATATGGGCTGTTCCAACATTTGTAATAACTCCTACAGTTGGTTTTGCTATCTTCGCTAATGTAGCAATTTCTCCTAAATTATTCATTCCCATCTCAATTACTAAAGCTTCTTCTTTTTGTAATCTTAAAATTGTTAGTGGCACTCCTAAATGATTATTATAATTACCCTCAGTTTTTAAAACTCGATATTTTTTACTTAAGACACTAGCAATAATATCCTTTGTTGAAGTTTTTCCCACACTCCCAGTTACTCCAATTACCGGAATATTATATAAATCTCTTTTAAAACTAGCTAATTCTTGTAAAGCTTTTATAGTATCTTTGACTAAAACAATAAATATATTTGGATAATTTTTTAGAACATCTTCTTCTAATTGAATATTTTCATTTAAAATACAACCTTTAGCCCCTTTTTTTAGAGCTTCTTCATATAATAAATTTCCATCAAAATTATCCCCTTTAATGCCAATGTAAATATCCTCTTTTTGTAAAATTCTCGTATCTTTAGAAAAGTTTTGTAAAATTACATCCTTATTTCCTTTAACTAAAACTCCCTTACAAACATTAATCAAATCTTCAACAATTATTTCGCGCATTTTTCTTCATCCTTTATCATTTTTAAAATTATATTATATAACTTAGTATTAGCTTCTTCTAACGACATATTCCCAACTTTAAATGGTTTACCAAACTTTATTTTCAAATTTTTTGTTCGAAATTTATACTCCCCAGTTATTGCTACTGGAACAATCACTGCATTAGTTTTCTTCGCTAATGATACAGCTCCAAATTTAAAAGGTTGTAACAATTCTTTAGTTCTATTTCTAGTTCCTTCAGGAAACAATCCCAAAGCTAGGTTTTTATTTAAAACTTCTAATGCTAAACTTTTTGCATTATCATCATGAATACTACGATCTACAGGAATACATCCAACATTTTTAAAAAACCATCTTGTTTTTCGATTATCAAAATATTCCTTTTTTGCCATATAATGAATAGATCTTTTAACTTTTAAAATTGCTAAAAATTGATCCATAAAATGAATATGATTACTACATAAAATTATTGACCCATCTAATGGAACAACTTTCTCATTCTCACACTTGAAAGGATAATATAATTTAAATAACCATCCTAAAGCATATTTTCCAAAATTATAACCAAACATTTGAAATTCATTTTTCCCAAAAGATTTAAAAATTATAAAAATTATATATAAACAAATTAAAATTAAAAAAATAAATAAGTATTCCATATATGTCACCTTATATTAATAATATAACATAAATACTTATTTATTACTATGCATTTTTATTTAAATGTATTTGATAATTCTTCTTGCAACTTTCGATAATCAGTTTTAGCCATCTTTGTTTTCGGAAAACTATCTCGATAAATATATTCTCGTGGCAACATATAATGTGCCAAATTTTTAGCAGCATAATCCATTATACTCTTTTTAACTGTATAACTTTCTTTTACCCCATCTTCTAAAATAATAAAAGCTTTAGCAATTTCTTTTTTATAAGGATGTGGTACTCCGACAACACAAGCATCTCTTATATCCGGATGATCTCTTAAAACACTTTCAATATATTCTGGATAAACGTTATATCCTGATGAAACAATTATTCTTTTAATTCTTTGAACATAAAAAATTACTCCATCTTCATCCATATACCCTAAATCTCCAGTATGAATATAAAAACGACCATCTTTATACTTCTGTAAAACAGCTTTTGTTTCCTTTTCATTATGTAAATAACCATCCATTACAACAAAACTATTAATACATATCTCACCAATTTCTCCTGGTTTCACTTCCATTTTAGTTTCAGGATCAATTATTCTTACAATATTTCCAGGTAGTGGAATTCCTACACTTCCTAGTTTATCAGAACCTTTAGTTCCAAAACAAACCGGACCAGTTGTCTCTGTCATTCCATAACCTTGAATTACTTTAGCATTTGTTTGATGATTAGCTAAAAAACTATTAATTTTAGCATTCTGTTGTAAAGACAAAGTATCGCCACCACAAACTAAACATTTCAAATAATTTAAAGACACTTTTTTTAAGTGTGAATTGCGAATTAAAGCTTCAAACAAAGTAGGTACTCCTAATAAATAATTCGGTTTATACTTCACTAATAACTTATCAAATCTTTTAGCATCAAATTGTGGTACCAAAATACATGTTGCACCTCGACAAATAGGAATATACATTCCTACTACTAAACCTAAACAATGGAACAAAGGAATTACTAATAATAAAGACTCACCAATTTTAACTTGTTCAAAAAATATCTTTGCTTGTTCGTTAACTCCCGTCACTGAACGATTAGCTAATACGATACTTTTAGGAGTTCCCGTTGTCCCACCACTATGCAAAATAAATGCTTCATCATCTTTTCCCACTTTTGCTTTAATTTCTTCGGAATAATTATTTCCCATATTAATAAAGTTTTTCCAAAAAATATAAAAATTATTATTAACAGGTTTTTCTTCTTTTCTTCCCTTAGTGGCATTATAAAGAGCATCTAATAATACTGGCATTGAATCTGATGGACTAGCAATAATTACTTTTTTAACAGCTGTTTTTTTAACAATATTTTTAATTTTACTATAAAATTGATTTAAAACAATTAATAAATCACTCTTAGTTGTAACTAAATATTCTTTTATTTCTTCTTCTGCTGATAAAGGATGAATCATATTAACGATCCCACCAATTTTATTAATAGCAAAAATAGCAATAACAGCTTCTGGTGTATTAGGCATACAAATAGTTATCACATCTTTTTCTTTTATTCCTAATACCTTTAAACTTTTAGCACACCGATCAATATATTCCCAAAAAACTTTATATGTAATCTTTTTCCCAAAATAATTTAAAGCATACTCTTTGTCTAAACCTTTTGTTTGTTCCATCATATAATCATATATCGATAAATCCGGAACTTCTATCCTTCTTTCATTTTCTTTATAATAATGCTCCCATAAAAACTTCTCTGTTTTTTCTCTCATTAAAAAGCCTCTCTATCTTATAATTTAATTATACATAAAATTATATGATTATACAACCAACTTTTTGTAAAGAAAAATTTATTTTTTATCAAAATACAAATAACAATAACTTGTTTTATTAGAACTTACTTGCGCTTTTCTAGTATTTGTATCATAACTAATTGGATTTCCTGGAATAGCTAATCCATTAGCATCTAAACATCCTGATTTTTCAGCATTATAAATGTAATCACTCCCAGGCCATTCTGAGTTAGTGCTTTCAACATATAATCCATCGCCCTCATTTAACATAATGGCTAAAGAACTTTTATTTTTAGAAGGAGCCATCCGAACATCAGGTAACTCGAAATCATTTCTTTCTTGCAAAGACCTATATCCTAAATAAACACTAATACATTCAATTATTACTAATAAACTAATAATACTATTTTTTAAAACTTTACTTCTCATTAAAACACCTACTTTATTATAAATTCATTATAATATTATTTCGGCATTTCCAACTATCGGCTATATAGCCAAAATGTCTTTTTGATGTCAAACATCTTTTAAAAACATTGTTTAAATCATCTATTTGAATTATAATAAATGTGTAAGTGTTACTTAAAAGGTCACACCTACTATTGTAGATGCAAAACCATTTGGCTTTGCGTTTTTTTTATATTAACTTATAAATTATTAAAAGCAATATAATTATAATAATTAAAAGAACATCTCTTTCTCTCATAACTTACTCCTTTATAGCTAACCCCCAGAATTTGTCCCAGTGATCATGTTGCCATTTTTCGTCGTAAGTAGACGCTCCTTTTCAGTAACACATTTTCAGTGTAAATCTGATGTTAATATTTGTCAAATGTAATTACTAATTTTTTTAAATAATCGTTCAGCATTTTTCGACAAAAAATAAAAAAGTGGTTAATTTCCACTTAATTTATTAAATATCTCTTTAATCTCTTCGGGAGTTCGATAACCAATTTCTTTTTGCATCATTTTTCCGTCTTTATAAAAACATAATGTTGGAACACTCATAACTCCAAACTTAATTGCTAAATCATTAAATTTATCAGCATCAACTTTTAAAACATCCATATAATCAATTTCTTCTAAAATGCTTCCTAACATTTTACAAGGACCACACCATTCGGTATAAAAATCCACTAAAATAATACCCGAAGCCACTAAATCATAAAAATCTTCAGAATTTTCTAAATATTTAACCATTTTAACACCTCTTTTCCAAACAAAACATTTTTTAAATCAATCTTGCCAATTTCCATTAATTCTTGAGCTTTATCTTTTTTTACTAACCCATAATTAATTTCAATTTGTAAAATACGTAAATTTAAATCTTGTAAATCTTTGTCACTACTCTTATTATAATCATCAATTAAATCACTAATTTCTTGCCCAGCTTTAGACACTCCCCCAAAGTATTTGCCAACAATTGGCGTTTTATCTAAAATAATATGAGCTATATTGCTATCTTTAATAAAACCAGCTGTAAAACTAAATTGAATTAAAACAAATAAAACAACATAAAGATAAACCCAAGCTTCTAAGAAACCAATTATTGCCCCACCTATTTTAGATGGTAAAATCCAAATAACTGTAAACTTCAATAATGTATCAATAAATTTTGTAATCATTAAAATTACATTTAATACACAATATAGTAAAACAAACACTACTATAAAGGCAATTGCATTATAAACCAAAACATTTAAAGAAGTTAATCCCCCACCTATATTAATAAATGGCATATGGTCAATCAAAAAATTAGCTAATGGGGTTTTTAAAGCAAAACTAATAATAAGCACAGCAACTAACCCAATAAAACCAACTAATGATTTAATAAGTCCTTTTTTAAAACCAGCGAAAACGCCCAATCCTAAAAACACAACTATTAAAATATCTACTACCGTTTTCAAATCAAATCATCTCCTATTATAAATTATATTATATTTATAATGAAAAATAAAGTAGAATATGTTAAAATTACTATGAGGTGTAAAATGACAATTGTATTTAAATTATCAGATAATTTAAAAAATAAAGTTATCGATTATTACAAAGACTTAAGAAAGGATAAAACCCCACCTTATGCGATTTTTCAAGCTATGGAAGCTGATACGACTATTACATTATATGAAAGTGGTAAAATTATGTTTCAAGGAACTTCTGCGGATATCGATGCTAACATTTGGATTGATTTAGAAAGAAGATTAAACAATCGAATTATCAACCTAGATGGTACAGAAAAAAAAGGCAAACCACAAAATCCTGAAAAAATTGAGTTATCAACAATTGGTTCTGATGAAGTTGGAACAGGAGACTTTTTTGGGCCAATTATTGTAACTGCTACTTTTGTTAGTACTAAAGATTTTGAATTTTTAGAAAATTTAGGAGTTCGAGATTCTAAAAAGATAAATGATGAAAAAATCAGGTCAATTGCTCCCGAAATTATGAAAAAAATTCCTTATGTAACTACTATATTAGATAATAAAACTTATAATCAACATCACAATAAAAATATGAATATGAATAAATTAAAAGCAATTTTACATAATAAAGCTTTATTTGAATTAAAAGAAAAAAGTAATTATGATTATGCAAAAATTGTCATTGATGAGTTTTGCAGTAAAGAAAAGTTTTATGAATACATTAAAGATGTTCCTAATCAAGTTCTTCATATTACATTTATGACTAAAGCCGAAGATAAAGTTTTAAGTGTAGCTTGTGCATCTATTATAAGTCGTTATACTTTTTTAAATAAAATGGATGAATTATCGGATACTCTTCACATTCCTCTACCCAAAGGTGCTGGTATTAATGTCGATAAAGTTGCTAAAGAGATTAATGAACAATATGGACATGATAAATTATATGAAATTGCCAAAATGAATTTTAGTAATGCTAATCGCTTATGATTAGCATTTTTATTGTAATTCTTTATTATATAATTTTTTATAAATTTTATTATTCTTAATCAAATTAGTATGAGTATCAAATCCTGCAATTTTCCCATCATCAATAACTAATATTTTATCACAATCTTTTATTGTTGATAAACGATGAGCAATAATTAAAATAGTATGATTTTTAGCAATCTTTTTAATCGAATTATGAATATAATCTTGAGTATCATTATCTAAACTACTAGTAGCTTCATCTAATAAAATAATTTTCGATTTTTTCATCAATGCTCGCCCTATAGCTAATCTTTGCTTCAACCCACCTGATAAAATAACGCCATCTTCTCCTACTAAAGTATCATATTTCTTATCTAATTTAATTACATAATCATTTAAAGCACACAATTTGCAACTTTTAATCATCTCTTCTTCACTACATGACTGATTAGCTAATTTTAAATTATCTTTGATAGACATATTAAAAATATAAGGATCTTGAGTAATAGTAGTAATCAAACTTCTTAAAGAGTTTTCCGTTAATTCTTTAATATTAACACCATCTATTAATATAGTTCCACTTTTCACATTATAAAGTTTATTAATTAAATTAAATATTGTACTTTTACCAACACCACTTTTTCCAACAATACCTATAGTTTCTCCTTCATTAATTACAAAATTCATATCTTTTAAAATCATATTTTTATCATAACCAAAAGACACATTTTGAAATTCAATTTTCCCTTTACCATTATTAATTTCTTTTAATCCAAACACTTCCTTTTTATATTTATCATCTTCAATTAACTCATATAATCTTTCAATTGATAAATTAAAACTTTTCATATTCTTATATATTCCATTTAAACGATCAATAAATCCTGTTGCTTGCCATCTATAAACATAAATAATTAAAAAATCAGCACCATTTATCCAACCATTTTTAATAAAATAATAACCTAACAAAATAATTAAGAATTCATTAACTATATTAATAACACTACCTAATTGCCAAATCCACTCCATTTTTTTATCCATTTTATAATTAAATTCATTCAATTTCTTTTGCTCATTCACTGTTTTATTAATCAAAAAATTTTTTAAATTTAATACTTTAATTTCTTTAATTCCTCTAATTAATTCACTAAAATTTGAACTATACCTTTCATTCATTTTATTAGAGGTTTTCATTTCTTTTTCCCATTTCTTAGTTCTATGATAAGAAAGACCAAATCTAATTAAAGCATTTATTAAAAATAACAACCCAAAAACATAATGTATATACATAACATATACAAAAATTCCAAAAGATGTAAATATTGAAATAAAATCATATCGAATCATTGTAAAAATTCTAGCAATATTACTAGGTTCTCTTTCAATTCGATTAGTAAAAAAACCAGTTCCCTCTTTATCAAAATTTTGCAACTCTAAATTAAATAATTCTTTTTCTACATCTTCTTTTATTTTTAATTCCACATGATTTTGAATAATTGTTCCAGAGTTTCCATTCCAATAACCAATAAAAAGATCAATTATTCCTAATAGTAAAATAATTATTCCTAACTTTAACATTTCCTCAATATTTATTGCCGTAATAGCACTCATACTCTTTGCACTCAACATTGGCATAAACATATTTATTCCCATCAAAAGTAAAGATGTTCCAAAATAAACTACTAATAATTTCTTCTCATTTTTAAAATAATTTAAAATTTTTTTATAATACTTCTTCTTTTTCATCAAAAACACCAAGGCCTATTATACCAAAAAACAAAATATATTACTATATTCTGTTCTTATCACTTAAAATATTAAAATATCTATTACCCCTTGCACTAAAAGTCACACTATTAGAAACATTTATACTATGTGCTCTAAAAGATAAATAATTATGCATTATATCTTCTGTAAATAGAAAATCAATAATTGCTTGATAACCAGCACTATCTGTATTATTCATTTTCTTTAAGTAATGACCATGTTGATAAACAACAAATTGATTTGGTAAAATTGCTTGATAATATAAATTATCGCACTTTTCTTTCCCAAACTTTTTACTAGCTGTTTTTACCCAACTTTTACTATGAGTTCGATTATAAATTGTATTTATAACTGCATAAGCATCTTCATAAGTATGATCTGCTTCACTTAAAACAATTCCCGTTAAAACTTTAAATTGCTCATTAGTTAAATTATACTTTTCTAAAATGTAATCTAACTTTTTATCAACACTAATCTCTAAACTATTGTAAGAATCTAGTGCCGTATAACTAACTTTATTTACTAACTCATTTGATTGTGGTACTACCATACTTATCATTAATAAATAAATCACTGGTAATATCAAATATTTAATATTATATTTATAAATTGTATCTCTTATGCCACCCCACCAACGGCGGAGGACATAACCATTTTCAACTAAATTATTCATAATTTCCCCCTGAATAACAAAATAATTATAGCATATATCTTATTTTATGTCAAATTTCGTCAATTTTTTACCATATATTAACAAAACGATTGACTTCTTTAATGTTCTTCTTGGCAGTAAATTTTATGATTTATTAACGGAAACCGCCTCCGCCTCCGCCACCACCGAAGGAACCACCGCCTCCGCCGCCAGATGAAAAGCCACCACCACCAGAAGAATAACTTTCAGCTTTTTGCTTAGCACTACTAGCAGCACTTACACCTTGATAAGAAATGGTATGAATAAAAATTATATCATTATAATATTCCTCCGTTACCACATCAGGATATAATTTTTTAAATTCTTTTGCCACTTTTTTTGCAATTCCAAATATTTGTGCATACATCAAATATTCTTCCCACAACTGTACTTCAATTGCTTCTCTTTCTTTAATATTTGAAAATTCATTTAAAAATTTCTTTAAACCAGCCATTTGCCGCCCATTTTCTTGCATTGAAGAATGAACCACATAAAGATTACTAAAAGTTTTCTTTTGTTCAATTATTTTTCCCTCGACTACATAACTCATAGTCACACCATCAATAGCTTTATTAAACCATTTAAGTATTTTATTATAATTTGATTTACACCAATTGGTAAATTCATAACTCTCCAAAACGCCATCTCTTGCTGCTATAACCATCATATTCCAAAGTTCAATTTCAATTTCTGTTAAACCATCTGCTTTAACTAACTTTAATGCTTTATCATTATTTTTAGCATTTGGTACCTCTACATTTTGAACATTCCCATTTTTAAGCCATTTTAGTAAAATAGTTCCTAAAAAATCCGTATTATTTTTTACTAATCGATATTGACAAGCTACCCAATAAGCTTTAAAGATATCTTTATTACAAGGAATATCCCGAAAATATGGAGCATCATTAACTTTTTTCTCACCCTTACCAAACTTAAGCTTTTTAGTTCCATAAGGAGTATAATTTCTAAAAGCCATCACAAATATTATTATTGGAAAAATAAACATCAAAACATTTGTGATAATGATAATTATTATATTAAAAAATGATATTTTATCTTTTTCATAAGTAGTAGCACCATCTTCAGCCATTTCATAATAAGCATTAAAATCTTTACCTAACTCTGTTCTAGTCATAAAAGTTCCTTTAGGAAATTTTACTAAAACCGTCATGTATTCATCACTACCTAAGCCATCTTCTTCGATTAAATAAATCGCTCCATCTTCTTCATCAACATATGCATAGCCCCCATAATTTCCATACCCCCATACTGGAATATCCATATCATATTCAAAATCGCTATGAATTTTTATCGCCACATAATCGGGTTTATCTGACAAATCATAAGGAATTAATTGCCAATATATCATATCCGCATCATCTGTACCAACCACAAAATTTGTAATCGTATACTCCATTTTATAAGTATTTAAACCATATTTTGAAATTCCAAAACATAATTCATACCCATTATCAACACTATTAATTCCGGCTTGATAACTTTTTTCGCTAAAAGAAGCATCAACATTCCAATAATCTAATGTTGTATAAACTTTATCATTTAAAGATACTTTAAAATTAATAATCTCTGATGTCCCTAAATTATAATAAGGTTTATACCCTTCTGTTCCGCTACTTAAATCGGCCACCCATTCTTCTGTGACATGAGCATCCCCATTACTATCGACAAAAATATCCATTGTAATTTTTTTAATATCATTTGCTTTTGCTACATCAATACAAAAAATAAAACTAACAAATAACAATATAATTAAATTAACTTTTTTCAAACCTATCACCTACTAAAAAAGGCATTTTTTAATGCCTTAAAATTTAACTTTAACATTTTCGCGTTCTTCTTTTTGGGCTTCAAAAAATTCTTTTTTCTTAAAGTTAAACATGCTAGCTATAATATTTGATGGGAACATTTCAATTTTATTATTTAATTTCAATACCGCATCATTATAAAATTGTCTAGCATAAACTATTTTTTGTTCAATCTCTGATAATTCACTTTGTAAATTATTAAAATTCTCATTAGCTTTTAAATCTGGATAACTTTCAGTTAAAGCAAATAACTTACTTATTGCTTGTGTAAGTTCGCCATCAGCTTTTAATTGTTCACCCAAACTATCCGCTGAAATATATGTATTACGCGCTTTAATAACATTTTCTAATGTTTCTTTTTCATGTTTAGTATAACCTTTAACAGTTTCTACTAAATTCGGAATTAAATCAAATCTTCTTTTTAATTCCACATCAATTTGACTTGATTGATCTTCAACTTTATTTCGTAAACTAACTAAACCGTTATAAACACTTATAACATATAAAGCAATTAGAACAACAACTATAATTAATATAATCCACCATTCCATAATTCATTCCTCCTAATTATTATCTTAACACAAAATCCCCTTCTATTCAATTATATGCTAAAACTTTTCCCATATTCTATTCTAAAAATTAAGCAATTTAATTCATTTTCTACTAATATTTAAAATAATCCCAATACTGGCAAGTGATACTAATAAACTACTACCGCCATATGATAAAAATGGTAAAGTAACTCCTGTTACTGGAATTAAACCAACTACCACCATTAAATTTAAAGAAGCTTGAATAATAAGACCAAAAGAAAGACCAAAAGCTAAAAACTTACCAAACAAATCTACTGATTTCAAAGAAGTTGTAAGTCCACGATAAAAAATTATTAAGAAAAAACTAGCAACAATTAAAACCCCTAAAAAACCGAGTTCTTCACTAATAATCGAAAAGATAAAATCGGTTTGCGGTTCTGGCAAATAAAAATACTTTTGTCGCGATTTTAAAAAACCTTGTCCTAACAGTCCTCCTGGTCCTATTGCATATAAACTTTGCAAAATTTGATAACCACTACCTAAAGGATCACTCCAAGGATTTAAAAAACTAACAATTCGCTTCATTCGATAAGGAGCTGCAATAATTATCCCAACAATTCCTAATAAACCTGCGAGACCAATTTTAACAAAAAAGGAAATTTTAACCCCACTTATAAATATTAATACTACTAATGTTAAAACAATCACCATCGCAGTTCCAAAATCTGGCTCGAGCATAATAATCACAAAGAAAAAACCAATAATTCCTAAAATTGGTAAAACACCTTTTTTAACACTTTTCATAATCCGTTCATTATTAGTTAAATATTTTGCAACATATATAATTAAACCAATCTTAGCAAATTCTGATGGTTGGATACCTAAAGAACCAATTCCAAACCAGCTTCTACTTCCATTTCGTACACTTCCAATTCCCGGAATTAAAACTAAAACTAATAAAATTGCACAAACTAGTAAAATGACATTCGCATACTTATAATAAATATGATAATCAATTTTAGATAGTATTAACATTAAAAATATTCCTACTCCAAAAAATATCCCTTGCATTTTCACAAATTTAAATGGATCATTAAATTTATATTCTGCCCAAATAGAACTAGCAGAAAAAATCATTACTAAACCAAATATTGCTAGTAAAATGACTGCTCCAAACAATATTTTATCAAAATTTTTCTTCAAAAAGGCCACCACCATTTAATAAAAAAACATATTATTATCCAATAAATAATATGTCTTACAATCCAATTTCATAACCTTTTAATAATTATAACCAAACTCCATAAGTAATTGCAGCCATTGCTAATAATAAACCGACTACATAAAATAATTTTACAATATCACTTTCGGGCCATTTTAATTCTTCAAAGTGATGATGTAATGGAGCTTTTAAAAATATTTTTTTATTAAATTTTCGAATACTTATAATTTGTAAAAAACTACTTAATGTTTCGATTGCAAAAACTCCGCCAATAATTGCCAAAGATAATTCATGACGTGTTAAAATGGCAATAGTAGCTAATGCTCCACCTAAAGATAAAGAACCTAAATCTCCCATAAAAACTTTAGCGGGATGACTATTATAAACTAAAAATCCAAATAAAGCTCCAACTACTAAGAAACAGAATATTGCAATCTCTTGATAACCTTCTAACCAACCACAGTTCCACGAAATAATTCCATAAGCAAGAAAAGCAATTGCGGATAGCCCACCACATAAACCATCTAGACCATCAGTTATATTAACCGCATTAGTAGTCCCAACTAATAAAAACAAAATAAATATTCCAAAAGTCCATCCTAATGGTATAACTAAATTAAGAGCTGTAAATGTTAATGTTGATGAACCGCCACTTCGCATAAAAAAATAAAAGAAAACTAAGGCAATTATCATTTGCATTAAAAATTTAGTGACAATACTAAGACCGGCATTGTTTTTAAAACGTACTTTTAAAAAGTCATCAATGCCTCCAATTAAAGCATAAGCTAAAAAAACAAATATTAAAATAAATAAATTATAACTAAATTCAATACTTTCATTCAAATATAAGAGTATTAAGGAAAGAATAACCGGAAAAATAAAGATAATCCCGCCCATTGTTGGAGTTCCCTCTTTTTTTAAATGTCTAGCATTAATTTCTCGACTAACCATTTGTCCTACATTTAATTTTTTTAATAATGGTATAAATATTAAACCACTAGCAATCGCTAAAACAAAGCCTAACATCAAAGCCATTGCCGCCTTTGCAAGTATCAACATGTATCTCACCTCATAATCTTATTATACAACAAAGAATATATTTTTTAAAAAACAGAAATTCTATTTTGACAATTATTTTACTAGTTTAATAACAAAGTAATAGTAGTTTCTACACTTTGAAATGTATTAGCACTAGGAGACATATAAAAAACTTTATCCCCTGAACCAGTATATTTAATTTTGAAGTCTTTTAAAGCTTTAGTAGCATCTTCTTTACTCATTCCCACTACATCTGGAACAATCAAATATTTAGTATCCAAATAGCTATATTCTTTTAACATTCCCCCACTTTGTTCTTTAATATTTAAAGTTTCAATTGCAGATAACATAACACTTCTAGCAATCGGTGCTGAAACTGTTCCACCATATTGAGTAACACCTTTAGGATTATCAACTGCAATATAGACTACTACTTCGGGATCATTAGCAGGTAAAAAGCCAATAAAAGATAAGATATAATTTCCATCCATATAATGCCCATCTTTTACTTTTTGAGCCGTTCCAGTTTTACCACCTACTCGGTAATTTTCAATATATGCATTCTTACCACTTCCATTAGCTACAACACTTTCTAAAGCAAACCGAACTGAAGCAGAAGCTTCTTTACTAATTACTTTTTTCTTTGTTACCGTTTTATTTTCTAAAACAATCGATTTACTATTATCATCAATTATTGCCGAAACCACAAAAGGAACATTTAAATTACCTCCATTTATTGCAGCGGATACTGCTGTTACTTGTTGAATAGGCGTTACACTTATTCCTTGACCAAAAGCCGTTGTTGCAAGTTCTACTGGTCCCATATTTTCATTTTTAAATAAAATTCCATTACCTTCGCCATTTAAATCTATTCCCGTTTTACTACCAAAGCCAAAATTTCTAATGTAATGCATTAATTTTTCAACGCCTAGTTTATTTCCAAGAGAAACAAATCCGGGGTTACATGAATTCTCCACCACTTCCAAATAAGTTTGCAAACCATGACCACCATGTTTCCAACAATGAATTGTTGCTCCTTCAACAGTAACTGCTCCTCCATCAACAAAAGTATCTTTAAATAAATCAATTGTTTTTTCTTCTAAACTAGCTGCCAAAGTAATAATTTTAAAAGTTGATCCCGGTTCAAAAGTCATCCAAATTGGTAAATTTCGATTAATAACTTCTTCACTATATTTTTGATAATTATCTGGTTCAAAAGAAGGTTTACTTCCCATAGCCAGTATTTCACCAGTTTTTGGATTCATCACAATTCCTAATGCAGCTTCCGAATCATATTTATCAATAGCATTATTAAGTTCATTATCTACTGCTTTAATAAGTTCTAAATCTAAAGTTAATTTTAAAGTCATTCCTTTTGTTGGTGCCACATAACTATCAGGAATTTCCAATTTATTACCTTTACCATCACTATAGTATTTTAACTCTCCATTAGTACCAGTTAAATAATCATTATATGTAAGTTCTAGACCTGAAAGTCCTTGATTATCACTTCCTACAAATCCTAAAATATGTGCCAGTGTTTCACCATAAGGATAATATCTTTTAGAATCAACTACTAGATAAACGCCATCATAACCTAATTTATCAATCTTATCAGCTACTTCACTATCTAAATCCATTCCTTTTCGAATAATCTCCATACTACTATTTTTATTCACATATTTATAAACATCTTCAAAATCACAATTTAATATTTTGGCAATATCTAAAGAAACCTTTTTTTTATCTTCAATTTGATTAGGAACTACATAAATTGTTGTTGTCACAATACTTGTTGCCAAAATTTCTCCATTTCGATCAACAATATCTCCTCTCGGAGCATTTATAGTCATTTTACGACTCCATAAATCTTCTGTAATTTGCGATAATTTATTATAAGAAAAAACTTGAATATAAAAAACTTTTCCAATAACTAATAAAAGAATTATAACAACTACTAAAAACATAAATCTAATCCGAATATGAATATCATTAAAAAACATATTATTCACCAATTAATAATATGTTTTGATAAATTAATTCATACTTAATTAATTTTATTATTCACTCTTATTTTTCTCTAAAATACCATAAATCATTGATATATTTGTTGGTACAATATACTTAACTTTAAGACTTTCTGCTACTACTAAAACAAACGCACACATTGCCCTAGTTGCAAACCACCAATCAGGATTATTAGAACACATTTTTATCTCTTCTAATGAAATACTTTCATAAAATCTCTTTGTTTCTAAAATTCTTGTTTCTATATCCATCATTATTGGAGCACAATCATCATTATAAAGGATATTTTTTTCACATTTAATTTTCGAACCTCTTACAAAAAATTCATGTCCTCCACCAGCTAAAATTAATACATCACAAGTATTACTTGGCAATACTAAATTTTTTTTAATATAAGCCATCACTTCTTCTAATGAAGTCTTAGCTAAATCATCTCCTAAATCCGGAAATTTTTCCATAACATCCATTACGCCAAAACTAGAATTAGCTTTTTCAATTATCAATTTATCAAAAACCGCAATTTCTGTTGAACCACCGCCACCAACAAAAACTCCAACTTTTTCTGATACTTTTCTAGTTGCTCCTAAAACTGTCAATTCATTTTCATCTTCACTACTAATAATATGAAAATCTATCTTCGTAGCGTTATAAAAACTATCCCAAAAAGCTTTTCTCTCTTCATCTTCTAATTCTCTAAAAATACTTGTCCCACAAACATAAACATTCTTATAACTTGTTTTTAATTTATTTACACAATCTACTAATTTTTCAAAATCATTTTTATCAATTTGTTTATTTTTGTAATAATTTTTCTTAAATAATATTGTTATTTCTTCTAATCTTTTTAC
Organism: uncultured Mycoplasma sp.; assembly: GCA_947642635.1. GTDB lineage: Bacteria > Bacillota_I > Bacilli_A > RF39 > UBA660 > SIG200. The sequence continues at coordinate 36,019 of CANRTI010000006.1, read as the reverse complement.
TTTATTATTCTCAAACAAATCTACTTTCGTATTAGTTGAACCCACTTCTACAACTACTTTTATCATTAATTTCCCATCTTCTTTCTAAAATTTCATATTGTATTCATTACATTTTTCTTCTAATAATTTAAAATCACAACATCTATCTCTAATACTTTTAGGAAGACTTCCTATAACATATTTATCATATAACTTTTTAGCCCTTCCATACAATTTTTCTTGATTACGATTTAACCAAAATAGTTGTTCTTGCAAAAGTTTGATATACTTCTCTTCTAGTTTATTATTACATTTTTTATTTAAATCTATTTTAACAATATTTTGCTTTCTTACTTGTAACATATTATTAAAATTAATTGCTCCTAATTTACCGCCATCTAACTTTAGAAAATCCAATTTTGATTTTATTTTTAAGTGCTTTTGTTTAGGGCTTGAAAGTGGTGCAAAATATAAACGCTCATTCACTTTAAATAGTACTCCCACAAAAGGTCTTAACTTTTTTTCAGCATAATTATAAGGCACCTTATTATCAAATTTTCTTAAATAATCACAATATTTCGAATCTAATCTTACAATAATTAATAAATCTCTCATCACATCTCCATTTAATATAAACATTATATAATAAAAAACAAAATAAAACTAGAGTGTGCTCTCTAGTTTCTTTTTTCAGTTCCTCTTAAGTAGTGGGAATCACTAGCTTTTTTAATATTATATGCAAATTATGCACAACTTAATCTCTTAAGTAACTATAATATACCTTTTTTTAAATCAAAAGTCAAGATTATTAAAGTTCTATTTAATTTCATTAATTATTTCCTTAATTAATTCTAATCCAATCTTTTTATCATTAATATCCGTTATATCAATTAGTTTAATCGCATTATGAACTTTTTCATATAACGAATAATAAATTTTTAGTTTCTTATTCTCATCAAAAGTTTTATCAGTATAAACTATAAAATCTTTATTAGTATCATCATCATGATAAGTTGCAATCACTTCACAAATTACTTTCTTACCATCATTTTTAGTTACTTCAAATTGCATGCTATTCATTTTAATCATCCTTTTTTAATTTTTTATTATCTTGTTTTTAAAAATGTCTCTTCATTTTTATCATAATCTTCAAATAGATAACCTTCAGAATGAGTAACAATTTGACTTTCTTTTACGCCAACTCCTCCACGAACTACATAACCATCTGGCAACAAATATTCTTTGCTACCATCTTCTCTAACAATTACTGATGGCAATACTGTCGATTTTTCTTGAGAAATTTTTTCATAATCATTATCAAATTTAATAGAAAAATCATTAACCTCATTTTTTATAGCATCATTTTCCATTGCTAATAATTGATGATTAAAACCGTTCGCATCAACAGCTCCTACAAAATGCGCAAATTTAGTTATTGGACATAACTCTTTTGTATGATCAGTTGCTGCCTCACTCACCATTAAGATGCTTCCAACTCCTAAAGCAGTTGCTAAAAGAAGAGCTCCTCTATACTTAAGTATCTTATTCTTATTTATTTTATTTTTCAATTTCTCATCACCCCCAGATTCATGTGCTTAATTATACTATTTTATCTGCCAATTGTAAAGTCGTTTTTTCATTTCGTTTGCAAAACTTCTTTAATCGCTCTTTCTAATACTCGAACAAATTGTAATAATCTTTCCTCATCAAATCTAATTTTACTACTTATTTCAATTTGTAAACAAACTATATCTAAAGTATTATGAACATAACAACTAACTGTTTCCTCTCTACTTGCCATAAATAAAGTATCCACACTTACTAATCCTACATCACCCAAACTATTTACAAAAATTTCTAAAACTTCACTATCAAAATTAATGTTCTTCCCCTTATTTGTACCTATTTCAATATCAAAACCATGAGTATCTTTACAACCATGAATATCTATTAAAAGTTTTATATTATTTTCTTCAATTAATTTTAAAATTTGATTTTTATATTCTAAACTAAATCCTTCATTATAGAAATTTGGATCATCTTCTAAATTAGCTACTCTTGTTATCCCAAAAGCATTTAAATGCGAAGCCAAATACTCTACCAAACCACCAGTCATTGCATCTTGATTTTTAACATTTCCATTTCGTATCTGTTTTACGGCATGAGGAGCTGAAAATAAAATCGGTATACTTCCCAAAATAATTTTATAATTTAAACCATTTATAACTTCTCCATTATAATTATTTAATTCATACTTATTGTTTAAATCTCCAATAACATATTTATTTTCTTCTTCATTCATAAATAACTCCAATTAAAACCTCTTCATCTTTAGTAATTCCAACATCAATATCAAACTTTTCACTACTAAAATGTTCATCAAAATAATAATCAAACTTACATTTATCTTTTTGTTTTTTGGTTTTTGCTTTATTAAAACATTGCCAATACTCTCGTAACTTTTTATTATCCATTTCTATAGCATCTTTTACAAATTGGTTATAATAATATATTCCCATACCAAGACGATTATTTAAAATTTCTGGATTTTCACAAACTATTTTATTAAGAGGACAATTGTATTCCAAACTTTTTAAAGTATCTTTTAAACTACATCCAGCACTCACTGGAATATCTACTATTTTCTTTACTTTCGTTTCATATAAATTGGCTACTTCGCTATCTTCCTTTTTACTTTCATAATAAGCATAAACTTTTACAACAAAATTTTTTTCACTTGGAAGTTCATGAAACCAAAAACTTCGTAAATATTTCTTATTTTGCCAAATACTAACTAAAACAATTATTATAATTAATACAATAATTGCAATATCCATCACAAAAGCCACTTTTTTACCAATACTTTGCATTATTTATCCTATTTATTAAAAGAAACGCTTAAAGCCATATCCGAAGTTAAAGGTGTTCCAACTGGAATACTTTGACTTGTTACATAACCATAACCATCAGTAATTAAAGAAATTCCCAATAAATTAGCATAAGTCATTACTTCACTTAAACTCCATCCAGTAATATCTTCCATCACATAATCATGACTATTACTTTTTAAAAATACTTTTCCGCCTTCTAAAACTTTATTTTTTTTCAAAGGATATTGATTAATAATATATTTTCCACTCCCAAGAACATAAACATTTAACTTTTTATTTCGTAAGCCCTCTACTGTTGTAACAACTTCTTCACTAATATAATTATCTAACTCCACTATTTTCTTTTCTAAATCATCTCTATTATTTTCAATTCCTAAAGACGAAACAATATCATCAACCGCTTTCGTTAATTCTTTTCCAATCACTGAAGAACCACAATCAATTTCTTTAGCAACAACATACACAATATATTGGGGATCTTCTTCTGGAAATATCCCTGAAAAACTTTTAATATTAGCATTTGGACCTTTTAAATATCCCCCTTTTGGATCAGCAATTTGGGCAGTACCCGTTTTACCAATCATTGTTGTTTTATTAGGACGCCAATATTTACCTGAATCAAGTCCTTCATAAACCATATTATGCATCAACTTTTTCATATAATCAGTTGTTTCTTTACTATAAACTTTTGCTACTTCTGTTCTTTTTCCTTCATAAACTACTTTTCCCTTGCCATCGACAATTTTATCAACTATATAAGGTTTTAACACTGTTCCATCATTCGTAATCGATGTTAAAGCTTGCAACATTTGAATTGGCGTTACTGTTATTCCTTGACCAAAAGACGCCGTTGCTATTTCACTTGGATATTGAAAATTTATTTTTCCTTTTACTTCATTAGCTAATTCAATTCCAGTTTTACTTCCGAATCCCAATTTTGTATAATAATCTTTTAATTTTGCTCCCCCTAAATCTAGTGCTAAATGTGTCGCAGCAACATTAGAAGAATACGCATATCCTGTATCATAAGTAATTGTACCCCAACCAGTTTTATTAAAATCTTTAATAGTTACATCTAAAACTTCAATAGCCCCTGAATCAAAAGTCGCATTGCCATCATATTTACCACTTTCAATAGAAGATGCAAAAGAAAATGTTTTCATTGTACTACCTGGTTCATATTCATAACTTACTAAAGGATTCATAAAATTTGTCAAAGTATTTAAATCATTAGGATTAAAATTTGGATAAGTAGAACTTGCAACAATCGCCCCTGTCTTAGCATCCATAACCGTAAAAATCATCCAATCCATACTATAATTTTCGGCTAAGTTTCTAGTTAATGTCTCAGCAAATAATTGAATATTACTATCAATTGTTAAATAAATATTTTTACCATCTACAGCTTCTTTAGTATGAACCTCTGCTGAAGGTAGTGTATATCCATAAGCATCAGTTTCATAAGTTCTAGAACCATCAGTACCAGATAATTCTTTATCATAAAAAGATTCTATTCCAAGTTCTCCAACAATATTTCCTTCTTCATGCATCTTGGCATACCCAATAATATATGAAGCAAAACTACCCATACTATAAGTTCTTTTTTGCCCACTAATAAAATCAATTCCTGGCAAATTCATTGCTTCAATTTTATTTTTAACGGATTCTGAAATATTTGAACCCTTACCACCAAACTCCACTTGATATGAAGTTTTATTTAATTGTTTCATTGCAAACTCATAATCTATTCCTAAAACTTCATTTAATATTTTTGCCGTTTCTTCTTTATCAACAACATGTTCTGGTTTCTTCGGATTAGTCGTTCTTTTAGCATCTAAATAAGCTATCACCGTATAAGAATTAACAATCGATGCTAAAGTATTTCCCTCTTTATCATAAATATTTCCTCTCTTAGCATAAATAGTTGTACTTTTCGTATTACGATTATTCGCAAATTCTTTTAAATTAATCTCATCTACATGACTACTCAAAGCAACATAACTAAGCTTTCCTATTATAACCACAAAAAGAAAAGCTACAATAAAAATAAAGAGCTTAGATATTCTTACTGTAACTTTTCTTTTCATCGATACACCTCTATTCGTCTACCTTTATTATATTATCACTTATATAAGAAAGTCCATACTGTTCGGCAATTTTTTGAATATTTTCCATACTAACTAACTCATCAATTTGCATTGATAGACTTTCATTAACATTAGTTTGTTTCTCTATTTTACTTTTAATCTTCTCAGCTTTTATATTTGTTTCTGAAACTAATGATTTCGAAAACACATTTACAGTCGGAATCGCTACTGCTAAAAGAGCTAAAATAAAGTACATAAATTTTTCACCCTTTAATAATTTCAATCTTTTTCCTTTTTGCTTACCCATAATTATATCCTTTCTATAATTCTTAACTTAGCACTATGACTTCTTGTATTTTCTTTTATTTCCTCGTCGCTAGCGACAACTGGTTTTTTATTAACTAACTTAATTAATGGTTGATACTCTTTTGGAATATCAGGTAACCCTTTAAAAATTTCATTAACTTCACTTTTTTCTTTAAATATTCTTTTCACAATTTTATCTTCTAACGAATGAAAACTTATTACACACATTCTTCCCCCAACATTTAACATATCAATCGCTTTAGGTAAAACATTCTCTAATACTTCCAATTCATTATTAACCCAAATTCTTAAAGCTTGAAATATTTTTCTTTCTGGATGATTTTTATAAAAATAATTAGCGCCTACACCACTTTTAATAATTTCTACTAACTCTAAAGTTGTTTCTATTACTCTATCTTTTCGATACTGAACAATCTTTTTAGCAATATTTCTACTTAATTTTTCTTCTCCATACAAGAAAAACTTCTGTACTAATTCTTTCTCACTAGCTTTATTTACTAAATAATCTGCTGTTAATATACTATCTTGATTCATCCGCATATCTAAAGATGCATCACTCATAAAAGAAAATCCCCTTGTATCATCATCAATTTGTGGCGAAGAGAAACCTAAATCAAATATTATTCCATCAACTTTTGTAACATTCATTTTTGCCAATTCTTTTTTCATATCCACAAAATTAATGGGCAAAATCTGATAATTAGAACCAACTTCTTTTAGTATACTATCTGAATATTCACGAGCTTCCGCATCTTGATCAATTCCTATTAATAAACCATTATCGTTTAGCTGTTCTAATATTTTCTTACTCATTCCAGCATAACCAAGCGTAGCATCCACATAAATACCATCTGGCTTAATATTTAAGCCATCAATAACTTCTTGACACATAACACTATAATGCTTCATTAGACACCTCAAATAAATGTTCGGCAATTTCTTCCATTTCATCTGCATTTGCATCCATAAATTGATTATATAATTCCTCATTCCAAATTTCGATTCGGTCATTTACGCCGATTACAACACATTCTTTTGTTAAACCGGCGTAGCTAACCAACGGGGAGGTAATATTGATTCGACCATTCTTGTCGAATTCGCATACAGAGGCACCAGCAAAAAAAGTTCTCATAAATACACGGGCATCTCTCTTAGTAAAAGACAAAGTATTTAGTTTAGCCACTAATTTATCCCATTCTTCTACTGTATAAAGATATAAACATTTTTCTAACCCACGAGTAACAACGACTTTGGTCATTTCATCATTCCGAAACTTCCCAGGAATAACAATCCGTCCTTTTTCGTCAATATTATGATGATATTCTCCCATGAACATTTATATCACCCACTTTTTCCCACAGTAACCCACTGCCTACCATTATTATACAAAACATCATAAAAAAAGTAAATGACTACTCACATTTACTCTTAATTTTCTTGCTTTTTATTGTCAATTAACACTTTTTTTACAATATTTTAATTATAATTATCTAATTTCATTCTTATTAGTATTTAATTCTAAACTTTGAATTAACATAAATTATACTATAGTTAAGTTTTCAATTTCCTTTAAAGATAATCCAGTACATTTATGAACCATTTCAATATCTAAGTTGTTTTTTAACATATTCTTAGCAGTTTCTAATGCTTTAGTATTTGCTCCTTGATTTATTCCTTCTTGTAGTTTTAACTCAGCTATATCATAACAGGACATCTCTGGTCTGTCAATGTTCACTATGTTTAACTCAATTCCTTTACTTTGATATTCTTTTTCACTATCTAATAACTTATATTTTCCTTTAGTATATCTCTTATCTTTTACAAAGTTGATTTGAATACATTTCTCCATATCTTTAAACTTACTACCTTTTGGTAATTGTGTTCCAAACATCGTTGTTAAGTAAGCATAACTTTTCTCTTGTTCTTCTATTCCAAAGCCATTTCTATACATCTCTAAGTTAACTAAACTATTATCTGGCATCTTTATTCTAACATCTAATTCTAAACCATGAGTATCAACTGCACTTTTATCTAAATCTAAACTATTTTGGATTATTAATTTATCTTTTAAACTACCTTTTTCTAAGTTAAACATTCTTTCTAATAACCATTCTGTATAGTGTTTATTCTTTTCATAACCAAATATAAACTTAAATACTATATCACTACTTAGATTATGATACTTCTCTTTCATTACTTTTCACCTCCATTCTTTTTCATATTAAAAGAGTAATTATTAAATTACCCCTTCACTATATATATTCGTCACTATACCCTCGATTTCCTTTTTTATTTGTAAATTTATATAAAAAACTATTAGACAAATTATCTAATAGCTCAATTATTTTTGGAACTAAAGAAGTATAAACTATATTAATGTGTAAATAGACGCCACAAATTTATTTATATTACCCCTTCACTATATATTATGCGAAATAATAAAATATGTTTAGGATATTAAACTACTTTTAATAAAATATATATTAAAAATGCTACTAAAAGAAAATATACTATACATCCATTTATTTTTTCACTATTTTTACTTTTATATTTGACACCAACTATCATTGTAGATAAGTAGCCACCAATTAAGCCACCAACATGACAAGCATTATCAATACCAGAAGTTGTAAAACCTAGTGCTAAATTTAGAATAATAATTGGCACAATTTGGGTAATTAAAGCATTTGATAAATAAAGACGATAATGATAACCAAAATATAGTAAAGAACCCATTAATCCAAATATAGCTCCGCTAGCACCAACTGAAATAGAATTTTCTAAAAAAACATTACTAAATAATCCCCCCATAAGAGCACTTAGTAAATAAATAGCTAACATTCTAGTACGTCCCATATATGTTTCAACTTGTTTACCAACAATCCATAAAGAATACATGTTGACAAATAAATGAATGTAATTACCGTGTAAGAAAGCATTAGTAATTAAACGCCATATTTCACCATCTAAAACTAATTGTCTATTATTTGCTCCTAAAATAAGTAAATTTGCAGAAAAGTTATCACTTAAATATAATGAAATTAAAAACATAATAACGCATATTATAATAAGAACTTTAGTAACAACAATTTTCTTAGGGCGAAAAATATCTTCATATTTGGTATTCTCTTTAGTTGTTTTTTTATTAATATCTTCTGTAACATGAATAATATCATTTATATCATCAGTAGTTTTTAAACTATTAGTTTTAATATTGGGATAAACCTTTCCTAATAAAGTATTTTTTCTTACTTCTTTAATATTACTAACATGAATAGTTTCAACTAATTTATCATCATTAGCAACATCTACAGTATCATTTAAATCCAAACAAATATTTAAAACATTCATTTTTAAAGATAATGTTTTCTTTTTTATTTGTTTTACTACATATCCTAGTCGATAAACATCAACTCGGTATTGTTCTTCATTATGAATATATTTAGAGTTAATTCGAATTATTTTGTAAGGACCATCTAAATTTTCTAACCATATTTCATTTTTAGCTCCTTGAACATTAATAGGGCTATAATTTTCTTCAGTCACAAAATAATGAACTAAACTCATAGTCATTTCATCTTTATCATTTAATATTGTACTCATGTAAACTCCTTCGTATATTATTCTACCCTTTTTCATAATATTAGTAAAGGGTGGATTTATGAATTTATTTTTTATTATTTATATTGCTATTATCATTTATATTACTATCCCAATTTGTAAAATTGTTTGGTATGATTTAATTGATAATGATTTAACATTTTTATTGTGTTGCAATTACATACTTTTATTCTTTTTAGCAATCATTTTTAATTATCGCACTAATTTAATTTACAGTATTTTGATAAGTTTTTCTTTAATGATTGCAGCTTTTCTTTTAATAAGAAAAATTAAAAGTATTATGGGTAGTTATCGAATTCTTAGTATTCCTTACTTTTGTTTTACCGTATTTCTTTTCAGTAATATTTTAGTATTAATTTAAAGTGTTTAAAAATTCTTGAAAAGGTATAGGTAATTTGCTAATAAATTCCATTTCTTTTTTAGTTATGGGATGTACAAATTTAATTCTTTTAGAATGTAGAAATTGGCCAAAATCACTGGCTTTTTTATTTATATATATTGGATCATTAAATACAGGATAGCCAATATATGCCATATGAACTCGGATTTGATGGGTGCGACCAGTTTCTAGAATTAAACTTACTAATGTGTAATCATGATATCTTTTTAAAACTTTTAAATTAGTACGGGCACTTTTACCATTACTTTGAACAGCCATTTTATTAAAATTGACTTTGCTTCTTCCAATTGGAGCATCAATATGAGCAGTATCTGATGGAAAACGACCAACTAATAAAGCATAATATTCCCTGATGACTCGTTTATTTTTAAAATCATCTGCTAAAATTTCATGAGCTTTATTACTTTTAGCTACAAGCATTAAACCCGATGTATCTTTATCAAGTCGATGAACTATGCCAACGCGCATTTCGCCGCCAACATCACTTAAATTATCAGTATAATACTTTAATCCATTTACAAGTGTGTGTTCACTATTTCCATTGCCAGGATGAACAACTAATCCACTAGGTTTATCAATAACCATAATATCTTCATCTTCATAAACAATATTTAAAGGTATTTTTTCTGGTTTTATGTCTTGAGGTGAAATATAACTTTCATTAATTGTTATGACATCATTTAATTTAATTAAATAACTAGGTTTAACACTTTTAGAATTAACAAGAACATACTCATCTTTTAACATCTTTGTGATTAGTTCCCTACTATATGTTGTATTATTACTTAAATATTTATCAATTCGTATATTTTCTTCACTAACTATTATTTGCATCTTTATCTTCCTTTTTATAAATGGCGATTATTAAAAGAAATACTCCTAAAACTATACAAATGTCGGCAAAATTGAAAACAGGAAAATCATAACTAAAAATTTGGAAATCTAAATAATCAATAACATAACCATTACAAATACGATCAATTAAATTACCAATAATTCCTCCGTAAAGTAGCCCAAAAGTAACTATGTTGCGATTATGCATGACAAATTTTTTTTGATATGTCCAAAGTATACCTAGTAAAATAAAAGTTATAATAATCAAAAGAATTTGTTGCCCTGCTAAAATACTCCATGATGCTCCGGTGTTATATACTTTACTAAGAGTAAAAAAATTATTAATAATAGGAATGTTTTTGGTTAATTCAAGGTTATGATCAATTAATAATTTGATGATGATATCAATAATTATTATTAATAACATGATTAAGATTATTTTTTTCTTCATAAAAATCACATCTTTATTATAACATACTTTTCACTTATTTGATAGAACAACTCACTTGGGGAAATATTTCTTAAAAATTTAAAAAAAATTGTAGTTAGCAAATTATCTACAATTTTATATATCTACTAGAATAACATCTTCGCCAATTTTCTTAATTCTTTCAAATTCAATTGTTGCATCACCACCTTTAGTAACTTTCCTAATAAACTTTTTTTCTTCAGAAACAAAGTAGGCAATTTTTCCGGATGCATCAATTTTAGCATCAATAATTCGACCTAAATTATTTCCATTTTTAATATTTATTATATCTTTTGTTTGTAAATCACTTAAAAGCATGAACTCACCTAATTAATTATATGTTATCTAATTAATTTTCTGACATGTTCCATAGCGTTTTTTTCAATCCGTGAGACTTGAGCTTGAGATATACCCATGGTATCCGCAATTTCAATTTGCGTTTTACCAACAATAAACCTGGATAATAAAATATCTTTTTCACGTTTTTTAATCTTTTGAAGGGCTCTTCTTAAGGATATAATCATGTCTTGGTCACGATTTTTTTCTTTCATATCAGCTAATTGATCGGATAAATAAATGGTATCACCACCATCATTATAAATTGGTTCAAATATACTCATAGGATCTTTTAAACTATCTAGAGCATAAGAAATTTCATATTCATCAATTTGTAAGGCATTTGAAATTTCTTGATATGTTGGTAAGAAGCCATGGGCTCCTAAATAATCATCTTGAAACTTAATAATCCGATAAGCTTGATCTTTGATACTTCTACTAACTCTAACTGTTGTATTGTCTCTGACATATCTTTTAATTTCCCCAATTATAAGTGGTACAGCGTATGTTGATAAACACAAGCCATACGACATATCAAAATTATCAATTGCTTTCAATAAACCAATACACCCTACTTGGAATAAATCATCCATATTAAAGCGCGGATTGTTAAAACGTTTTAAAATCGCTAACACTAATTTTAAATTGCCATTTACTAATTTTTCTTTAGCTGTTGCATCTCCATTATACATTTGAACAAATAATTCATTTATTTCTTTATTTGATAAAACAGTTATTTCACTTGTATTAATTCCTGTAATATCGACCTTATATTTCGCCATAATTTTTACCTTTCATATTATTTATGGCTTATTTTTAAGGTTTTTATTCACAAATTAGCAGATTATTGTAATAAATTATTAATTTCATACATTAAAATACTTGCACTAATAGCAGCATTAAGACTTTCACAATTAGAATTCATTGGTATTTTAACAAACTTTTGACTTACATCTTGAACCTCTTTAGAAACTCCATGACCTTCATTACCAATGATAAGTGCCCATTTAGAAATAGTTGATAAATTATGAATGTTCTCACCTTTTACAACATTGGTTGTAACAATTGTATAGGATTTATCTAATTTATTTAAAAATTCAATAATATCACCTTTTAAAATATTAAGATGGAAAATCATGCCTTCGGAACTACGTATAGTTTTGGGATTATATAAATCAACTGTATCAGTACTTAAAAAAATTGTATCAAAATTAAAAGCAACTGCACTTCTGATGATTGTTCCTAAATTACCGGGATCTTGTAAATTATCAAGAATTAAAATGTTTCCCTTTATTTCTCTTGATGGTAAAAAGTTAACTACAGCTATTTTTTGAGCTCCACTTTCTTGATTAGATAATAAATGCATTATTTTGTCATTCACATAAAAAGTGGGAACTAGATATTTTTCGTCAGGATTTAAAGTGATTATTTCTTTTACTAAATTGCTTTTTAATGCTTCATTAATTAAATGATCATCTTCAATTAAAAAAGATTTCGTACTACTTCGATACTTTTTAAGTTTTAATTTTTGCCATTCTTTTACTTTAGGATTATTTACACTAGTTAGTAACATACTCTATTCTTCTTTCTAATATCACATCTTTTTAATATTCTGTTGCTAATTCTTTCTTATTTCTTTTGCAAACATCATAGCATACTTTCTATAACTTGTCTATTGTACTAGCAAATAAGAAATAAAAAAGTTTTCTTTTAGTTCAAATTGTTATTTTATATGATAAAATAATTATTGGTGATAAAAATATGCGAGATTTTGAAAAAATTAGTTTTGAACAATTTAAAAATGATATTAAAGATGATAAAAATTTATATGAAGAATATTTATTGCCAATGCGAAATTCTTCAAAAACTGCCGGTTATGATTTTTATTTAATAGAAGATGTAACAATAAAAGTTGGTGAAATCAAAAAAATTCCCACAGGAATTAAGAGTTATTATGAAGATGATGAAATGCTTTTCTTAATTATTCGTAGTGGAATGGGTTTTAAATATAATTTAAGATTGTGTAATCAAATTGGAGTTATTGATGCAGATTATTATAATAATTTGGAAAATGAAGGTCATATGTGGTTTAAAATTCAAAATGAAGGAACAGAAGATGTCACTTTTAAAAAGGGAGAAGCCATTATCCAAGGTATATTTTTAAAATATTTAACAACTAAAAGTGATTTAAATAAAAACCAAAAAAGAATCGGAAAATATTGATTCTTTTTATTTTGTTTCTAAATAAGCGATGGCTTCTTTTAAGGAAGCAACTTTAACAACTTCAACATCTAATTTTCTTCTTTTTTTAACTTTTAATGCTTCTTCATAATTTTCTACTGGACAAAAGAAAATATCAGCTTTATTTTTTTCAGCAGCTAAAACTTTATATTTTACACCGTCAATTTCTTCGACAGTTCCATCACTATTAATTGAACCAGTTCCAACAATATTTAATCCTTTAGTTATATCTTCTTCGGTTAAAGCATTATAAATAGCTAAACTCATCATTAAGCCCCCACTACTTCCAGATTCGTTATCTTTCATTTTAACGGTTACAGGAATTTCTGTACGATATTCATAAGTGGTTTTGAAAGCAATACCAACTTTTAAATCATCACCATCTTGATAAATAGTAGATTCTTTTTGTAAAGTTTCACCATTTCGTAAAATTGTAAACTCAACTAATTCTCCGACTTTCTTACTATTAATATAGCTCTTTAATTCTTCTAGATTAGTAATTTCATTACCATCAACACTAATTAGTTCATCGCCCACTACAATATCAGTTTTAGCATCTTTACTTAAATATATAACTTTATTATGAGTATTAGTAATAGTTATACTGTATGAAGATTCTTGAAAAGCAGCCATAATGGCATTATCAATTCCTTCATTTAAATACTCTTTTCCGACTTCTAAAACATCTTCATAACTATCTTCATTAGTAATTTCTTTTAAAGGGATTAAATCCCAATCAGGAAGAACCCAGGATAACATTATAAAAGGAGCAGTTCCTTTCATGGCTGTAACATAACTCATTTTTAAGTCGCCTTTTTCTTCATATTCTTTATCAATAACAACTCGATCTTCTAAATTAATTGTACCGCCACTTTTATAAATAACATAAGGAAACTCATAATAGAATAAAAAGACAATTGTTGTTAAAAGTATCAAAAAACGATAATTTTCTTTAAAGAATTGTTTAATTTTTTCATATAATTTATTAATCAATTTTAATCACCTAATTTATTATAGCACTTTGAGGTATATTTATGAATAAACTAAAAAAACTTTTGACAATTTTTTTAATTTTTGCTTCTTTAATTACCCTATTTAGATATAATTATATACTAAATTATTCAGTTAATAATGCAGTTACTTTATGGTTAAATAAAGTTTTTCCATCTCTTTTTATTATGTTTGTCATTAATGACTTAATAATTAATACCCGAGTTTTTAATCCCTTATTTAAATATATAAATCCCTTATTTAATAAAGTTTTTCATACAGATGGCAGTGCAGCTGAAGCATTTTTCTTAAGTATTTTTAGTGGTACTCCTACTAATACGTTTATTATTAAAGAAATGCTTCATAATCAGGAAATAAGTTTAAATACTGCTAATAAATTAATAAGTTTTACATTTTTTTCTAATCCTTTATTTCTTTACAATATTTTAAATTTGTCATTTAATAAATTTATTACTTTTAAAATTATTCTTATTCATTATTTAACAAATATTGGTATTGGTCTAATAGGAAGAAAAAAAGAAACAAGCAATATAAAGATGAATGGTAAATCTAAAGAAAATATTTCAAACCTTTTTGCATTACTACCAAAAGCTATTAGTAAAAGCTTAAATACAATGTTATTAATATTAGGAACTTTGACTTTTTATATGATTATTACTAATCTTTTTATAAAAATTATCCCTTTATCTAAAACAACAACAATCATTTTTAAAGGATTTTTGGAAATTACTCAAGCTCTAAGCATTATCCCTAATAGTAATATTGCTAGTATATTAAAAGAGATTATGGCTATTTCAATAATCTCTTTTGGGGGTATATCTATTCATACCCAAGTCTTAGCTTTGATTGAAGGAACGAATATTTCCTACAAAGAATTTTTAAAGGGGCGAATATGGCATGTTTTAATTAGTGCAAATGCCTATTTGTTTATTTACATATTGCTTGGTATTTAAATAAGCCCCATTAGTAGTAACTAAATTAGCAGTATTAGATGAGTAAGTTATTTCAAAATCATCAACAGCATTATTATAATCAGAATTATTTTGGGAATTATTAACTAGATTATAAATTGGAAAATTAATTTTAAAATAGTAGTTATTAGAAGTATTATCAATATAATAGTTGAAATTACCACATAAATCTAAAATTCCCCCTTTTATTTCCCAGGTATAATCTTCTCCTAAAACATTATGATATTTTAAATAATATATCGTATTAGTAGTACCTAGTTCATCTTTTTTAGTTACTGTTTCACTTTTTAAAATAGCAGTGACAATATTATTACCTTTTTTAAAATCCCAATTTAAGATTATGTTATCGTTTGTAGAAACATCACTAATTCCCACTAAAGGATACATCATAAGATCCATTTGAATTTTATAAATAGCTTCTGTACGATTAAATTGGTTATGATAAGCAAAATCATTGTTTTCAGTTTCATTTTTTAAATCTAGTAATAATTGAAATAAAAATGTTAAGACAATACTTATTAAAACAATTGTTACTAATAATTCCATTAAAGACATTCCTTTATTATTTAACTTAATCATTTTGAACCTCATCATAGTAAATATTACAAACATCATCTTTTTCCGCTTCAATACTAACATAATTATTATATGGCTTGATTTTAGAAGAAGCTAGTCCACAAATACTTTTAGTACTATTAAAAACATAACCAGACTTAGGAATAGTTTTAACTAAATCATAATCTCCTTTAGCATTTTTTATATAATAATTAATTACAACATTATTGTTTGCTAAATCAAAATAGGCATAGCAATCGCCTGGAATATCATAAGTAGGAATAAGACGGTTATTAAGATACTCGACTTTAATAGTATCAGGTGTACAAATACTACCCACATATTTATAATTATTATTAGGGATATTAAAAACTCGACTATATTTTTTACCAGTTGTAAATCCAGACATCCCATCTTCTGTTTCTTCCATAATAGTTATATTAACTTTATTTTCGCCTTTATTATAGTAAATATTACAAGTATTTTCCCCACTAGACTCGACATATAAACCATTATTAGTAACAATAATATTAGTTGTTATATCAGCATTTTGACATAAAAAGGAATCAAAATGATAATTACTAATTGGAGCTTCATTAACTAATTTATAATTTATATTATTATAATTATGAGTGCCTTCCAAACTTTCTTGATAATAATTCAATTCTACTTTGGCATTATTTTTTGTAAAAAGAACTTCACAACTAGCTGATTTATTTGTGTTAGCATTAAATGTTCTTGTAGCAGTATCAAAATTTAAAATAACATCATTATTACACTCGGATTTAGTAAAATCATAATTAATATTAGGAATACTATTAACAAGAATTTTTTCACTATCCGCACTTTCTTTAATATATATTTTTAAATCAATATCATAACCATTACCTTTAAAATAAGCATAACAAGCATCTTTACCTATTCCTTCAACTACAATATTGCCATTCACAAAATTAATAGTTGAACCATTTTTACAATAGCTAAAATCCGGGTTATAATTATAACCCACTAAAGGCATATTACTATTTAACTCATACTCTTTTGTTATATTATCATATACCATAAAATAAATATTTACATCTCCATTTTTTAAAGAAGCAAAATTACTTTTGATATCATGTTTGATTTCATCCATTAAATATCTAGTCCGAGAATAAGAATTGAGAAGAAAAACCATCATTGATAAAAAAATAATGAAAAAAGTATAGATGAGAGATGTTGAAACAAAACCGTTTTTCTTCATAACTACACACTTACCCAACTAAAAAATGTTTGACAATGCAATTTATCTTGATTACATGTTTCATATTCACCAACTAAAATAAATTCACTGGGAATATCGATGTAAATTGTTTTCAAATAATTAAGCATGTCTTCACTCAAATTTAAAAAAATATTATTACAGTTTTCATAATCTTTACAAGAGGTATCAAATGAACATTCAATTGTACATTTTTTTAAATCATCTAATTTATTCTCTTTGATTAAAACTAGTTCTCGTACTTCATAATCTTCAAACATACTAGCAATTAAATTTTTTTCAGTCTCACTATTATCAAACAAATTAGGAGTATCTAAACCAATTATTTTAAAATAATTTCCTTCGGTTAGCATATTATCTTTGATGTATTCAAAATTAACATCATTTAATCGTTCTTTTAAATAAGATGTCCGATAAATATAATTAACATCATCATAATAAATCCTTACCTTTTCAGATTGAAGAATATTACTAAAAGTAGAATATAAAAGAAGTAATGAACTTGTAAGTATAACAACTGCTACAATTGATTCAACAAAAACAAAGCCATTCTTCTTCACATTCATCACTTCCCTATTTTAATTATATCTTATTATAGTTGTTTTCGCAAATAAAAAAACTTCAAAATGAAGTTTCAATTTATTCTAATATGCCTTTAATTCTTCTTACTCCAGCACTAGATGATTCTTCTTTAATTATTTTAAAATGACCTAATACTTTAGTGTTTTCAACATGAGGACCGCCACAGATTTCTTTAGATAATGAACCAATGGTATAAACTTTGACAATGTCGCCATATTTGCCAGTGAATGTTCCATGAGCCCCTTCTTTTTTAGCTTCTTCATAAGTAACTTCTTTTTGACTAACTGGAGTCGCCGATTTAATCATTTCATTAACTCTATTTTCAATCTTATTTTTTTCTTCGTCACTTAATTTATGATCTAGATTAAAATCAAAACGAATTCTTTCACTCGTAATATTACAACCTTTTTGAACAATGTCTTTACCATAAATTTCTTGTAATGTGGCTAGTAATAAATGGGCTAAAGTATGATATTTAATCGATTCTTCAGAAGTATCTGCAAGACCACCTTTAAAACTACCGGCATCTATAGTTCTTGATTTTTCTTGATGATTTTGAAAACACTTATAAAATCCTTCTTCATCAACTTGGATATTGTTTTCAAAAGCCAATTCTTTAGTCATTTCAAGTGGAAAACCAAAAGTATCAAATAATTTAAAAGCATCCAAACCGCTTAAAATATTGCCATCTAATTTTTTGATTGTTTTATAAAATAATCTTTCACCATCTTTTAAAGTTTTACTAAATTTATTATATTCTTTTTCTAACTCTTCAAAAACAATTTTTTGATTACGTTCTAATTCTTTATAAACTTCTTTATAATCATTGATAAAAATAAGAGCTAAATCATTTAAAACATAATCATTAATATTAATTCTCTTTAAGTGTCTAATGGCTCTTCTTAAAAGTCTTCTTAAGACATATCCTGCTCCAATATTACATGGTTTAATTAAATGATCATCTGCTAAAATAAAGGTACTTGTTCTAATGTGATCCATAATAATACGAAAACTTTTTTTATTTTCACTATATTTTAAACCAGATAATTCTTCTAATTTTTGTTTGACACCCATAAATATATCTGAGTCATAAATACTTTCTAAATTATTTAACACTGTAATAGTTCTTTCTAATCCCATGCCAGTATCAACATTTTGTTTTTCAAGAGGTCTTAAACTACCATTTGCTTCTTTAAAGTATTCCATAAACACATTATTCCAAATTTCTAAATACTTACCACAGTCACAAGCAGGATTACAATTTTCACAACATTTTTCTTTACCAGTATCATAAAATATTTCAGTATCTGGTCCACAAGGACCAATTCCACTACCTAATATCCAAAAGTTACATTCTTCTGGCAAAAAGAATAAATGGTCTTCTTTTATCCCAAGACTTCGCCATACATCATATGATTTTTGATCACGAGGAATATCTTTGTTCCCAGCAAAAACTGTAAAATATAATTTTTCTAAAGGAATATTTAAATATTTATCGCTTGTTAAAAATTCATAACTATATTTAATTGATTCTTCTTTAAAGTAAGCTCCTAAACTCCAATTGCCTAACATTTCAAAAAATGTATTATGGGAATTATCTCCTACTTCGTCAATATCACTTGTTCTGATACATTTTTGCACATCAGTAAGTTTATTTCCAGCTGGGTGATGTTCTCCTAATAAATATGGAACCAATGGATGCATTCCGGCAGTAGTAAATAAAACCGTTGGATCATTTTCTGGTACAATCGAAGATGATGGTATTATTTGATGATTATTATTTGCAAAAAAATCTAAATATTTTTTACGTAACTCTTGAGCCGTGATTTTCATTATTTTATTCCCTCCAATATTTTAAATATTTTTTCTTTTAAGATACTCATTTCTTCATTAACTATTAAGTAATCATAATCTTCATAATTATCCAAAGCAATTTCAGTTCGGTGAGATTGTTCTTCTAAAGTAAGATTACTTTTACCAAATTGATTTTCAACAATAAAAGAATATACTTCATCATAATTTAATTTAATTTCTTCAAATTCATCAGGATAGCGAACATCTGCCACTACCACATTTTGCACTAATTCTTGATAAATTTTTAAATCATCTAACATATTATTTATGAAATACTTACTATCTATTTGCCGAATTTTATCACCTAATTCTTGCATGTATGTTCTTGGTTTTGTATTGTTATTCCCATTCCAATCAGTTAATTCTTTGGTAAAGTTCTTTAAATATTTACTGTATTCTGTAATAGCACAAGTTTCTAATTTATAAATATAATACTCTTTAATTATTTTGGCAACTTCACCTTTACCACTACCCGATTTTCCACCTATTAAAAATATTCTCATAAATTCCTTCTTTCTATAAATAAAAAGGATGTTATACCTAAGGAGTCAAAACGACGGTACCATCCTTTATTTTACTTAATTTTTATAACGACTTCTTTGCCGATTAATCTCCCAAAAGCAGCAATATTTAATTCCAATTTATTAGTTTTCACCAAATACTAACTCTCTTTTAAAAATTTTAATTAAATACATCTTTCTTCAACGATTACTCTATAAATATATCATACTTTAAAAAATATTTAAATACTTTTCATTTATTTTTGACAACTATTTCTAAACGACTACCTAAACGACTTAAAAATTCATTAGTTAAAGTATCAATTTCATAAACAATATCTGTTAATTGTAAATTTTCATCATCCCCGATTATTGCAACTATATCTCCTACTTGAACATCTGGAATATTACTTACATCAATTAATATTTGATCCATACAGATTCTACCAATAATTATTCCGTAACTATTATTAATTTTAACAACTAAATTTTTGTTAGATAAACTTCTAGGTAAGCCATCAGCATAACCAATACCTGCACTAGCAATTAAAGTTTCTTTAGTGCTTTTATAAGTGCGGCTATAACTAACATATTCATCTTTACTGATTTTTTTAAGACTAGTAATTCGAGTTTTTAAACTCAAGACTGGTAATAAATCCATTTTGGTTTTAATAAAAACATCTTTGCTACTATGAACTCCGTACATAATTATTCCTGGACGAACAAAATCATATTCTAAGTGAGGATAATTTACAATGCCATAACTTGCTTGAACATGAGTTTGACCAGGATTAATATTATTTTCTTTCAAAGAAGCAATTAAGGAATCAAAACGGCTTATTTGGTCATTAGTAAATTTTATATCACTAGTTTTTGAACTATCTGAAACACATAAATGAGTAAAAATACCTTGGACATCTAATTGGGGATTTTGATACATGGCAATTATTTTGGAAATATTTTGAGGATTTTCTCCTAAGCGGTTCATACCCGTATTAATTTTTAAATGGCATTTTAATTTTTTCTTTAATTTTAATTTACTTACTAAATTAGCATAATTATAATCAACGATTGTTTGAATTAAATTATATTTAATTACAAGAGGTATGGCTTCAGGTGAAGTACTTCCTAATATTAAAATATTATCCTTAATACCATTTTTTCTTAAAGTTATACCTTCTTTAATCGTAGCTACCGCAAAATCATGAATACCCATTTTACTTAAAGCTTTGGAGATTTCAATAATACCATGACCATAAGCATTA
The DNA here is from genome assembly GCA_947642635.1 of uncultured Mycoplasma sp. Classification (GTDB taxonomy): domain Bacteria; phylum Bacillota_I; class Bacilli_A; order RF39; family UBA660; genus SIG200. The sequence continues at coordinate 14,835 of CANRTI010000006.1, read as the reverse complement.
GCTTTTACTACAGCCATAATTTTTGTATGTGAAGGAATTACTTCTTTAATTACTTTGATATTATGTTTTAAATTATCAAAGTCAATTTCAATCCAAGCTCGATTAGTTTTTAATAACTCTTTTTCCTTTTTCATTTTGAATAATTTCCTTTCCTTTTTCAAAACATAAACTAACAACTAAACTGATAATTATTACTAAAATATATTGAATTAAGTTGTTTTCAATTAGTAAACTTTCTAAATGAATGATTTTAGCAATTAATCGTAGACCAATAATTACGAGTGGATGGATTATATAAATGTCAGTTCCGATATTTCGCCATAATTTATTGGAACTTTTATCCAATTGTAAAAGCCAGTTAAAAATACAAAACATAGTGGGTATTAAAAATAAATACATACTATCATGTCTAACTAAATCCAAGCTATATAGTAAATATCCTTCAATTAACATTAAAATTAAACTAATTGTTAAATAAGTAAAGTTACTTTTTTTAGATATATTAAAATTATTTTGGTGAAATTTATAACCTAAATATATAAATATAGGCATGTAAAATAATCCATTACGAGTATAAGAAAATATATTGAAAATAAAATGATAAATATCTTTGATAATCGTTATACTACTTACTAACCCATAGTAACTATCACCAAATAATCCGATTAGATATAAAATGATAACAATAATACTAACTTGATGAGGAATTTTCTTTACGAGAAAATAAGTTAACCAAATTCCTAAAATTAAACCAGGAAAGTACCATAAATGATAAAATGTCCCATCAATAAAAATGCTTTTTAGAAAATCAATAATCGAAAAACCTGCAAAAGAGTGCGAATAAATATTGATTGGTAAATATAAAAGAATACTAAATAGATATATTTTTAATATTTTTTTAGTATATAAAACTAATTTAGAACGATCGTTTAAAGCAGTTGGTAAAACAAAATATCCTGTAATCATTAAAAATATGGGAACAGCAATTCGACAAAAAACATGAGTAAATAAAATTTCTAAAGTATTATTAATTTGTAAGAAAGGATAAACATGTATAGCTACAACTAAAAGTGCTGCTAATACTCTTAGATAATCCATGTTTAATTTTTTCAACATATTATTCACCACTTTCCCAAGTTATTATAAATCCATCTATATTGTTTCCAGATATTTCTAAAATATTATCATTAGCTACTTCTAATTTATCGGTATCACATGCTAAGTAAGCAATTTGATAATTTTGATATTGGAGAGGATTTACTGGATATTTATAATTTTTTAAGTAAGTAATATATTCTTCTAAACACAGTTTCTTTTCGGCCATAATTGTAGAATGTGGATAGCCAATATATCGAAAATGCCACTCTTCACTACTAATATGCGTTATTTTTTCTTTATCTTTTTGATATCTTTCAATAAAACCATATTTTAAAGAAGCTTCCCGAAATTGATTACATAACTCATGATTATGGGGAAATGCAGGACAGATAAAATCAATATTTTCACTATTTAATCCTAAATCAATGGCTAATCCAGTTTGATGTTCAGAAGCATCAGGATAGGCAACATATTTTAAAGTAAAATCAAGACCATTATCTTTGATGCTAGTATTAAAAATATCTAACTGATACTGATAAGTACGATAGCCACTAACAGGGACAAATTCATCTTGTATATGCAATTCTTTAAATATTTCTTGTAATTTTTCTTCAGCAACTTTTTGAAGTAGTACATCTGGATATTTGGAACTATAACTGACAAGTTCTTCTGAATCAATTTTATTTCGCAAATGATTTTTTTGATTGATTAAAACTAAATTTCCTTTGTAGATATCTTCTCTAGTTAAAATATAGTTCATTATTTTTCTAAACCTAACATGATTAATTTATCAATTACTTCACTAAATTCCAATCCAATTTCTTTTAACATTGATGGATAACGACTATGCGATGTACAACCTGGAATTGTATTAACTTCATTAAATACTATTCTTTTATCTTTAGTATAGAACATATCCACTCTTGCAAAACCTTGACAACCTAATGTTTGATATATTTTAAGGGCTGTTTCTTTAATTTTGGCTCTTTCTGATGCGGATAAATTAGCTGGCAAAAGAATTTTACTAGTTTTTAAGGTATATTTTTCTTCATAATCAAAGAAACCATCTGTAAGATCAATTTGATCAACTTCTCCAATTGTCAAAGTATTATTACCTAAAATTGCACATCCTACTTCAAAACCATCTATTTCATTTTCAATAATAATATTGTTTTGATCATATTGAAAAGCTAATTCAATAGCAGTCTTTATATCATCACTTTTAGTAACTCTCGTAATACCAAAAGAAGAACCTGCCTTTAATGGTTTAACATATAAAGGATAGTCTAATATTTTAATAGTATTCATAATTGTTTCATAATTATCATATTTTGTAAATAAATATGATTTTGGTACTTCAAGTCCTTCTAACTCAACTAGTTTATGAGAAATAAATTTATCCATACAAATAGCTGATGAGGTCATATCACAACCAACATATGGAATACCTGCTAGTTCTAGTAATCCTTGTAAACGCCCATCTTCTCCATTTTTACCATGTAATACTGGGAAAACAATATCTATTTTAACTATCTCATTTGTGCTTAATTTTATAAAACCATGATCACTGCGATTACAAGAAAATGTTATTTTTTCATATGTACTTGGATTAAACCATTTATTTGCCTCAATATTATCAATTTTTCCGTCATATAAATAGAAATCTCCTTCTTTTGTAATTCCAATCATAGTTACATCATATTTATTAGTTGGAATATTTCTAATAACCGAAGTTGCAGATACTAGTGATACATCGTATTCTGATGAACAACCGCCAAATATAATTGCTACTTTTTTCTTTTCCATTTTAATTCTCCTTTTCTATTTTAACATTTTTAGGTAGTTTATATGTTACTTCAACTACTTCATCATATAACTTTGTTCTAGCAATTTCCTTTTTATTTTTATCAAATGTAATCTTAATCACTTCAACACTTTCATATATTTTATCATTCTTTTTAATATATTTAAAATTATCATTAATAATTTGATAACTAACTAAACTTTCTTTATTAGATAAAATTTGACCTTCCATAAATTCATCGGTAAAATTAATTACAATTTGATAGATATCAGGGGTATTATTTTTAACTTTTAAATCTAACCAACCACTGTTAATAGTAGCATCGATTCCTTCTAAAGCATCTTTATCAGGGTTAGGTAATGATTTTACTCGGTGACCATGTCTTTCAACAATATCTAAAGGACTTTGTAAAAACATATAATATAAAAGATTACTTAAATGACAAATACCGCCACCCTTTTTAGGAACTATTTTGTTATTTTCTAATACTAATCCTTCCTTATATTTACCTTTAGCTTTATAAGATAAATAACAAAAAGAAAATGTTTCACCAGGATGAATTAAAATGTGATTCATCGGTTGACTAATTATTTTTAAATTATCTACTTTATTTTTTTGATATTTAATATCATAACCACTGTTTTCATTAATCATTAATGTTTTTTCAAAACATACTTCATAATCTAATAAGCGACCAATTTTTTTGGCATATTTGTTTTTATCTAAACGTAAACTAATTTGATAAAATAAATTTCGTTGCCAAACTCGTAGTGGTAATAAAAATGGCATCAATTCAGTTATTCTTTTTCGGACCATAAAATCCTCCTTTTTAAGTTTATTATATCACAAATGTAAAGATTGTTAGAGTTTTTGTCTTAATTATTTCTTATTATTTACTTAATTTTAATTTTGAGATGTCAATGTTGTAAAAAAGACGTCAATTGTATTTGACATCTTTAATTCATTTCCATGAAGGACCAATATTTAATTCATCATACTTTTCTTGATATTTGCCATACCCTAAACCATGTTCAGTAGTTATTGTCCATTTATTACTATTAGCATCTGTCCAAGTTGTCCAATACCCAGATTTTTGCGTATTGGCTTTTCGCAAGCTGCTCGAACCAAGAATTCTTTTGGTCGTAATTTGAATATTATTTCCAACTTCACTTTTAAGTAGTTTATCTAAAAAAGTACTATAACAATAAATATTTTTATATGTTTTTCCATCAGTGGGATGAACATAATCGTAGCATTCTAAAGAATTATTTGAATAACCACCATTATTTTCATAAAGATCATTATGTTCTAAAATCTTTTTAATCATTTTATTATCCATTTTAACATGAATAGCTGAATTATCTTCAATTACACTAGAACTTCCTCCACTACTAGAATTACTAAACTTTAAATCATATATCTTATTACCATTATCTACTATTTCTTTAGAAGTAGCATAAGCTTTTAATTCTAAAGCACTTTTTACTTTGACATCATCATGTTGCCAATTGACTCCTAGTTCTCGGTTATTCGGATTTAAAGAATCAGTTGTTATTGGTCGATAAGTGACATTAGATGCTCCATTATTATACATACAGCCATCACATTCTACTGAACAACTAGCACAATTATCTGGCGTACAATTATTATCAGGACAATCTGGATTGTAACATTTATTATCATCACAAGTTACCGCACAAGTTGGACAATTTATTTTATAAGAACAAACATAAGAAGCTGAATTAATATGGGTAGTTCCGATATCAACTGATGGTTTTATAGCACCTGGTTTGACACATGAATCTTTTTCTTTTAATGACTCAGATACTAAGCTCTTATCGGCACCCCAAATACGACCAACTTTATCTTTATCGTAATACTCCCCTAAATCTTCGATTTGTAAAGAGTAAGTATAAACTCCAGATGCGGTTCTTAAACCAACTGGTAAACCATTGATAATTGCTGAATTGGCAATTTGGGAATTTTCATCTCCGATAGCAACCGCTCCAGTACTAAATATTGTATAAAACTGAGTTTTAGGAGCATAAGAACCCTCGGCTTCTATAGTAGCTTTCATTCTTTGAACTTTACTTACTGATATTTGTTGATTAGCACACGTATAGCTATTACCACTTTTATAACAAAGATATTGATTAACTGATTCCATTAAATTGGTTATAGAATTATCTTTAACCCATCCTGTTCGACATGTTTTATAAGTATCATCAGTATCACTTGTACATCTTTCAATCACAACATCCTCTTTTTTAACTTCGCCAATAGCTGAAAGAGTATTATTTTTCTTGGTTAAAATATCAGTCATATAACTTTCTTGATAATTAAACTTGATTTTAGGATTAAAATTATAATCCATTACCCAGGTACTACAATTATTAAACTCATTAATTAAATTTTCATATTTTTTAATATTTGCTTTTAAAACATTTTCGTTTTGCCTAGTCTTCGATGAATTATAAACTTTGTATGAATTAACCATTTCTAGTCTTAATCCTTCTAAGTCTTCATTAAATGCTGTTCGGTCAATTTTCGAGGTATAACAAGACTTAGTACCATTAATATTTGCATTTATTGTAAAATAACGCCCACTATTTGTTTCTTTTTGACCAGGTAAAGTTATATGATAATCTTCTTTACATGAGACGGTACAATAATTATTTTCAATTAGATTATATGCCTTGTATGAGTTTCCTAATTTATCCCGTTTATTAATTATACATTTTTGAATATTTACTTTATCGTCTTTAATGCAAGTATCCGGATCAATCTCATGTCCTTCTTCAATAATAATTTCTGAATCATCAATAGTACATTCTGCATTACTTATATAAGTATTACAATTAGCAGTACATTCTTCTTCGTAAGAATCGCAAGCACCTGGAATTCTTTCATTACATTGAATTTTCAAATCATCACAATCAGGATTACATAGTTTAACTGGTTTTCCGCCTTGACCATTTCTAGTATCAGTAATAACTGTTTCATCAGGAGTTGTTGGACTGTCACTACTATTACTATCTGGTTTATAAAGCATAAAGAAACTTTGAGCATAAGGATCATATTCTGGCTGAACATAAAATACTTCGTTATTGGTAATGTCATCTGAATCATCAAAATGGCTAAGTTTAAAAACAAAACTTAAAGGTTGACAATTATAATTAGAAGAATTTCCTGTAAATTCAACCCGAATTTCTATTTTACCAGCACCGTTAGTAGTATAACTGGTCAGATTATTTGGTAAATTTGTTCCTACATCTTGATTGTTAATGTAGAATTTATAAGTTATTCCGTAACGATTACAATTATCACAAGTAAAAATTGGTTTAATATAAGCTTTAGGAGACTTAAAACCTGTGACATCTAATTTATAAGTAACATTGGTTTTATAAGATTTAATTTGGGTATCTTTATCAGTAGTAATCAAATCACGATATATTTTAGGATTGTTATTAACATCTATTTTGCCATTATTGCTGCCACTTTGGGTACGATATTTTTTAGCTGCTTCTAAACCTAATTTTATTAATCTTCTGGTTTCAGTCTTGATAGCAACACCATTAGAAGCCCATGTTGTATCCGCCCAAGCATTATATTTTTTGGGAGTATATCCAGTAGCTTCTTTGATTAAAGTATTCCAACTATAATCAGCTATCAATTCATTAGCTAGTTGTTGATTAATTTTTACTAATGTTCCGCCACCATACCAAACAATATTAAAACTATCGTTAGTCCAAAGCAGTTCATAAACTCTCAATGCCGTATTAGTGGCTGCTTTTTCCACGTTGTTATTAGGAAAATTATTATTATATTTAGCCGAATAACCATTTTTTAATATAGTGACAATTCCTGCTTCAAAAGCATTTTCTTGTTCAGTGTTATCTTCGGCAAAAAATTTTCCTGTTATACAATACCTTGCTCCCCAGTCATCTCCTAATGCTGGTTGACGACAGTATGGTGTATAATTATTTCCAAAAATATCTTTAAGCTTATAATTGATAATACCATATCCGGCGCCACCATCAATTACCCAACTGGCAACATTTTCAGCTCCATTAGGATAAAAACGTTCACTAGTTTGACATCTTTTCAAATCCCTAGCCATCACAGAAGAAACATTAAAAATAGTGCAAAATAATATAAATAATATGATATAAATTCTTTTCATAATCCGGAATCCTTTATTCTTTTTCTTTTTAAAATGGCTTTGATGAGAGCGATAATAATTAATAACGATAAAAAACTACCACCAATGATTAAACCATATTTACGCAAAAAAATTATTAATTCATCATAAAAAGTTGACTTAAACTCTTCTTTTTCTGGTTTCTCAACAATTTCTTGTTCTTTTTTAATTTTAAATTTTTCTAGTTTTTTATTAAAACTTTGAGTTGTTATTGTTTCAGTAGTTGTAATATATTTTTGACACAATTCAAAATCAGCATATTCTTCACATATATAAGCTTCGTGTAATTCATTATATTTAGGGGTTGTTATATATAGAGTTTTAAATAGTTCATCAGGACAAGCAACCATATCAGTAGTAAATACTTCAATATTAAATTTAGTAACATCTAATAAATTATCCCAACGATAGTTATATTTTCCTTCCGTGGTATCATCATAATATATAATTTTTTCAGTATCATCAATTTCATTGGTAATTCGAAGATAGAAATCTTTTGTCATATTTAAAATTATAATATTAACATAATCCCTTTTTGTGTTTAATCCTGTAATGGAACTTATCTCTTCTGTTTCAATATTGTAACTTACTTTAATATTAGCAATCTTTTTGTTAATTTCTGTTTGCTCTTTATACGAACAAACAGAAGCCGCTTGGGTTTGGATTGGAAAAATCAATAAAATAATTAATAATATAACTGCTTTTTTCATACCATTTTCTCATCCTCTACACTTTATTATTATAAAATAAAATTTTTGATTTGGCAACTTAGTTTTGGAACAAATAAAAAGTATTAAGACTTGCTTAATACTTAGTTATTATTTTTAACTTGATTCATTACTTCTTCAGCAAAGTTTTCGCATTTTTTTTCAATACCTTCGCCAACTTCATAACGAACCATTTTTAAAATCTCTCCACCGTTATTAGCTACAAATTTTTCTACTGAAACATCACCATCTTTAATATATGGTTGTTCAACCAAACAAACTTCTTTGTAAAATTTCTTGATTCTTCCTTCAACCATTTTTTCAGCAATATCAGCTGGTTTTCCTTCATTCATAGCAAGTTCTTTTTGAACTTTGCGTTCATTTTCAATTACGCTATCTGGTACTTCAGCAACATTTAAATATAATGGTTTCATCGCTGCTGCTTGCATTGCCACATCTTTAGCAATATCTTCACTTGTCCCTTTAACAACAGTTAATGCAGCAATTCTGCCACCCATATGTAAATAAGAACCAAAAACTTCATCCGAATTTTTATTAACAATTTCAAATCTTCTTAAAGATAATTTTTCACCTATTTTAGCAATCATACTAATAACATAATCAGCAACTTTACCATTTGGCGTTTCTACTTCGTTAGCTTCTTCAATTGTTTTGGCATCACTTTTTAATAAAGAATTACCAATAACATTTAACATATTAATAAATTCTTCGTTTTTGCTAACAAAATCGGTTTCAGAATTAATTTCTAAAATAACTGCTTTATTACCATCAACAAAAATATTAGCTAAACCTTCAGCTGCAATCCGAGATTCTTTTTTAGCGCTCTTAGCAATTCCTTTTTCTCTTAAGTAATTTATAGCGCCATCCATATCACCATTACACTCTGCTAAGGCTTTTTTACAATCCATCATCCCAGCCCCAGATGCTTCACGCAAATTTTTTACCATACTTGCGGTAATTTCCATATCAAATTCCCTTCTTTCTTATTTTAAATTTGCTAATAGTTCATCTTTTTTCATAGAACTATATCCTTTAATGCCTTTTTCTTTAGCAATAGCTTTTAATTCAGTTAAAGTTTTAGTACTTAAATCAACATTTTCTACTTTTTCATTTGTTTTATTTTCAGTTTCTTCAACTACTTCACTTTTTTCTTCTTTATTAAAATTTCTTTTGTCATCTCTATTTTTGAAATCTCTTTTATGTCCTCTTCGAAAATCTCTAGATGGTCTTTCTTCAGCTAAATCATCTTTTTTAGCTTTATTAAATTTATCAGATTTGATAAGTTCTTCCATTCTAGTTTCTTCTTTAGATTTCTTATCTTCTTCACTAATGTAATCAACTAATTCTAAACTATTAGCTTCACAAATGGCATTATTTAAAACACCAAGCATTACTTTAATTGCTCTAACTGCATCATCATTACCAGGAATAACAAAATCAACATCATCAGGATCACCATTTGTATCAACAATACCAAATACAGGAATTTTTAGCTTTCTAGCTTCTTTAACTGCGTTGTATTCTTTTTTAGGATCAACAACAATTAATGCTTGTGGTAATTTTTCCATATCTCTGATACCACATAAAATTTTGTTTAATTTGTCATATTCTTTCTTAAGTCCAATAACTTCTTTTTTAGGTAAAATTTCAAATTTACCAGATGCTTCCATATTTTCAATTTCTTCTAAACGTTTTACACGTCTTCTAATAGTACGGAAATTAGTTAATGTTCCTCCTAACCATCTTTCAGTTACATAGAAAGATTTACTTCTAGTGGCTTCTTCAACACAAACTTCTTGTGCTTGTTTTTTTGTCCCAACAAATAAGAACTTTCCACCATTTTCTGCAATAGTTTTAATCTCGTTAAAAGATTCTTCTAATAAACTTTGCGTTTTTTGCAAGTCAATAATATATATATCTTCTCTTGCAGTAAAGATATACTCTTTCATTTTGGGATTCCATCTTTTTGTTTGATGACCAAAATGAACTCCAGCTTCTAATAAATAACTCATAGAAACTACGGCCATAAATATTCACTCTTCCTTTCGTTTTCTCTTCTTAGTTTTGTCAAAGCTTTTATCATCACAAATTATTTGCACTAGACGATTTAGCTAAAAACTAATGTTTATTTGACTAATTTAAGCCAAGATTATTTTATCAAATATTATTAATCTTTACAAGTATATTAGAAAAATAATAAAAGATAACCTTAATTTTGAAAGTAAATATCTTTAGTATTCATAAAAAAATTCAAAATACATTTTGACTAAGCAACTCTTTCTTATTTGTTGTAACCCCATTCTTGTTAAGCCAATTTTTTCACTAATATATTCGTCACTTTTATTAGCCAAAAATGCTTCAACAAAATACCTTCCTTCTCTTGGAGTTAATTTATGAGCTAAATTAATAATTCTATCATACATTTTTTTGGCATATATTTCATTATTTATTTTATCCTCAACAAATTTGGAAATTCTATCTGTCTTTAAAGATTTTTGATAAATATTGCTATTACAATGACTTGCTTTAATAGTATCATTAAAACTATAAAAAAATTTAATATTATTGAATTTTTGAAAATATTTTTTCAAATCTAGTTTTAAATCTCTATAATAATACTTTTTACAAGTTTCTTTACTTAATAAGCTTAGATATAAATTATTTTTTGATTCTGATATTTCTAATACCTTGTTTGGTAAATTTAAGTATTCTTCCAATGTTAAATTATTTATAAAAACCACCTCTCAACCTTCTTTAAATAATAAACATATTTTTAATAGAATAATCTATTTATTCCTTTTTAAATTTTTCAAAGACTTCATAAATTTTTTTGGGAAGTGGCAATCCTAAGGTTGACCAGTTCTCACATATAGATATCGCTTCATTAGAGATGAAAAAATATATTATTAAGTTTCTAATTGCAAAACTATTATCGTTTATCATTCTATCAAATAATGTTGTTAAAATAACTATTAATAAATAACCAATTTTTTTAATTATACCTTTAAGTCCTATTTTACTATTTAGTCTTTTCTGGTAAATAGCACTACAAACTCCTGATATATAATCAATGCCAATAATAACTAGCAAGACTTTTAAAATCATGTCAAATTGCCCAAATAAAAAGAGAAAAATACTATTAATAATATTGATATTAAATGACTCTATTTTATTCATATTTTTAATTTTAATCCTATCTTAATTAAATTGGGATTATTACCAATAGTATCTTTATTATTTTGATATAATTCTTTCCAACTTATTTGATATTTTTTGGCAATTTCACTTAAAGTATCACCTTTTTTTACAATATAATAATTATCTATGTGTTGAGGAATTTTTAAAATTTCTCCGGTAATAATTAAATCGCTATTTTTAATATTATTTAATGTAGTTAACGTATTTATAGTAGTATTAAAGTTTTTAGCAATTTTGCTTAAGGTATCTCCTTTTTTTATTACATATTCTATATAAGTGCTACTAGTTTGATATTCTCCTATTAGTTTTTTTCCTAATAAATAATCTTTAGGATCAACCCATTTATTATTTATTTTAAGTCCATAATGAAGATGCACTCCTGTGGCATGACCAGTTGCCCCCATTGTAGCTAAAATACTATTTGCACTTACAATATCACCAACTTGTACTTTAATACTATTATATTTTAAATGACAATAACTTGTACTGATATCATTTCCATGATCTACTACAATATAGTTACCAGAAGGATACTTTTCACTATACCCTTTTATATTACTTATTACTTTAATAATTTTCCCAGGATAGGGAGTAACAATAACACTTCCTAAAGTCATGTCAATCCCATTATGAAATCCTGTTTCTTGTTTTTGAGTTTTATTATTATAAAAAGTTCTTTGACCAAACCCTGAAGTTATTTTGGATTTTTTATAACCTTTAATGGGGCTATATTGAATATTTTCCAAGATATAACTCATAAAATTAGCCTATTCTATGCCAACGTTTAACAACAATATATGGTTGCAAATTTTCGCCATTTCCTTTTCCAATCATATTTGTTGCCAAATTAGAACTAGAATTAAATTCATTGGCAATATTGTTAACCCATCCCCAACTATCAATAGTTAGCGAGCGCAATCCTTCATGTGTATAAGAAATTGATACTCCTTCTCCTGTAGGACTATAATAACGTATATCGTGATAATGTGCTTGTAAATATTTACTACCGCCAATTTTACCAATAGTATCAAATTCGGATTGATTTAAATCTTGGGAAACCGTTACTAATCCCCCAGGGGAAAGCTCCCATGTTCCGCCCCAAACAAAGTTAGGATTAAAATTATCATCGCTAGTCTCATAGTAACTACCAATTGGATAGATTAAATCAATATTTAGATTATTACTACTGCTTTGAACTTTAGTAGTAATACTATTACAAACTAAATTTCCATCACAATCCATACTAAAGTTTTGATTGCTTGAATCAAAACATTTCATCGTTGCTTTGTTTACTTCAATGTTAGTCTTACCATCTACTTCAGTAAAACTATCTTTAAAAAATAATTCGTTTTCCATATTTTTCCTTCTTTCTTTTAAAAATTATTTTTTCCAAAAAAAATGAACTAATTGCTGCAGTCAATTAATTCATTTTACTCTATTATAACCATTTTATTGTTTTTGTCTATAAACTTTTTTGTAATATTTTTGTAAACCAAATTGTAAACTTTTCTAATATAATAGAATTTTCTAATTTAATTCATTAAAAAAAGTTAGCAATAAAAATTAGCTAACTTAAATTATTATTTTTTAAATGGATCTTCGTCTTCACCACCTACATACGTTAAAGAATCTTCTGTTTCTTCTTCATCATCAAAATTTAAACCCATCATTTTGCAAAATTTTCGTACTTCTTCCATTGATGGTGGTATATCCGTTCCCCAACCATCCCATGTTCTTTGTCCTTCTTCTGTATAATATGAAAGTTGCTTTAAATTATAATTTTTATAACAAGTTATGAGTTTTGTTTCTAATCTAGTTAGAAAGTCATAATTTACTCCACAATATGGTGAAAATGGTATATACTCTTCACGTGGCGTAGAAAACTCATAATTTCCTAGATAAATGAAATTATTTAACTCTTCTAACTCTTTTCTTCGAAATAATATCTCAAATAAATACACTTTCATAAATCCATTCTTATCTGGATAAAATTTTACTTTTGATCTTTCTTTTATTATGTCTTCATTTGATATTTTGCCAGAAAAAGGATAAAATCTTTCTCGATATGGTTCCAAATAAGTTTGAATATATTCTAATTCTTCTATTTCATGCTGCGTTTTTGGAAGTTTATTATTAGAAGTAATTTTAACTCTAAACGAAACTGGTTTGGTATCTTCCCATTCTAAATTTTCATATCTTATTAATATCAAATATCTCCCTTGATATTCTCCTTCTTTTATTTTTACAGCAAATGTATCTCCATTCTTCCACTTTCGATATTTTTTATTATATTCTTGTTCTACCATTTTATTCCTCCCACATATGTTTCACCCATTGCGGCTGCTCCTGCTTCCATATACATATCGTATTTTGGATTCTTAGGGCTAATACCATGAATTTGATTGTTCATTTGGTTTAATCTATTCAATGTTTTATATTTTATTATATTTATTTCTTCTACACCTCGGGATTCATTATATGTTAGTTCACACTGTATTTTTTCTAACTTTAAATGCGCTCTATATGGATTAGCGTTATGTCTTTCTATCGCACCATTTAAAATCATCGGTTCTTTCAATATAACTTTATATTCATATAATACTTTTAAGATATTACATCATTTAATTCATATATGATATTTTTGATTTTGTTTTTATTTTCTTTAACCCAAACAATGATCTCGTTTTCATACTGATTTACATAAAAACAAAGCTTACATGTTTCTTCTTTTTTAAAAATATTATAATCAAAAAATGAATCGACTTCAAAAGTATTATAAATATCTAATACGCCATCGCCAAAATTTAACAATTTGTCTATCACGGTTAGTTTTTCTTGATTTTTGGATATGTTAATTTGAATGTTACAATTATTACTTTTTGTATTTTTCTTGACAAAATAAGAAAAATTATTTTGTATTAAATAATCTATAATTCTATTTGTATCAGAAACGTTTAACATTACCATTACATTTTTAACATTAAAGTATTTGAATAAATTATTTATGTTTTTTGCATTAATCGTTACTCCTGATATGTCAATAATAAAATACTTTTTTCTTTTTCTTAAAATTTTAATCTTCATCTACTTCACTAACTCCGTATAAACTTGATATTATAATTCCAAAGGGAATATGATTATTTATGTATGGTATATGGCAATGTAACAAAGTTGAAGAACCCACATCAAATCTAAAACCATTATTAAAGTTAATCAGTGTTCCACCATTTTGTAAATTGCTTGGGGATATTTTATCAGGTGATAAAATATTGACTGGACCAACTTCAATACCTGTTCCTCGGCCCGCTGCCACCCCATTTTTTGCAGCTATTTTAAAACCAGCACTAATAGTTTGAGATGCGCCAGCCATTATTCCGCCAGCCATAAAGCCATTTGAAAATCCATCTACTGCTGATTTAGCTACTTTTTTTGTTGTTTCTTTTAAACTTTTTCCTTTACCTACTGAGCTTACTACTGCAGCGGCCGTACTTATTCCTGACGTTATTCCTCCTGATATTGCCGCAGCTTTTAATCCTGCCGTTAATGCTGGAACTGCAGATCCTCCTGTTGCTACTGTTAATATAACACCTACTGTAATTGCTGCTAATCCAACCACTACTTTTTTAACAGCATTTTTTAACCATTTTGACCAATCTCCATGTCCATCAATATAATTAAGAGAATTATTGAATGCATAAACATACATGTTATGGCTCATTACATTTCCAATTTCACCACTTATTTCATCGCAATTAATAAATCTACCCCATTCTGGATTATAATATCTACTATTTAAATAATATAAT
>CANRTI010000005.1 GCA_947642635.1 uncultured Mycoplasma sp. | reverse complement strand
TTGTCCTCTATCTTCCCAAAAATATAACCTTAGCCATATTATCTTTCAAGTTATAAGAGGCTGGGCGAACCGAATTCGTATTAGTCAACCAGTTATTGTTGACATTGCCGTCCGAATTCACATTCCACGCATTGTAACGACTATTGCTGCTATTATAACCGTAACGCGACTTTTCTTTATCAAGACTACCTATTATAATTATAACTAATATTACAGCAATTGAAAACAATTATTATTTATGTTAAAATGTATTTAGCAATTAGTTTTGCATAAAATAAAAAAGGAAACACATTAGTATTTGACTGCTAAGTGCTTACCTAAGGTTGGTGCACTATCCTGTAATGGATGGTGCTATTTTTATGATTTCTTTTATAATATATAGAAGAAAAAATATTATCGTAAAGAGAAATATGATAAGAATATCTTTCTTTCTCACTAACAGCCACCTCCAATCTATTTTAATCATAAATTTTCAGTGGTAAGCACCTAGCTACTAATGTATTTCCAAATGCATTGTAACATGTCATTAAGAATATGACAACCAGTCCAAAAGATAATAAAGTATTAGAGAAATAGTATCAATATTTTAAGAAGTTTATTTTTTGCAGGTTTATAAATATATATTTTTTTAAGAAAGTTGTTTTAATTGGGTGTTTACACTTTGCATTTTTATTTGTTTCGCATATTATATATATGTAGAATAAAGGGGTGATAAAAGCGAAAGCTTATTCTATGATTAAAAAAAGATGGCTATTTATATTAGGGTTAATGTTTATGGTGTTACCATTTAGTGTAAATGCTTTAGAAGAAGAACCAAGGTATGAAGCTAGTTTTAAGTTTTATAAAGTAGATGAAGAATGGGAAGATTTCTTTTATTCAAGAAAACTTAAAGATGGTTGGGTTACTTCAGTTTTTCTTAAAGGTGATGCTATAGAGATTGAAGAAAGTGAAGTTTTAAAATCTGGGGATATAATTGCGGTTGGAACAATAGTAAAATTAATTGATGGTAAAATTCCAGATGCATCGTTTTTAAATATTAGTTATAAATATGATACAAATGTCTTTGAAACTAAAGAAAGTTTTGGAGGGAATGATTATTATTATCAAAATATTTTATCTGTCCGTGATGGAGGTGCGTTTCCGTTCAATAAAATATTGTATGATTTGACATGGAAAAGTTATTATGGTGGCACAAATTTAGAGTCAGGTGTCGTACAAGTGAATTTTAAGGATTCTGGAATAGTAACAAATGATTATGATAACAAAGAAGATAAAATTATATTTTTGAGTTATTTAAAAGTAAAAGAAAATATAACTGAGGAAAAATTAAATGCTAAATTTGAATATTTAAAAGAAAATAGAAATGAAACTATGAGTATTGGTTATGATAGTAATAATATAGCTTATGAAAAATTTATGAAGTATAATAATGCGTCATTAAATATTAATGTGTTAATTGATAATAATGATAATTTATCTAAAAATAATGATATTAATACTAGTGTAATAAAAAGAAATGGTAATAAAGAATTAAATGAAATAGTTTTAGATAATAATGTAATGCCATTATCTGATACATTAATTAAATCTTATGAAATAATTAGAAATAGTGACGAAGATTATGTTATTGGAATTGACCCATATACAACAATTAATACATTTATTAATTCTTTTGTAAATGAAAGTAATTATTTAAATGTATATGATTTTAATGGTAATTTAGTTAGTGATTTAAATCAATATGTTGGTAATGGTATGGTTATGAAATTAGAAAAAAATGGGGAAGTATTAGATACATTAAGAATAATTGTAAGAGGGGATATTAATGGTAATGGAAGAGTTAATTGGGCAGATTCTTTATCATTAGATAATTATATTGTTAAATTAGCTAAATTTGATAAATATCAAACATTAGCAGCTGATATAACGAAAGATGGCAAAGTAAATGGAGCTGACCAATTATCTTTAGATAATTATGTTAAAGGTTTTTTAAAAAATCTAAATTAAAAAGTTCTCGTAAGAGAATTTTTTTAACAAAGAAGTTGTAAATGTAATGTGTCAAATGATGTCGATCGGTGTCAACAAATATAGATTAATAAAAATAAGTGTGCTAAGATAATTGTATAGAATAGAAGAGAGTATAGGTGTTACTTATGAAGTATGGTTTAAAAATTAAGAAAATACTATTTATTTTATTAGGAATTGTTATGACAGTTCTTCCTTTAAGTGTAAAGGCAGATGATATAACAATTGGTGATGAAGACCCTAAATATGAGATAAGCTTTAAATTTTATAAAGTGGGAAGTGAATATTTTAATAATATTTATGATGTAGAGGATTTATCTAGTAGCTGGATATATGATGTTTATAGAGCTGATTCAGAAGAAGAAATTACCATAGATACTGAGGTTCATGCTGGAGATTTAATACTTATGGCACCTGTAATTAAGTTAATTGATGGTAAAACTGCAGATGCAACTTTGTTTAATGTTTATCTTAAATATAATAAAGATAATTTTAATTTTGAAACGTTTGATACTCAAGTGTATTTTAATACTGGTTTAGCTAAAAACAAAGGTCCTGTTCCTCCTAATCCATCTAATGGTGGAAAAACAACTTGGAAGAGTGGTACTTTTGAAGTTGATTCTACTGCTGGATTGCTATCTCTTGTTTTTAAAGAGGGAGGAAAAAGTGGAAGTTATATACCTTTTGAAAATAAAGATGAATATCCATTTTATTTTCAGTTAATTACTGTAAGTAAAGACACTGTTTTAGGTTCAAAAGGCAATTTTGAATTCGTATATGAAACTGGTACCGAAACACTAAGTGTTGCTGCTGATGCGACTGGTTTAGGTGTTGGAACTAAAATGGTTATGAACAACCCTTCTTATGAAGTAGTTGATGATGATATAACTTTAAAGACTTTAAAAGTAACAAATACTGATGGAAATCTAGATTATATATTAAATCCTGCTTTTACAAGTGGAGCAACACCTGGTACTTATAAAGTAAATGTTCCAGGAAGTGTTGATAAAGTTAAATTAGTTGCTGAACCAAAAAGTGATTCAGGAGCAATATTACCAACATTAATTGGTGAAAAATCAGTATCTGTTGGTACTAATTCATTTGATATTATTGTAACTAATCCTAATAATGGAGAAACTGGAGTTTATACAATTGAAGTTAAAAGATTATCAAATGAAGCTAAATTAAGTGGTTTAACATTAAGTGGTATAACTGATGGATGGACATTTAATGAAAATACTAAAACTTATAATATAACAGTGCCTTATGCAACAAGTTCAACTACTGTAACTGGAACACCAAAATCACCAGCAACAATTGAATCTGGTAATGGTGCATGGAATTTAAGTGTTGGAACAAGTAATACTAGAAATATTGTTGTTGCTAGTGAAGAGTGTGATAGTGCTTATGCTAGTGATATGACTAATGCAGGAGCTACATGTACTAAAGAAACTTATACAATAAATATTACAAGAAGTGCTGCTAGTACAGATGCTAAACTTAGTGCTTTGAGTGTTGATGGATATAATTTTACAAGTGGATTTAATTCAGATACATTTAGCTATACATTAGAAAATATTCCAAATAATGTGACTAGTTTAACAGTAAATGCGACTAAAAATGATAGTAAAGCAAGTAATCCAGTAATAACAGGTAATACAAGTATTCCAGTAGGAGATAGTAATATTACAGTAAAAGTTGTTGCAGAAGATGGAACAACAGAAAAAACTTATACAATTGCAGTTCATCGTTTAGATAATAATACAAAATTGTCTACTTTAAATGTAACAAGTAGTCCACAAGGTGTTTTAAATCCAACAATATTTAATCCAGATACTACTACTTATACATATACATATGATGAAACTGTAACAAGTATTAATGTAGCAGCTACTGCCCAAAGTAATGTAACAATTGTTGATGGTGTTAAAAGTTATAATCCTAAAACAGAAAGTAGTGCTGTAATTAATACAGAAGCTGAAGATGGTACAAAAGGAAGTTATACAATTAATTTTGTTAAACAAACATCAAGTAATGCTTACTTAAAAAATCTTACTGTTACAGATGCTTCAGAACCAACAACTGAATATAATTTAAATAAAACATTTAATAAAAATGATTTTAGTTATACAGTTGAAATACCAACAAATGTAACAAGTGTAGTAGTAAGTGCTGATGCTGAAAGTGATAGTGCTACTGTAACAGGAACAGGAACAATTACAATTAGTGATTTTAATCCAAAAGTTGTAACTATTGAAGTTACACCAGAAAGTGGTGCTAGTGGTAAAAAAACTTATACAGTAACTATTAATCGTAAGAAATCAAGTAACGCTAATTTGAAAAATATTAAGTTAGATGGAACAGATATTAGTGGATTTAGTGCAAGTACTACTACTTATGATTTAGGAACATTTAGTAAAGTTGATAGTTTAAATATAACTGCTGAGGCAGAAGATACTAATGCAACTGTTGTTGTAAGTGGTAATACAAACTTAGTAAAAGGACAAAGTAATACAATAACCATTACTGTAACACCACAAGATGGAAGTACACCAAAAGAATATACTTTAACTGCTTATGTAAAAGATAATAATACAAAATTAGCTACTTTAAATGTAACAAGTAGTCCACAAGGTGTTTTAAATCCAACAACATTTAATCCAGATACTACTAGTTATACTTATACGTATGATGAAACTGTAACAAGTATTGATGTTGCTGCTACAGCAAATAGTAAAGTAACAATTGTTGATGGAATTGGGACATTTGATCCAAGTACAACAACAAGCACAACAATAAATACTGAAGCAGAAGATGGTACAAAGGGAAGTTATACAATTAATTTTGTTAGAAAGAAATCAAGTAATAGTTATTTAATGGGGCTAACTGCTAGTGTTGGTACATTTGATAAAGCATTTAATAAAGATGAAGAAAATTATAAATTGACTATTCCGAATGATGCGACGAGTGTTACTTTAACAGCAACTAAAGAAAGTGCTAGTGCGGAAGTAACAGACAATGGTGTTATTACAGTAAATGTGCCTGATTTTAATCCAGTTACTCAAAAAATTGTGGTTACACCAGAAATTGATAGAGCACTTAGAACTTATACAGTTGTTATCGAAAGGGAAAAAAGTAATAATGCTAATTTAAAAAATATTAAATTAGATGGTAGTGATATTGCTGATTTTGATAAAGATACATTAAGTTATGATTTAGGACAATTTGCAAGTACTACAACTAGTTTAAATTTAACAGCTGAAGCAGAAAATCAATATGCCGATGTAAAAATTACAGGTAATAATTTAGTAAAAGGTCAAAATAATACGATAACTATTACTGTAACACCACAAGATGGAAGTACACCAAAAGTATATACATTAACAGCTTATGTTAAATCAGATAATACTAATTTAGCAACATTAAGTGTAACAAGTACACCACAAGGTGAGTTAACACCGAATACTGTGACTGGTACAACAACATATACATATCATTATGATACAGGTGTTACTAGTGTTGAAGTAAATGCTACAGCTGTATCAGGAAATGCTGTTACTGGTACAGGTATACATAATTTAGTAGATGGTAAATCAATTACCTTAACAACTATTGCAGAAGATAGTGGAATTGTTCAAACATATACAATTAATTTAGTTGAAAGAAATAGTAAATTAAGTAATTTAAGAGTATTAAATGGAGGAACAGAAGTTAGTTTAGATACTGCATTTAATCCAGATACACTTAGTTATACAGCAACAGTTGATCCAACTGTAAGTAATGTGGATATTGAAGCTACTCAAAGTGGTGATGTAATAAAAAGTATAACTACTAATAGTGGAACATTTACAAGTGTTGATAAAGTTCATACTGCTTCAATAAGTTTAACACCAGGACTTAATAATATAACTATTTTTGTAACTGCTGAAGATGATAGTGCAACAACATATACATTAGAAATAACTAAAGAAGTTAATAGTGATGCTACTTTGACAGACATTACTTTAGATACTGATTTAACTGATGGTGTTGATGGTACAACTATTGATGGTTTTGCAAGTGGAACTTTCCAATATAATATTGATGTTCCTTATAAAGTAGAAAATATTGAATTAGGGGCAACTGGAGTATTAGGAACTACTGTAACTGGTACTGGTGTAAAAAATAATTTGAATGTAGGAGATAATACTTTTGATATTGTGGTTAGTCCACAAAGTGGTAGTGATCAAACATATCGAGTTATTATTCATAGACAATCTAATCAATCAGAATTAGGTGGTATTACAGTAACTAGTACACCAAATAGTACTTTAACTGATAATGGAAATCATACTTATACATTAGATGTACCATATGAAGTTAAAGATATAACTGTTAATGTTAGTGGACTACCAGTAGGGGCTAGCATTAAATATGGTAATAATGATTCTTTACAAAATATTGATATAACTAATTTAAGTCAAATAGTGTTTGATGTTTATGCTGAAGATAATTCGGAAGAGTATAAAACAACTTATACAATTAATTTAAATAAGTTAGCAGCAGTTAATCCGATTACTAATTTAAATGTTTTAGGTGTTGATGCAACATTTAATACAAATTTAAATCAATATGAAGTAACTGTTGATAGTGAAAGTGTAAGTGTTAAACAAAGTGATGTCTTAGTAACTGGTGCAACATTAAAGAGTGCTGATCCTGAGACAAATTTAGTTAATAGTACTATTGGTACAACAACGTATAATATTACTGTTACAAATGATTATGGAACTGAATTTAGTTATCCAATAGTTATTACTAGAGCACCTTCAACAATCAATACTTTAAGTACTTTAACTAGTGATAAAGGAACGTTTGACAAAGGATTGAATGAAGCTGATCGTAATTATAAATTGACTTTACCAGTTGGAACAACAGAATTTACTTTAAGTGGAACAAAAACATCTAATTATGGAACAGTTACTGGTTTAGATACTTATACTATTCCAGTTGTGGATAATAAAGTAAGTGTAATTGTTACAAGTGAAGATGGAACTCCAAATACTTATGAGATTGAAGTGGAAGTTTTACAAAAACCTGTAGGAAGTTTAAGTTCTTTAGAAGTAGTAGATCATCCGTTTAATCAAGCTTTTGATTCATCAGTAACTACTTATGATATTGGTGATATTACAACAGATGTAACTAGTTTAACAATTAATGCAACAATGGATGTTGGAGATAATATAACTTATCAAGTAAATAATGAAGCAGCTGATACTAATAATGTAGTAACTATTCCGGATACTTTAGGAATGGGTACAATTAAAGTAATAGTAAGTATTACAGATGGAGATGCGACTACTTATACAATTAATTATAATAAAGTTGCTAGCGGTTTAGATAAAATTACACCAAAACCAGATACTTATAGAATTGATGGCGATTATATTAAAGATTTAACTATTAAACAAGTAAGAGATGATTTCTTGAATGATTTTGAAAATCCAAGAGAAGAGTTAAAGTTATATGATCGAAATGATACAGAGATTGTTGATTTAACAGGGTTTGTTGGAACTGGTATGATTTTAAAATTAGAGAGAAATGGTAATGTTTTAGATCAAAAAGTAATTGTAATTGTTGGTGATACTAATGGTGATGGTAAATGGACAATGAATGATGCTGTTGTGCTTGCTGATAACGTTATGAAGGATGGAGCAGCTTTAGTAGGAGCTTTTACAGAAGCTTGTGAAGTAAACACAATTGCTGGTTTGACAATGAATGATGCTGTTGTTTTAGCGGACAGAATTATGAAATTAGAAGATTAGAAATGGTGGTTTTTATGAAAAATAAAATTTTAAATATTTTGGTAATAGGATTATGTATTATGATGTTTGGAAATGCGAAAGTTACAGCAAAAGAAATGGGAAGTGTGGAAGTTACTATGACACCATCTACTTTATTTCCGAAGGTTGGTAGCACAATATATTTTACAATTGGATTAGAAAATATAATTGGTGGAACAGATGGAATTGCTGGTTTTGGAGCAGAATTAGATTATGATAGAAATATTTTGGATTGTAATGAAAGTGTATCTTTAGCACCATTTTCAATTGGATTTAATTCGAAAAATGGTAGAATAGGGGGATTTGCAATGATGCCTAATGAAAGAATTCAAGCTTCATCTGCAAGTTTAATAAAAATATCATGCAATGTACTTAGTTCAGGAAGAACTTGGGTTTATTTAAAAGATACTGAAGTATCTGCTGGAGATGCAAGTATTCTTGAAAGCAATGATCCTTCTGTTAGACTTTATGGTTAATATTTAATAATTTGAATTTAATTAAAAAATAGTTCTCATCAAATTTTGGTGGGGCTTTTTTTTAAAATAAAGTTTCTAGTTGAAATATAATATGTTTTGGTTTTAAAGTAATTATTTGAGTGGTGTTGTTTTAGAGACTTCGACAGAGGATGATAATGTTCAACAAATGTTGTCAAAATAACCCCGTTGACTAAGCAAAACTCCTATAATAAAATGAACTTGTGAACTTATTTACATCTTATGAAAGGAGGGGTTTTGGTAATGGATACCGAAATCAAAAACAATTTAAAGAATAAAAAAGAAAATATTAGTGATGAATTAAAAACTGCTAAAATAGATCGAATTTTTAAAGCTATTATGTTAAAAAATTTAGATATTTTAGAAGCTATTATATCCCAAGCTTGGGGTGAAGAGGTAAAAATTTTAAAATTACTTAATTCAGAATTAACAGTGAGAAACACTGAAGAAAAAGTTAAAACAGTTGATGTTTTAATTGAGACTAAGAATAAATTAAAAATTAATTTGGAATTAAATACTAGTAATAGTCCAGCAACAAGAGTAAGAAATATGCATTTTTTAACATCATTTTATAGTCAACAAACCAAAAGAGGAGATAAGTATGATACAGAGACTACTTTTGCGCAAATAAATTTGAATTATAATGCAGAGAGTAAAGAAGAGATAGTCGAAAGATATAACTTTAGGACTAAAGATGGTAAAGTTCGGGAAGTTAATTTAACGATTGTCGATGTGAACATGGACAAATTAATGAAAGCATGCTATGATAATCCCGAGAAGTTAAAAGATTATAAGTATTTGCATATGTTAGATATAGCAAATGTTAAAGAATTGGATAAGTTATGTAAAGGAGATGCTGTCATGGAAAAGTATGAGAAAAAATTAAAAGAAATTAATAGTAGTCCTGATTTTGTGTGGGATTATGAAGAAGATAGTATTCGTTTGCATAATACAGAAATTTACTTGGCTAAGAAAGAAGGGACTATTGGGATTGCTAAAAAAATGTTAGCTAAAGGAATAGATGACAAAACTATTATGGATTGTACTAATTTATCAGAAGAAGAAATAAGTAAATTAAAGATCGAATAATTCGGTCTTTTTATATGAAATTTTAAAATTTTGAATATATAACTAAATGTATAGAGTTAAATTTAAAATAGAAGATTTATTTTCAATAGTTTAAATAAAAATTTTACATCTCTTTTTGTAAAATATGTGTGTAAAACACCAAGTGTTAATGTCAATAACTAAAGAATGAATCAAAAAAAGTTGACGATTATTTACATTTTGAAAGGCGCTGGATATTGTAAATAAAAAAAATATCTAGTAAAATGTATAGTATAGTAGAGGTGAGTCCTAGATAAAGGATTTTAGGAAGTAGGAGTTAGTTATGAAAAGTAAATTGAGAAAGCGTTTGAAAAGAAATTGTTTTAGTTTAATAACAATAATTGCTATGTTGATAATGGTAACTGGTATAGTTGGTATTAGTAAAGCTGCCGGTGGTAGTGCAACAGTTACACTATCTGCATCACATAATAAAGGTGTGGTTGGTAAAACGATTGATATTACAGTGGGACTTAAGAATGTTGTTGGTTCTGGAGTAGGAGTATCATCATTTGAAGGATATTTAACTTATGATAAAACAATTTTAAATTGTACTAGTGGAACAAAATTAACTGGTGAAAACGGTTTTAAAGTTAGCTTTAATGCTACTAATAATAAGATTGGTGGTTTTGCTACAGAAGATTTAGAAAAATTACCAGGTGCCAATGTTAATTTGGTTAAAATATCTTGTTCAGTTTTGAAAGCTGGTTCGACTACAGTTACAGTTAATAAACATGAAGTGTCAGCTGGAGATACATCAATTATGACTACTAATGCGGAAACAATAACAATTCAAACAGGAGATGCTTCAACTAATGCAGATTTAAAAAGTTTAGGAATTACTGGTCAAACTTTAACCCCAGCATTTAGTAAAGATACACTAACTTATAGTGTAACTGTTCCAAATAGTGTAGCAAGAGTTACTATTACAGCGGCTGCGGAAGATGCAAATGCAAGAGTTTCTGGTACTGGTGGGGCAAATGTAAATGTTGGAACTACTCCTTTAAGAGTTACGGTTACTGCAGAAGATGGTAAAACGACAAAGACTTATACAATTAATTTGACAAGAGAAGCAGGGCAAGTTACTCCACCAGATCCAGTAAAATCAAATGATAATGATTTAAAAAGTTTAAGTGTTAGTGGTTATAATATGGAGCCAGTATTTAATAAAGATACTTTAGCATATAATGTTAGTATTCCAAATAATGCAACAGAAATAGTAGTTAATGCTAGTCAAAATGATAGTAAAGCAAAAGTTGAAATTACTGGTAATAAAAATTTAAAAGTTGGCGATAATTTAGTTAGTGTTAAAGTAACAGCAGAAGATGGAAGTGTTAAAACTTATACTATTAATGTTAATAGAGCAGAAGAGAAAAAACCAGAAGTTGTTTTAGATAGTGATGCAACGTTAAGTAAATTAGATATGAGTGGTTACACATTAACACCAGCATTTAATAAAAATACAAACGTTTATAGTATTAATGTTGGGGAAAATGTTGATGGTTTAAATGTTGTTGCCATTCCAAATAGTGACAAAGCAAAAGTAGAGGTTGTTGGTAATACAGGATGGAAGTATGGTGTTAATAATGTATCAATAATAGTAACTGCTGAAAATGGAAATAAAAATACTTATATTGTAAATGTTAATCGAAAAAGTCCACAAACTACAACTGTTTCTAAAAAATCTAATGATAGTTATTTAAGTGAATTAGTAGTAGCTGGTGCTGATATTTCACCAAAATTTAATAAAGATACTAGTAGTTATAATATAGTAGTGCCTTATGAAATGGAAAAATTAAATATTACTTATAAGACAAATAATAGTAAAGCAAAAGTTGAAATATTAAATAATGATAATCTATTAGTAGATTTTGTTAATACTGTACAAGTTAAAGTTACAGCGGAAGATGGAAGTATTAGAATTTATACTATAAATGCTAAAAGAAGTGCTCAAAAAAGTAATGCTGATTTAAAAAGCTTAGCCGTAAGAGACTTCAATATCTCTCCAGCATTTAGTAAAAATAATACAAATTATGCTGTAACTGTTAAAGCAGGAACTGATAAAATAGATATTGATGCTATACCAGAAAATGCAAAAGCGAAAGTAGAAATTATTGGTAATACTAATTTAAAACCTGGTAAAAATACAGTTTTAATTAAAGTAACTGATGAAAATAACTTTAATAAAATTTATCAAATTGAAGTTGATAAACCAACTAATTCAATCTTTGGAATGGCTGTAGCACAATTTATTATGTATTTAACTTTATGTTTATGCTTACTTGGTTTAATCTTCTTATTGTTATATTATCTAAGAAAAAGTAAAGAGAAAACTCCAGCATTAGCAGGAGCAACTACTGCAACTCCAGTAATTGAATTTAAGCCAGAATTTAACTTTGGTTCTAAAAATGGAACTGATGATGATACAGTTTATGGAAACTTTAATCAAGGAGTAAAAGAAATTCCAACTGAACAAAAGAAGGTAATTGATTATAATGTTCAAGATGCAGATTTTGATTATGATGAAACAATTACTAAAGATGAATTAATTAGAGCTATTCGAGAAGGTATGGAAACTAAAAATGCTGATAAATTAAAATTGTTATTAAAACAAGATGAAATTAATCAATTGAAAAAAGAAATGAAGAGAAAAGAAAGTCAAAGAAGGGATAGATTATGATAAAGGGCAAGAAAAAGACAATTCCTTATATTCTTTTATCAGTTTATCTTTTTCTTTTTTCTATTACAAATGTATTTGCTAGCTCGGCGAATTTAAGTTTGAATGGAAAAGGAGAAGCTGCAGTTGGGGAGTCTTTTGATATTATTTTTCAATTAAGTACTAGCGATGCTCCTGGGGGAGTTTCTGGAGTTGAAGCAAGACTTGGTTATGATAAAAGTGTTTTGGAATTAGTTAAAACAACTAACTTAGCACCGTTTTATTTAAAATATAACACAAGTACTTTAAAAATTGGCGGGTTTGGTGGTTCTGAAGAAGATTTTATTCCTTTAGGAACAACTAATTTAATGCGTTTATCTTTTAAAGCTTTAAAAAGTGGTTCAACTACTATAAGTATTTCTTCTAGTGAAGTGTCAGCTGGAGATACGTCAATTGTTAGTAGTAATAATCCAAGTAAGACAGTGATAGTAAAGGAACCAGTACAGCAACCTGATCCCACACCGTCGACTCCTAGTCCTACTGAGCCATCAAATCCAAACGGTGGGACCAATACACCAAGTGGAGGAAATAATGGTGGTTCAACGTCTTCTAATAATCCTAGTAGTGGTAGTAATACTCCGGTTGTTAGTACTGGAAGTAATAATAATTATTTAGCTAGTTTAAAAATTGAAGGAGCTAATTTACGACCAGGATTTAATCAAAATACTTTAAATTATGAAGTTAGTGTACCATTTAGTGTTGAAAATATTAATGTTGAAGCGAAAGCTAAAGATAGTAAAGCCAAAGTAAGTATTTCTAATCAAAATAATTTGGTTGCAGGTGAAACTAGAAATGTTACTGTAAAAGTAACGGCTGAAAATGGTAGTGTTAGAACATATACGATTAAAGTAACTCGTGAAAGTGATCCTAATAAAGTTCAAAGTAGTAATAATTATTTAAGTAGTATTACCATAGATGTTGGAATGTTATCACCATTGTTTGATAAAGAAAAAACTAAGTATTATATTTATTTACCTTATGAAATTGAAGGAATAAATTTGCTTGCAACAGCAGAAGATGGTAGTGCGACAATAAATAGTGATTTACCAGAAACTTTAGAAGTGGGATATAATAAGTTTGTTTTTACAGTTGTTGCTGAAAATGGAGAAGAAAGAGTTTATACAATTAATGTAATAAGAGCTAATAATCCAGAACTTATGAGTGAAGGGAATCTATATCTTAAAAGTATTAATATTAAAAAGGGAAGTTTAGATAAAAAATTTAATAAAGATACTTATGTTTATTATTATATTAAAAGTAAAGGTTTTGAGTTAGAAGCGTTACCATTAGATGATAATAATAAAGTAGAAATATTTGAGAATGATGATATTATAAGTATTGTAGTGGAAGATTCTTTTAATAAAAAAGCAGTTTATACATTGATTCCTAAAAAAGAAGTAGCTCATAAAAAAGAAATGCCATTAGTAGCTAAAGTAGCTATTGGGGCATCAGTAATATTGATTTGTTCTTTTGTAAGTTATATTGGTGGTTCACAAAAAGTATTGGCAAAATTAGTGAGAAAAATTCGAAAAAAATAAAAATTGGAAAATAATTAGTGAGATGAGCTAATTATTTTTTTATAAACTTAAATTGCTTTTTTAAAATTTCTAGATAATAGTTATAAAATAGAGACATTTTGTTTACAATTTAGTATTTTTGTAATATAATTATAAAGAAGTTTTGACTTAGATAAAAAAGTTTTCCGGTTTTTGTCCAAGTTTAAACCGATTATATTAGAAAGGAAGATTAGAAATGGCTTTATTAAAAGAAGAAAAAGCAAAAATTATTAAAGAATTTGCTAAGAATGAAAAAGATTGTGGTTCTGCTGAAGTACAAATTGCGATTTTAACTAAAGAAATTAATGATTTAACTGAACACATGAAAGAACATAAACATGATTATCATTCAAAAAGAGGATTACTTATTAAAGTTGGTAGAAGAAAAAAATTACTTAGTTATTTAAAAGATAATGATGTAGTTAGCTATCGTGAAGTAATTAAAAAATTAAATTTAAGAAAATAAGGGCACTATTGATTTTTAGTGTCTTTTTTTAAGAAAGAGAAGAGGTTACAATGAAAAAAGTATTTGAATTAGACTTTTATGGAAGAAAAATTGTTGTAGAACATGGAGAGATAGCTAAACAAGCACATGGTAGCATCTTAGTGCGTTTTAATGATACAGTTTTATTAAGTACAGCGGTAGTATCTAAAAATGCCAATTTATTATCAGATTTTTTTCCGTTAATGGTTTTATATAATGAAAAATTATATTCAGTAGGTAAAATACCAGGTGGTTTTATTAAAAGAGAAGGAAGACCAACAGATAATGCAACATTGGCAGCAAGAATGATTGATCGACCTATGCGTCCTTTATTTCCAGAAGATTTTCGTAATGAAGTACAAATTGTTAATACAGTATTAAGTGTAGATCAAGATAATCAACCAGAATTAGCTGCATTATTTGGGAGTAGTTTAGCAACATGTATAAGTAAAATACCTTTTAATGGTCCAGTAGCGGCGGTTAAAGTTGGAAGAGTTAATAATGAATTTATAATAAATCCTACAGTAGAAGAAAGTGAATTATCGGATATTGATTTAACTGTTGCAGGAACAATGGATGCGATTAATATGGTGGAAGCTGGTAGTAAAGAAGTATCAGAAAATGATATGTTAGAAGCTTTATTATTTGGTCATGAAGCGATAAAAAAATTAGTTCAATTTGAGTTAGATATCATTAATGAAATTGGAGAAGAAAAGATGGATTATCCAAAATTAATTGTTTCAGCAGATTTAAAAATGGAAATTCAAGAAAAAGTAGAGAAGAAGTTAGATGAAGCTTTACGAATTAAAGATAAAAAAACAATGTATGAAACAATTGATAATATTAAAGAAGAATTAATTAATGAATATCAAGATAAAAATAAAGAATTAGAAAATGATGTTTTAAATGAATTGATTACAGCAGTTAGCTTAGTTTTTGAAAAAGTGCAATATGATGTGTTTAGACGGATTGTTGTTGATGAAAAGAAACGAATTGATGGTCGGAAGATGGATGAAATTAGACCTTTAGCAGCGGGAATTGATATTTTACCAAGAACTCATGGTTCTGCTTTATTTACTAGAGGTGAAACTCAAAGTTTATCAATTACTACTCTTGGAGCTTTAGGAGAAAGTCAAATGTTAGATGGTCTTTCTTTAGAAGAAGAAAAGAGATTTATGTTACATTATAATTTTCCACAATTTAGTGTTGGGGAAACTGGAAGATATGGTTCACCCGGAAGAAGAGAAATTGGTCATGGAGCTTTAGGAGAAAGAGCTTTATTACAAGTTATTCCCTCAGAAGAAGAGTTTCCTTATACAATTAGAGTTGTTAGCGAAATATTGGAAAGTAATGGTTCTTCAAGTCAAGCAAGTATTTGTGCTGGTTGTCTTTCTTTAATGGCAGCAGGAGTACCAATAAAAGCACCAGTAGCAGGAATTGCAATGGGGTTAATTACAAATAATGATAAATATACTATTTTAACAGATATTCAAGGAATGGAAGATCATTTGGGTGATATGGATTTTAAAGTGGCTGGAACAAGAAAAGGAATTTGTGCATTACAAATGGATATTAAAATAGATGGTGTTAATAAAGATATTTTGAAAGAAGCTTTAGAGCAAGCCAAAAAAGCGAGAATGCAAATATTGGATTTATTTGAAACTATTATAAAAGAACCACGAAAAGAATTAAGTCCTTATGCGCCAAAAATTGATACATTTAATATTGATCCTGAAAAAATTAAAGATGTTATTGGTCGTGGTGGTGAAATGATTACGAAAATTATTTTAGAAGCGAGCCATGTAAAAACCGTTAATGATAAAAATGCTGTTAAAGTTGATTTAGAAGATGATGGTCGAGTAATTATTTATCATAGTGATAAAGATATTATTAAGAAAACAAGAGAAATGATTGAAGATGTTATTAAAGAAGTAGAAGTTGATAAGATATATAATGGTAAAGTAACAAAAGTTGAAGATTTTGGTTGTTTTGTAGAATTATGGCCAGGATGTGAAGGAATGGTTCATGTTTCACAGTTAGATCATAAAAGAGTTGATAAGCCAAAAGATGTAGTATTTGTTGGAGATGAAATAATGGTTAAAGCTTTAGGATATGATAATCGAGGAAGATTAAATTTATCAAGAAAAGAAGCTTTACCAAAGCATGAAAAAAAAGAAATAAAAAAAGAAACAAAATAATATAATTTTATTAAAAGGAGTGTGTTGTTATGGAATTTTGTTTAGGTATTATTATTTTTATAGTAGTTATTTTAATTGTTTCAATTAAACAAATTAATGAATATGAAAGAGGAATTAAGTTTCGTTTTGGTAAATTTGTAAAAATATTAAATCCTGGATGGAAAATAATTTTACCAGTAATTGAATCTTATCGGAAAGTTGATATTAGAACTAAGGCGGTCGATGTTCCTAGTCAAGAAGCTATTACAAAAGACAATGTGTCTGTACAAATTAATGCAGTTATTTATTATAAAATATTTGATGCTTCTAAAGCAGTGCTTGCAGTAGAAAGTTACTATTATGCGGTTGGACAACTTGCTCAAACAACAATGCGAAATGTAGTTGGGGCGGTATCATTAGATGAATTATTAGCAGAACGAGATAAAATAAGTGAGAGTATTTGTAAAATAATTGATGAAGCTACTGATCCTTGGGGAATAAAAGTAGAAAATGTAGAATTAAAAGATGTTAGCTTACCAGAAGATATGAAAAGAGTATTAGCTATTGCTGCTGAAGCCGAAAGAGAAAAATTGGCTGTTATTACTAAAGCTAAAGGTGAAGTGGAAGCTTCAAATAATTTAGCAAAAGCAGCCGAAATTATGAGTAATACACCTGGTGCGTTACATTTAAGAACATTATCTACTTTAAGTGATATAAGTGCTGATAAATCTAATACTGTAGTATTTTGTTTACCAGTTGAAATAATTGATGCAGTGAAAAATATGACTAATAATAAAAAATAGTAATTTATAAAAGCTTATTATGATTATGTTATAATAAGTTTTTTTGTACTTTGTTTTTTGATTTGTTAGAGAAAATCGTCGGGCATTAAAAAACTACTAGATATTACTTCTAGTAGAATTTTTTTTATTTATTATCGTTAATATCAGAATTAGAATTATCACTATTGATTGGAATTCTTCTGGTTTTTCCAGTTCTTTCCCATCCTGGAATAGATGTTTCAGTACTCCATTTATAACGATATTTAGTAATATTTTGATTACTTAATGTGGCATCAATTGTGTGTGAAGAACCAATAGTACATTTTGTATTGGCTCCTTCGCCAATTGGTTTATATCCACTCTTACAGAAATATTCTGTATTCTTAGTTGCATTAATTTTTTCGGTATTATTTTTAACACATTTATTATTAGATAGAGTGTAACCATTATCACAGTAATAACTTGGTTTTTTCGTTGGTGTTTTGTAATCGGTTACTTGAGAGTAACAATAGCCATTGCTTAATGTTTGATTATTGCTACAATAATATTTTTTGGTTTTGGTTGCATCAATAGTTCTTGTAACTGGTTTGGTACATTTAGTATTTTTACCAGTACCACTTTTGTTATAACCAGTTGGACAACTATATGTTGTATTAGGTGTAGCTGATTTACTTTCTACTTTATAAGTTACACATTTATTTCCATCTAAATCACCCTCTGTACAAACATATTTTTGTGAAACAGCCGAACGATAGCATTTTGAACTGTTGGATGTATATGGTGAATATCCAGATGGACATTTATACGAAGTTCCAACACTCATAGGAACATCACTATAACTATCAACACAATAATATTTATAATATGTTCTTGTACAATTACCTCCACAACTTTCAGTGTAAGATCCACTATAGGTGCAACCATTATATGTTGGCCCTTTATAGGTTGTTGTTGATGTATAGTATCTATTATTAGAACCGATACGACACATATTACCAACAGGAGTTCCTTGAGGACAATAATAATAATTAGATGAAATTCCATTGACAATACAATTGTTACCACTTAATGTTCCTGTAGTACAATTATAAGATGTTTCTAATTTGGCATCTTTGTAAACAGGTGTAGTTTTAGTACATGTTGAACCATATAAATTATAATCAGAAGGGCAACTATATGTTGTTGTACTATTAGGTGTAGCTGAAATAGTGGTTGTTTTAGTACATTTAGTACCGTTTTTAGTATAGCCAGAAGGACAACTGTATTCGGTAGTGTATTTAGCAGGTGTTTTAGTACCACTTACTTTAACACATTTAGTATTTTCGCCAGTTCCTTCTTTAGTATATCCTGAAGGACAACTATAAGTATAAGTTACTTTAGGATCAATTACATTAGAACTTCCTTTAACACAAATATATCTAATTCCATCATGGTCTTTTGTATAGCCAGAAGGACAACTATAAGAAGTTTTAATATAAGGTTTGATAGTCGAAGTGCTATTTTTAACACATTTAGTACCAGTTTTAGTATAACCACTAGGACAAGTATAAACATTTTCATTTTCGTTGTATCCTTGACGATATTCGTATTCGATAAGATAGTCTTGGTCTTTACCATTTGTTGGATTATCTGGGTCGTCTGGAATGATAGGGTCGGTAGGAAGGCAACAATCTTTACATAATTGATTACATCCTAATGTTTCGGTAGTTTTAGCAATTTCTTTTCCGCAAATTAAGGTTGTAGTCATTGTATATTTACCATTATTATTTTGAATTGTAATATAACTTGCATCAGTATCACAAGTTTTATTATCTTTATAAATAAATGGTAATAAAATTTCTTTGTCAGTTAATGTTTTTAAAGTATATCTAATACTGTTTCCTTCACTTGGAAGTTCATTAACTAGAAAATAATCTTTA
Organism: uncultured Mycoplasma sp.; assembly: GCA_947642635.1. Taxonomy (GTDB): domain Bacteria; phylum Bacillota_I; class Bacilli_A; order RF39; family UBA660; genus SIG200. The sequence goes on along the minus strand of CANRTI010000005.1, from coordinate 60,292 downwards.
GATGTGTCATGAAAATATTGATAAGCATTAATAAATTCATTCGAGTAGTTATCTGGATTAATAGTTTCGTTATTTTTGTTATTTCCTTCATTGACGTTAATATTTGCATTTGATTTATTATGAGTAAATAACCAAATTATGAAGAAGATAACTAAGACAATTGCTAAAAATATTAATCCTTTTTTGATGATGTTGCTCCAATCAATTTGTCGTTTAGTATCTTCAGTGTACATATTAATTAACCTCTAAAGTACGACTTTGACCACAAATGGCTTGGAATTCAGGACCTTGTAAAGCTGTTTCCATTAATATTTGTAATTCTTCAAATTTAGCAAATGATGCTTCATCGCTAAAAGCAGGATATAATGGTTTAATAAATAAATCATAAATTATGTACCAATCAAAGTAATCATTTACTTGAGCTTTTTTATTAAATTCTGCATCATCAGTTAAAGCATTTTTTTCATTTGTAAATCCATTTAAAGAAGTAGCGAAAATATTAATATAATCGTACATTTTTGCTTTTGCGTCTGGATCATTTTGAAGACATTTAATACTCAAAAATTCGAATTCTTCTAAGAAATTATACATATCAGTTCCTTCTTTAGCAAAGTATTTAATGCCGCCCATTTTTTGAATATCTTTGCTAGTAACTGCTCCAGTTAAATAATTATCAATAATTCGATTAAATGAAGTGTTAAAGCTTTGAGCTAAATTTGCATGTTCTCTTGTAAATGTATCACGATTATCAATAGAAGCAACTATTTCAGTAATATCTAAAACTTCAGCTTCTTCATAGAAATGAGTTGCCCATATTAAACCAGCGCGATTAACATAATCAACTGTTTCTGATGGTGTTAAGTTAAATTTGCTACGAGCATCTTCGTAATCTTGTAAGTTGTGTAAAAGAAATTCTGATTCATTAGCATATAATTCAATTCGATTATCATATTCTTGATCAAGTATTTTGTCTATTTCTTCTGCAATAAAGTTTTCGGCCATACTTTTAGCACTGTTTCTTTCATATCCAATTTTAATTAATTTATTTCTTGTGATTGTTTCAGGAGTTTCGCTAGCTATTTTTGCAGTCATTCCTCTATTGAAGCAATTTCCGATGTTATTTTTGATATCAAGTATGACTTTTTCTTTTAATGCATCATCTATTTCAACTTTTGTTTCTTCAGCCATACTACTACTAGGGCATTTGTCTTTGTCGTTGTCATCATTGTTTTTGTTAAATCCAAAGAAGTCTGTGATTGATTGCCACTGACTAATAGTAGTAATAGTAATAGCTGTTACTAATGCTAAGGCTCCAATTATAATTAGTGGTTTTTTACTTCTTTTTACTTCATCATCTTTTTGTTTTAATTTTCTCTTAGTTTCTTTTTTTAATTTCTCTCTTTTTTTCTTTTTCTTTTTAGAATCTTCTTGATTATTTAATTCAAAATTTATTGAATCATTACTTAAAAGTGTAGCCATATTATTGCGGATAACCTCTTTTTCTGCTTCAGAAGTTTTAGAATTAAATGATTCTAAAAAGTCGTATTGAATTTTATCGGTGTCAATATTAATATACCAAGTTTTGAAAGATTTAATTTTTTCTATTTTTTTCTTTAAATCCTTAATATATGGGTCATTTTTTCCATCGCTATTATTTTTTTCTAATTCTTCAAGAGTAGCTGATAATTTATCTTTGGTGTTTATGACATCATCATAACTATCAAATGATAAACCAGTTATTTGTTCCAATTCATCAAATAATTTATTATTAAAAATGTTGCAAGGATCTAAAATGCTACTTAAAAAATTAGCTTTTTGTTCAATAGAAGCATTTTGATTATATAGTTTTGCAAATTGATTTTTTAAATTTTCAATGTCTATATAATTACTTTTATATGTTTCGATTGATTGTTTTATACTTTCAATTTTATCTTTTAAATCTTCAATTTCTTGATTGTGTTGATCAGGATTATTATTTTTTAATTCTTCGAGTTGACTTTGATATCTTTCTAAGTTATTTTTTAATGTTTTTAAGTCTACAACTGAAGAAAGAAGTTTTTTCTTTAACTTATCACGTAGTCTTGAATTGTACAATTCTGCAATTTGGATAATTCTTTGTAATAGGGTATCTTTTTGTTTTTCAGAAATTTTTTGACCATATAATCGTCTAAAATCTTCTTGAATATTATCTTTTAGAGCATCAAGGTCAGTATAGTTTTCTTGAAAGTATTTGATTGCTTCTATTTGTTCTTCCATAGCGCTTATTTCTTTAGCTACTTTTCGACCTTTAGCATATTTTCTTAAAGTCGCAATACTACTATTTAATTCATCAAGTTTAGCATTTAATACTTCTGGACTTATATCTTCTAAACCAAGTGTTTCTTTTAAATCATCAGTTAGTTGTTCGTTAAATTTTATTTGTGTTTCAATAATATTATTGAAAAGTGCTTGTTTTTCATCAATAGTAGGATTTTGTTTGTTTAATATATCTATTAGGTCTCTTTCATGAATTTTAGTTTTACATTTTGAAATTAAATCACTTAATTCATCTATTCGTGCTTCCTCATCAGAAGTAATTGCTTCTCCTTTTTCTTTTAATTTAGACATTTCATTTTCCATTTTTTTCAATTCTTCATCTAAATCAGGTGTTATTCTTCTTCTGCTAGGATTATTTAAAAATTGTTTGTATTTTGAATTTGTTTGAAGATTAGCAAGTTCTTCCCATTCATCATCTTTAAGATTTCCGTTTCTACTTAATTTTTTTCGTAATTCAGTAATTCTTTGACTAGCATATTCATCTGAATTAGAATTATTTAAATTTGTTTCATGAAAACTTTCGCGAAAATTAATCTCTCGTTCTAATTCTTCAATTTCTTTATTTAAAAATCTTAATTCCAATCTTTCTTTGGTAGTTAATTTTTCTTTTGTTCCTAATTCAAGAACTCTGGTTTGTTTGCTTTCTAAGTCTTTTTGTAAATCATCTAATGTAATAATAGTTTCATTTTCCATAAATAATTTCCCCCTTTAGGTTTTTAAACCTCGTAATTCTAAGCATGGATACTCAGAATACATGAATATGGCGACTATTTTAGCATAGTCTTTACTTTATGTCAATAAAAAAGTAATAGCAATTGCTACCACTTTATTTTCTGAGATTCTTTTGTCAATCAATTTTGCCTAAAAGCCAATCGACTGAGACATCAAATTTTTTAGCAAATTCGTACATAAATGTTGTTGCGACTAAATATCTTCCACGTTCATAATCACACCAAACAGAAGGTGAGGTGTTTAATAATTTTGCAAGTTTGGTTTGAGTGTAATTGTGTTCTTGACGAATTTGTCTGATTCTTCTTTTGGTTAAGTCCCGATCTATTTCTTTACGACTGTTTTCATACCGTGGAGTAGTTGTAAGACCGAAAACATAATCAATGGAAACATTAAAATAATTAGCGAAGTCATTAAGTCTTTTAAGAGGAATAATATTGTGATTATTTTCAAGTACGGCATAGGTTGAACGCTTTATTCCCATTTCGTTAGCGACTTCTTGTTGTCTCTTATCGAACTCTTGACGAATCTCTTTCATCCTATTAATCATTTTTCGCTGACCACCAAATTCATTTTATTTGATAATTGCGACAAATTATTAAAACGTTGCAAATGCCGAAATAAAAGTTTTCAACAATTATTTATTTTAAATTTCTAATGCTTTATTATTGTATTAGGGTAGTAGAAGGAAAATGAAAGTAGGCGTAGTTGTGGTAAAAGATTTTTTAAAAAAGTTACAAACAAAAAAATTTGTATTGGTGGTAATAATATTATTGATTTCCTGTCTGTCGATATGGGGACTTAGAAATGTTAATGCCTTCTATAATTCGACAAATGCTTTTTCCTTATTGGGGACAACAATTGGAAATTTTGAACCGGGATATGATTCGGATATAAATATTATTTTACGCATTCCGGATCCTGATAAGCCAGGAGAGTATAATCGTATTCATAGTATACCAGATTCTAGTTATTCTTTAAATGAAGAACGAAGCGGTTGTGATCGAGATGACGCATATTATACATTTAATAGTTTTACAAATCAGATTACAGTTAAGTCGCCAGGTAAAACTGTTTGTAATTTAATATTTGAAAAAGGGGGTAATAAGGGAGATGTTGAAATTATAACAATGAAGGAATCAGCTACAGGAACACATTCTTATAATGGTAAAAGTTATGAGTCGACAGCATTTGTTCCTAATGATTTTTCATATAATAATTATCAATGTGAAAATCCTGATGTAACAACAGTAGAATATGATACAAGTACAAAATATTTAACTTTTGTTAGTTCTCAAACAAATAAGTGTTATGTTTATTTTGATGCAAGTAATGCAAGAGGACTTAATCATTCTATATATACATTTATTGAAACATCTAAGGAAAGTGGAAAATATAAAAATGTCTTAGTAATTCCAAGTGGGATTAGTTATAAACTTTCTTCAGTAAAACAGAGTTATTGTTCTAATGGAGGAGTTGTTAATTATGTTGATGGGGTTATTAATATAGATGCGAGTTCGAATGGTGATTGTTATGTGTACTTAGATGAAAATTAGTAGTAGTGAGGTAAAAATGAGAGATAGAAGGAGAGGTAAAAAATGAAATTGAATATTAAAAACAAAAAAGTTTTTATATCATTAATCGCATTTTTAATTGTTATGGAAGGAATGTTTTTATATTTAAGTTATCGAGCATTTAATAGTAAAAATAAAGATATTACCTTAGATGAAGTAATGGTTTTAAATGATGGGGGTATTGAACTAAAGAAAGGATCTTTTGCCATTTTAAAAGAGACTGGATTAGGTACAGGGGAGTATGTGGAACACGATTCAGATACTTGGCCAACTGATGGTTTTATATTTAATGGGAATAAATCAAAATGTTATGATAGTAATCAAGAAGAACTTCCAGATGTTTTAAGTTTTAATAGTGTTGAAAAAGTAGCTTCGGTTACGACTAATCAAGCAACATATTGTTATTTATATTTTGATAAAAAAGATGCTCCAGGGGCTTTTACATTTTATTTAGGTGGAAAAGAAAATCCACCAGCAACAAGTAGTACTACAATACCTGCTTATTTAAGTTGGACTGATTCATCAATTGTTCAATATTGTATTACAGGAACTAATGATAGTGCTACATGTAGTTGGGTTGATTCAAATGGGACAACTGAAGTAGAGGTAAGTTCTGTAACTATATCTAGTGGAGATGGAACAAAAACGATGTATGCTTTTTTGAAAGATGCTGCTAATAATATTTCACCATCAGTAAGTGATAGCATCACTTTGAAAACTGCTGTTGGAGGAACATTTACATTTAATATAGGTGGAAGTAGTAATCCAGGAGAAATTACAAGTTTAAAAACTAGTTTATATTTAGCATGGACTGATAATGATGTAACTGAGTATTGCGTTGTGCCTACTAATAATATTAGTTTATGTGATAGTGCTGCCACAGGAAGAATTAAATGGACTAGTGTTGGTACTAGTAAGTCAGTAACACCTAGTTATGAATTTACTGGTGATACAGAAAAAAAAGAACTATATGCTTTCTTAAAAGATAAATACGGAAATACAAAATCAGCAAGTGATACAGTTAATTATAAAAAACCAGGAAGTACTGGAGGGGAAATAGTAGATAAACCAATAAGTGGAGTACAAGAGCCAACAGGAGTAGCCCAAGATGAATTAAAAACAAGATATTATGGAACAAACCCAGCAAACTATATCTGTTTTGGAACAACGAATAAAAGTACATGTACAGGAGATCAAGACAAATACATGTACCGAATAATAGGAATAGATAAAAGTAATAGATTTAAAGTAATAAAGAAAGAGGCATTAAACACAGGATATAGATGGTATAGTAATTATACAACAGATATAAAATGGCCACAAAGTGAGGTATATAGTCAAATAAATGGAAGTGCATTCCTAACTAATAGTACATATATGCCTTCAGGATGGGCTGATAAAATAGAGACAGTGAACTGGAAATATGGAGATATATACAATTCTGATCCTCATACAGCAACAAATGTAACAGCAGCGCAAATGGTACAAAAAGAACAAGCATGGAGTACAACAGTAAGTGCCAAAATAGGATTAATGTATTTAGCAGATTATTACTTTGGACTAAGTAAAACAGGGACAAATTGTAGTTATAACTCAAGCAGTACATACCCAACATGTAAAACAAGCTGGATGCATCTAAGTAAAAACGATACAAGTGCACCAAACAATAATTATGAGTGGACCATGTCGCGTTACGGTCGGTATAGCAACGGCACTTACACTGCGTGGAGTGTGTATTCGAACGGCAATGTCGGCCGTGCCGGTTTGAATAGTACGTATTCGGTTCGCCCAGTCTTCTATCTGAAATCCAATATAGCGATAACAGGAACAGGGACACAAACAGATCCATACATGATAATCAACTAGATGTGATAGAAATTAATTATCGCCAAGAGTGGCAGTTGGCACTCAGGCGATTGTAAAAAATATGAACGCTCATTGAATAAATTCAATGAGCGTTTTCGAATTTTAGAAAATTCAGGTAAAAATAAAAAGATGTAAGTGACCTTTTTATTTTTGGTGTAATATTTTATTTGTGAATTATACTATTAAAAATTTTTAGGTGTTAAAATAGAAAAAAGTAAATATTTTTGAATTTACATTGTACAAAATAAAAATAAATTTTTTTACGTATTTTTTGAATAATTATAATTGTTATATTATTGTGTTTGGTTAATGAATTAGATATAATTATACTAGGTAGTCTTGATAAAGAAAAGTCGCGTTACGGTTATTATTCCGCTAATAGCAGTTACCGTGCGTGGAATGTGAATTCGAACGGCAATGTCAATATCAACAATTTGAGTAATACGAATTCGGTTCGCCCAGCCCACTATAACTTGAAAGATATTATGGTTATGGCTATAATTTTGAGAAGATAGAGGACAAAGATTATCTAAGATGAAATGATTAATTTTTATCTAAATTAAAAACAGAGATGATTAAGTTATACGTAACTTATCTATTACTCTGTTATTTTTTATGGTTGTTTGTTATATTATTGAAGTCATGTTACAATCTGTTTTGAAATACATTGATAGCTAGGTGTTTTACCACATGTAATAATTAAAGATAATACTTAAAAGTTAGGAGATGTGTGTGTGATAAGAAAAAAAATACCATCAAATATATTTTTGTATAAATAGTAATTTTTTTCAATTGTCCTTCTTTTAAAGTGTTGTATTTAGCGATATTTATTTGACAAAAAGGGCAAATTTAAAGTAGAATTTTTTTGTTTTTTAATTCTTGACATGATATAATTATAGATAGAATAGGAGGTGGCAGTAGAAGTCAAACAAAGACTTTAAAATAGCTAGATAGAATTGTTCAGAGATGCGATAATAGATAGAAAGAGTTAAAAGGTGGTCAAAATAAGAAAAGATGTAATTGAACTCCGAAAATCTGGAAAATTTTATAATTGTTTTGGTGATGATGCGATAATTTTACATTACTTAACTGGTTATAAAATAGTTGCCGAGAAAGGTGGTGTCGGTTTTCCAGAAACAGCGTATAATAAAGTAATTAATGCTTTAGAAGAAGCGGAAGTATCATATAAAGTTTATGATAAAGAAGAAGTTATTGAAGACAAAAATTTTAAAAAATTAAATTCATATAAGAACGTTTTAAAAAAAGGTATTAGTGAACTATCTATAGAAGAGAGATTTGCAAAAATTGAGAAAAGAATTCGGGAGCTCAATCTTGAAGAACTTGACTATGTTCTTGAAGTAATAGAGAATGCAATATCACAGTGAAAAATTTTTAATAGTTAAGAGTATTAAAAGATTTATTTTGAACTTAGAAGTATTGTTAGTTAATTTTCCCAGAAAAGAATTTTTAACGAAAGATATGGTTTATAAAGATGCCCTTAAAATATTAGAACTTGTCTATGTTGCAAATGAAGTGGATGATACAGATAAAAAAAGACAAATACAAGTAGAAATACTTGGGAAAATTAATATGTTAGATTTCTATTTAGAAAGAGCATATAAGAGAAAATACATTAATGAAAAACAATGTTTGGCAAAATCAAATGAACTAGAACAAATTACAAAAATGGTATATAAGTGGATAAAAAATGAAAGAGTTTGTTAGCTTAGAAACTATTTTAAATCTATTTGAATTAGAAATATCTAAAAATGTTAAGAATAAACATAAGGTGTATATGTTTGAAAAAAATAAATTTCAAAATATAAATCGAATTTTAGATATTTTGCGAACTGGTAATTACTATGGTGGAAAATATAATATCTTTTTAATCAAAGAACCCAAACATCGAATAGTGATGGCATTAGATATTGGTGATAAATTAATTAATCATTTTATAGCAAGATATGTTTTAGAAAGGAAGTTAGCAAAATATTTAGATCCAAGAAATATTGCAACTAGAAAAGAAATGGGCACTGATTATGGAATTAAATTATTGAAAAAATATATTGAAGTAAACAAAAAATATGATGATTTTTATATATTGAAATTAGATATTAGTAAGTATTTTTATTCAATTGATCATGAAGTTTTAAAAGAAATGGTTAAAGATAAACTTACTGAAGAAGAATATAACTTTTTAAGTATTATTATTGATAGTACTAATAATTCCTATATTAATATGAAAATTAAAGATATTAAAGAGAAGTATTTAGCTAAACATCCCCATTTAAAAACGGAGATGGATCGTTTACCACAATATGATTATGGTAAAGGATTACCGATTGGTAATATGACTAGTCAATTTCTATCAATTTTTTATTTATATGAATTAGATCACTATATTGTGCATAATTTAAGAGTAAAACATTATATTAGATATATGGATGATTTTATACTAATTCATCATGATAAAAAAGTATTAATAAATGCTTTAAAAGAGATAGAAAATATTTTAAATAATAAATATAAGTTGAAACTTAATTCAAAAAAGACTAAAATAGTAAGTGCTAAAGAGGGATTTTCCTTTTTAGGGTATACTTATAAAGTAATTAATAAGAAAACTGTTTGTAAGCTTCGAAAAGAAGGTTATGAAAAAATTAAGAAACGAGTTAAAGAAGTATACTATATGTATAATAAAGGTTATATTGATTTTAATGCCGCATTTTGTTCAGTAATGAGTTATTGGTATAATAGAAAATATGGGAGTCAAATGAAAGTTAGAAGAGCAATTAATAGATATTGGTTTGATCGCGTTCATGGGTTACAAGAATAGATATGTATTTGTAAAAAGAACATATCCTAATACGATGGTAATATTTGAAAATAATAAAAATAAATACGTTGGTTATGATAAAGATAGAGAATTTTTAGAATATATTAAGTTTAAAAAATTAAATGATTTAAATAAGTTAAAAATTAATTACATTGTTATTAGGAATATGGTAATCTTAGAATCAAAGAAATTTGATCCCAATATGTATGAAATCTATTATACAAAGTTTAATTTATTTAAGTTAGTTAATTATATTCGTCAACGAAGACGTTAAAATAGGCCAATCTAGGCTTATCGCAGGCCTAGGAAATTCTATCTAGGGAAGCCGTTAAGGCTTCTTTTTGAATAAAAAAATAAGTAATTATAACTTGAAAGGTTTATTACTTATTTCATATTCTAAATTATTGTCATTGGTTATTAAATCATAAATAGCAGCACATTTTAATTCATAATTATATACTAATGAATTTCTAGATGGTTTAGTAGGAATATCTAAATCTTTTTTTATTTTATTTAAATATTTTTTACCTTTGTTATTAAATCCTAATATTTTTATATAATCTAATTTTAATTTTTGATTATCATTTTTGGTAAAACCAATTAAAATATGGATGAGCATTCTTCTTAATTTATTGTAAGTATATCTTTTGGATTTAGTTTTTTCAATTAATTCATCAGTACTAGAAACATTATTTATTACTTTTTTTAATTTATTTTCGATTCCTTCATCGACATCTAAATATTTGCTTAAGTCTGGTTCAGTTATTATTTTGTATTTTAAAGTTTTAAAGTAATTATTTAAAGAAATATTTTTAATAAAAGGAGTAACTATCTTAGGGATATATTTAGTTATATCTTTATTTTGTTTAATTTTTTCTCGAATATTTGTGGCACTGATAATAGATGTATCTTCTAAAGTGTCTAAATAATTATTAGTTCTTTGAATTGTTTTAGGTTCAATATGGTAGTTATTACTTTTAATAGCTTTTAAATAACTTATTCCTAATAAATCATTAGAATTAAATTCAAAATTAATTTTGAGAGCTTTAGCTAAAGCAGTTGGATAATTTATCCCTTTATCTAAATATTCTTTAACTAGATTATTATATTCTTGGGCATTATTTATTTGATAATCACAAATTTCATTTAAAATAGTAAGGTTGTTAGATTCACTACCAAAGATTACATAATCAGTTTGGAGTTTTTCAAGAATTTCAATACTTTTATTGGCAAAAGTATCAGCACTTTGAGTGCCAAAAACGAAAGGTAATTCAATTATTAAATCAATTTCATTTAAAATAGCTATTTTAACTTTGTCTCGTTTAGAAATAATAGAGATGTCACCTCTTTGTAAAAAATAACCGTTTAAAATTAAAATGATAAGGGCATCAGGAAACATTTCTTTAGCTTTTTTTAAATGATAGATATGTCCGTTGTGAAAAGGATTGTATTCACAAATAATTCCAACTGTTTTCATATTAATCACAATTTTAGTGTATCAAGTAATAGTTGGGTTGTCAAATTAAAAGCTAGGGTTTAAGAATATTGTCAGAAGATGAGTAAGTTATGAGAGAAAGAGATGTTCTTTTAATTATTATAATTATATTACTTTTAATAATTTATAAGTTAATATAAAAAAGACGCAAAGCCAAATGGTTTTGCATTTACAATTAGTAGGTGTGACCTTTTAAGTAACACTTACATAAATAATTATATACTAAATAAATAATTTATGCAAATACAAATTGACTAATGGCTATATAACCAGTATAATAAAGTTGAATATAGGAAAGTATAAAATTAATATAAATAAACCATATTAATAATAATAGGTTTAATAACACTAATAAGTCTAGTAGTAGGAGTAACATTTGCATTTTATACAATGACTACTAATGATAAACAGGGACAAATTGTAGTGCAGCATCAAATAGTACATACCCAACATGTAAAACAAGTTGGATATATCTAAGTCAAAATGATACAACAGTAAGTGAAAATGGAGTACATGAATGGACCATGTCGCGTTATGGTCTTCATGGCGAATACTATCGTGTATGGATTGTTGCTGTTGCGAGTTATGTCACTGTTTGGGATTTAAATAAAGCACTTTCAATCCGCCAGTCTTTTACCTAACTTCAAACACTATAATAAAATCAGGAACAGGTACTATAAATGACCCTTATATTATAAAATAATTAAAATTGAAGGAATAAAATGTAATAGATATTGCTTTTATTCTTTTATTTTGGGATAAGTAACAACTTATTTTATTAGGGAGTAAAGTAGATAATAAATAAAAAATTGGATGTGTCTGTAGTTCTATCATTGATAGATTTTGTATATATTAAGAAGTTTTGACAACATTTGTCGAAAGTATTGCAATACTCAAAATAGACTTTATAATAATCTCTCATCTAAGGAAGGAGAGTTGTTTAATTTATGATTAGTAAAACAAATTTTTATGCTTTAAGATATGATATTATGTTTAAATTTATTTTTGGGTATAAAGAAAATGTGCATTATACAGAATGGTTGTTGGAAAATTTATATCATTTTCCAAAAGGTTTTTTAAAAGGAAAATTGGAAGTAAAAAATAGTTTAGTATTAGATAAAACATCTCTAGAAGGGCATGGCTTAGAAGCCGATATTGTAATTGAAAGAAAAGATAATGGTCAAATATGGAATTTAGAGATGTATGCAAATGGTTTTGATAACGAAAAGCAAGAGAAGAGTTATTCTTATATTACAACATTATTTGGAACCCAATTAAAGATTGGTGAAGAATATATAAATAATAGAAGACATGAGCAAATAAACTTTATTATTGATAAAAATTATCCAAGTGGTAATTTCTTTATGAATAGTCCAGAATATAATAATTTAGAGTTTCATAAAAATGGTATAAATATAAGTGTTATCAACATTGACAGGTATAAAGAGAGTGGTTATAATGTAAACAAAGAAATAAAGAAATTATTTAAACTAATGCGTGCTAATAATAAAAAAGAAGAATTAGAAATTGTGAAAGGAATAGAGGTGTTAGAAAGAATGCAAAAAGATATGGAAGAATTTCGAAGAAATGAGTGGTTTAAAAATCATTTTTCAAAGGCAACTGAATGGAAGAGAGATATTAATATAAAGTATAAAGAAGGAATAGAACATGGAATTGAGCATGAAAAATTAGAGACTGCTAAAAAAATGTTAAAAGATGGTGTTGATAGAGCATTGATTTTAAAATATACTGGTTTATCTTTAGAAGAAATAGGAAGTTAAAACAAATGCGAATGATTATATGTGTTGTTGGGCCGACAGCAGTGGGGAAAACAAAATTAAGTGTGATGTTAGCAAAGAAATATAATGGTATTATAATTAATGCTGACGCTTGTCAAATATATCAAGAATTAAACATAGGAACTGCGAAAATTAAAGAAGAAGAAAAAGAAGGAGTAGAACATTTACTTTTTGATATTAAAAAACCTAATGAGGATTATAGTGTGGCTGATTATCAAAAAGATTTAAGAAATTTATTAAAACAATATCAAAATCGAAATATTATTTTAGTAGGAGGAACAGGTTTATATTTAAAAGCTGGATTATATGATTTTGAATTTAGTGAAATGGAAGTAAAAGATTATACAAATTACAGTACTGAAGAATTATATCAAATGTGTTTAGAAATAAATTCTGATTTAGTTATTGATAAATTTAATCGAAGAAGACTAGAAAATTTTTTAAATCGAGTAAAAAAAGAAGTTCGAGAACCCAATCTATTGTATCAAAATGTTTTATTTGTTGGACTTACTACAACTAGAGAGTTATTATACGAAAGAATAAATAAAAGAGTAGAAGAAATGTTTTTGGAAGGTCTAGTTGAGGAAGTTAAAGAGTTAATTAAGAAATATGGGGAAACTAAAATATTAACTAGAGCGATTGGTTATAAAGAAGTGATAAGTTATTTAAATAATACAATAAATTTAGAAGAAGCAAAAGAATTGATAAAAAAGAATTCTAGACATTATGCAAAAAGACAATATACTTATTTTAATCATCAGCTGCCAATTACTTGGTTTAATACCGATTTTGCTAATTTTGCTAATACTTATGATGAAGTAATTAAATATATAGATAGTTCTAGTAAATTTTAGAACTATTTTTTAGTAAGTTTAATTGAATAAAAAATGTCTTATAGATACAATCTAACTGACATTTATTTTTTTTAGTTAATATCATTACTTTAAAATTTAATTGGTATCATTTTCTGGTTCTTTAATTAAAAATTCTTGATAAATAGATTTATTAAAATTGTGTTCTTCAATAGATATATTACCAGAATCAGATTTAGCCATTTCTTCAGTAGTTACTAAAAAATATTTATGATATAAGTAATCTTTGCCATCACTACTTACTGGATCATCCCAAGTAAGATCTAAATGTAGCCATTTATCATCAATTTTAACTGCATTCCAAACATGACCATTAGATTCGTAGCTAATTTCTTCTTGAGTAGTTGCTACTTTAAAATTTTCATAACCTAATTTAGATAAAATAATCGCCATTAAATCAGCATAACCATTACAAGTAGCATATCCTTCTAAAGCAGGACCGTAGGCAACAAAAGATTTATAATCACTATTTCCTTTATCATTTCTTTCAATATCATATTTAGTATTATTAATAATATAATCATGAATTCTTTTTAAATTTTGATTGTTTTCATCTTCACTTTTATATAATTCATTAACGATTTTATCGACATATTCATTTATTTTGGCAATTTCTTTATCTGTATATAAATAAGTTACATTAATAGTTACTTCGCCACTTTCTGTAATACTAGCTCTTAAAAATTCAAAACTATTATAAGGATGAACAAAATTATTGATGTGAGTAAGAGTTAATCTATCTTCAGAAATAGTTTTAACATCTTCAATACAATTCTCATATTCACTAGGACAATAAAAAGTAAACTCTTTCCATCCTTGATTAAGCACACTATAAACGATATCAAGAAGATCACTATAAGAATAGGGAATATAATCTTTACTGTTTTGAACATATTTAAAATCATATTTCTTAGTATAATTATTGGGTTTAGAAATTGTTAAAATTTGATTATTAGAAATAGCTCTAGCTATAAAAGTAGATATATCATCAATTTTAATAACCACGATTAAAGTTATTAAGAGACACAATACAAGTGTAAAATGTTTTTTCATAGTATTTTCCTTTCTAAAAAATTATTGTAATCTCTCGTTGGTGTCTATATTTTATCAAAAAAAAATAAAGTAGTAAACTACTTCATATTTTTGATTTTCGCATTTAAACGTTTCTTTTCTCGGTTAACAGTATTTTCTTTAATTAAACCTTTTTGTAAGGCAGCATCAATATTTTTTTGAAGATCTTGAAATATTTTTGTTGCTGCTTCTTTATTACTAGCCGTAATTTCTTTTTCACAAGCTTTAATTAAATTTTTAACTCGCATCTTTAGTTCATGATTTTCTTCTGTTTTTTTAGCAATAACTTTAACAGCTTTTTTTGAACTTTTGATATTTGGCATATGTCCCTCCTTAAAAATTCATATTAATTTTATCAAATAATATGCTTTTGTGCAAGAAGTTTTCATATTTTTCTAGTTTAAGTGCAATTTGTTGAGAAGGCGTCATAAATAGACATAATATATGCTGCTTTTTATTTATAATATAATTGGTGATAAGTATGCGAAGATTTAAAAGTAAGAAAAAATGGAATAATGGAATTATTTATTTAGGATTATTTTTAATAAGTATGGCATTTAGTATTAAATATTTATATACTAAGGGACTTATTTTAGAAAACACTTTAGCTAGTGTGTTAATTAATGATAGTCTAGGAACTTTTAAAAATAGCATAACAGATGTAGATTTTTTGTTTAAGTATGCCTTTAATACTGATTTGCAAAAAGAAGAAAAAGATGTACCAGTAATGAGTGAGGTGGAAGTAGCACCACCTCCGGATACACCACTAAAATTAGAAGAGCCAATACTTTATTTGTATAGTACACATCAAGAAGAAAAGTATGCTAGTAGTATGTTAGAACCTTATAATATTGTGCCAAATATTATGATTGCGAGTAAAATATTGAAAGAGTATTTAGAAGATCGTGGCATAAAAGTTGTTTTAGAAGAAGAGAGTATTAGTGATAAATTACATAGTTTAGGTTGGAAATATGGTGCTAGTTATAAAGTATCACGGATGTTTATGGAGAGTGCTGTTTTAAATAATCCTAGTTTAAAATATTTTGTCGATTTACATCGAGATGCGGGGACATATTCTAGTACGACAACGGAAATTGCTGGTGAAAAATATGCCAAAATGTTATTTGTGATTGGTCTTGATTATGATACTTATGAGTATAATTTAGATTTTGCTGAAAATTTGAAAAGTAGGTTGGTAGCAATTGATCCGAGTCTTTGTAGGGGGATTATGAAAAAAACTGGTAAGGGAGTAAATGGTGTGTACAATCAAGATTACAGTAAAAATGCAATCTTAATTGAGGTAGGAGGACAATATAATAATATTAATGAAGTAGATAATAGTTTAAGAGTTTTTGCGGATGTATTAAGCGCTTACATAAAGGAAGAAGAGAATGGGTAAGAAGAAAAAAATACATATATGTTTAAAAATATTGGGCTGTTTATTTATCGTTTATGTGGCATTATATATTGCTAATATGAGTGGGTATTATGAAAGTAAAATTAGAGATCGAGTGATTGTGACTGCAGAAGGGATTAAAGAATTTGAAGAAAGAGTAAAAAATGGAGAAGATGTTGATATAACAAGTTTTTTAAATACAGAACGAGAAGATTATAGTAGTAAGATGTCTAATTTAGGTGATAAGCTAACTACAGGTGTTGAAAATTTTGTGACGACGGGAGCTAAATATGTTGGGAAGATATTTAAATCGCTCTTTTAATATTTCCTTATTTATTGTATAATGTTATTAAAGTAGAAAGTAATAGGTGGAAGATAATGAAAACATTAAGTATAGGAAGTTCTCTTTTAGAAATCACTTGTGCCGTTCCTGGGGTAATTCAAGAAAATCAAACCATAAGATTAGATAATAAAATTGAATGTGGTGGTGGTCATGCTGGGAATGTGGCTTATTTGCTAGGAAAATGGGGAGTTGAATCTTACATAGCTAGTATGATGGGAGCGGATGATACCGCAAATAAAATTAAAAAAGAATATGAAGCTATTGGGGTTCGAACAGATTTTATTGAAACAAGTTATGATAAACCAACAAGTCAATCAATTGTAATTGTGAATACAACTAATAAAAATAAAACTATTTTAGAAATAACGAGTAATTCATTTTTGAAAAAATACTCTTTTACAGTGGAACCCGATATAATCATTGCTGATGGGAATGATTTAAATGCAACAATTGCGGCTTTTGATCGTTATCCGAAGGCGGTTAGTTATTTAATGGTTACTAGAAGTAATAATGAAGTTTTAGAATTATGTAAATATGTAGGAAATATTATTTTTAATAAAGATATGGCGGAAATTTTTGCGCAAGCCAAAATTGATTTTAACAATAGTGGAACGATAGTTAATGTTTATAATATTTTAAAACAAAAATTTAGTAAAGCAGAGATTGTAATTACTTTAGGAGAGCGGGGATGTGTTTATTCTTTAAATGGGCAAGTAAAAATTATGCCACCAGTAGTAGTGCAAATTGAAGATACTAATGGAGCAGGAGATGTTTTTGCTGGAGCTTATATTTATGGAATGGGACGAAACTTTGGGTTAGAAAAATCAATTGCCTATGCAAATATTGCAGCTTCTCTAAGTACTACTAAAATGACATCGAGAATGAGTATCCCAGCTTTAACAGAGGTTTCAAATTATTATGATTCGAAGTTTGGACCACAAAATAATCCAAATAACATGAATCAAATGAATAACCAAAATATGCCTAATAATGGTAATGTTAATGGGATGCCACAAAATGGTGTAGTAAATAATAATGTTAACTCATAAAACACCTCAGTTAGATTTGCATGGAGAAGAAGTAGCAGTAGTTTTTGCACTAGTGAATGAATTTATCAATGATAATTATAAAATGGGAAATGAAGAAATAGTTATTATACATGGAAAAAGTACTAATATTTTAACTAGAGAAGTGCATGAAATTTTAAAAAATCATAAAAAAGTGGTTAATTATAAATTAAATGTTTTTAATTTAGGGGAAACGATTGTCAAATTAAAGTTGTTGTAAAATTAGCATAACATTATAACATGTTATTGTCTTTTGAAAAACTGAAATAGACTTAATTTGGACCTTAATGGACAAAAAGTTGACATATAATAAAAAATATGCTATACTTAGTGTGTAATTAGGGGGTATACAAATGAAAGGGTATGTTTTAGATTACGTTAATGAAAATGAATTTAAGAAATTAGAAAGAGCTTTGAAAAAGTATAATATGTTAGCTTTTAAGAAGTTAAGCTTTGAGTTTTATCCAGCACTTAGAAATGGAAAATTTTTAGGAGAGAAAGTATCAAGTAATGCAGATAATCATACAGAGACATTTGCATTAAAATTACCAAGTGATAAAATGTTTACACAAATTCATGGAGAAGTTAAATTAATATATACTGTGCATTATGATGAAGAAGTTGTTGTTTTAGAAGAAATTACACCAGCTAAAATTTTATTAGAGGGTCATATGTCAGAATTAACAACATATAAAGGAATAATGATTTCAAAAGCGAATGCTTCCAAAGATATGTTTAAAATTGATTTACTAAATATGTTACAAGACAAGCAAGATTAGTTTGTCTTTTTTGATTGTCAGTTTAAAAGACATTTGATATAATTAAATTATTAAGAAAGGTAAAAAAGAAAATGAAAAAAATAAAAGAGTATATTATTAATTTTATCAATGGCTTTTGTATGGCGGTAGCTGATAGTGTTCCTGGTGTGTCTGGGGGAACTGTGGCCTTTATTTTAGGTTTTTATGATAGATTTATTAAAGCACTTGATGATTTATTTCGAGGCAATAAAAAAGAAAAAATTACAGCTTTTAAATATTTATTTAAATTAGGAATAGGTTGGATTGTGGGGTTACTATTAGCGGTTTTATTTTTATCGAGTTTATTTGATAAACACATTTATGAGATGAGTTCTTTATTTATTGGGTTTATTCTTTTTGCAATTCCTATTGTCGTTAAAGAAGAAAAAAGTTGTTTAAAAAATCATTATCGAAATTTAATATTTACAATTTTAGGAGCTGTGTTTGTAATTGTGATAACTTATTTAAACCGAATTGCAGGTGGAACATTTAATATTGATAATTTTAATTTTGCAACGGCTTTTTATGTTTTTTTAGCAGCTTCTTTAGCGATTTCAGCAATGATTTTGCCAGGAGTTTCGGGGTCAACATTGTTATTGATTTTTGGTATTTATATTCCTATTGTTGTAAAAATCAAAGCTTTTTTGACACTTGATTTTTCGGTGTTGCCAATTTTAATAGTTTTTGGTTTAGGAATGATATTTGGAATAATTTTCTTTACAAAGTTAATTCGGAAATGTTTAGAAAAAAAACGAAGTGCGACAATTTATGCAATTATTGGGATGATGCTAGGTTCGTTTTATTCAATTGTGATGGGACCAACAACTTTAGAAATGCCTTTAAAATATTTAGATTTTGAAACTTTTAACATAATATATTTTATTTTAGGTGGAATAATTATTTTAGGATTAGAAGGATTAAAGAATTTTATTTCAAAAGAAAAAGAAGAATAATATCAGATGATAGTGATATTATTCTTTTTATATTCGGTAATGATTTGTTCATAGATGTCACTTTCGACGTTTCTTTGCTTTTTAGGATGAATAAGAAATCGAACATTTAAAATTATTTTATTGTCTTGGATTTTTGTATAGATTATTGGAGTTAAATTGTTGTAATATATTCGATATTCAGAAGTTGAGTGACGGATTTCACTTTTAGCTTTAGTTGGAATATTTTTTATAACTTCATTATTGTTGATTAAATTTAATAATATTTCTTTTGCTAATTCAAAATCGGAATCTAACGAAATGGCAATACTTATTTCATCCCAAATGTATTTAAAAGCGGTATTATAATTTTTGATAGCGGAATTGAAAATTTGAGAGTTGGGAATGTGAATAATTTTACCTGTACTTTGGTTAGTATTGACATCGACTTCTAAAATTTCAAAATTAAGAGCGTTTATATTTATAATATCTCCGATCATTTCACCAACTTTAATGCGATCTTCAATTTTAATAGGCTTAGTTACTTTAATATAGATACCGCAAAAATAATTATAAATTATATCTCTTGCTGCAAGAGTAATTGCGGCGGAAATAAAACTTATCAAGGTAATAATATCTTTTAATTCTTTGCGCCAAATTATAAAAATTGCAATAGTGTAGATGATAGTAAAAAAGCGTTTGTTTCGTTTGTTAATAATATATATTTGTTTAGCATCTTTTACATATTTGCGGTTTATAAAATTAAAAAGTCGTCTAATTATTGATAAAATTAGATAAAAAACGATAGAATATAGTAAGTTTAAAATATAAATGTTTTCAATATGTAATAAAGATTTAAAAAAGTCATTTAAATGGTTCATTTTTACTCCTTTCAAAGTGATACTATATCATTTTATTATATGCTTGAATATAGAAAAAACACGGTTGTCGTCAAAAAATGTCAAATTTCTGTTTAATAATTAAAAATAAGAAATGGTACCAAGTTGTTTTTTTGTGATTTTTTTTATTTCTTTTATAAAGATTGAAGGATTAACTTCGTCATATAAAAGATAAGTTGTTTGCTTACATCTTGTAATAGCAACGTAAAAAAGTCGTCTTTCTTCAGCAAATTTAATTTCAAAACTTTTAGACAGTTTATTGATGATGGGATTGTTTTCGATTTTATTAGGAAATCCTAGTTTGTGATTATTGCAATTTATGATTATGACGTATTCAGCTTCAAGACCTTTAGATTTATGAACTGTATAAAATTTAATTTGGTGATTTTTGTAGTTGATGAGATTGTCGGAAATGGATATATCTTTGTCCAAAATTTGATGAATGTCATTATTGTTTCTAGAAAGAATCATGATATCATTAGAAATTGTGAGGAGGTGGTCAAGAATTTTTTTGAGAGTTAAAGTTTGATTTTTGTAAGGAGCAAATATCAAAGGCGTTTGGTTATTTTTAAAGGATTTTAAGTTTTTAGATATTTGAAGTGGGTTTTTTTGGACAAAAGTAGCAGCAATTTGAATTAGTTCTTGGCTGTTACGATAAGTGTTGACTAATTTAATTATTTGAACATTTGAAAAGAAGGAAGGAAAATTAAGAAATAATTTTAAATCACAACCACTAAATCGATAAATTGATTGCCAATCATCTCCGACGACAATTATTTTAGAATTAGTATTTTGAACAATATTTTTAATTAAATTTAAACGGATAAATGAAGTGTCTTGAAATTCATCGATAATTATATATTTAAATTTTAAATTGGCTTTGGAAACTAGGTTAGTTGCATATAATATAAGATCATCAAAATCCAATTGGTTAGTGCTTGTTTTTTCAAGGTTATATTTTTTGTAAATATTGAATATAAAGATTAAGATATTTTTTTCGATTTTGGAAAATTTTGATAAATCTAAATTATTGTATTTAAAATCATTAGTTTTCCAAAGATTTATAAATGTTTCAATTAATCTACAGAAACTTTTATATTCATGAGTATATAAAAAACTGTTAAATTTTGTTTTAAGCTTTAAAAATTTTAAAATAATTTTTTGTTCTTTTTCGGAAGCAGTTTTTACAGTCTCTTCAATAATAAAATTAAGAGTTTTTGAATTGCTTATAGTGTAATCATAGTTAACTTTTTCTAAAATATACATTGCTAATTTGTGGAAAGTTAATACTATGGCATTTGATTTTATGCGATTTTTAATATCTTTTACCGAAGCGTTTGTAAAGGAAATTATTAAAATATTTTCTGGTTGTAAATTTTGTGTTTCTAATAAATAGTTGATTTTTCCAATTATAGTTAGAGTTTTTCCAGCACCAGCACCAGCAATAACAATGGTATTTTCGTCATTTAAAAGTAGATGCATTTGATAATCATCTAAAGTATAATTATCTACTAAATAATTTTTCATTTTTATATCTTTCTAAAGGAAAAGTTCTATTTTAATATTAACATAATTTTACTAATTATTTCAATTAAATTTTGATTGCCGAAAAAAATATTGTATAATATTGTGGTATGGTAGTAAGGGAGTAGGTAGTATAATGGATAAGTTAAAAAGAGTAGTAGGCGTAGCTTTTGTTGAGGATGGAAAATTGTTAATTGTTAAATCTAAACGTAGTAGTTCTACTAATTCGTGGACACTTGTTGGTGGTGGTGTTGAGACTGGTGAAACAGAAATTACTGCTGCTTTAAGAGAGGTCAATGAGGAAGTTGGTCAAGGATTTGAATTTTGTGAAGAAGATTTATTTCCAATTATGTGTTTTAAAGAAGCTGCTGCTAGTGATTCAGATATAATTGTTGAAATGAATATGTTTTTAGCTTTAAAAAAAATTCATGTTGATTTGATTCCTAATGATGAAATTTTAGAATATCATTGGTATACATTAGGTGAAGATGGCTATAATTTATCTTCTTCAATTATTGAACATTTTTTGCCATATGCAATACAAAGAAAGTTATTATTCTAAAAAATGCAGAAAAATGGATGTTAAAAAAATTATTATTTTTTGAAAAAAACGCTAAATTAATAAAAAATTAAAAAAAATTATTGCATAATGAAATTTAGTATAGTATAATCTTAATTGTCTTGAATTTATTTTTTTAGACATAGCATATTTTTTGCAAAGCAAATGATGGGCGATTAGCTCAGTTGGTTAGAGCATCTGCCTTACAAGCAGAGGGTCGTAGGTTCGAGTCCTACATCGCCCACCATCTTAATGCCGACATAGCGTAATTGGTAGCGCAATTGACTTGTAATCAATAGGTTGGGGGTTCGATTCCCTCTGTCGGCACCATGAAGTCTGTACTCGAACACCACAAATGTTCGATTAAAGATAGCCCTGTTTCTAGTATAGAGACAGGGTTTTATGATGCTCTAAAAAGGAGGATCAGAACATGGAAATAAAGAAGAAAAAACTAGAGTTTCCAAAGGAAATAAAAGACAAGTGCGATAGGTACTTGAGCAGAAAAAACCTTGAAATTACTTACATAAATGGGTATATGATGGAATTTACAAAAACAAACTTCTCAACAATCAGCCCACACAAAATATTATTAAAAACAAAGGAAAAGGAAGTAGTGATTTTATACTACGGAGAGTATTTATACGATGATGAATTATACTTCATTAACGATACAAATAATGCTTGCACATTTCCAAGATTAAGAGAATTGGTATCAAATTATTTTTAAAAAATAGCTGCATCATATTCTTGTCTCTATACTGGTACGATCACAGTTAGGAAAGTTAACAAATCGTTATAAACGGATTAAAAAGTTGTTAAAAAAATGTTATAAATTCGTTAGAAAGATGAGCCTGTTATTGTTAACAGAAACTGTTATAATTAGTATAATGGCGAAAGTCATAAGCAAGGAGGACAAGAATGAAAAAGAAAGTATGGATTATACCAGACAACCTCTGCATCTACATGAGAGTTGGAAGGAAAGAACAGGTCAATGATGACTTACTGATATTGCATAAAAGTGAAGCAATAGAACTAGCTAAAACAATATTAAAACAATCAAAGAAGGTGCCTTATTTATTATCTCTCGAAAGAGGTGGTAGTAAATGGCACCTTTAAAATGCAAAAAAATAGAACCAAAGGAATGGATAGCAGGAATCTACTTGCGAGTTTCTACCTTCGATCAAAAACGAGAGGGTCATAGTTATGAAGAACAAGAAAAGGACTTGCGAAGATTATGTGAACACCGAGGTTTTAAAATATATGATGTATATGGGGATCCCGGAATATCAGGGAAGTACCTAGATAAGAGAAAAGACTTACAAAAATTATTAGATGATATAAGAACAGGAAAGATTAATGTTATAGTAGTATGGCGCCTTGATAGATTAGTAAGAGGAGTAGCAAATACACAAAAAATAATATCTGTAGCCAAAGAATATAATTGCCGAATCGTAACATCATGGAACGACCTAGATTACAACACAGCAGTTGGTAAGTACCAAATCAATATGGAAGCGGCTCACGGAGAATATGAACTTGATGTTATATCTGAAAGAACAAAACTAGGAATGGAAGGTGCTATAGAAGAATTACATTTTAGTACAGTTCCATTTGGATACACGAAGGACAAACTAGGTCCGGATCCAAAGAAAATGGTTATAGATGAATACGACTCCAAGTTTGTATATAGAATGTTTGAGTTATACTTACAAGGTAATTCATGCCAAGATGTCGCAGATTTACTCAATAAGGAATACACAGGTAAGAAAAAGTTTACGAGAGGATTTATAGAAGATGCACTCCACCGAGAACAATATGTTGGAAGGTATCATTATAAAGCCATGGAGGAGGAAACTGGAGAAGAATGCATATTCCCAGTACCAGCCATTATTACAGAACAGATGTGGAATGAAACGCAAGAACAATACAGAATGAATCAACTACATCAAAAGAGAAAACAAACTTACATATTCATGCAGAAAATAAAATGTCCGGTATGTGGACACGATGTGCTAGGAGGCACAAACGGAAAGAGCAGGAACGGAACAAAGTATTGTTATTATATATGTAATCGATGTAAGGGAGTTGGGTATGTACCAGAGCAAAATGTTGAAGATGCCTTTGTAAAAGAAATTAATGAAATACTAGATTACTTTATGATAGCTGATGTTGGAACAATCCCGATATCTAATCAGACAAAACTAGAAACAAATGGCGATCTGTATGAACAACAACTTGAAGATATGACCAAGCGAGAAGCTAGAGTCAAGAAAGCCTACTTTGATGGATTTATGGATGAAACAGAGTTCGCTCAAGAAATGAAGTTTATAAAACTTAAAAAAGAATCAATAAACAATGAAATAAAGAAGCAAATTAAAAGAGATGTAAGAATCACAGATGATATGGATATCGCTCTATATTCTACCATCAAAGAAATCAAAAAGAGGGAAAGCGATTTATACTACTCATCAGCCAAGGATATATGGAATCAACTAGACAAAGAACAAAGGCGTGTCATAGTCGCCGATTATGTAGATCAAATAGAAATAGAAGTAGATGATAAGAAAAAAGTTAAAATAGTGAATATTAAATTTAAAGAGCGAAAGATATTCAACCTTGCCTTTATGATGAAAGAACAACTAATGGATATGACAGTGAAGAAGGATGATAAGAACATTCTAGTATCACCAGTCAAGACCAAGAAAGAAATAACAGAATTTATAACAGAACTCCAAAAGTATTATAGAGTGAATACAATGGAGATAGATATAGATGATATAGAATTCGAGAACATGGATGCCAATAGGATCGTAAAAATCATGCCAATCAAGAATACAACAGTCTATAAAAAACAAAAATATACAATAATCACTATATGATACCTCGCTTCGACAAAATATGCTTATCATATTTTGTATAATGATGTCGAGAGTCATAAGTTACAAGAATTTGAAATTAGGAGATACTTTATACAAGTGTTTCCTTTTTGTGTTTTAAAAAGAAGTTTTTGCAGTACCCAAGAAGTATCGAAAGGAAAAGGAGAAAACTTATGACAGATATTTTTGAGTCAGTAAATTATGTAGAAACTAAAAACGCAGTAAAGAATATAATGAATTTATACAAATTACTTTTATTAAGGTTAGAAGAAAATCAACTACCAAAGATGACAGCAAAGTATGGCTTGTCATTTGGAGGCAGAGCATCAGTACGAAATACAAAATCAAGTGTAGAAAGTTATGTGATCAAAAAGATAATCCTAGAAGGGCAAATCGAGGAATATGTGAACAAGATAATCTCTGCTTTTAATCGCCTTGATGAAGATGAAAGGAAATACTTATATTTAAAGTACCTAACGGACATGACAATGTCTGATGAGCAAATTATGCCACAATGTCATATGTGTTTACGAAATTTTAGAGAACTTAAAAAGTTAGCATATGTGAAATTTGCGTTGGCATTAGGTGTCGAGGTTTACTCGTAACAATTAAGAAACTTATTCGGTTTCTTTTTTTGTTGCAGTAAAGGAGGTGATGCCAATGCAAAAGAAAATTCAAGTGAAGGGAACACTACCACTTGTAGCCGATTATCTAGGAGCTGAAGAACAAAAGATATACTCCATCTTTAACTTGGATTTAAAAAAGGAAGAAACCGATGTAGTAGGCAGTACCAAAAAGAAAGGAGAAAAACATGGAACTACCAATAAAGGTAAAGCCTTACAAGCACCAACAAATAGCGTGTGAGTTTGCTATACCGAAATTAAAAGAACAGGGATGTGCAGCCCTACTGATGGACATGGGGCTAGGTAAGAG
This sequence comes from uncultured Mycoplasma sp., assembly GCA_947642635.1. Taxonomy (GTDB): domain Bacteria; phylum Bacillota_I; class Bacilli_A; order RF39; family UBA660; genus SIG200. The sequence continues at coordinate 34,414 of CANRTI010000005.1, read as the reverse complement.
TTTTACATCTATCGCTATTATAGGAAAGTTATTCCAGGAAGGCTTGATCGAGAAAGTCCTAGTGGTATGTCCTACATCCATAATTAATGTATGGGAAAGGGAAATAAGTAAATTTGCCGATTATGATTACAATGTAGAATCCATAACAGGATCAACCATGAGCAAGCGAAAAGCAAAACTTATATCACTAGCACATAAGCAAGGATTAAAGGTCGCCATTATAAATTACGAAGCCACCTGGAGAATGGAAAAAGAACTCAATATTTATAAGCCAGATATGATTATATGTGATGAATCACAAAAGATAAAGAATCCAAGTGCATCACAAAGCAAGACACTTCATAGATTAGGAGCAAAGGCAGAGTATAAAATGATACTAACAGGAACACCAGTACAAAACTCGCCAATGGACATATTCAGTCAGTGGAAGTTTTTGGATCCAAATATTTTCGGTTTAAGTTTTTATGCCTTCCGAAATAGATATGCCGTGATGGGAGGTTATTATAATCACCAAATCATAAGATACAAGAACATGGATGAACTAACAAGCAAAGCACATAGTGTCGCATACCGAATTACAAAGGAAGAAGCTCTAGACTTACCAGAACAAATCTTCTTAAATCGCTATTGTGAATTAGAACCAGGAGCAAGAAGGACATATGATGCCGTAGTTAGACAAAGTTATGCAGAATTACTAGAAGGCGAGATCACAGCAACCAATGTCCTAACGAAACTGATGAGGCTGTCACAAATATCTGGAGGACACGTGAAAGATGATGATGGAAGAATCCAAGTCATATCGAAAGCCAAACTTAATGAACTAAAAGATATCATGGAGGATGTCATCATAGATAACAAAAAGAAACTTGTTGTCTTTGCACGATTTATTCCAGAGATAGAATCCATCCAAGAAGCAGCTCATGAAATGGGAATAGAATACTCATACATCACAGGCGACATCAAAATTGAGAATCGTGGAGAGATGTGTGATAAGTTCCAAAACAATGATGAAGTAAAACTATTCATAGCCCAGATACAAACCGCAGGGCTAGGCATTACACTAACAGCAGCAGATACCGCTGTTTTTTATAGCCTTGATTTTAATTATGCAAATTATACTCAAGCAATCGCAAGGACACATCGTATAGGACAAAAGTGTACTTGTACCTATATTAATTTAATCTCTACAGGAACAGTAGATGAAAAGATCATCAAAGCATTAGAGAGTAAAGAAGATATAGCCAAAAATGTAGTAGATAATTGGAGAGAATATTTTAAAAAGGGAGATAGAAAATGAAATCAATTATTACAAATGAAGTGCTAGACCAAGTATGGGAAATAGGTCATCAAAGAGTAGTAGAACTAACTAACATGAGAAAGGAATATCCAACTCTAGTAAGACAAATCGATACATTAAAGCAACAATACATTATCTGCTTAAATGCAATATCAACTAGAGATTTCAATCGCATTGAAAAAACGAGAATCGTGATCAACAACCTAGAAGCAGAGTTAGAAAATTCACAAAAGGAGTACGAAGCTGATCAGAAGCGATACAAGAAGGCTCAAAAAATCAAAGAAGAAGCAGCACAATCAGAAGTAGCAAATGAAAACGAAAGCGAGGATAACAAAGATGGAGAATAATATAGATTTAGCAATGGCAGACAGACTACAAGAATTACGAGATGAGAAAGAGCAGTTGGAAATTTCACTAAAAGAAACAAACGCAATGATAGAGGCAGTAGAGCAAGATCTAGTAGCAGCAATGGTAACAGCAGAACTTGACTCTTTCAAGCGAAATGGACACTCTTACAGCCTTAAAGTGGACACATACGCATCAGCCAAAGCAGAATGCAAAGAAGAACTATTCGAAGCATTACGAAACAATGATGCAGGCGACCTAGTACAAGAACAGGTAAATGCTAATAGCCTTCGTGCATTTGTTAAAGAATTAAAAGCTAACAACGATGATGAGATACCAGAGTGGATCGTAGATTTTATTAATGTTTATGAGAAAACAAAAATCGCAGTAAGAAAGTGCAGCTAGTCATGACAGCCATCGCCAAAGAGATAAAGTACACCGAGAATGAGATACGATACTACTCGAAGATATTTAGTCCATGGTGCAAGAAAGTCCTAGGATTAAAAATCAAATTGTTTAAGTTGAAACATACGAAGAACAGTAGAAAAAAACGTCGAAATTTGGTATAATGAACTCACAGACAAATAGTAATTTGTAAAGGAGGTATTTATGGGAATAGAACATTCGCAAAATTATTTACATAGTAAACAACTTGTAGCGACCTTGTTATCAAAGAGTAATATTTGTAACGACGATATTGTAATTGAGATAGGTCCTGGAAAAGGAATTATTACCAATGAACTTGCAAAAAAAAGCAAGAAAGTTATAGCAATAGAGTTTGATGCAAAATTAGCGAAAACTTTATCTGAAAGGTATAAAGAATCTAAAAAAGTTCAAATAATAGAGATGGATTTTTTAAAATATAAAATATCAGTAAAAGAACCATATAAAGTATGTGCAAATATTCCATTTAACATAACTGCTGATATTATGAAAAAAGTATTTGAAGATGATAATCCTCCTGAAGATATATATTTCATAATGCAGTATGAAGCTTTTCTAAGGTATTCTGGACAGCCTTTTTATAACGAAAGTTTGAGGTCTCTTTTATACAAACCTTGGTTTTCCGCTGAATTGATTTATGAGTTTAAACCATCAGATTTTTATCCTGTGCCAAATGCACGAATATGTTTTGCTCACTTTCAAAGAAAAACATCAGCAGATGTTGAGGATGCGACAGACTATAGAAATTTTTTATCATATATATTTTTAGCGTCTGGAAATACTTTCAAAGATAAAACAAAAAAATTGTTTACTTATGAGCAACAAAAACGCATTTGCAAGTTTTTAAAAATCAAATTAGAGTCAACGCTTACTGAGATCTCATACGATGGATGGCTATACCTATATGATGTTTTTCTTAAATTTGTTTCCAACGAAAAAAAAGCTATTATATTAAATGCTGAACAAGCCATGAAAAACAATCAAAACAAGATTCAAAAAAAACATCGAAATCGTAATCATGGTTATTGGAAATTTGAAACTAAGCGCCAAAAGAAAATTTTTAAATTGAAAAATTGAAAATAAGAATTTTATCCAGTAGCTATATTTCCAATTTCTATATTATTAGCAATAGTGTAAACAAAGAAGTTGACAGAAAAAAGTAATAAGCAAATTATAAATTACAATTTAGCGAGCAGTTTATGTTTAGAGATTATCAAAAGTGATAGTCTCTTTTTCATGTGTAAAATTGAAAGGAGAAATGAAACATGGAAAATAAAAATGAATTAGCAGTAAAAGATGAAAAGAATTTCGTAGTGCCAACAGGTGGCATGGAAATAGACACCGAAGATTTAGATGGACTAACGATTTCGTTTGATAAGATAAGCATACCTAGTGGTGGAGGTCAAATGTGGGAATTACCAGGATCAGACAACCCAGATGAACCAGAATACTCAAAAGAGATAGAGGGAGTCATTGTCGACCACTACCCAGTTAATGCATACTTCGAAGAAGAATACAACGGACAGGCACAACCTCCAGCTTGCAGTAGCATGGATGGAAAACTAGGAATCGGATGCCCAGGAGGAGCGTGTGCAAATTGTCCTTTGAATAAGTACGGCAGTGCCGATGATGGCAAGGGCAAAAAGTGTAAGAACTTGCGTAGAATTTACATCTTGCGAAGTGGAGAAATTCTGCCATTACTTGTTACACTACCACCAACAAGCATCAAGAACTTCTCTGATTACATTTCAAAGAGAATCGTAACCAAGGGAATGAAAGCCTGTGATGTCGTAACCAAGATGACTCTAACAGTAGAGAAAAGCCAAACAGGAATCAAATACTCAAAAGTGCAATTTGCGATCGCGAGATTACTAAACGCTGAAGAAAAGAAAGTGATGCGAGAATTCTCGGCTAACGTGAAACAAACAACAAGACTTCAAAGAATCGATGAGACAGATAATGATGTACTAGAATAACCCGGAGGGAGGGAAAATGATGGAATCAATAGATGATGCTATCGACTACGAAAAGGAATATAAGAAGTACCTGCCTAATGTAAAGAAGAATGGGAATTCGCTTATAACGAGATGTCCATTTCACGATGATGATAAGCCATCATTTAGTATAGATATAACTAGTGGAAAATATCATTGCTTTGGATGCAACGAAAAGGGCAATTTTATAGGTTTTAAAGCAAAGATGGACAACAAAGATACAACCACAGTGTACCAAGAATTGTGTGACTCATACGACATAAAGCCACCAAAAGTTGACTCTTTGGCGACTCCAGAGCCAGAACCTTTTTCATTAGAGAGTTATGCTCATGATAAAAAGTTCCCTGTTGTCTACCTAGAGAAAATATGGAAAATGAGCAACCACAAAAAAGGAATCAAGATACCTTACTACGATGCCAATGAAAACCTCGTAGCAACGAGATACCGAGGAGAAAACAAAGCGTTCAGGTGGGAAAAGAACTCAAAGATTATTCCGTATGGATTACAGCGAATGAGAATGGATGACTATGTGATACTCGTGGAGGGAGAGAGCGATACACACGCACTCTCTCTTGCTGGTTTCACAGTCCTAGGAATACCAGGAGCCACAATGTTTCGTGTCGAATGGTTAAGATATATATTAAATAAAAAAGTGTACATACATAACGAGAATGATGCAGGTGGTAATCTATTCCGTAATAAGATATGTGAAACATTATATAACAGAAACAACAATGCAGAAGTCTATGAGTTTTCATGTTCGACACTAGGATGCAAGGATCCAAGTGACTTATTCAAGAAGTGTGTACCAAGTTATACTGATGAGATAAATCTGAACAACTATGATAAGTTTCGTACCGAAATTAGAAAGTTAATGAATGAAGCAGTAAGACTAGATTTGAAAGAAGTAGCATTACTCGCCCAAGAGCCAGTACCAGGAATGCCAGCAAGAGTGCGAATCCCAGATGATTACGAGCTTTGTAAGGATGGAATAGTGTACAAGGATGGCAAGGGAGATGACTCTTTGATATGTAGAATTCCGGTTATTATATCAGCAATTTATTATAACCTAGAAGATGAAACCGAGGAACTAGAGGTCTCGTTTTATAAATTTAAAAAGTGGAACTCGTTTCTTACAACCAGAAGCATCATAAACAATCAGCGACAAATCCTACAACTCGGCGAAAAAGGTATACCTATAACTGGAGAAAATGCCAAGAAGATGTCTGACTATCTAGGACAACTAGATGAGCTGAACTTCGACACAATAGAAACCAAGAAATGTGTATCACAATTTGGCTGGTGGGGCAAAAACTTCCTTCCTCACTATCCAGGAGATATCCACTTGAAAAGTGATGGAACAAATAAGCAACTGATCACAGGATACGAAGAAGAAGGCAACCTAGATGAATGGATAGCGAAAATAAAGCCACTAATGAAGAATGATCTTTTTAATTGTATGTTGAAAGTAAGTTTTGCATCGCCACTTATTAAGTTATTAAAGACAAGGCTTTTTATAACACACTTCTGGGCAGACTCGAGAGCAGGGAAAACTGCAGCACTAAAAGTAGCACTTTCTGTATGGGGAAATCCAGATGCTACGATGGGAAACTTTAACTCTACAAGTGTAGGTATCGAGCGAATGGCATCTTTGTATAATGATCTCCCATTCGGCATTGATGAAAAGCAAGCAGTCGGCGGAAACAAGGACTTTATAAACAATTTAGTTTATATGTTAGGGCTAGGAACAGGGAGAACCAGGGGAACAAAAACTGGTACTATCCAGTCACGTTCATCATGGAACATGGCAATCATAACAACAGGCGAGGAGCCGATATCGAGCGAAACTTCGCAAACAGGAATCTCATCAAGAACACTAGAGTTATACGGACCACTCTTTGACAAAGAAAGAGATGCGATCGAGATGCATCGTTTCACGACCAAGAACTACGGACTTGCCGGAAGGAAGTACATCAAATACTTAATCGAAAATGTTGTTGTCCCAAAGTCTACACTACTAGATGACTTATATGATTATTTTTGTAAAAGGCTCGAAGAAAACAAAGAGGAAAATATCAGCAGCCACATTGCATCAGTGAGCTTGATATGTGTAGCTGATTACATATCTAATATGATCTTGTTTGATGTAGATGATGTTAATGCATCGTTACACTTTGGAAAAAGAATACTAGAAAAACTTGATACCGAGCGAGAAGTCGACATCGTAGACAAAGCATACACATACATTAAGAGTTGGATAGCCGTGAATGTGAATTACTTTAGTCCATTATCCAAGAACCAAATATACGGAACACATGAAACAATAGGCGAAGATGTCTATTTTTTAGTGCAGCCAAGTATATTGCAGCTGGAACTAACGAAGCAAGGATACAACTACAAGAAAACATTGCAAGGTTTCAAGGAACGAGGCTACATCTTAATAGAATCAACACAAAAGAGAAACACGGTACGAAGAACCAGTGGTGGAATAACTACTTCGTATGTAGCAATTAAAGTCGATGAGGATATGCGCGATCTAACACCGACCGAGCAAATGCGAATCGAGGACTTGGAGTGGAGTGAGGCTTTGGAGATCAGTCACGAAGAAGATATTCTGAAACAAAAAATTGAAGAACATAAAAGGAAAATGCAAGAACTTGAACGCAACCAAGCAAAAAAATGATTTAGTGTACAAGAAGTGTACAAGACTAAAACCTAAATAAAATAAGGGCAAAAGAGTCTTTATAATATAATATTGTACATTGTACATTAAAATATATATATAATATAGGAGAGATTTTTTTCTCCTCTTGTTAACTTATATATAACATATATATTTTTCAAAAAAACGCGTTCAACTGTACAATTTTTAATTAAATCCAGTGTTTACAAGGGTTTGCAAAGGTACAGAGATAAAAATACAAAGGTTCAATAGTGTACCTAGTGTACATAAGGAGGGAAAATGCTAGAAAGAGATATAGTAAAAAAGATACTAGATTACATAAATAAGCCAAGGATGGGTAAGTCATGGAAAGGCTTCGCATGGAAAAATCACGGAGGGCTTTATTCTGTGAAAGGGTTACCAGATGTCATGGCAGTAGTACGAAAGGATATGAAATCCTTTTTTTTATGTCTTGAGGTTAAACAGCCAGGAAATAAACCAACGGAGATCCAAAAGGCACTTATTAGAAGATTTAAAGAATTAGGAGTAACTGCAGGAGTAGTAACGACAGTTGATGAGGTGGTAAAAATAATCGAAGAATTAAAATAAGGGAGAGGATCGGAATGATTGATAAGTTATTAAATGGTTATAAAAGAAACGAAGCAACCATTGAAATGTTACGATTAAAGATCAATCAATGGGAAGAAATCCTCACGAAAGATACGAGTGAAATAGATAGTTTATTCTCACAGCCTAAATGTGACAACCTTGGTGTGCAAACAAGTCACAATTCGAATCCTATTGAATCCATGATGATAAGAGTAGAAAATCAAAAAGAGAAAATCAAATCATGGATCCAGGAGAGCAAAGATAAGATAAAGTTGTTGGAACAAGATAATAAAATAGTAGATATTCTCCTCCAATCACTAGATGAAGAAAACTCCTTTATTATTACACAGAAGCATTTTGAAAAGAAAAAGTGGAGCATAATCACTCATCAATTTAATTCTAAATACCGAAATGAATACCAAGATTATATTACTTCAAGCGGGGTTCGTAAGAAATATGAAACCTGTAAGAAGGACCTTTCCGACCTTTTGAACAACTTTCTGCCATAAAATTGCTTTTCTTTCGCTTTTGGGCTGGACTTTGTGTGTTTTTGTGGTAATGTTTGTGTCGCCAGGGGGAGGAATAGAAATGAAAGATGAAATGTTAAAATCTCGATTCGGAATAGAAATCGAGATGACTGGTATAACACGATCACAAGCAGCCGAGGTGGTCGCAAGAACAATAGGCGGAACGGTAACACCAGGACCAAGAGATATGTATGATAAAAAAATAATCACACAAGCAGATGGTCGAAAATGGACAGTTATGTATGATGGAAGCATTCGTACAAGAAGAACTTATAACGGAGCAAGAGAAAATGCAGGTAGCGATTACAGCGTAGAACTCGTAAGTCCGATACTTACTTATAAAGAGGACATTGAGATACTCCAAACAATAGTAAGAAACCTACGAGAAGCTGGAGCATACGCAAGTCAAAAACTACAATGCGGAATACACATCCACCTAGATGGAGAACCACACAATGCAAAAACACTAAAGAATTTTATAAACATCATAGCAAGTAAGAATGACTTATTATACAAATCATTACAAATCACACCAGACAGAATGAGATGGTGCAAAAAGATGGATGACAGCCTAGTAGATAAAATCAAAAGAAGGCGACCTAGAACTGAAGCACAAATAAGAAAAATATGGTACGAAGGATATGGAGGCTTCGAAGATTATCACTACCACCAAAGCAGATACCACTTCTTAAACCTACATAGTTACTTCACCGGAAACCACACAGTAGAGCTACGAGGATTTAATAGCGAACTACACGCAGGGAAAATAAGAGCCTACATAGTCCTAGCGCTAGCACTTAACTATCAAGCATTAACACAAAGCGGAGCATCATCAAGAAAACCACAAACCGAAAATGAAAAATTCGCAATGAGAACTTACCTAAACAGAATTGGCTTGATCGGAGATGAGTACAAGACTTGTAGAGAACACCTATATAAGCACCTAGATGGAGTCGCAGCATGGAGGTTCGGCTATCCACCTAAAAAGAAGAAAGCGATAGCATAATAGAGGAGGAATGAGAAATGAAAAGATATTATATCGCATATGGAAGTAACCTAAGCGAAGAACAAATGGCGAGAAGATGTCCTACAGCCACAATAGTAGGAACAGCAATCCTAAAAAACTGGAGATTATTATTCGATGGACCAGCATCCATAGAAAGGAAACAGGGATACCAAGTCCCTGTCCTGATATGGGATATACAACCAGAGGATGAGAGATCGCTAGATAGATATGAAGGATACCCAAACTACTATCGAAAGGAAATGCTAAAAGTGAAAGTTAAAGACCAAACAATAGATGCCATGGTCTACATAATGAATACTAGCAAAGAATCGCAACCTGGAGAATTCTATTATAATGTCCTAGACAAAGGTTATAGGAGGTTTGGATTTAATAGAAAGATATTGAGAAAAGCAGCAAGAGAAGCATATGACTATGAAGGAGGAAGTAAAAGATGGATTTAAAAATTAAAGCTCGACTACCATATCAAGGAGATGTTGATAGAATAATACGAGTAATGAAAGAAAAAGGATATTTAATTACAGATGAAAGCGCATACATGATATGGAAAGATTATTCAGAAGGAGTAGAAGCCAACTGGCTAATACTACCTGCTAGTGATGAAGATTTAGTAAACATTATCCTGGCAAATGCTAAATTGGAGGAAAGCTAAAATGAAAAAATGCCCAAAATGTAAAATGGAATATAAACGACCTTCAGCAATGTCTAGATTAGATAATAAAACCGAAATATGCGAGTTATGTAGTCTAGCTGAATCCATGGCAATATTTGAAAGTTTAAATAAAAATAAACCTGTAGAATTATCAATAGTGAAAGAAACTAAACTGGAAAAGAAAATTAAAAGAGATTTAAAAAAACAAATCGGAGAAAAAGGTCATGCTTATTACCAATTCATAGATGGAACAAGAGTAGAAGCTGAACCTATCGAAAATTTAGATAAATACTAAGGAAAATGAACGAGTAACTAAAAAGTAGCAGAAAAGTAGCAGAAATGGGACAGTTTACTCGCAACTAGATATAGTATAATGGTATTGTGGTAGTTCACACGAATTACCACTTTATTTCTGGTCCTCCTCGACCTAAGATTTCGATAAATTAAAAGGGATGCAATATTCCCTTTTTATTTATCAAAAATAGGCGATATTGGACTTTTAGAAAAATCAAAATAGTAATAACGCGATATTTGGGCATTTTCAAGCCTTTTGTGCCGCGTTTAGATAAGAGGTGGAGCAAATGCCCATAAAGGCACTACATTTATGCAATAAAGCGGGTTGTACGAGCCTTACTAGAGAGAGGTATTGTAGCAAGCACCAGGAGGAGTATTACACCCGCTATAATAGGGAGCGTACAGACAACCAGTACATAGCCTTCTATAAGACACCAGAGTGGGAAGCAGTGAGAGCCTTGGCACTAGCAAGGGATGGATACCACTGTGTCATGTGCAGAAGGAGAGGTCTACTAACAGTAGCCACGATGGTACATCACATCATACCAGTAAAGAAAGACTGGAGCAAAAGGCTAGATCTAGATAATCTTATGAGTTTGTGTGAATCATGTCACAACGGGATCAAGCACTGACACCCCCCACCCATGAATCCCTAGAGTGGCGCTCTAAAACGAACGGCGCCCAACTCTGTGTATGAAATCGCATATTTCAAAAGGGGGGTATCAATTTTTGAATAATTCTGATATAATACCTTTCACTAGACTTATTCCCTAAAATACGGTAATATGTGTCAGCGAGGAGGGAAAACATGGCAAAATTAACAATGCAAAAAGCAAGAAAAGAATATGTATGCTCAAAATGTCAAAGAACGATTTCTCAAGGAGAAACATATAAGAAAATTACAGCAATGTATTCTGCACCAAGAATTGTGTGTAATGACTGCAAAGTGCCAAGAAGTGAATTGACTAGTTCGGAGTATCTAGCATGGTTATACGACTTGCAAGATACATTCGAGATTAACGATGAATCAGATGTTGAAAGTTTAAAAGATGAACTTGAAAATCAAAGAGATGAATTACAAGATAGGTATGATAATATACCAGAGTCATTACAAGATGGAGATGCAGGAACTTTGCTTCAAGAAAGAATCGATGCATTAGAGTCGGCAATATCAGATTTAGAACAAATTGATTTCGATGAAATTGACCAAGATGATGATGAAACTGATGATGAGAATGAAAAATCAGCAGAAGAAATGCTAGAGGAAAAACTAGATGAAGCCAGAGAAATATTAGGAAGCCTTGAATAGGCTTTTTTCTTTGCAGAAAGGAGAGAAAACATGAATATAGAAAAACGAAGAATTGAAGAATTAAAGCCAGCAGAATATAATCCTCGTAAACAATTAAAACCAGGAGATGCTGAATATGAGAAAATAAAGAACAGCCTTCTTCACTTTGGATATGTAGATCCAATTATTATCAACAAGGATGGAACAATCATCGGTGGACACCAAAGAGCTACAGTCATGAAAGACCTAGGAACAGAAGAAGCCGAGTGTGTAGTTTTAGATTTATCCAAAGAAGATGAAAAAGCTTTGAACATCGCACTGAATAAAATCAGTGGCGAATGGGATATGGAAAAACTGGGAGTATTACTCGAAGAATTAAACACCGTAGGAGTAATGGAACTGACAGGGTTCGATGTAGAAGAATACACCAAGATGTTTGTTAAAGATGAAGTAAAAGAAGATGACTTCGACCTAGACAATAACATACCAAAAGTGCCTTTCTCCAAACAAGGAGATATATGGTTATTAGGAAAACACAAACTGATATGTGGCGACTCCACAATTAAAGAAACCTATATCAGATTACTAGAAAAAGAGCAAGCCGACATCGTGATAACGGATCCACCATACAATGTGGATTACGAATCAGATGATGGGAAAAAAATTCAAAACGACAATTTCAAAGATAGCGATAGTTTCTATCGTTTTTTGTTTGCTTTTTATTTAAGAACTTTCGAGTCATGCAAACCAGGATCACCGATTTATGTATTCCATAGCGATGTAGAAGGAGTGAACTTCAGGAAAGCACTAAAAGACTCAGGGTTCGATTTGAAACAATGTCTAGTATGGGTAAAAAATGGAATGGTAATGTGTCGCCAAGATTATCACTGGAGGCATGAGCCGATCCTTTATGGATGGAAACCAGGAGCAAGTCATAAATGGTATGGCGATCGTGACAAGGACACAGTAATTGATGACTTTATGCAAATGAATCCAAAGAAAATGTCTAAAGGAGAACTTGTAGAGTTATTCCAGAAACTTGCAGATAGTCAAAACGAATATAGTTCAGTTATTTATAATGACAAACCAACCAGAAGTGAAGAACATCCGACCATGAAGCCAGTTACACTAATCGCTAAACTTATGGTCAATTCAAGTAAGAAAGATGACATCGTGCTTGAACCATTTGGAGGCAGCGGCTCCACACTTATCTGTGCCGAGCAACTAGAGAGAAAGTGTTACGCAATCGAAATAGATGAGAAGTATGTTGATGTAATAGTCAAGAGATATTTGCAATTCGTAGGTAATGCTGATACCATCCGACTAATTCGAGATGGCAAAGAATACACATACGAGGAAGCAATAGGAGGAGAAAACATGACAAGTTAATAGGAGGAATGCGATATGTCAACGAGAGGACCAAAACCAACACCAACAGTAGTACATCAGATGAATGGAAATCCTGGTAAAAGAGATATCAGTGAGCGTGTAGAATTAGAAAATAGTGTACCTGCGATTACAGATGCATCACTATTAGAAGCACCTGAATGGATCAAGAGTAATCCGATCGCCAAAGCGGAGTGGGATAGAGTTGCTCCAGTACTTGCTGACATTGGGCTTTTAAAAGTCAATGATACATCAGCATTGGAAGCCTACTGCAAGTGTTGGAGCAGGTACAAAGAAGCCGAGCAACAAATCGACAAGGCACAAAGTACCATCATAAAGACTCCAAGCGGTTATGTTCAACAAATTCCTCAAGTTTCTATCGCACATCGATATCTAAAACTCGCCAAAGAGTTTATGACCGAATTCGGACTTACACCATCAAGCCGCGGAAGAATGCAACTTCCAGGAGATGACTTCGATGATGAGATGGAGGAACTACTAAAGGGGAACGATTAGTATGTTTGATGAAAAGAAAGCCAACACTGCAGTCAAGTTCATTAAACTTCTAAAGCACACGCAAGGAGAATTCGCAAGAAAGCCTTTCAATCTCATGGAGTTCCAGGAAAAAATAGTAAGAGAACTAATAGGAACACTTAATGAAGATGGAACAAGACAGTATCGTGAAGCCTTTATCTTTCTACCTCGTAAAAATGGTAAGACCGAACTGATAGCAGCGATGCTTGTGTATTTCCTTTTTATGGATGATGAGTATGGTGCAGAGATTTATTCCTGTGCCAACGATAGAGAACAAGCATCCAAGGTATTCAACGCAGCAGCTGCAATGATCAGAATGAATAAAGCCTTATTTAAAAAGTGTAAGATACTAGAATCTCAAAAGAAAATTGTAAGACTAGAAACAAACTCTTTTTATAAGGCAATATCAGCTGATACGAATACCAAGGATGGGTTCAATGCTCACATAGTCATATACGATGAAATCCATGCAGCAAAAAATCGTAAACTTTATGACTTAATGAAAACCAGTCAAGGAGCTCGTAGACAACCACTCTTCATTTCTATAACAACAGCAGGTGTAGAAACTGGAACAATATGCTATGAACTATATGAATACTCAAAGAAGATCAATGAGGGAGTAGTAGTAGATAAAACATTTTATCCAGTTATCTACGAAGCACCAGAGGATGCTGACATCTATGATGAGAACACCTGGTACATTGCCAATCCTGCGCTTGGAGTATTTAGAAAAATAGAAGAAATGCGAACTCTAGCAGTTCGAGCCAAGGAAATACCAACAGCTGAAGCGACATTTCGAAGGTTATACCTTAATCAATGGGTAAACGGAGAAATTGCGTGGATGGATATGAAGAAGTGGAAAGCAAGTGACCGAGAATTCGACTTTGAGAAAATAAGAGGGCGACCATGCACAATTGGAGTGGATTTGTCCTCTAAAATCGACTTAACGAGTGTAAATGCCGAGTTTAAATTGGATACAGGCGAATATGTCATGCTTTCACACAGTTTTATGCCCAAAAACCGCGTTTTAGAGCGAGAAAAACAAGATAGAGTACCATACAGCCTTTGGATAAAACAGGGTTATATAACAGCCACAGAGGGCGATGTGGTGGACTATGAGTATATAAAAAAATATATCAAGGATTTTAATCTCATTTTTCCGGTCACCCAAATCGGCTACGATCCATACAATGCGACACAATTTGCCACGGATATGGAACACGATGGCTTCGTAATGGTGGAGGTAAGACAAGGAATGCTTACTTTGTCAGAGCCAACCAAGGATGTAGAAGCATTAGTATTACAGAAGCGAATTATTACAAATATGAATCCAGTCCTTACATGGGCAGTATCAAATGCGATCGCCAAGACTGATGCTAATGAAAACAAGATGCTCGATAAGAGCAAAGCAAGGTTCAGGATAGATCCTGCAGCTGCAATGATAATCAGTCACACATTAGCGCGAATCGATAATGGAACAATCGATATCAACCAGCACATAATGAGTGCAGGATTTGGATTTTAGAAAGGAGATACCGAGAATGTCTAATAAAAAGTTAAGTGAACGAACTCGAGATAGGTTCGTTTTTTTGTGTAGCTACATCGAAGATATCTTGATCCTTGTTGGACTGATATCAATAGTAATTGCAGGGTATTTGGTGGATGTGCGACTAGGACTCTGCGTACAAGGTCTTGTTCTTATATGGCTAGGCTTTATCTTATCAAAAATACTGAAATGAGGTGGAACTAAATGCTATTTAGAAAACTAGAAAAAAGAAGTGATGATACAAGTGACTTGAAAGCACCGAATAAATGGCTCATCAATTTAATAGGTGGGAATGATACTTACTCTGGAGAAAGTGTTACTACGGATACTGCTATGAACATTGCTGCCGTATATGCTTGTATCAGAATTTTATCAAATCATGTAGCGATGTTGCCTTTACAGTTATACCAAGAAAGTCGAGGTAAGAAGAAACGCATCCACGATCACCCAATAGCAAAACTTATTGAAACAAGACCAAATCCATACATGACACCGTTCCAGTTCAAACAAACCATGGAAGCACACAGACAATTATATGGAAATGCCTATGCTGAAATCGAGTGGAGTAAGACAGGATATCCAAAAGCCCTGTGGATCCTAAATCCATTAGTGACAAAAATAGTCATGGAGAAGGACCAACACGGAAATTTAAAACGATATCTAGTACAAACAACACTCGTAAACGGACAGGTAGTAAACCTACCATATACGAGTGTGCTTCATATCAAAGGACTTTCTACAAATGGAATTGTTGGTAAGAGTCCGATAGATGTAGCTCGTGAAACGATCGGGATCCAAATTGCAGGTCAAAAGTTTACTGGCAAGTTTTATGCCAATGGAACAATGAGCAGCGGGGTATTAAAAGTACCACAGCCATTGAATCCAGAAGCCAAACAAGTTATTCGCCAAGAATGGGAGAAGTTCAATAACGGAATCGATAATGCACACCGAGTAGCAATACTGGATGCAGGACTAGACTATCAGTCATTAGGAATTAAACAATGTGATGCACAATACATAGAAACTCAAAAATTCTCGATAGCAGAGATAGCGCGAATCTTTAATGTGCCACCACATATGCTGGCGGATCTAGAAAGAGCCACATTTTCAAACATCGAGCAGCAATCCCTAGAGTTCGTACGAGATACCTTGTCACCGCTTTTGATTAGTTGGGAACAAGAACTTCAATATCAATTATTCACAGAAGATGAAATCATAAACAAGAAGTATTACTTCAAGTTTAACTTAAATTCATTACTTCGTGGCGATAGCACCAATCGTGCAGCATACTACGAAAAGATGATAAACCTAGGAATTTATTCCATCAACGAAGTACGAGAACTTGAGGACAAAGACAAAATCAAAAATGGCGATAAGCACTATATGTCATTAAACTACATCGACATTGATTTGATGAATGAATACCAAAAGCAAAAAGTCAAAATCAAAGATGAAAAACAACAAGATACTAAACCAGATGAAGTGGAGGATAAACCTCCAGATGAAGAAGAACAAAATCCAAGTGAAAACGAGGAGCAAGAAGAAGGAGGTGGAAACGATGGAGAAAAGGATCAAGGAAATTAGATATATTCCCACCACAGATATTCACATAAGAGAAAATCCCGCAAATGAAGATGGAATGGCAATTCAAGGATATGTCGTGAAGTTCAACGAGCGCAGTCATCTCTTATATGATGAGTGGTATGAAAGAGTCGCCAAGGGTGCCTTCGCAAAAAGCCTAGAGGAAAACACGATCAAGGCTTTATGGAATCATAATTCTGACATTGTCCTAGGAAGCACCAAGTCGAGAACTCTCCAATTGGAAGAAGATGATATCGGACTTCGCTTTGATTTAGAACTACCAAATTCTAGCCAAGCGAGAGATATCTACGAATCCATAAAAAGAGGAGATGTCGATGGTGTATCATTTGGATTTTATATCCGCGACAATGGCGACAAATGGGAATACTTGAAAGATGAAGATGTCTATGAGCGAACACTTCTAGATATCGATTTAATCGAGATATCGCCAACACCATTTCCAGCTTATCCAACCAGTGAAGTTGGAAAAAGGTCTTTACAAGAACATAATCTAAAGACCAGAGAAGAAAGAGTTCTCGAAGAACTCAAAAAGGCACAAGTAAATGCCATGATCGAATTATTAGAAATTTAGAAAAGGAGAAAAATCATGAATAAGAAATTACAAGAATTAAGAAGAAGTCTAACAGCCAAATTGAAAGAGGCTAGAGAGTTAATCGATGCAGGTAAAGTAGAGGAAGGTCAAGCAGCTACAAAAGAAGCTCAAGAAATCAAAGACAAAATCGTTCTAGAGGAACAAATGCAAGAATTAGAAGAAACAGTAAGTGATGGTAATGAAGTCGTAGAAGTCGAAGAAACAAGAGCTAAGAAAAAGCCAGTTGAAACCAGAACTGCACTTGTCAAATACCTACAAGGTAAACATCTAACCAAAGAAGAAAGAGATGTCTTGGTAGAAACAACAACACCAGGAGATGATCAAAATAGTGTCGCTGTCATTATTCCGCAAGACATCTATACTGAAATAAATGAATTAAAAAGACAATATAAACCTTTAAAACAATTCGTGGATGTTCAAACAACAAGTACGACAAGTGGCTCTTTCGTTTATGAAAACGGAGATACCATCGAACCATTTGTGGATATCACTGAAGCAACTGAAATCGGCGAAATGTTATCACCAACACTTAAACAACAAAAATTTGCTATCACAGATAAAGGTGGAATCCTTCCAATCAGTAATACACTTTTATCAGATGAAAAAGGTGGACTTGTTAAATACATCAACAAATGGATTGCTCGTAAATCAGTTATCACAGATAACCGCAAAATCCTTGCAGTGTTAAAAGCAAATGGTATCAAGTTAAATGTTAGTACCCATGCTGAAATCAAATCAGCCATCAACACAAAACTTGATCCTGAACTTTTAAATGGTGCGATCATCATTACAAACCAAAATGGATTTGACATCATGGATAACTGGGTAGATGCCACAGGAAAACCAATCTTACAACCAAATCCACAGGATCCTACAAAGAAAATGCTTTCAGGAATCAATATTGAAGTGTACGCAAACACTAATATCAAAGATGAAAACGGAGCATCTCCTGTGTATATCGGAAACCTAGAAGAAGCCGTAAAATTCATGGATAGAGAAGAAATGGCACTTGCAGTATCTAAAGAAGCAGGGTTCACAAAGAACTTAACTTTAATTCGTGCTATCCAAAGAGATGATGTTGTAACAAAGGATGTTAATTCATACTTAAATATTAAACTTACAGCACCAAAAGAAAAACCAGTTGTCTATGTTAAAAATGTAACAGAAACAACTACAACTCAAACTACACCAACGAATCCAAGTACACCAGAAAATACTCCATCAACACCAGAAAATGAAAATGGAGAACAAGGAACTGAATAGAGAGGCGAGAAGTCTCTCTTTTCTCATTTTAAAAGGAGATGATAATCCATGGTGGATTTAAAGAAAGCAAAGGAATACCTACGAATTGATTACGATGAAGATGATGAGTTTATTCGTTCCTTAATTGCTGCCTCCAAGATTTATATGGAAAATGCAATCGGAACATATAAACCGAATGAACTAACCGACCTTGCGCAGTTAATTCTAATAGAACATTGGAACGATAACAGGTCGCTTGTCGGAGTCGTAAGTGAAGTAATACAACACAGTGTAGATGCCATTATTTTTCAAATACGATATTGTAGCCAAATAGAAAATTATGAATCCAGGGAAACTTGATAAGAGAATAGAAATTCAAAAGTTCGAGCAAAAATTCGATAGCGAAGGTGTATCAGTAAAGACATGGAAACCTGTCCGTAAGATCTTTGCATTACTTGAAGATAAGATAGTAAGAACCACAAATGATGACAACTCTGTCACCACTCAAGTCGAAACAAACATGACAATTCGCAAGAATTATAAATCACTATGTAGTAGTGATATCCGAATAGTGTATGAGAACCGCATATATGAAGTTCTTGATATATGTGATGTGGATGATAATTATATCAAATTAATTACGAAAGGCGAGAAACTCTATGCCCGCAAGACTTGACTTTGATGGACTTGATGCGATCGTAAATGATCTAAATAAAATGAACGAACTTTTGGATAGTAATGTCATCGATGATGCTCTAGAGGAAGCAATACAACCAGCATACAAGGATGCACAAAAGTTAGCGCCTCGAGATAAGAAAGGACACCAAGGCAAATACGGAAGTGGTCACATGGCAGATAATATTCCTTTAAAATTAGTCCGAGAAAACGGATATCGTGCCATCGAATATGGATGGGAAAAGTCTGACAATAGTGATTACTTCTATGCCAAGTTCTCCGAGTGGGGAACATCAAACAGCAAGTATCCAAAAAAACCTTTCATGAACAAATCGATGAGTAAGAACAAGAATCAATGTTTTAATGTTTTCTCGGAGCGAGTACGAAAGGAACTAGGGCTATGACAATTCGTGAAAAGACAAAGAACGCACTTAATCTGTTGGATATCGTAAGTGGATATCAGGAGATCATAAACCCACCAGAAACTTATATCACATTTTTTGAATACGACTACGAATACGAGTATTCCGAAGATGAAGTCAACAAGGCA
The DNA here is from genome assembly GCA_947642635.1 of uncultured Mycoplasma sp. Lineage (GTDB taxonomy): Bacteria > Bacillota_I > Bacilli_A > RF39 > UBA660 > SIG200. Next base: position 15,151 of record CANRTI010000005.1, on the reverse strand, counting down.
ACTTATATTGTGCAAGTTGATCTATGGACTAAAAATCCAAAATATAAAGAATTAGAAAAAAAGATCATTGAGGCGATGGAGTCCGAGGACTTCTACCTAGATGATGAAGAAGATTTATACGAGAAAGATACAAAGATGTATCATAAGGCATTCCGTTTCAAATTGGAAAACTTAAAGGAGGTTGAATAAGATGCCAGTAGCTGATAAATCAGTAGTACCAAGACAGATAGGTCTTAAAGATGTCCACGTTGCACTAATCGAAAGTGATGGTGTAAGTGGAACAGTATATAAAGTACCAGTAAAAATAAGCCGTGCTATCACTGCTAAGATTACACCAAGTGTGAATAGTGAAACATTGTATAGTGATGATGGGGTAGAAGATGAACTATCAGCATTCGCAGGATGCGAGGTAGAAATCGAGCAAAACGCACTTACCCTAGAATACAGAGCATTACTTTTAGGTAAGAGATACCAAAATGGAGAACTTGTAGAAAATAGCGGAGATCTACCACCAAAGCTTGCTCTTTTATTTAGAAGTGAAAAATCAAATAGCACAAAAGCAAATCCAGTATATCGTTATTGTGTTTTATACAAAGGAAAATTCTCTGAAATCGAAGATGAATACGAAACAAAAGGAGAAAAGCCAAATAGTAAAACAACCAAGATCAAAGGTAAGTTCTACGATCGAGATAGCGATGGTAACTGGAGATTAATGCTAGATACTGATGCCGAAGGTGCAGATACTGATAAGATTAAAAACTTCTTTACTGCAGTACAAGAACCAAGTGAAGTAACTCCAAGCGAGTAGAAAGGAACAAAACATGAGTAAAAATAAAAAACATCGTAATAATAATTACAATGGACAAAAGAGAGTGACTGGTAAAGACTTACAAGCCCAGTCAACTACAATTGAATTAAAAGGTAAGAAGTACGATATGAACTTCGACCTTAATGCCATGGCAGAACTTGAGGATATCTTCGGTTCATTACAAATTGCCATCGCAGAATTAAAGAAGAAAAAACTAAAAGCCGTGAGGTCATTTTTATATGCCGTATTGAAATCTACTGATGAGAGTCTTACTGAGTTCGAAGTTGGTAGATTAATCGACATGAACAACTTCACATCTATTGAAAAAGCGATCACAAAACTAATCAATAATGCGTTCGAGGAGGGCGAGGAAGATGATAAGGATAACACATCAAAAAACGAACATCCGGATCATCAACCACGCAGAGCGGAATAGACTGGGAATGGCTTTATTATTTAGGTAAAGAAATTCTTAAAATGGATGATGATGAGTTTTGGAGAAGTACACCAAAACAGCTGGTAATTAAATCAAGGATTTATTCAAGATTTAAAAATCAAGAAAATGATGATCCGGAAAGTGAGGTACAGTTCGGTTACATTGATGATGTTTTCTGATAAGAAAGGAAAACGGAAATGGCGAATTGGAAACTTAAAGTCGGAATGCTATTCGATTCCAAGGAATTCGAAGCTGGAGTCCAAAGAATCGATAAGCAATTAAAAATATTAGATAGTGAACTCAAGGTAGCCCAAAGTAGCACCAAGAACTTTGGTAATACATCCGAGCAACTAAAAACCAAGGCGTCATCCTTATCAGAGAAAATCGAACTTCAAAAAAAGAAGGTTGAGGGATTACGCAAGGCATACGAAGAATCAGTAAAGACAAAAGGCGAGGATGCGAATGCTACCCAAAATCTAGAAATCAAAATGAACAATGCAACTACTGCATTGAATAAGATGGAGCAGGAGCTGCGAGAGGTTAAGGAGCAACTGAAACAACAGCCATCACTCCTTGATAACTTTAGTAAAAAAGTAGACTCCATCAACTCCAAACTTTATACTTTTGGAGATAGAGTAGAAAGATTAGGAAATAGTCTTACTACAAAACTAACAACACCACTTATAGCTGCGACAGTAGCAGGTGTTAAGATGGCATCGGATTTGGAAGAAACGATGCAAAAGACCGAAGTTGTATTCGGCGACTGCACTGAATCCGTAATGAAGTGGAGTGAAACATCCCTAACAGCGATGGGATTATCAAAACAAAGTGCGTTAGATGGTGCAGCACTCTATGGAGATATGGCAACAGCCCTAGGGTTAACCAAAGACAAGGCAGCCGATGTCTCTATGAAGCTTGTTAAATTAAGTGCAGACATGGCATCATTTAAAAATACGAGCCAAGAGATGGCGCAGGTTGCTCTTGCTGCAATATTCACAGGAGAAACCGAAGCCTTAAAGAAGTACGGAATCGTAATGACTGAAACAAACCTAACCGAATATGCAAAATCGGCAGGTATTAAAAAGAGCATTAAAGATATGAACCAACAAGAAAAGGTAATGCTCCGTTTAGGTTATGTTACAGAAGTTACAAAGAATGCCAGTGGCGACTTCGCGAGAACGAATCAAGGATTCGCTAACCAAACCAGAATCCTAACAGAAGGTATGAAAGAACTCGCTACAGTTCTCGGAAATAACATCTTGCCACAGGCAACAAAGATGATACAGGTGGTTAATGGCTTAATCGCCAAGTTTACTACTATGGATCAAGAAACCCAAATGGCAGTCATTAAGATGGGAGCATTTGCTGCATCCATCGGTCCAGGACTTATTGTCCTAGGAAAACTTACAAAAGGTGTATCTTCAGCGTACTCTGGAATCGACCTCATGGCGAAGAAAATCGGAGTAGCAGGGAAAGGACTAAAAGAGTTCTCATCACACATGGGAACATCTTGTGTAAGCGCCATTGATAAGTTTGTAAGTAAAATTCCATTCCTAGGAACAGTAGGAGATGCCATCTCAAACAAGATAGCACCACTTACAAGCAAAATAAGCGGCTTTTTCGCACCAATGACACAGAAGATAGGTACAGCACTATCTCCTATGTTAAACAAAGTACAGCAGGCATTTTCAAAGCTAGGAACGATAGCAACAGCAGGAGCATCAAAACTTCAAAAGGTCGCTACGCTTGCTATGAAACTCGTTGGACCATTTGCAATCGTAGGATTACTCCTAGCAGGACTAGGACTTGCACAAAGTCAATTCGGAGAACAACTCGATAAATTCTTAACGATAGCCATTGAGAAAGCACCGACAATCATCAGCGGATTTGTCGATATGATAACTGCAGAAATTCCACGTTTGATACCACTAGGACTCGACTTGCTTATGACACTCCTAGATGTAATTTTAGCGAATGTCCCAGTTTTAATCGATGGAGCGATTTCGATAATCGTAACACTCGCCCAGGGTATCACCGACAATGTCGACCAGCTCCTATCGAAAATCCTAGATGTAATCTTCATGGTCGTCGATAAAATAATCGACAACCTGCCTTTAATCTTACAAACTGGGTTAAAGTTGCTACTCGCACTGACTCAAGGAATTGTAAACAATATCGATAAAATCATTGATGGAATTTTGAATGTAATCCTTCGCTTGATCGATTTTATAGTTCAAAATTTGCCAATGCTGATTGATACAGGAATCAAGTTGATCGTCGCACTGGCTCAAGGTTTGGTAAAAGCCATCCCCAAAATTTTAGAGGCAATTCCACAGATTATCTCGGCAATTTTTAAAGCATTTACACAAATTGACTGGGGTTCAATTGGAAAGTCAATCATCGATGGATTAGTAAACGGACTTAAAGCAGCGAAAGACCTTGTTGTTGAAACAATGAAAAGCATAGCGAAGGGTGCAATCAATGCATTTAAGAAATTCTTTGGAATCAATTCTCCATCGAGAGTGTTCATGGGCTTTGGAGAAAATATCGATGAAGGACTTGCAATTGGTGTAGATGATAACCTCGACAAGGTTGAGGACTCCATGGATAACTTAATGAATACAATGAATTTTGTACCTGATGGACTCGACTACGAACTTCGAGGATTAAATCCAAAGAAGAATAATAACACATCACAGGTAAATAATACAACCAAGAATACAACCAATAAAAATGTTAACATCTATTTAACAATAGAACACTTTGAAAACAACCGAGAAGAAGATGTAGAGGAACTTATGTCAGAGATGGAATACATCGCTAAAAAAGAATTGCTTGGAAATGGAGGGTAATAAATAGTGAAACCATATTTTATTTATAAAGGTAAAAACTCAAGAGAGATGGGTATATCACTTTTGAAATTACCACCAAGGATAAAACCAGAACGCAGAGGGGAACTCATTACAGTTCCCGGTCGTGATGGCTTTTTATTTGAAAGCGAAGATGCATATAATGGGAAAACACTAGAGATAGAGTGTACCTTCTTGCCGCCAAATGGCAAATCTCAAACAGAAATTGATGCTCTTATTCAGGATATATTAGTGTGGCTAGATGGCAGCGGAAATCTGATCCTTTCTGATTATCCTAACTATTATTATGAGGCAACAATCATCAATGCAATTCCAATAGAGCGCCTGTTTAAAAGGTATCGAAGGTTCATGGTAGCCTTTGAAGTGCAACCATTTGCGAAGTCTATAACTTCCACAATCTTGCCCGTAGTAGTGGCTGATGAGCAAGTAATAGATGTGGTATCATTTTACGACACGCCTCCTAAAATTTACTTGGAGGCAAGTGGAGATATTGAAATCCATATAAATAATACCGTTATGCATTTTGCGGATCTGGAAAGTCCGATCGTGATCGACTCGGAACTAATGAATGTCACAGATGAGATAGGAACTAATATGAATAATCATATGGTAGGGGATTTCCCAGTGTTAAATCCAGGAGAAAATACTATCAGCATTTTATGTGAGGAACCATCAGAATTCATACAGATGAATATTGAATATAGGAGTTTGTGGCTATGATAAGAATCTATGAGAAAAGTGAAACAAACTTCGAGCATAATGGGTATGGGATTTTAAAGGATGTTCTAACTTGCACTTGCACCGAAGTTTTAAATGGACAATATGATCTCGAACTAGAATACCCAGTAAATGGGGCATTGATAGAGTATCTCGTAGAAGAAAACATCATAAAAGCACCAGTTGGAAACCCTAGTGGCGAGGATCAATTGTTCCGTATTAAACTGATATCTAAACAATTAAAGAGAATAAAAGTGTACGCAACACACATCTTTTATGATCTTTCTGATAACTTCTTGGTCGATGTTTCTCCCACTGATAAGAACGGAGATGCAGCACTAAAGTGGATGCTACAAAGAACAGTGTATGCGAATGACTTTTCTTGTTCTTCCGATATTCAAAAAGTATCTAGTGCAAGATATGTGCGAAAGAATTTTGTTACATCAATTCTAGGAGATGATAACTCCTTTATAAACAGATGGGGCGGAGAACTTCATCGCAATAACAAACACTTTGCTATGAATACCAATAAAGGTCAAGACCGAGGAGTACAAATCAGGTATGGTAAAAACATGAAAGAAATCACTTGGGATATCGATATTACAGGTGTAGTTACAAGGATATATCCGCAAGGATTTGATGGACTTCTTCTTCCAGAGTTGTTCATAGATAGCCCACTTATTGAAAACTACATCCATCCTAAAATTCAAAAGATAGAATTCTCGGAAATTCAAATTGATGAGGAGAATGGAATCACCCAGGAGATGGCACTTGAGAATTTACGCCAAGCGACTTATGATCAATTTAATCAAGGAATCGATAAGCCGGTTATAACAATTCAAGTGGACTTTTTGGAGTTATCTAAAACCGAAGAATACAAGAAACTTTATAAGAGTATGGAGAAGATATACCTAGGGGATTTTGTCACTGCCATCGTTCCACATTTAAATCTTAATGAACGATTAAAAGTGATATCGACAACTTACGATGTCCTATCCAAGAAATATATTGAATTCGAACTATCGAATAGTGATACGAAAAAAGGAAGTTTTATCAATAACACGAATGCGCTTATAAAGAAGCTCGAACAGATAGATATTGATGTTTTAAATAATGCCAAACAAAATGCTACAAGCCAAATTGTAAATGCTATGGGTGGTTATGTTTATAAGACACGCAACGAGCTTTTTATCATGGACAACGAAAATCCGACCGAAGCTGAAAAAGTGTGGAGATGGAATATCAATGGACTTGGTTATTCATCAACTGGAATAAGTGGTCCATATGGGATCGCCATGACAGCAGATGGAAAAATTGTTGCAGATTTCATAACTGCAGGACAAATGTCTATTGAAAGAATCGTAGGACTAGCGGATACACTTCACAGTCTCCAGTTGGATATCGAGGGCTTCAAGTTTGACATCCAACACTCTGGAGGATCTAATTTGATTTTAAATAGTGTGGGATTTGCAGGATTTCAAAGTTGGGAATATGAAGGAGGAGTAGCACATATTAGTAATGCTGACCTTACTCTTAATGGAAGCCAAAGCGGTGGAGCGTTTGTGTTTAATGGTGGAAAGATTAAACAAAAGATAACAGTGAAAGCTGATACTGAAGATATACCACAGCCACAAAAGACTTATTACACTTTCTCTACCATCATAAAGAAAGGGCTCCAAGGAACCTGTTATTTTAAAGCGTATAATGATGTCGAAAGTTACATCATCGAATTAGGAGAGAATGAGGAATCATTATATCAGGAATATCAACTCAAAGGATTACTACCAAAGCAATCCTTTTATTTTGTTGAACTTTTTGGATCCGCAAACAGCGATGCGACTTTCACAGACAATATGTGTAATGTGGGAGTGATGAAAACCCCATACCAACAAGCCTATGGAGAAATACTAAACACGCAAGTAAACATTACTTCAAGCGGTGTGATCGTAAAATCAAATGTTTATGATGGAAGTTATACAGTCATGAGTCCGATGGAGTTCTCTGGTTATGCCAAAGTAAATAATGAGATAATCCGAGTATTCTCTTTAAATGGGGATACAACAGAAGTGGAAAAACTAAAAGCCAAAACTCAAATATCAATGAATCCAATCAAGATAGTAGCACTACAAAGTGGAACAAATAAGGGTTGGGCTTTTGTACCGAGTGGAGGCGAAGAATAATGGAAACGATTATAAATGGTGGAATTTATAGTGTATCTAGCAACTCCAATATTTCATTATTAGTTCAATATGAATCAAGAAGAAATGGAGCAGATATGCAGTATCGCTTTTATTATAAAGTGTGGCTCTCGACTAATGCATGGTACTATAACAATACACGAATCGGTTTATATTTAAATGGAACAAATATCTACAATCGAGATAATAAATCATCGAGTAAAGGGTGGTCCTATGAAGCCACGACCGATTGGTACACAGTATCAAATAAAACGAGTGGATCAACACCATTTTATGTAACAATAAAGGATACACAGAACTCCGGATGGTGTAATTATACTTCAGGAACTTATAGTCTTTATGTTGCACCCGCATACACATCGATTACAGGTTTCTCTGTATCCAAAAAGTCCGGATTTAATGGATTAACGCAAGTGAGTGTTTCTTGGAGTGCCGCACATACCTGTAGCACAATTCAATACTCAACGAACAATGGCGGTAGTTGGGCGACAGCAAGTAATGATGTGAATGCAGCGAGTGGAAGTTTTACGATCAGTGGACTTTCGCCAGGAACAGGTTATAACTTTAAATTAAGAGTAAAAAGGCGAGATAGTGGACTTACGACCGATAGTGGGGCATATTACCAAGCCACACATCAAATCAACCAAATAACGAGCAGTACGCCTAATGTGAGTAACGGTTCATCGCTTGCAGTAACAGTAAACAATTCAAGTGGTGCTACTTGCCGTATAAGATTAGAATGTGCGAGTGCTTCCAGGTACTCAAAAGCGGGAACGAGTGCGACATTTAGTGTGTCGGAAATAACAAGTTTGATGCAATATTATCCTAATAATAAAAGTTTTACTATAAGAGTCGTAGCTTGTACTTTAAACGATGCAGGAGAAGAAAAATACTGGAATTACAAAGATGGAACTTACACTATCACGAACAGCAACCCTACATTCGAAGATTTTAGTTATTTCGATAATAACTCAACAATCGTAGGAATTACAGGAAGCAATGCTTACATCGTAAAGAATAAATCGAAATTAAAAATATCTATACCATCAGCCAAAAAGATGGTAGCCAAGAATTATGCCACACCAGTATCCTATCGAATCGAAGTAGGAGAGTTGACTGGAAATATAGCATACTCTGCAAATGATGTTTCATTAGAGCTAGGCATCTTAAACTTATCAGGTGCAGTGAATCTGAATGTGTCAGCGATTGATAGCCGAGGGTTCATAACAACCAAGACAAAAGTAATTTATGTCATTGATTACGAACCACCTAGTCAATCGGTTTCTATAAGAAGATTAAACGAATTCGAAGATACTACCAAAATCAATGTTGGTGGTATTTTTTCTTTAATAACCTGTGGCACGACTAATAAGAATACCATCCAAAGTGTACGCTACAGATATAAAGAATCTACTTCTTCATCCTGGGGAGCATGGCAAACTTTGACTGTGAGTAAAAGTTCGAATAATTACACTTGCACCCAAAAAGCGATAACCTTGGACAATGAAAAATCCTTCAACTTTGAAGTTGAGGTAAAGGATAAATTGGAAACAGTAGTTCTTCCATACTTTCTCGCTCAAGGTATTCCAATCGAATTTATAAACGCTACTAAGAAGAATGTAGGAATCGGAGTCATCAATGATAAAGAAGAATACTCACTTGCAGTTCGAGGTAACATTTATTTAAAAAGCGGGAAAGCAGTTCTAGACTACGAAGTCATAGCGGAGTGGGAATAATGAAGAAAAAAGGAATTCAAATCAAAGATGAAAATGGATGTGAGATTTATCCAAATCCATTCCCAGTTGGAGCAATTTATATGAGTGTAGATAGCAGAAATCCTTCACAGATATTCGGAGGTAAGTGGGAGCAAATCAAAGATAAATTTTTATTAAGTGCAGGATCGACCTATAAAGCTGGAAATAGTGGTGGAAGTGCGAATCATAATCATTCAACAGGAAATTGTACTTTAAATGTTAACCAAATTCCGAGTCATCAACACATGACAAGTAATGGAGAAAACGGAGCAATTTTGAATTGGAGCAATATTACTTCTGGAGATTATTGGGGGCATAAATACAAAGAAGGATCGTTTGCAAGTAATGGTGCCTATGCATTAAATCAATTAAGAACTAGTCCAACAGGTGGAAATCAAGCACATAACCATGGAAATACTGGAAGCTCAAGTAATATGCCACCTTACTTTGTTGTTTATATTTGGAGGCGAACAGCATGAATAAAGGTGTTCAATTAAAAGATGACACAGGCAATATTTATCCATGTCCTTATTATCCGGTAGGAAGTATTTATATATCAGTTATGAATACCAATCCTAGCACCTTTTTTGGGGGCGTATGGGAGCGTTTCGCCAATGGTAGGGTACTTGTTGGGGTAGATGAGAATCAAAGTGAATTTAAGACCGTAAATAAAACAGGTGGAAATAAGAATTTACAAAGCCATAACCATGGATTTAGTGCTAACACAAATACAACAGGTGGGCATAACCACGGCTTAACGACACCAGTATGGTATAACGCAGAGGGAAGATGGGATGATGGTGGTATCTATGGACAATATAATACAACAACTCACGGACAATATAGATATACCGATTGGAGCGGAGATCACTCGCATTCAGTAAGTGGAACAACTGGGAATACAGGATCTGGAGATAGTGGTAACCTTCAACCATACATCGCCGTTTATATGTGGAGGCGAGTATCATGACAAAGATAGGAATCCAATTGAAAGATGAAAATAATAATGAAGTGTATCCGAATCCGTTTCCAGTAGGTGCTATATACATGAGTCTTGATAGTAGAAATCCATCGTTCATATTCGGTGGTACTTGGGAAAGGTTTTCAAAAGGTAGAGTAATTGTTGGGGTAGATGAAAGTCAAAATGAATTCAAAACTCCTGGTAAAACTGGAGGAAGCAAATATATGCAAAAACACTATCACAAAGGAATATCATTCGGAGTAACTGAATCATCAGAGCAAGATGTTATGGTTTCTTATGTAGGTGGTAGTAGTAATAGGATCGCTTTAGAATGGTCCAGACCAGGAACAATAGGAAATAGCACATCCAATATCAATACTTATAACGAAGGTCAAGGAAATAGCGAAAACTTACAACCATATGTTGCCGTCTATATATGGCACAGAGTTGCTTAGGAGAAGAATATGAAAAAAGCAATTACACTAAAAGATGAAGAAGGAAATGCTGTATATCCATGTCCATATTATCCGGTAGGTGCAATATACGAAAGTGTGACTTCTGCGAATCCATCTGATCTATTTGGCGGCACTTGGAGTCTTATAACAAAAGAAATAATAGATACTGGATGGCAAAATTTTTCATGGACTAATTCTACTTATATAGGAACAACGCAATCTAGTTACACACAAAACAAATGGAGAGTTAAAGATAATGTCCTATATGTGCAAATAGGAGCTGGAGCAACAGCAAGTATCAACACAGGAGCAGAGCATGAAATCGCCAGAATACCAATAAAAAATAATACATCATACAATACAACATACAAAAGAGTATGGATTGGAGCTGTTGGAGGAGGAGGGGCTCAAGCAGGATTTATGATACTACAAAATGCTACTTACTTATCAATTTATATAAAGCCCCATGTTTCAACGAATGACTATGTCGCACCGTGGTATTCTTCACACTTAACAATTCCTTTAGATAGGGATTTTTTATTTACTATAGGTAGTTACGATACTAGATATATTTGGAAAAGAACAAAGTAGCAAGGAGGGAAAGATGCTAGATTTTATTTTGAAGTATTGGGTTGAGTTTTTACTAACAGGAGTAACAGGAGGCATTGTGTATGTTTTCAAACAGTACATAGGACTGAAACAAGGAATGCAGGCACTTCTCCGAAACGAGATAGTAAGAATCTACGACACCCAGATGAAGCTAGGCTACTGCTCTAGTTTCATGAAAGAGAATGTAAAAGATATGTACGAGAGTTACCATATGCTAAAAGGCAATGGACTCGTAACAAGCATGGTAAATCAATTGTATGATTTGCCAAATGAACCAAGAAAAGGAGAATAATGATGAAAGAAAAAACGATCAGTGCAGTAGTGTCACTTTTAAAAGTGAAATCAATTATAACGCTTCTATCATTTGGAGCGTTTTTTTATTTATCAGTAACCGAGAAAATCACGACCGATAACTTCATGCTTATTTTAGGTATGATCGCCACTTATTTCTTTAATAAAGATGGCAATACGAAAGGAGGTGCAAGTGATGGAGAATAACGAAGAAAAAGAAACTTTCCGCGATGAAAATGGAGAAGTGTTCGATGTAGAAAATAGTGAAGAATTCAATAATGGAAAAGGAGAAGATGAAAATGAGTAATAGCCCATTAGTTCAATATACTAAGTTGTCCCCAAATTGTAATAAGCCAAGAAGGGATAAAATAAAAAAGATCACAATCCACCATATGGCAGGAGTGTTGTCAGTTGAAACCTGTGGAAGAATATTTGCAGGTTCTGGCAGACAAGCAAGTTCGAACTACGGAATAGGTTCAGATGGTCGAATTGGAATGTATGTAGAAGAATGCAACAGATCTTGGTGTTCATCAAATGCAAATAACGATCATCAAGCCATAACGATTGAAGTATCAAATTGTAAGAATGGTGGTAACTGGGAAGTATCAGACCATGTCCTAGCAAGACTTATAGAGTTATGTGTAGATATCTGCAGAAGAAATGAAATCGAAAGATTAAACTATACGGGAGATGCATCTGGAAACTTAACTCGCCATAATATGTTCGCAGCGACTGCGTGTCCAGGACCATACCTGCAAAGCAAGTTCCCATACATCGCAGAACAGGTAAATAAACAACTAGAAAAAGATAAAAAGCCAGCACCACAACCAACAACGAATACGACATACAAAGTAGGCGATAAGGTAAGGTTCACCGGAGTTCTATACCGTGATAGTTATGGAAATGGGGCAGGGCAGTCAAGAACAAATCTAGAAGCAACAATCTACCTAGTTAATCCAGGATCAAGATGTCCTTATAACATTAACAATGGTCTAGGATGGGTAAGAGCTGAAGATTTAACTCCAATAGGAACAAACACTCCAACGAGTAATGCAAGATACTACACAGTAGTAAAGGGCGACTCGTTATGGAGAATCGCTCAAAAATTCTATGGCAATGGCAACAGGTTTCCAGAGATAGCAAGAGCAAATAACCTAGCGAACGCAAACCTAATATACCCAGGACAAAAACTTTTAATTCCATAAGAAAAGGATCAGCAAATCAAAGCTGGTCCTCTTTTTTTGTGTCAAAATAAAAGATAGTCCTATACTAGCGACTACCCAAAAATTTATCTAAAATAGGCTTAATTTTTTCTTGATCCAACGGTTTCACAACATACTCATCAAAACCACAACCATTGATAAAATGATTTCTTTTATTATCACTTACAGTATGAATAACAACAGGGATCTCAAATCCATCAATTTCTTTTAATTCATCAAGAGTATTAGGACCATCAGGACCTTTTTTATACACATTATTAGTAAAGATAATATCACACTTGTACCCATGCTTTATTTTATCAATAATGTCCTCACCAGAACGAACAACATCAACGATAAGACCATAGCTCCTTAAAACACCAGCGGTTATTTCGGATGAATCATCCATGTAATCTCCAACCAAAGCACGTTTGCCTTTATAGATAGGATTTACTTTTACTTTTTTATTGTAAAAGATTTTTAAAGATGAAACTTCTTCTTCACGTTTTTCATAGATTTTTATTTGTTCGTGACAACGCTTAACCTCTCGCTTTGCAAATTCGAATTCGTTCTTCCAACCATGATAATCATCCTGTAAAGTGTCATACTCGATATCCTTTTCTTTCAATTCGCTAATCAAGTAGATAATTACAATAATCAGAATTACGATTATACCTCCCAACACATAAATTAAATTTGTGTCCATGCACTAGTCAACCTCCTTCCTTTTTACAAAAATATAGGTGCTTCCATGCTATTTTAGATTAACTTCGGTATAGCCACAAAAAAAGTTCAAGGCATATATCCGTTAGACATATTTCGGCAAAAACTCCATAATATAATTATGGGAGGTCCTAATGAATACGTCTGAAAATCAAACATTGAAAGACCACTCAAATTGGACTACAAGGCAAATACTTGCAATCAATGTAACTTACTTACGACATGAAAAGAAATGGTCGCAAGAGGAACTAGCTGATCGAACAGGTCGAAGTGTTTCTTTGATCAGCGATATTGAAAATGCAAATATAGGTGCTACTATCGATGCGATAGATGACATCGGTCTTGCATTCGGATGGACAACCTCTGAACTAACAAAAGACCATGGATTTGTAGTAACCAAAAAACGTGTGGATGGTAAACAAGAAAATTAAAGTATTGTTTGCCATTTTTTTATGAAGCACCGACTCTAGTATACCACACCTGCCGAGAGATGCGACATATTTATTTTATTAATTAGTATAGAATATTTGTAGTAAGAGGCGGTGATATAGTGGATAAAGAAGAATTTTTCAAAGAGTTACAAAAAATAAATGTGTATGAACAACAAGATGAATACAATAAAATATTAGCTGCTTTGAAACATAATATTTGTCAAAACATGAGAATAGCGAGAAAACTATCCAATATGGAACCAGACCAAGCGGCGGAGTTATTAAAATTAGAACCTCAATCATTGAGAAGAATAGAAGCGGAGAACGATCGAGATGAATTCTCAACGAGAGTCCTTATCATGGCGATTATGATATATAAACCAGATGCCAATTTTTACTTTCAAAAATGGCAAGATAATGAATTGTTACTTAAAGAAAAGAATCACGACTTTTAATAGTCGTATTTTTTTTGTCGAAATTTCATGATATAATAGAATAGTGACAAGGAGTGATGACACAATGAAATTTATTCACTATGGTCACGATAAATTCGAGAAAGACAAATTCGAACCAGTAAAGAATAGACTCGATGCCTCAAAGCCAAAAGGTGGACTATGGGCGAGCAGAGTAGACTCATCGAATGGATGGAAAGATTGGTGCGAGTCTAATGAATTTGGAACAGAGAAACTAAATACAAGTTTTATGTTTACTTTAAAAGAAGATGCCAAGGTATTAAGGATCACAAACTCAAAACAGTTAGAACAACTACCAAAGATGAAGAACACGCTATCGATACCAACGATGTGGACAATGATTGACTACGAGGCACTAGCAACAGAGTACGATGCATTAGAACTTCTAATAAGTGAGGATCACGAGCTTTATTTTAGTTTATATGGTTGGGATTGCGACTCAATAGTAATAATGAACCCAGAAGTCATTATTCGAGAGAGCGATAAATAGTAATTTGTAGAGGTGTAATATGTTTAATGAAATATGTATATATGAAGCGAAACTAAACAAACTTGATGAAATTGAAGAACTAATGAAGGAAGTAGCAGAATTTTATTTGAAACAAGATGGAGTTATTGATGTACATTATATAAAACGTACTCATCGACAAAAAGATTTTAATGCAGTAAAAAAAGGTGAACTACCTATTCGACTTACAAGAAATGTAGGTAAGGTTATATATGTCTTATATTGGGTGCTAGAAAGCGAAGAAGCACATGCAAGGGTGTCTAAACTTGGTGTAGAAAAATTTTATAAACGTTGGAATAGATGTTTAACGACAATGCCTAAAATAATTTTGGGCGAAAATATTGTCTAACTAATAAATTACAATTTTATAGTTATTGATTTATAGTAATTTACCGAAAAGATTGTCAGTAATGACAGTCTTTTTTGTACGACAGGCAGTTATACAAATAGATTAGTTCAGTGCAACTAATCTATTTTTTTATTATATATTGACTTTCAATGATAACTACTATAAAATATAGTAGCGTAGTTTATAGCAAAGAGGAGAACATTAAATATATGAAAAATTATGACAACTATTTTCTTCCTGTAGATAATATGGAAGAAGCAAAAAGATATTATGAGGAAATATTGGGGTTAAAAAGAAATTTGATTTCTCTAATAAGGGAATGGTTGCTTATAATATTGGAAATGAAGAACCTGCAATAATTTTAAA
>CANRTI010000004.1 GCA_947642635.1 uncultured Mycoplasma sp. | reverse complement strand
GTAAGTTTTTTATCTCGCATATTTATTATATTACATTTTTTCTCAAAAGAAAAGATCATTGAACTTTGTCAACAGTCTGAACTATCTAAAATAAAATTTTTAGATAGTTTTTTATACAATTTATATTAAAATGAAACTTTTTGATAATTTTTAGGGATTATATAGTGTAGGTGATATAAATGACTAGTCAAAATAACCTAGAAAAGTTTAATAAAGTATATGATGAAACTTATTTTGATGTTTTAAATTTTATTGTGATAAAATGTCATAATATCAATGATGCAAATGATATATTACAAGAAACATATTTAGAATTTTGGAAAAAACAGCCAAAGTTAGAGATAGAAAATAGTAAATTTAAAAATTATCTTATTGGAATTGCCTCAAATAAAATCAAAAAACATTATACATTAATTTCGAGGTTAAAAGAATTATCAATTTTTACTAAAACAACTGAAGATTTAGAATTAGTTGAAAATATTAAAGATGCAATAGATATTGAAAAATATGTGATTGATAAGGAATGTTTTAGCAACTTATGGACTTATATCAAAAGTGAAAAAAATCAAAAAATACCCAGAATATTTTATATGTATTATGAACTTAATTATTCCATCAAAGATATTGCTAAAATATTAAACGTGAATGAGTCATATATTAAAAATTCTATTTATAGAACTTTAAAAAAATTAAACTTAAAATTGAAGGAAGAGGATATTAATGTCAAATAAAAAAATGTTTCAAAAAGTTATTGAAAGTGATTTAAACAAAACTAAAAATTACAATTCTATTATGGATAAAATAGAAAATACAGCATCAAAAAAATTAACATTTAAATTAAGATATGTCTGTGTAACAATCATTTTATTAATTATAGGAATTATAGGTGTAAGCGCTGCTATTGGATTTGCAACTAAAAATTATCGAATTGAAACGAAAGATAATTTGCCATATGAAGAAAGTAGTAAAAAATATATTTTATTTGATAATAAGATAAATAAAGATTATGATAGTAAATTATTTCAAAAAGATGAGTATTATACCTATGAGGAAATCGAGAAAAAATTGAATCTAAAATTATTAAAAAATAAAAATTTTGATAGTAATATGTATATTTCAGTTGATTTGAAAACAAAAAATGATAAGATTGCACAAGTAAGTTTTTGGCAAACAAATTCCGATAAAAGTAGTAGAATTGAAGAGAAATATCAGTATTCCTTTGCGATTACGACGAATTATTTTGATGGCGATATTATATCTGCTATCATTGGTGGTCAAGGGGGAGAGTATAGAGAGTATTATATTAAATCATTAAATTCAATGGCTATTATAACTAAACCAAGTAAAAGTATTAATTGTGGCCCAGCTAGAGTACATTTTTCATATAAAGAAGTAGTATATATTTTGCGTTTGGAACATGTTTGCTTTGATGGCGGAATTCCAAATGTTGATTGGATAATAACCGAATCTGAATTATATGATTTTTTAGAAGCTTTTTCAACAGATTAAAAAGCAGTTGAACTTCCAATTTTTACAATAAATTTAAATGAACCTAATAGTTGCTATCTAATTTATAATAAGTACGTTATGATATAGGCAGAAAGGAATTCTTATGAAAAAAGAAATATAATAATGTTATGTTGTTGAGTAGTATTAATCATATCATTTGCCATTTATCTCTTTTGTTTTATTGATAGGGAAGACAAGTATGCTAATTTTGGAAAGCTTAATGTTAATGAATATCCAAATGTTAAATATAGCATCGATAATGGTAATGATGTTGATACTTATGCTATTGCTCACATATCTACCGACTATGAAAAATATGAAACCGATGGTTTATTATACAGAGTGTCTGATAGTGAATACATTTTATTAGATGAAATTGATGCTGGTATTTCTGATTTAAATCCTCAAAGTAATGTTCTTTATAAAGATATGAAATAATCGTCAAAATAAACTTTATATTCACAGAAGTAATTGGCCATATGTAATCGAAAATACTTTGAACAAAAAATACAACTCATAAAGATTTAATGTTTGATGTAAAAAAGATTACTAATGCTGATGTTAATATGCTCTATATTACAGAAATAAAGAAGCTTAAAGATGATAAAATTTATTTAGAAGCAGGTATTTGTGGATATAATAATGTGAATGGTGAACAACAAGGAGTTTTGGAAAAAAGAAGATATGTTAGATATTTTTGGTGATTCATATTATAAAGCTAATGCTTCCTTAAAATGTGTTGATGATAAGAATATATACAAAATATATTTAAAATGCAAATATTATCTAGACGATGATTATGTTGATTGGTAAGGATTTTACTAATTCTTTAATTTTATAAATTTATCACTAAAAGTTTCAAATTTTTACACTTTTTTATTCAAAACAAAAGCCGTGGATTTTCCTTTTATTTCCACGGCTTTATATGTATTTTAACTCCGATTTTTGGAGCATGTTTACACATGGCACGTAATAAGAAGGGCTTTCCAAATTTTTGTTTTTATCCTTTATTACCTTTCTTATATTTTTCAAAATTATATTTCTTTTCTTTTAATTACTAATTCATCATATCCAGTAATACTATCTGGCTCTCGGCTAAAAACGTAGTCCTTTAGTTCATAGATTGCAACTTCACAAGTTGTATCAACAATAGTTCCATCTTTTAAATGACCACCAATTGTTTTTCCAGTGTTATCTGACAGTGATATATGAATATGAACATCATCTTTTGATACTGTTCCCGTTATGCTAACAATTTCATAGCATTCTTCTTTATCTATATAGTCTTTTGCTTCAGCAAGTCGAATATGCAAATGTTGAATGCAACCTACTGCTGATATAATAACTCCTGCTTCTATATTCATTTTTTGGCAATAAGCTATTATTTCTTTTTTAATATCATTACCTCTGATTAATCTAAAAACATGATTCATTAATAACTACCTCTTAAAATATATTGAAACTCCAAAATTTGGAGCGTATTTGCACTTGGCAGGGGATAAGTGAATCGAACACTTAACTAAAGTTTTGGAGACTCCTATTATACCATTTAACTAATCCCCTAAATAAATTTCATAAAAATTATATCATACTTATTTTTAAATATCTAGCATAAGATAATAATAGGTGATAAAATGCTTATTAATTATACAACAAAAGAAATGGAATTGCTAGCAAGAATAATGCGAGCAGAAGCGTTAGCAGAAGGAGATCTAGGAATGCTTATGGTTGGTAATGTGGTTGTGAACCGAGTAGTAGCAGATTGTTATACTTTTACAAATATAGATTCTATAACTGATGCTATCTATCAAAAGAATCAATTTGCTGGTATCAACGGTTCTTTATTTCAAGCTAGTCCAACAACAACTGAAAAAAGATTAGCAGAAAGAGTCTTGCGAGGAGAGTATTATCATCCTGCAACACATTCATTATGGTTTTACGCGCCAGGTAATGCTTCCTGCAAAAGTGAATGGTACAGTCAACCTTACGCTGGAAAATATAAAGGACACTGCTTTTATAGACCAAAAGGTGGCGATTGCCAAGAACTTTACTAATTTTATGATTATAATTGGTAATGAATAAATTATCCAAAAATTAACAATTAAAAAATTTATTGAAAAAATTTCTCAATACTTTGATTTAAAACGACAGAAATTTTATATAAAGTATCAACTGAACAGCCAATTTTTCCGTGCATAAATTCTAATCTTCTAGTAAAATCATATGATTTTCCAATATCTAATGCTAATTGTTCTTGCGTAATTCCGGCTTCTAAACGATATTTACGAATATTGTCGGAAATCTTTCTTTTAATATTTTCATCAAAAATAAAATCTCTTTTAAATGCTGTCACTATTTACCACCAACCATTATTTTGCCAATTTTTGTTGAATTTGTCCGGTAAGCATTATGTCCTGTTACGATTTCAAATTGCAATAATAAAAGATGTATGTTATATTGAATTTAAATAGGTTTAGGAGAAGTCTATGGAGTTACAAGAGATTAAAGGAATAGGAAATCTTGCCAAAAATAAATTAAATAGTTTAAATATATTTTCAGTTGAAGACTTATTAGAAAATTATCCGTATAAATATAATTTTAACAATATTATTAAAATCGGTGAAGTATTAGAAAATGAAACGGTAATGATAAAAGCTGTTATAATTGAAAGTGGCAAAGTGCAATATATAAAAAGAAATTTTAACCGTTTAAATTTTACTGCAATGAGTGATGATGTAGTTTTAAAGGTAACAATTTTTAACCGAGCATTTTTAAAAAATAGTTTAACTATTGGTAAAGAAGTTCTTTTAATTGGTAAATACAACAAGTTAAAGGGAACGTTTGTTGCAAATGATATTAAGTATAATTTTTTAGAAAACACTATTGAACCAATTTATCATTTAGTAGAAGGTCTCAAAAATTCTAGTATGCAAAAATTTGTTCAAGAAGCTTTAAATTTTGAAACGTATCATGATTATATTCCTGAAGAGATAATAAAAAAATACGACTTTATTTCTAAAAAACAAGCGTTATTATATATTCATAAACCAAAAAACTTGACTGAAATAAAAGAAGCTAGTAAAAGATTAAAATATGAAGAATTATTTGATTTTATGTTTAAAATAAATTATTTAAAAAAATTAAATGATAAAGCTTTAGGCATTAAAAGAACAATTGCCATTGACTCTAAGTCTATATTTCTAAATTCTTTAGATTTTACCTTAACCAAAGATCAAATTACAGCAGTAAATGCCATCAATAATGATATGACTAGTGAATACCGAATGAATCGATTGATTCTTGGTGATGTTGGTAGTGGAAAAACAATTGTTGCAACCTATGCGATTTATTTAAATTTTTTAAGTGGATATCAAAGTGCACTAATGGCTCCTACTGAAATTTTAGCAGAACAGCATTATAAAAGTATTCAAAAAACATTAGGAAAATTTAATATGAAAATAGCACTTTTAACAGGTTCTTTAAAGAAAAAAGAACGTGATGCCATTATTGAAGATTTAAAAAATGGCGAAATTGATTTATTAATTGGTACCCATGCTTTAATTAGTAAAGATGTTGAATATAAAAAATTAGGATTAGTTATAACAGATGAACAGCATCGCTTTGGAGTAAATCAACGAAATAATTTGAGTGAAAAAGGAATTGCGCCAGATGTACTATATTTATCAGCAACACCAATACCAAGAACTTATGCTCTTACCATCTATGGAGATTTAGATATATCAATAATAAAAACTAAGCCAAAAGGAAGAGTAGAAATTATAACTCTAGTTAAAAAAGAAGAAGAAATTAAAGAAGTTTTGTATAAAATGTTAGATGAATTGAAGCTTAATCATCAAATATATGTTGTATCACCATTAATTGAAAATAATGAGGAAAGTTCTTTAAAAAGCGTTTTTGAATTACAAGAAAAATTAGAAATGGCTTTTAATAATAAAGTAAAGATTGGCGTTTTGCATGGAAAATTAAAACAACAAGAAAAAGATGAAATTATGAATGACTTTAAAGATGGTAAAACCAAAATTCTTATTTCAACAACAGTAATAGAAGTAGGAATTGATGTTCCGAATTCTACAATGATGATTATTTATAATGCAGAGCGGTTTGGATTAGCAACTCTTCATCAATTACGCGGGCGAGTTGGTAGAAATTCTTTACAAAGTTACTGTTATTTAATTAGTAATTTGGATAGTGAAAGATTAAAAGTGTTAGAAGAAAGTAATGATGGTTTTTATATTAGCGAAAGAGATTTTCAAATGCGAGGTCAAGGAGATTTATTCGGAGCTAAACAAAGTGGTACAATAAGTTTTAAAATTGCTAATTTAAAAGAAGACTATGAAATTCTGATGCAGGCAAAAATTGATTCGTTGGAATATATTGAAAGAAAATTATATCAAAATAACAAATATTATCAAAAAATTACTGATGATTTAATTTTTATTAACTAGTATACACTTTAAATGTAATATTTACTATTTCTTCATTGACAAAGTAATTTTATTATAATATTATTAATGTAGCATGATAGTTTCATGCTATTGATGAAACTCTTACGATTTTAAAGGTGAGAGTGAAATCAACCAAAACCCCCTGAAGGAGCACGATTAAAAGTGCTCCACTTTTTTTACTTAAAAAATATTGCATTTTTGGGAGTATCTTCTTATAAGTTCTTAAATAGCATTATAACCCGTATTTATAAGCGTTTACGGCAATTTATCATGATTTATCAAAGAAAGATTTATATGCAAATCTAAAAGCAATGACAAGACAATATTTTTATCTAACTCAATTAAATGTTAGTTGTAAAAATAGATATAAGAGACTAATTAATATTTGTTTTCCAGAGTTTGAAGAAATATTTAAAGGTAGTAGAATTTATGAAGAAACAGCATTAAACTTTATAAAAACATTTCCTCATTCTTATATTGTTAAAGAAGAAAGAATTGATGCTTTATACAATAACTTATATAAAACAAATTCTAGACATGATTATTATTACAAAAGACTAGCAAATAGGATTAAAGAAATTTCCTTAAATTCTTATCCAGGTGTAGACAAAGATCATTCAGATGTTAAAAACTTATCAGATATGGCAAGTATTTTACAAGAAAACATTAAGACAATAAATGAGTTAAAAAATAAGATGATTGAGACAGCAAAAGAATCACCATATTTTGATATTATTAATTCATTTTATGGTATTGGAGAAGTATTAACGACTGAATTACTTGGAGAACTTGGAGATATTACAAGATTTGATAATCATAAACAACTGATTGCTTTTTGTGGGTTAGATCCAACCATTATACAATCTGGAAAAAGTATTAATGTTCATGGGACGATTTCTAAACGAGGAAACAAATATGCAAGATGGATATTATTTAATATTAGTCAAATGGTAGTTAAGTTAGGTCATCAATGTCCTAATCACCCAGTATATAATTATTATTTAACAAAAAAAGCAGAAGGCAAACATTACTATGAAAGCATAACTGCGTGTTCAACAAAAATATTAAGAATGTTATATACAATGTGCAAAAATAATACAACATTCAAAATAAATTAACAAATTCATTTTATCACATATATAACTATAATACACGAAAATTTTAAAAAAATGCCTATTTTCGTGAGTTTTGGGGTGATATAATATTTTTATAAATTTAGTATTGACAAAACTTAGATAGTCAATTTGAAAGTGAGATTATTTTTGAAATTTCAGGTAGCATTTAGGTAGCAAAATTTGAAACTTTTAATTTATGTTTTAATTTATTTTAATCAAAATTGGGAAAAAATAAAGGATTTAAAATTAAGTAAACCAAAATTTAATAGCCCTCTTAAAGAGTCAGCAAAAGCTGGCTCACTTTTTGTTTTTAATTGTAATGATGTGTTATAATGGATTTGTGATATTATCTTCCTATAAGAGAAAAAAATATGATCATAGTAAATTGCCAAGTGATTTGTAGAAAGAAGTTTGTATATTATAAATAAAGAAAAAATATAAATAAAATAATAGAATGGATTTGATGTTAAGTATGAAAGTAGAATTAGCAAAAATAGAAGATTTGAATGCTATTCATAAATTAATATATGATAGATGTTTATGGTTTTCAAAAAAAGGTATAAAAGGTTGGAATATTAATTTTTATCCTAAAAAATATAATCAACAGTATTTTAAAAAATCAATGAAAGTTAATCAATTATTTGTAGCAAAATCAAATAATAAAGTATGTGGTGTAATGCTATTAAAAGAAGATAAAGATTTTTGGAATGACGATAAACTTTGTTATTATATTCATCATTTAGCAACAGATATTAACCAAAAAGGTATAGGAAAGTTATTGATAAATTATGCGATAAAACAATGTAAAAAAGATAATAAAGAATATTTGAGATTAGATTGTTATAAAACCAGTCAATTTCTTAATGAATATTATAAGAAAATAGGATTTAATAATGTTGGAAGTGGAAACATTGAAGATTATAAATACAATTTATGGGAGTTAAACATAATAAACAATGAAAAATAGTGTTGTATAATAAAGACTATAAAATAAAGATTGGATGTTTAAATTAAGAACAAATAAATGTTTTAGGTTGATATTGGAAAATATTTATGAATTTTATTAAAGTTTTGCCCAAATAAATAATTTGCTGAGGAGAAAAAATATGAAAGTATTAGTTGATTTTGTAGTTTTAATAATAATATATTTTTGGAAATTTTATAAAAAATGGCAGAAAAAAGGCAGAGATGTACTGCTTGTAAATACTTTAATGTATGTATACCTATCTTTTGTATTATTTTTTACTTTAATGCCTATAATAACATTTTTACCATTTATATTCAATCACCCATATGATTCAATGAATTTAGTTCCGTTTATTGATGTTTTAAATGGAAGAGGTGATTTTATTAGACAAGTAGGATTAAATGTGATAATGACAATTCCTTTTGGTTTTTTATTGCCTTTAGTAAGAAAAGAAAATATTAGACTATTAAAAGTTATTTTTTATACTTTTTTATTAAGTCTAGGAATTGAATTATTACAACCTTTAATAAATGGTTTTAGATCAGCAGATATAACAGACTTAATAACTAATGTCATAGGTGGAAGTATTGGATATATTATGTATTTAATATTTAAACCATTAACAACTAAAATATTAAATTATATAAGTCGTAGATAATTACAAGTCACTTTAATGATAAGATAAAAATAAAAAGAACAATGGGTTTGAATTAAATTATTCATTGTTTTTTATTTGATTAAAATATTGTGCCATTTCTTCTAGAGTATTTTTCATACCTCTTTTATACCATTCATCACACCATCCAAAAATTATAATATAATCATAACTGAAAGAAATAATACATTACTTAGCTTTATAAAAATTACTATAATATTAGTTGTTAGAAAAGCTAATTTTTTTGATAAATAAGAGTAGAATCAGTTTAGATTTTATTATTTAAATGTTATAATGCATATATCAATATGTTACTCTAATAATTGATTTTGAAATGGAGACCTGATTATGAAAAGAAGATTGTTTACTATTCTTTTAGGTGGGATTATATTTTTTGGAGTTATGGGTTGTAGTAAACAAGAACAAGATACAAGAATAACAAATCCTTATGCATTAGATGAAAAACTAATACAATGTTTAGAAAATGAACTTGGAAGTTATATTGTAAGTGAAAAAGATAACTTAGTTTCAATTCCCTTCCGTTATATAACAACTATCAATAAGGAAAAAATTGCTTATTATAAAGGAGTGTATGCTAGTAATCATCCAGATAATAAATATGTAATAGTCTTTCCTGAAAATGGACTTTATGAATCTAGTGTAATGAAAGATTTTGATAAGTATTTTTATGAAAAATTTTCTGTATATCAAAAATATGAAAATAATTTAACACCTACTATTTATATTCATAATCAAGGCAATAATGTTGATTTTGAAAATATTGTTAATAAATGTATAATTAGGAAAAATGGTAAATCAATTCCAAATGAAACATTAAATAACATAAAGAATACTGCTAAAATAGTTATAAAATCTAGTCAAAAAGAATTAGGAATAATAACTAATAAAGATAAATTAACAAAAGTAATAAATGCTATTAAAAGTAGTAAACAATATGGAAATGTGTGCTTAGTTGATGGTCATACTTTTGACTTTGAAATGTATGATAACAATAATAAATTGATTGATGCAATTTATGTTTGGCAAGATGGTAATAGATTAATTCCAAAAAGTATAAATGGTTGCTATTACTCAATTTCTAATGGTATAGATCTAAAACAAATTATTGAAGAAGAAACAGATTATATATTTTATTGCATTTCAGATTATAGGGATAACAATAATCAAAAAAAGCAATTTATTTATAAAGATGACAAAAATAGTTATTATTTAAAAGGTGATAATATTAACGAGATAGCAATTAACTTTATGTCAAATAATCAAATAATGAATCTTAAATATGCTTTAGAAAATAAATATATTTCAGCCGAAAAAGTTGCTAATGATTATCCAAATATATTAATAAAAGAATAAAGATTATAAAATTAATTTTATAAAAATAGATTCGTAAAAAAAGCAAAAATACACTTTGTGTTTTCAATAATTAGGCCAATTTTTACAAAGGAGAGTTTATTTCAAATACTATGTTAAAAGCTAATTCATTTGAAAAGTTGATATAAAAATAGTAATATATAAAATAAGGAGATTCCTTATGGTCAAAGAAAGAATAGCACATTTAAATTCAACTGCTTGTTATTTAAAAAAAGACAATATGGTTTTAATGATTAAATTTAACAAAAAATGGGGACAAGTATATTCCCCGCCTGGTGGAAAATTTGAAAGTGGTGAAACACCATTAGATTGCATTATAAGAGAGTTTTATGAAGAAACTGGTTTAAAATTGATTAATCCCCAAATCCAAGGTTTCTCATATTGGAAAAACCAAGTAGAAGGTATAATTTTTATCTTCACAGCTGAAAAATATGAAGGGAGTTTACTAAATTCTTCTTCAGAAGGAACATTAGAATGGGTAAAAATTGAAGATTTATCAAAAATTAAACAGTTTGAGCAAAATGCTATATTTACACCATATTTGTTTAAAGATAAAATATTTGAAGGGAAATTCAAATTAACAAAAGATTCCAAAGTTTTAGATTATGAGATTAGAAAAATATAAAAAGTTAAAAATAAATATTAAGTAAAAGGTGAGAAAATGAGTTATATAAAAGATTTAAGAAAATATGTCGGTCATAATCCAATATTAACTGCAGGAGTTGGCCTAATTGTTTTTAATAAAGATAAGCAAGTTCTTATGCAACTTCGAACAGATTATAATCAGTGGGGATTTCCTGGTGGTGCGATGGAATTAGGAGAAAGTTTTGAAGAAACAGCCCAAAGAGAATTAAAAGAAGAAACAAATCTAGAAATTATCGAATCCCAAATGTTAAAAGTTTTATCTGGTAAAGACACTTATAGAGAGTATCCAAATGGTGATAAACTTTACGATGTTACTGCAATATTTGTTGTAAAAAAGTATAATGGCAATTTAAAAATTAATGACAAAGAGTCCAAAAAACTCAGATGGTTTAACATTGATGATTTACCTAAAAATATGACTAATCATACTAAAAAATATATAGAAAAGTTTGGTGATATTTTAAACGAAGCACTACTCATTTATGAAAATAAAAAAGATTAATATAATAATTAAATATCTAATTATTATAATTTTTAAATAAACTAAAAAGGTTTATTTTTTTTTAATTATATAAAGAAAGCAAATAGATATACTAGTAAAAAATTAAAAATTATAGTAAAATAACTTATATAAATAATAATAAATGCTAAGCGCAAAATGTTTTGTTTTAGGAGGAGTTTTAGAATGAAAAAAATATTTCAATCTCAGAAGTTTTATATAGTTTCTAGCATCTTAGGTATAATAATCTTTTTAAGCTTTATTATAAATTTAAAGTATAGTCATGCTGAATTACCACCAAATGTTTTATTTGCTCAAGGTACAGAGGAAAATGAAGTTTTATATTTATCGGACATTAATTATAGCAAAGCGCAAGTAGGTTGGGGAAATATTACTTTTGATAAAACGCAATCTAATACACCACTTACCTTAGTATTAAATGGTTATTCGACTATATTCAAAAAAGGAATCTGGGCTCATGCCACATCTACAATTGAGTATGATATAAGTGAGTATAAAGATTTTAAATATTTCACAACTTATTATGGACTAAATACAACTGCTCAAAATACAGGAAATGGTGTTAAATTTTATATTTATACTTCCATAGATGGCAAAGAATGGACATTACAAACTAGTGAAAATCCACCGGCTATGAAAGGTGTAAATAATGCAGCTTATGTTAAAATAGACATTTCAGATGTTAATTACATCAAGTTATATGCTTATGATAATGGTTCTAATGCATCCGATCATGCAGTTTGGGCAGATACTAAATTAGTAAAAGAAGGTTATAACGAAAATGTCATGATTCCAGTTGAAGAATTTGATGAATTCATTAAATCCAAATATACTAGTGGTCCTATTAGTGACGATTTAAAACTTCCTTTATTACAAAGAGATTTTATTAATAGTGTTGGTCAATATCAACTAAAAACATTTTTAGAAAATGATCCTAAAAATAAGGAAACTTTAGATTGGTTTATAAACAATGAAGAAGCATTACGCTTGTGGACAGTAGGTGGTAATCCAAATGGTAGTTTTGTTAATGCTCTTCAAGTTTTAAGCAACTTATATCATGCTCATAAAGACGATTTACAAAATGAAAATGTGACTGAAAATGGTGTAAAATACAAAGATTTATATTTAAAGATGATGTTAGCGCTTTCATTAACGCATTCATCAAATATTGGTTTATGGATAGGTGGTAATCAATTTTCTGATGCTGTTACACGTTATGAAATATATAAAGAAATGCATTTAAATAAACAGTTATTATCTAGTTCCATGTTTGAAAGTTATACTGTTGAGGAAATGCGTTGGTTAATGCATGTAAATATAGATGATGAAGAAATAAAATGGCTTCATGATTATTCTTTGAAGAAATATCCAAATACAAATGATCGCTTCAATCCTTATAAATATATTACATACAGGACTGGTTATAGTTATTATAGACCCCAATATTACAGTGCAGAAAATTATTCTAAATGGGATCAAAAATACAATCTATCAGCTTATAATATTACTTATCAATCTGGAAAACCAAAATTATGGATAGTTTTTGAAGAAGGAGCTGTTTGTGGAGGATTGTCTAAAACTGCTGCTAATCTTTATGGAGTTTGGGGAATACCAGCCAGTGTCGTAGGACAACCCGCTCATGCTGCTTATATTTATTATTATAATGTTGGTGGTAAAGGAGCTTGGCAATTAGCTTATAATGTTGCGGCTACGGCTTGGGCAAATACCCAAGGATATTCCAGAATGCCTAATGATTGGGGAAATTTTAGTAGTGGAGTCGTAACTAACACAGGAACTATAAAATCAGCTTCTTATTTCTTCCTTTCTCAAGAAGCTCAAAATGAATATGAAAAATACGAAAAAGCAGAATTAATTATGTTACTAGAAAATGTTTATAAAGATAATCCTGCTAAATTAGAACAAATTTATCGTGATACTTTAGAAGAAGAAATTATCCATTGGGATGCATGGCTTGGTTTAGTTAATTTATATATTAAAGATGAAACTAAAAGCGAAGCAGATTTAATCGAACTAGCCGAAGAAATTAGTGAAGTTTTAACTTATCATCCTCTACCGATGTATGATTTAACTCGTCGTATAGGAACTAAAATCACTTCACCAGAATATCGCGGAAGATTAATGCTTTTACAAAATAAAACATTACGAGAAGCTACTAAAGCAACCGCTAGTAATTCATTACAATATAAAGAAGTACCAGTTGTAGCCCAAGCATTATTAGGAGAAATAAATTCTGAAATAGCTTCTTTCTCCTTTACAGGCACAAATGCAAGAAAAATTGTTCTTTCAAAACAACTACAAAGTTCGCAAGTTAATTGGAGTTATAGCTTAGATGGTGGTAAAACATGGAAAGATTGTTTTGAACATACCATAGAACTTACTCAAGAAGAAATTGATAGTATAACTGTTGATAATGACATTAAAGTTCATATTTCTGGATTACCTTTAACAGATGCTAATATTTATACAATTGATATTACTAAGAGAACATTTCCAACTGGTGTAATTTCAATTAATGATGAAGAAGACCGCATGATTGGCGCTACAAACGAAATGGAATGGACATTAGATCCTAAAGATGGTTGGAATTCATTTGCTAATACTAATCCAATATTTAGTGGAAATAAGCGAGTTTATGTTAGAATAATTGCTGCCGGAACTCAAATAGCTAGTGATCCTGTATATTACACATTTACTGAAAACAATTCTGATGATACTAAATGGTATATTCAATCAAAAAATCTCAGTGTTTTTGAAGTAAATGCCACTCAAACTGGAAATAAAGATAATATATTAGATGGTGATATTAATACTTATTGGCGATCAAAACATGGAATAATGCCAGCTTATGTTACTATTAAATTAGATCAACCACGCTACATTTCGGGCCTAGATTATGTACCAGATAAAAATGCTAAATATATTGGTTTTATTCCTTATGGTAGAGCGAGAAATGTTAAAATTTATGTTAGTATGGATAATAAAAATTGGGAGCTTGCAGCAACTAAAACTAATTTAGGAAATAACGATTCTTTAAAACATATTGATTTTCCGGAAGCTAAAAAAGGATTATATGTTAAATTTGAATGCGAATCAGTATATGAAGGTGATTACCTAACTTTAGCAGTATCAGTCATAAAATTATATGAAAATGTTATTGTAAATGAAACACCGAGAGCAGATGTAAATTACAATATTGTAAGACCTACAAATAAAAATGTCGTTGCGGAATTAGTTAATTTTACAAGACCAGTTACTGTTACAAATAATAACGGAAAAACATCTTATACTTTTACTGAAAACGGAGAATTTACTTTTGAATTTGTTGATGAAGATGGTAATCGTGGTTCAACTAGAGCTTATGTTGACTGGATTGATAAAGAACCGCCTAAGGCAACAGTTGTTTTTAGTACAATGGAAGTAACTAATGAAGATGTTGTTGCTACATTAACTTTTGATAAAAAAGTAACTATATTATCCAAAGATGTAGAAGTTGTTGAAAATCCTGTAGATAAAAGTCAAACAATTACTTTTTTAAAAAATGATAGTTTCAAATTAGAATTTATGGATGAATTAGGTAATATTGGGACAGAAACTATTGCTGTAAATTGGATAGACAAAGTTGCTCCAACTGCTGAATTTGAATATAGTACAACACATTTAACAGACAAACCAGTAACAGCAAAATTACAGCCAAGTGAAGAAGTAACAATATTAAATAATGATGGTAAAGATGTTTATACATTTAATGATAATGGCGAATTTACTTTTGAGTTTGTTGATACGGCTGGAAATATTGGAAGTGCCACTGCTAATGTTTCTTGGATTGCAAGAATGCCAAAATATAATCTTAAATATAATCCATCAACTTTAACTAATCAAAATGTGGATGTTGTTCTTGAAATTGAAGATGGATATCGCGTTATTAGCAATAATGGTAGTAAGAATTATACCTTTACTGAAAATGGTAGTTTTGATTTCCAATATGCTGATAATAATGGTAATGTAGGTTTTATTACAGCCAGTGTTGATTGGATAGACAAAGTTGCTCCAACTGCTGAATTTGAATATACTCCTGCTACATTAACAGACCAACCAGTTACAGCCAAATTACAACCAAGTGAAGAAGTAACAATATTAAATAATGCTGGCAAAGATGTTTATACCTTTAATGATAATGGCGAATTTACTTTCGAATTTGTTGATAAAGTAGGAAATAAAGGTAGTGCTACTGCTAAAGTTACATGGATTACCAAACTACCAAAACATACTTTTAAATATAATCCATCAACTTTAACTAACCAAGATGTTGAAGTTGTTCTTGAAATCGAAGATGGTTATAAAATAATTAGTAATAATGGTAATAATACTTATACTTTTACTGAGAATGGTAGTTTTGATTTTCAATATGTTGATACTAATGGTAACATTGGATATGTAACAGCCGTTGTAGATTGGATTGATAAAATTGCTCCAACTGCTGAACTAAGTTATGTTAAAGAAAATGGTAAAGTTATAGTTCAAGTTATAAATCCCAGTGAAGAAATAACTTTCCAAACTGGTAATGGCATATATGAATTTACTGAAGTAGGTCAATTTGATATTTATTTCTATGATAAAGCTGGGAATGAAGGAAAATTAACGGCAATTATTGACTCCATACCTGATGGTAATGAAGATAATAAACCTAATCATAACCCGGATAATCCTAATCCACCAGTAGTTGATAATCCAACTGATAAACCTACTACCCCAAATCCTCCAAATCAATCAGGAAATAATAAACCAAACCAGCCAAATGGTTCAAAACCAGGTACGCCAAACCAACCAAGTATTCCAAATAAACCAAGCATTCCTGATATCCCCTCAACTGATAATCCGAATACACCAGTTGCAGGATATAAAAAATATGCTTTAAATAAT
This sequence comes from uncultured Mycoplasma sp., assembly GCA_947642635.1. Taxonomy (GTDB): domain Bacteria; phylum Bacillota_I; class Bacilli_A; order RF39; family UBA660; genus SIG200. The sequence continues at coordinate 65,830 of CANRTI010000004.1, read as the reverse complement.
GTTAAAGTTGAAGTGCCTAACAATTTAATAAATGACACGACAATGTTAAGAGTAGAAAGATTTTTAACACCTGAAGAATTAAAAGACAAAGTTGGCAAAGTTAGTGAATATTTTGATATTTATTTAGCAAGTAATGATTTTGAAAAATTAAATATTATTTCAGAAGAATTGTTAAAAATAAGCTTTAAAATAAATGAAACTAAAAAAATAAGAGGAATTTATGAAATTAATGATGATAACACTTTAACAGCTGTAGATTTTACTATAAATGGTTCTGATATTGAAATTAAAGCGAAAGATCTTGGTAAATACGTTATATCATATGATGTATTAAGTAATTGGAGTCCTGTGGCCAATTCTAAACCAGAAACTGATCAAAAATATTACACAATTTTAACTATTGTTTGTTCTTTAGTTATTGTTTTAGGAACATCAATTTATTTATTAAAACAAAAAGCATAAATTAACGAAATAAACCTCATTTCTTACAATAAAGAAACGAGGTTTTTTATATAAATTAATTATTTCTAAGCATCTAAGTTTTGTCAAATTATCAAAAATATGATATTATAAACACAACAAAAACAATAAAATTAGTTTATTTAATCTAATATATAAACAATCTTTGTTTTTAGAAGATGTTGGTATTTATGAAAAAAATATGTGTATTATTAATTATAATTGTGTTAGGAATATTTTTTATTTATTCCAAAAAAGATTTGCAAAGAGAAAAAGCTATTTTAAAAAAAATAGTAATTTATAATTTAAAACAAATTGAGAAGACAACTGATTGGCTAAGTGATGAGGATTTTAATTACATAAACAATGAATATTACCAAAATATTCAAAATCTTAAAGCTCCTGTTATTCCCATTTTAATGGAGATAATTAATGACTCTAAAACTAATGGCTTACAAAAATATTTATGTACCCTTGTAATCTCTCGTTTAGCAAATTGTAATTCAACTAGTACATCTACTAATTATATTAAAGATAATAATTTTTTAGAAATCACTAAAGGAAAGTGTTATTTTTTGAAGACTAAAAATACTTTTACTAATAAAATGGTGTTTAATTTTAATAAATATCCCGATTTTTTTCATATTTTACATGAGAGTAACATTAAAATTCCGCAAGAAGAGGAAATTGTGCCTCAAGGCATAACTTTAGTTAACAATTTTATTTTTATTACTGCCTATCATGAAAAAAATTTTAAATCAATATGTTATGTTTTAAGTAAATATGGTCAAATTATTAATAAAGTTGAATTAGATAATTCTTCTCATGTTGGTGGTATTCAATATGATCAAGATAATAAATTATTATGGATTCCTGCCGAAAATGGAATGTTAAATGCATATACAGTTAAAGATTTTTTTACTAATCAACAAGTTCAAGCTAAATATCAGTTTACAGGACTTAGTAATAATTTAGTTGATTATCAAAATAAATCTCAAAATACTATTGATTATCTTACAATTCATGATAAATATTTATACATTGGGAATTTTTCGAAAAATCAAACTGGAATTATCAAAAAATTTCAAATAGTTAAAACTAAAAAAAATATAAATTTAAAATTTCTTAAAAGTTTTGAAGTGCCATCTCAAGTTCAAGGTATAACTTTTTATCAAAATAATAATCAAATATATTTATTGCTAAGTATTTCTTATGGCCGAAATAACTCATCATATTTGCATATTTATAAGTATGATGAAAAAATTACTAATTATTCCAATCCTAATCTTTTTAAATTGACTTATGAATTACCACCTCTTTTAGAACAAATTACTATTAAAGAAAAATGGTTATATGCACTATTTGAATCAAATGCTCCGAAATATAGTAATTGTCAAAATATTATTAATCATATCCCAGTTTTTGATATGAATTTTTTACTAAAAGAGTTTAAGAATTAAAAATAAGTAAACATTTCAAAATTAATACTTTCATGTTATAATGAGCTTGAATACTATAATAAGGAGAATTACTATGGCTTATATCAAAGTATCTAATTTAACTAAAGAATATCGTATGGGCGAAATAACAATAAAAGCAGTAGACAATGTTTCTTTTGATATTGAAGAAGGAGAATTAGTTGTCGTATTAGGCCCTAGTGGTGCTGGTAAAACTACAATTTTAAATATTTTGGGTGGAATGGATTCTCCTAGTAATGGAAGTGTGATTGTAGCTGACAAAGATATTTCTAAATATACTGAAAAAGAATTAACCAAATATCGCCGTAATGATATCGGGTTTGTTTTTCAATTTTATAATTTAGTTCAAAATTTAACTGCTTTAGAAAATATTGAATTAACAAGTCAAATATGTAAAAACGCATTATCTGGAGAAGAAGTTTTAGAAAAAGTTGGTTTAATTTCTCGTAAAAATAATTTTCCAAGTCAATTATCTGGAGGTGAACAACAACGAGTAGCTATTGCAAGAGCAATTGCCAAAAATCCTAAACTTTTACTATGTGATGAACCAACTGGTGCTCTAGACTCAGTTACGGGTAAAAAAGTTTTAGAAGTTTTACAAAATGCTTCCCGTAAATATCAAATGACTGTTGTAATAATTACGCATAACCAAGTAATTGCTAATATGGCAGATAAAGTTATAAAGATGAAAAACGGTCAAATAGCTGATTTAATAATTAATAAGAAACCTAAAAGCATAAAGGAGATTGACTGGTAATGTGGCTTTTATTAAAAAATAGCACTAAAAAAGTTTTTAAATCGTTTGGTCGCTTTATCTCTATTTCTCTTATCATTTTAATTGGTATCGGAGTTTTTGTTGGACTACGCGAATCAACTCCAGGAATGCTTCATACAGCCGATAATTATTATGATGAATTAGAGTTAATGGATTATAAAATTAGTAGTACTTATGGCTTGGACACTAATGATATTAATGCCTTAAAAAATCTTCAAAATATTGCTAAAGTTATTCCTAGTTATTCTTTAGACATATTAATTGAAGGAAAATCTGTAAGAATGCATTCCATTGAAGAAATAAATAAAGTTAATTTAGTTGATGGAAAAATGCCCCAAAATATCAATGAATGTTTAGGTGATTATCAAGAATTTCAAATAAAAGACACACTAGAATTTCATAATGAATATCTTAATGTTTCAAAGTGTGAAATAGTTGGCTTAATTAAATCTCCACTTTACTTAAATAATAATTATGGAATTTCTAATACTGGTAATGGACAATTAAAAAGTTTTATTTTTGTTTTACCAGACACATTTAATTTAGAATATTATACTGAAGTTTATTTAATTGCCAAAAATAGTCAAAAAACTTCGAGTTATAGTGAAAAATATCAAAAAAGCATTGAGAAGTTACATAAAGAATTAGTAAATTTAAAACCGATTAGAGAAACATTAAAATACGAAGAAGTTTTACAAAAAGCAAATGATGAAATAGCTAAAATAGAAGCTGATTTATCTACAGAAATTTCGAAAAATTCTAATAAGTTAGCTAATGTTAAAAAAGAATTAGATAATAATAATTATAAACTTAAACAAACCAAAAAACAAACAATTAGCAAATTAAGTAATAGTTATGATAATTTAATTAAAGAAAAAGAAAATCTTATTCAAGAGTTAGCAAATTATCATATTTCTTATAATGATATAGATAGTTCCATAAATAATCTAAATAATGAAATCAATAATTTAAAAGAATTAATAAATAGTATTTCGAAAGATGACATTAGATATGAGGAATTAAATAGTACATTAGCATCTTTAAATTCTCAATATAACAATCTTGTAATGTTAAAAAATGCTATTATAGAAATAGATGATGGTTTAATAAAATTAAATGTTGAAAAGCAAAAATTTTTAGATACTATAGAAAAACAAGAAAACAAATTAGAAAAAGGATACAATGAATATAATGAAGGTATTACAAAATTAGAAAATGCCAAAAAAGATGCTAATGAGAAAATTGCTAAGGCCAAAGAAGAAGTGACAAAAATTGCTAAACCAATTTGGTATTTACAAGATCGAACTAGTAATCCTGGCTATCAAAATTATTATGATGATGCTATAAAAGTTGCAGCAATTTCAAAAATATTACCAGTATTTTTTATAATTGTCGTTATGTTAATGTGTTTAAATACACTTACTAGATTAATAGAAGAAGAGCGAGGCGAAATTGGTATTTTACAATCTAATGGTTTTAGTAAAGCAAATATTATTTTTAGTTATTTACTATATGTTCTATCTTCAACTTTAATTGGAATTTTTTTAGGGCTTAGTCTTGGTTATGGAATTATTACTAAAGTAATTTATAGTGTTTTTACTTCAAACTATAACTTGCCAAAATTCCTGTCCAAAGTAGATCAAATATCATTAATTTTAATTATTTTAATTACTATAGTATTAATGTTTACAATTACAATAATAGCATGTTCTAAAGAATTAAAGGATAAACCTGCTGAATTACTTCGTCCCAAAGCTCCTAAAAATGGTAAAAAAGTATTTTTGGAAAGATTTAAAAAAATTTGGAACCGCTTAAATTTTATGAATAAAATTACTATTAGAAATTTATTTCGTTATAAAAAAAGAATAACTATGACTATTTTAGGAGTTGCTGGTTGTACAGCTTTACTTTTAACTGGTTTTGGTTTAAATGATAGTATTAATATTATTTCTAAAATTCAGTATAATTCAATAATTAAATATGATTCTCAAATAATTTTAAAAGAAGAAGTTACAAATATTTCTCCCGCTATTAACAATTTATTAACAAATAATAAAATAACTAACTACTTACTACTTAGTCAAAATGCATATAAATATTCTTATGATAATAAAGAAGAAACTGTTTATATAATTGTTCCAAATAATCAAAATAAACTCAATGATTTTGTTGAATTAAGTAGTACTATTAATAAAAAAAGTGTTCAAATACATGAAAAAGGGGCTATTATAACTAGTCAAATGGCCGAGCAATTACAAGTTACCAAAAACGGCTTTATAAAAATAAGAAATAGTGATAATGAATTATTTATTTTTCAAGTTAAAGATGTGGTAGAAAATTATATTGGTCATTATATATACATGAGTTCTACTTATTATGAAGAAGTATTTAAAAAGGAAGTTAAATATAATAATATTGTCACTAATAAAGAGATTAAATCTCCAATAGAATTAAATGATTATGATATTTATGCAATTAATAATACTAAAGATATAATTGAAACTTTCGATACTTTTATAAAAAGTATAAATAATCTAATTATTTTAATTATAGGATGTGCTTGTTTATTAGTTTTTGCAGTAATTTATAATTTGACTATTATTAATGTTAATGAACGAAAAAGAGAAATAGCAACGTTTAAAGTTTTAGGATTTAATAATTTTGAAATATTTATTTTTATCTACCGCGAAACCTTTATTTTAACAATTATAGGGATTTTACTAGGTTTTGGTTTAGGCATTTTCTTACATCATTTTGTTGTTGCTACAGCTCAAACAGGTAGTGTTCAATTCTTATATAATATTTTTTGGTATAGTTATATATTTTCTGCAATTATTACCATTATCTTTTCATTATTAGTTCAATTATTAATTAACAGAACAATTAAAAATATTGATATGATTGATTCTTTAAAATCAGTTGAATAATTTTAAAAAATACACCTTTTAAAGTTCAAATTAAATGTTGACTTTAAAAAATTTTTAAGCGATAATTGATAATGCCTTAAAAATTATATGTATTTTTTTATTTGTTAGAAAGTTGGTGTTGATACATGAAAAAATTAGATTTAGGTAATGAGAAAATTAATAAGTTACTACTAACTTTTTCCATTCCTTGTGTTATAAGCATGTTAATTAATGCAGTTTATAACATTGTTGATCAAATATTTATTGGAAAAGGAGTTGGTAGTTTAGGTAATGGTGCTACAAATGTTATTTTTCCTTTAGTTTTAATATTTGGTGCTATTTCTTCTTTAATTGGTAATGGTGCCAGTGCAAATTTATCTTTAAAGTTAGGTGAAGGTAAAAAAGAAGAAGCTAAAAAAGCTTTAGGAAGTTCAATAACTATTACTTTTTTAGTAGCAATAATAATTGGCATTTTATCATATGTATTTTTACCTCAATTAATTCCTTTGTTTGGAAGTACAAAAGCAGTTTATCCCTACGCTTTATCTTATGGTAAAATCATTGCGCTTGGAGCACCTTTTGTTATTTTCTACTCAGCTTTATCAAGTATTATAAGAGCAGATGGCTCCCCAAAATATTCAATGATTATGTTAATAGCAGGTGCTATTATTAATATTATTTTGGATCCTATCTTTATTATCAAATTTGATATGGGTGTTGCTGGTGGTGCTTGGGCTACTGTTATCGGTCAATTTGTTTCCTTTATTCTAGCATTAATATATATCCCAAAAATGAAAAACTTTAAGTTGACTAAAAAAGATTTTATCCCTAACAATTCTATTCTTCGAGTACTTGGATTAGGATTATCTAGTTTTATAACTCAAATGACAGTTTTAGTTTTATTTGTTTTCATGAATAATATTTTAACGAGATTAGGTTCTAGAACAAAATTTGGGGCAGACATTCCTCTTTCTGTTTATGGCATTATTTCTAAAGTTAATTCAATGTATATTTCTTTTATTTTAGGAATTGCCATTGGAGCTCAACCAATTATAGGTTTCAATTATGGGGCTGGTAATAAGAAAAGAGTAAAAGAAGTTTTAAAGAAAGTTTTAACAATTAATTTTATAATAGGAATTATTTTTAATATAGTTTTTGTTTTATTTCCAAGAGAAATTGTCAGCTTTTTTATAACTAAATCCGATGTTAGTTATGAGTTATCTTTAGAATTTGCCACATTAACATGTCGTTCATTAATGCTGCTAATGGGCTTAAATGCTTTAGAAATTACTACCAGTATTGTTGTTCAATCATTAGGAAATATATTTAAAGCTACAATGGTTTCTTTTATTAGACAAATTATTTTATTTATCCCTATATCCCTACTTCTAAGTTTAACTTTTAACAAAGGTTTATATGGTGTTTTAAATGCTGGATGGTTATCGGATATTTTATGTTTTATAACATGTCTTTTTATATTTGGTTCAGAATATCATAAATTATCAAAAGTGGAAAATAATAGTGTTGAAGAAGATAAAAATGAGAATTTTCTTGCTAAAAATGGAAAAAATATTGTAATTACTATTAGTAGAGAGTATGGCAGTGGTGGTCGTTATGTTGGAGAAATTCTTGCTAAAAATTTGGGGATTAATTTTTATGACAAAGAGTTAATTAGCTTAAGTGCTAAAGAAAGTGGTTTATCAAAAGATTATATTAAAAAAATAGATGAGAAAAATAGTTCAACAAAATTTGCCAATAATAATGATGATCGACTTTTTATTGCTGAATCTAAAGTTATTAAAGATTTAGCTAAAAAAACATCTTGTGTTATTGTTGGAAGATGTGCAGATTACATTTTAAAAGATAAAAAAGAAGTTTTAAAAGTATTTTTATATAGTGATAATGAAAGTAAAGTTGCAAGAGCTACTAAATATTATGGTCTTTCTTCAAAGGATGCTTTAAAGAAAATTAATGCCATTAACAAAGAACGAGCTAAACACTATAAATATTATACAAATAGAGATTGGCAAGATTTAAGTAATTATGATTTATTAATTAATGTTGATATTTTAGGTGTTGAAAAAACAGCAATTCAAATTGCCGAATTTATTAAAAAACAATAAATGTGTTGATAACTTTATGTTTATCAACATTTTTTTATGTCTAAAAATCCCTTTCTTTTTTCTTGTATTTGACATACAATATAGAAGATTAATATATATTTTTTGTCAATGTGTTTGACGATTAATTGCTCTAAAAATGTTGACAATTTGTCAAAAATGTGACAAAATTATATTGAATTAAGAGGTGTTTATATTAATGGAAAAAAAGATTAAAATAATAACTGCGACTTGTATTGGAGTAATCGGAGTAATTGGTGGATGTACTTATTTTTTTGTAAATCAAAATAAATTAGATAATAATAATCAAGTACAAGATACTAAAAATCCGGTAAACGATAATAATAATAATAATTTAGATGACTTTGATAATTCAACAAATAACAATAATGATGATAATTTAAATATAGATGAACCAGATGATGAAATAAATGAAAATGATAATTTCAATAATTCTTCAAATTTAAAGCCATCATCAAAACCAAATAATAATTCTAAACCAATAGTTAATAAACCAGCTCCTGAAAACCCTTCAATTAATAATCCAGAAGAAAACGAACCAAATAATCCGCCACAAATAGAAGAACCTAGTAAACCTAGTGAAGAAGAAAAGTTAGAAGATTTAATAATTACTAATGATATGGTTCAAAATGGTATTTATAAAGTTAATAACCAAAAATATAATTCAATTACAATTAGTGCTAATATTGATAGTAATTCTAAAATAGTGTTAGACACTATTGAAATAAACAATGGGTTAGTTTTAGTTGAACCAAACAATTATCAATTAGATATTATTAATTCTAATATAACATCTCTTACTACCAATAAACAAATATTAAGAACATATGCTTTTCGAAAATCTTCTTTTAATAGCATGAATAAATCTTTAGAAGGAGCTACAATTAATTTACAAAATGGTAGTAAAATTGAAACAGCTGTAATAAATAATAACATTGAGATTAATGGTGAAAATACAATATCTAATGTTACAGTTAATGATGCAAATGAAGTTATTTTAAATGTTCCAATCCAAAAAGCTACATTTAAAACATCTGGTTTAGTTTCTGTTAATCAAACAGTTGATATGTTAACTAATGGAAGCGCTGATTCTACAATTATTGTTAATGGTGAAGTAAATACTTTTATGAATAATGAACAAAGTACTATCCGCATTAATAATGGTAATATAATTAATAATTTTTACAATTTAGGTGAAAATACAATTGTTTCGGGAACAGGTTCAATTAATAGTGCTATTATAAGTGCTAGTAATACAAGAATATATACTCCAATTGTTGAAAAACCAATAGTAGAAGGCGAAAATGACAATATTTTAATTCGTTCTGAAAATGAAAATCGAATTGAAAGTGCTATTTCAACTTCTCAAGGAAGTGTTACTTTTACTTTAAGTAAAGCTGTTAATTTAACAATTAAAGATTTATCAGTTATTTGTAATGCTGGTAAAAGTATTACATTATATAATTTAAGTACAAGTGATAATAAAACATATACTTTAACAACATCATATTTCAAAAATGATTCCTATGCTTTATATTTGACTTTACCAAATGGTAATATAATTAGTAAAGATTTTGATACTGATTATGCTAATCCAACAGTTAATAAAGTAGTAGTGGAAAGAACAACTGAGACAACTGCTAATTTAGAATTATACGGTGTTGATGAAGGTGGTTATATCTACTATATTTTAGAAGATGTTACTACTAGAGAAGCGCTAACTCCTAATTTTATTAAAGAAAATGGTCAAAAAGGAGCCGTAAAAGTTGGCTACAATGCTATTACAATCAATAATTTAGAACCAAACAAATCATATAATTTGTATTATGTAATTGAAGGATATTTTGAAAATATTTCTAAAGAAAAAGGACCTTTTAATATTCCTGGAGAAGTAGTAACTAAAGATCCAAGTAATTACCAAATAGTATCCGCAAGTGAAGAAATGTCTAATCGATTTGTCTTTACTTTGAATAAAGTACCAGATAAAAAATTAACATTAGAAGATTTTGAAATTATTTGTCCAACTCAAAAGAACTTAACTATTAAGGGTGCTAAATTTATAACTAGTCCTGATTTATTAACATATATAATAATTGTACCTGATAATTATGGTCATAAAGATAACAAATATACAGTTAAAATTCAAATATCTGATACAGAAAAAATTGAAAGTAGTTTTGTTTCACATTTCGATCCTCCAACAATAACTGGTGCTGTTGATAATGTTAAAAGAGTTGATGAAAATACGGCTATCTTCAATTTTAACTCTGATGAAGCAGGAATAGTTTACTATGGAATTTATGAGTGGAATGGTGGTATATACGATTATAACTCATCAACACCATTTGCTAATGATGTTATTGAAAACGTTAAAAATGGCGATAATAATATCAAACAACAAGCTTTGAATGCAGGACCAAATACTCTTACTTTAGATTTAACTGGTTATAATGTAACTAGAAATACTAGAGTTTGGGCTTTATTTGTAGACTATGATGGTAATTATCGAACTGGTTTTGTCGATCATTATAAAATCCCAGAAACTATCGATGTTCCAGATGAAACTGAGAACGAATTAATTACTAATCTAGAAGTAAGAAATAATAAATATATTACAATTGATTTTAAAGAAACAATTGGTTGGGTCTCTAGTGATGATATTGAATTAGCTGTAATAAGTGGTGGTTCATTACCAGCAAAACTATTATATTCAATTGATAATGATACTCCTAAAAAATTATCTATTGAAATATTAAATTATGTTTTAACTGCTGGGGAATATGAATTAAAATTACATGTTCTAGATAAAAACGAAAAACCTATTACATTAACTAAAAAGATAGTTATAAATTAAATACGAGAATTAAGGTTCTCGTTTTTTTATTTAAATTAATTAAGTAATTTGTTATAATACTTTTTAGGTGAGAATATGCAAAAAATTGGTATCATTGTTGCAGTTGATGAAGAATTAGGGGCTCTAAAAAATATTTTAAAAATAACTAAAGAATATAATCTTTTTGATTTGCATTTTTTTGAAGGGAATTTCAATAATTTAGAATGTATTATTGTTTTAAGTGGTATTGGTAAAGTAAATGCTGCAAGAACTACCCAAATATTAATTGATAATTTTAAAATTGATTGTGTTTTTAATATTGGTGTTGCTGGTGGCTTATCTTCAAAATTATTGATTGGGGATATTGTTTTAGGCGAAAAGTTAGTTCAACATGATTTTGATATTACTGTTTTTGAACATGAAAAAGGTTACATTCCCAATGTCGGACAATTTATAGAAGCAGATACATTTTTGTTAAATATTGCTAACAATATTTTAAAAAAACAAGGAAATCTAAACTTTTATCGGGGCACTATCGCCTCTGGAGATATTTTTTGTACTGAAACTAAGAAGAGTAATAAAATAAAAGATAAATTTAATGCTTTATGTGTTGAAATGGAAGGGGCAAGTATTGCCCAAGTATGTTTTTTAAGTCAAATACCATTTTTAGTTATTCGCAGTATTTCAGATGTTCCAAATAATCATAATGCCATAACTTATGAACAATTTGTAAAAGAAAGCAGTCAAATAATTGCTAATGTTATGTTCGATATTTTAAAAGAATTATAAAATTTTAACTTCTTTTAACTACAATATTATATATACTTTTTCCTCTATAATTATTATTTTGATCAAAGTCATCATTATCATATGTAAAAACAAACACTTTAATATCCGAATTTATTTCTGCAATATTTGTTCCAGCAGTTAGTTTTATTGATGTTAATAATGTTTCTTCCTTAAATTCGTTTTCAGTTGTATGACTATACCAAACACCATTTTGACGATGATAATCATCATATAAATAAACTTCTAAATATTTAAAGAAATCTTCAGTATCTTTAGGTGTTAAAATAGTTTTCTTTATATTTTCATTTATAGTAGAAAACTCAATAATATATCCAATTCGATAATTATCAACATCTTCATAATTATTTTTATATTCATCAAATGTTGTTGGTAACCATTTATTATTAATTTCTAAATCATTCGTATAAAATACTTCGAAAGAAGAAATATCTTTATGATATTCCCAAGGAGCAACATATTCTTGAATTAATTCCCGATTTTTAGCTTTACCATAATATTTATATAAACCAAGAACAATAGGATTATTATCAATAAATTCATCTTCATCTTCTAAAACTGGCTCTTGATTTTTGTTTGTGTTATTAGTTGGTTTTTTTTCTAAATTCTCATTCATGTAATAAATACTAAAACTAGTAAGTCCAATTATTAAAAGAACAATTATTATTAACATTAATTTTTTCACTATTATCACCTTTTAATCATTATAACAAATTTTCTAAAAATAAAGTATAATAATCTTGAAAAAGGTTATAATAATAAAGTAGAGGTTGACTCTACGGAAAAAGGCGTTTTAATTAATGCCTTTTTTTATAATTAAACTTGACTTACATACAATTGTTTGGTATATTATGATTGCTTGATTTTATATTATATATTTAGAAATGTTGGTGGAATAATGGATAAAATTGTTATACGTGGTGCAAGAGAAAATAACTTAAAAAATATTGACTTAGAATTACCCAAAAATAAATTAATAGTCATGACAGGAGTTTCAGGTAGTGGTAAAAGTAGCCTAGCTTTTGATACAATCTATGCTGAAGGGGAAAGAAGATATGTTGAAAGTTTATCAGCTTATGCACGGCAATTTATTGGAAATAGTGAGAAACCAGATGTAGATTCGATTGAAGGATTATCACCTAGTATATCAATTGATCAAAAAACTACTAATAAGAATCCTCGTTCTACTGTGGGAACAATTACCGAATTATATGATTACTTACGGCTATTATTTGCGCGAATAGGTATTCCTTATTGTCCTACCCATAAAATTCCTATTAAAAGTCAAAGTATTGAAGAGATGACTAATAAAGTTTTAAATTTAGAAAGTGGAACTAAAATTGAAGTTTATAGTCCAATAGTGCGGGGCGAAAAAGGAACTCACAAAGAATTAATAGAAGATTTAAGAAGTAAAGGATTTACTAAAATCAAAGTTAATGGTGTGATGTATAATGGTAGTGAAGACATTGTTTTAGAAAAAAATAAAAAAGATGATATTTTAGTTTTAGTTGATAAATTACCTGTTAGTCTTGATGAGCGAAGCCGAATATTTGAAGCAATTGAAGCTAGTACTAAAATGGCAAATGGCTTAGTAATTATCCGAGTTAATGATACAGAAGATATATTGATGAGTGAAAATTATGCTTGTCCTTATTGTAATTTTTCAATTACTGAATTAGAGCCACGTATGTTTTCTTTTAATTCGCCATATGGAGCTTGTGAAGATTGCAAAGGATTAGGAACTAAATTAAAAATTAGTGAAGATTTATTAATACCAGATAAAAATAAAAGTATTAATAATGGCGCTATTGTAGCTATTAATTTAGATAATAATATGTATTTAAGTAGTTTGAAAACTGTAGCAGATCATTATAATATAAATTTAGATATTCCTATAAAAGAAATGAGTAAAAAAGATTTAGATATTATTTTGTATGGTACTAATGATATTATGGACTTTCACTATGTTGCTAAAAATGGAAGTACTAGAGATACCAAATCTACTTATGAAGGTATTATTAATAATTTAGAACGTCGTTATATGGAAACAAATAGTTCTTGGATTAGAGAGTGGATTTCCGGTTTTATGGTAGAGTCTACTTGTAATAAATGTCATGGTACGAGATTAAAAAGTGAAATAGAAGCAGTTAAAATTAATAAAAAGAGTATTTATGATATGACTTTGATGGCTATCGATGAGCTATTTGATTTTATTAATAATTTAAAACTTAATAATGAAGAACAAGAAATAAGTAAATTATTATTAAAAGAGATTTTATCAAGATTAAATTTCTTAAAAAATGTTAGTTTGAATTATTTAACACTGGCAAGAAGTGCGGCTACATTAAGCGGTGGAGAAGCCCAAAGAATTAGATTAGCAACTCAAATTGGTAGTCGATTATCAGGAGTATTATATGTTCTTGATGAACCATCTATTGGATTACATCAAAGAGATAATGAAAAATTAATCAATTCTTTAAAAGAAATGCGTGATTTAGGAAACACATTAATTGTTGTCGAGCATGATACAGATACAATGTTAGCGGCTGATTATTTAGTAGATGTTGGACCCGGGGCAGGAGATGCTGGGGGTTATATTGTATCTCATGGTACTCCTAAAGAAGTTATGCAAGATGATAAAAGTATTACAGGTCGCTTCTTATCTTTAAAAGAAAGAATTGAAATACCTAAAAAACATCGCAAAGGAAATGGTTTGTTTTTAGAAGTAAAAGGAGCTTCAGAAAACAATTTAAAAAATATTAATGTTAAATTTCCATTAAATAAATTTGTTGTTGTAACAGGTGTATCGGGTTCTGGAAAATCAACTCTTGTTAATGAAATATTATATAAATCATTACATCGAGAGTTTTACAAATCAAAAGATATTCCAGGAAAATGTAAGAGTATTAAAGGAATTGAGCATGTTGATAAAGTTGTTAATATTAGTCAAGATGCAATAGGTAGAACTCCAAGAAGTAATCCTGCAACATATGTTGGGGTATTTGATGATATTCGCGATGTATTTGCTAATATGAAAGAATCTAAAATTAGAGGTTATGATAAAGGGCGTTTTTCATTTAATGTTAAAGGTGGCCGGTGTGAAGCTTGCTATGGCGATGGAGTTAAAAAAATTGAAATGCATTTTCTTCCTGATGTATATGTTCCTTGCGATGTCTGTGGTGGAAAAAGATATAATAGAGAAACCTTAGATGTTAAATTTAAAGAGAAGAGTATTGCCGATATTTTAAATATGCGTGTTAGTGAAGCATTACCATTTTTTGAAAACGTTCCTAAAGTTCATGATAAATTGCAAGTTATGCAAGATGTAGGAATTGATTATGTTAAACTAGGACAAGGAGCACCTACACTAAGTGGTGGCGAAGCAGGTCGGGTTAAACTTGCAAAAGAATTACAAAAAAAGGCAACAGGAAAATCTATTTTTATCTTAGATGAGCCCACAACGGGATTACATTCAGCTGATATTAAAAAACTTTTAGAAGTTTTAAATCGGATAGTTGATAATGGTGATACAGTAATTGTTATTGAGCATAATTTAGATGTCATAAAACAAGCAGATTATGTCATTGATTTAGGTCCCGAAGGTGGAAAATATGGTGGCAGTATTGTAGCTACTGGCACTCCTGAAGAAGTTAGTAAAGTAAAAGAATCGTATACTGGAATTTTCTTAAAAAGAATTTTTGAAAGAGAAAAATAATGTTTCTCTTTTTTAAATACTATATTTTTTAAAATAAATATAGTAAAATAATTACATAAATACTATTAAGTTATTAGTAATTTAAGATAGGAGTGACCAAAATGAATCCAATTTTATTTAATTTGTTTGGTTTTGAAGTTAGATGGTATTCTGTAATGCTTCTAATTGGAATAATTTTTGCGATGATTTTATTTATTAAAGAAGGTAAACGTTTTAATATTTCCAAAGAATTTACATTTAATTTAGCTTTCTGGGTAGTAGTTGTAGGAATTATTTCTGCTCGGATTTATTATTGTCTATTTAATTTTTCAATGTATAAAAATAATATTCTTGATATTTTTAAAATCTGGGAAGGCGGTTTAGCAATACATGGTGGTATTATTGGTGGTTTAATTACTATTATATTATATACTAAAAAATCTAATTATAAAGCTGCCAAAATTACCGATATGATTGTCGTTCCACTTTTACTAGCGCAATCTATTGGCAGATGGGGAAATTTCTTTAATGGGGAAGCTCATGGACCAGCAACTACTTATTTTCATTTAAAAGAATTACATATTCCTGAAAAAATAATTGAGGGGATGAAAATTGGTAATAATTATTATCATCCAACATTTTTTTATGAAAGTATTTATTGTTTAATTGGTTTTATTATTTTACTTTTTATAAGAAGGTATCGTTATTTAAAAAGAGGCCAACTTACTTGCATTTATTTAATGTATTACTCTGTTGGGCGTTTCTTTATTGAAGCACTACGAACAGACTCATTGATGCTTGGTGGCTTTAAAGCCGCACAATTATTTTCGATATTTTCATTTATTGGTGGTTTAATAATATTTATTATTTTGTGCCGGAAGAGTCGTTTTGAAGATTTATATAATGAAGAATAAAATTGGGAGTATAATAATAAAGGAGGATTTATATGTATGATTTAATTATAATTGGTATGGGAATTGGTGGTATTACGGCAGGAATTTATGCCAAAAGAGGAAATTTAAATGTTTTATTAATTGATAAAGGAATGCCTGGAGGAATGTTAAATAACATAGAGCAAATAAGTAATTATCCAGGATTAATGAATGTAAAAGGTGCTGATTTTTCTAATAAATTATTTGAGCAAGTAAAAGATTTGGAAATCCCTTATAAATTTGAAGAAGTTACTAAATTGGAAGTAGAAAAAGAAACGAAGAAAGTTCTTACTAATAAAGGTGAATATATTACGAAGAATATAATTATTGCAACAGGTAGTAAACCAAAGTATTTAGGACTAGACAATGAAAAAGATTTGTTAGGTCGAGGAATTAGTACTTGCGCTACATGTGATGGGGCCTTTTATAAAGATAAACCCATAGCAGTAGTTGGAAGTGGAAGTAGTGCATTACAAGAATCATTATATTTAGCCAAAATTTGTGAAAAGATTTATCTTCTAAATCGTAAAGATACATTTAAGGGTGAGCCAATATTATTAGATAAAGTTAAGAATAATCCTAAAATAGAGATTATATGTAATGTAAATATTGCTGAGTATAATGAAAATGCTGGTAAAATAGAAAGTATTATTTTAGACAATAACACAAAATTAAATGTTGCAGGTGTTTTCATCTATATTGGTTATCGGCCAAATACTGAAATATTTAATGAATTAGATATTGTTGATGAACAAGGATATATTAAAATAAACTCAAAATTTGAAACTGATATTAAAGGTATATATGCAATTGGGGATGCAGTAAAAAAAGATATTTATCAATTAGTGACAGCTGCTAGTGATGCCATAAATGCCGTTAGTAATATTTCTAAAATAGTTAATTAAAGTAATTAAATTATTTTCATTCTAGCCAAAAAAACTTATACATAGTATAATTATTTGTAGGAGAAAAGTTATGTTAGTAAGTAGTGATTGGCAAGATTATAAAATATTAAAAACTAGTAAAGGTATGAAACTAGAAAAATGGAAAAATATTACTTTATTAAGACCAGACCCTGTTATTACTTGGGACATGGGCGATTTTTCAGAATATAAAATAAATGGTATTTATCACCGGAGTAACACTGGTGGCGGTTATTGGGAAAATAAATTAAACATTCCCAAAAGTTGGACTGTTCAGTACAAAGATTTAAAATTTCTCTTAAAAGAAATGGGCTTTAAGCATACTGGTTTATTTCCTGAACAAGCTAGTAATTGGGATTTTGCCATATCTAAAATTAAGAGTAGTGAAAAAGATATTAAAGTTTTAAATTTATTTGCTTATACGGGTGCTGCAACTATAGCCTGCCTTAGTGCTGGAGCGCACGTAACACATGTTGACTCTTCCAAAGGTATGGTGGAATGGGCAAAAGAAAATGCTAATTTAAATAAATTAGAAAATAAACCAGTCCGTTACTTAGTTGATGATGTTTTTAAATTTGTTAAAAGAGAAATTCGCCGTGGAAATAAATATGATGCGATAATAATGGATCCTCCTAGTTATGGAAGAGGAGCTAATGGTGAAGTTTGGTCTTTAGAAAAAGATTTAGAAGAATTAATTAAATTATGCCAACAAATACTTAGTGATGATTTCTTATTTTTCATCATTAATACTTATTCTACAAATTTACCAAAAGTAAGTTTAGAAAATATTTTAAAAATAAACTTTAAACATCATAAAATTTTAGTTGACGATTTATGTTTACCAATTGAAAATAGTGAATTATTTTTATCATGTGGTATAACAGGACGAGTAGAAAATGCATGAACTTTTAGTACCAGTTGGTAGTTATGAAAGTTTAGTAGCAGCGATTAATAATGGAGCGGATGCTGTCTACTTAGGTGGTAAAAAATTTGGCGCTAGGGCCTATGCCAATAACTTTACACTTCCCGAATTAGAAAATGCCACCAAATTATGTCATTTATATGGTGTTAAAATTTATGTAACAGTTAACACGCTACTTTACGAAAAAGAGATTGTTGAAGCGTTAAACTATGTCAAATGTTTACACAAAATGGGTGTAGATGCTTTAATTATGCAAGATGTAGGGTTTATTAATTTAGTCCATCAAACACTGCCAAATATGGAAATTCATGCATCAACACAAATGCATAATCATTCCGAAGAAAGCATTAATTTTTTACAAAAATTAGGAATTAAACGAATAGTATTTGCAAGAGAATTACCTCTAGATTATATTAACAATATCGATACAAAATTAGAAAAAGAGGTATTTATTCATGGCTCACTTTGTGTATCTTACAGTGGTCAATGTTTATTTTCTAGTCGTGTTTTAAATAGAAGTGGTAACCGTGGGGAGTGTGCTGGCTTATGTCGCCTTCCTTATGAACTTTACGAAAACTCTGTCAAATGTCAAACGGATGGCAAGTATTTATTAAGTCCTAAAGATATTTGTTCAATTTCTAATTTTGAAAAACTAATGACTTGTAATATTAAAAGTTTTAAAATTGAAGGACGCATGAAATCACCCGATTATTTAGGAATTGTCACTAAAATTTATAGAGGGTTAATTGACCAATTTGAAAAAAATCAGCCCTTGCAAGTTGATATGCAAGATTTTGAATTATTACAAGCTATTTTTAATCGGGAATACACAAGTGGTTTTTTGTTTAATGATGATAATATCATGAACTTTAAAGCTCCAAATCACCAAGGAATCAAGCTTGGAAGAGTAACTGGTGTTACCAAAAAATATATAAAAATCCATTTGATTAAGGATTTACATCAATTTGAAGGTATCCGTTTTAAAGAAAGTAATCTTGGTTTAACAATTAATTTTATGTATGATAAAAATCATAATTTAATAAATAAAGGGTTAAAAAATACCGATATTTATTTAGATAATTTTTTAGGATTAAATACATTAGATGAAATTGTTTTAACAAATCCTTTAGTTGAAAGGAAACAATATGTTACCAAAAAGATACCTATTAAAGTGGAAGTGTTTGCTAAAATTAATCAAAAATTAAAAATCCAAGTAAGTGATAATGTTAACCAAATAATTTTAGAAAAAGATTATTTAGTAAGTAAAGCAAATAAAGCACCATTGTTAAAAGAAAGAATAACAGAAGTTATGAAAAAAACTGGTAACACTCCATTTACAATAACTAATATTGTAATTAATATGGATGATAATATATTTATCCCTATTGGAGTTTTAAATAATTTACGAAGAGAAGTATTAAATAATTTAAAAGATATCCGGGAAAACAAGAAAGTTAAATATGTTGAACAAGAGTTCTCTTATAAAAATAAAAAAATGCCTATCACCAATTCTTTAAATGTTCTGGCAAGAAATAAAGAACAAATTAAAGCACTAAAAGAAAAAGGTGTGGAAAACATCATTGTTATTAACAAAGAATTAATGGAAGATAACTTTATTTATCGTACCACAAGAGATAATCTAAACCATTTTTATCCTTATAAAAATTTATTAATAACCGATTATGCGAGTTTAGATAAATATCCTCATATGATGGCTGATTATTTTCTAAATGTTACTAACCATTATAGTTTAGATTATTTAAGTAACTATGCAAAATCTATAATGTTATCACCTGAAAATACTATAGAAAATATTCAAGATATGATGAAACAATGTAATAATATAAATGTTGAAGTATTGATTTATGGCAATATTGAGTTAATGTTAATGAAAAAATGGCCTTTAAATAAAATTATTAAAAAAACAAATGTTGCAGCTGATTATAATTATCATTTAAAAGATCGGAACAATGCTTTATATAAATTAGAAAATTATCCCGAAACAAATAGTACAGTTATTTTAGATTCGCAAAAAATTAACTGGTTAGATAAAATAAATGTTTTAAAAAAGATAGGTGTTACTAATTTTCGGATTGAATTATTAGAAGAAAATTATGAAGAAACAATTAAATTAATAGAAAAGGTAGAGAGTATAATAAATGAATGAAGAAATAATTAATAATTTAAGTAAAAAATTAAATGTTAGTATAAAGAGTGTTAAAAACACATTAGAATTATTAAAAGATGGCAATACAATTCCTTTTATTGCAAGGTATCGTAAAGAAGTGACTAATAATTTAGATGAAACCCAAATTAGAGAAATTGAAGTGGAATATAGTTATCAAGTCAATTTAGAAAAAAGAAAAGAAGAAGTTCAAAGATTAATTGCTGAAAAAGGTTTATTAACAGAAGAGTTGACTAGTAAAATTATGGCAGCTACAAAATTAGTAGAAATAGAAGATATCTATCGTCCTTTTAAAGAGAAGAAAAAGACTAAAGCAACTGATGCGATTAATAATGGATTAGAACCTTTAGCCAAAATCATTATGAGTTTTAAAATAAATGGTTCTTTACAAGATTTATTGAGTAAATATTTAAATGATAAAGTTAAAACTACGGAAGATGCTTTAATGGGTGCTAAATATATTATTGCAGAATGGATTAGTGATAATGCTTATTATCGTAAACAAATAAGATATTTAACTTATCAAAATGGTATATTAACTAGTAAAATTAAAAAGAATGTTATAGATGAATTAAAAACATATGAAATGTATTATGATTTTCAAGAAAATATTAAAAATATTAAATTATACCGAGTTTTAGCTATTAATCGGGGAGAAAAAGAAGGTATATTAAATGTTAATATTGATATTTCTGAAAAAATAATTTTAGATTTTCTAGAAAGTAAAATTATAAAAGATAGTAGCAATAAAGAATTAACCGAAGAAGTTATTAGTGCAATAAAAGATAGTTATAAAAGATTAATTGCTCCTTCAATCGAAAGAGAGATTAGAAGTGAATTAAAAGAAAAAGCCGAGAATTTAGCAATTAATAATTTTAGTGAAAATTTAGAAAAATTATTAATGCAACCACCAATAAAAGAGAAAGTAATTTTAGGTTTTGATCCAGCTTATCGAACTGGTTGTAAATTGGCAATTTTAGATGCTACAGGTAAACCTTTAAAAATAGCTGTTATTTATCCTCATGAACCTAAAAATGAATATGAAAAAAGTAAACAAACGATTTTAAAGTTAATCGCAGAATATAAAGTAGATGTAATTGCTATTGGTAATGGGACTGCATCTAGAGAGTCTGAGAGTTTTATTGCAGATGTTATTAAATCTTGCCCTCAAAAAGTTGAATACATTATTGTTAATGAAGCTGGAGCATCAGTTTACTCCGCTAGTAAATTGGCTATTAGTGAATTTCCGGATTTACATGTCGAAGAAAGAAGTGCTATTTCAATTGGCAGAAGACTTGCAGACCCTTTATCTGAATTAGTAAAAATTGAACCTGAAAGCATCGGGGTAGGACTGTATCAACATGATGTTGCTGATAAAAAATTAAAAGAAAGTTTAAATTTTATTGTGGAAAAAGTAGTTAACTCGGTTGGTGTTAATTTAAATACTGCATCCCCATCAATTTTAAAGTATATTTCTGGTTTAACTAAAACAACAATTGATAAAATAATTAAGTATCGTGATCAATTTGGGTCATTTAAAAATCGTGAAGAATTATTAAAGAAAAAAATCTTAAATAGTAAAGTTTATGAACAAGCAATTGGTTTCTTAAGAATTTTAAGTGGAGATAATATTTTAGATATTACAAATATCCATCCAGAAAGTTATCCCCATACCTTAAAATTACTTGCGTATTTAAATTTGCAATTAACTGATATTGGGAGTGAAAATATGCAAAATAAATTACAAAATATCGATAAAAATGCTCTTAGCCAAGAATTAAATATTGATTTTTATACTTTAGAAGATATTATTGCTAGTTTAGAAAAACCGCATCGTGATCCACGAGATATGTTAGATAAACCAATTTTAAAAAGTGATATTTTACACTTAGAAGATTTAAAAGTTGGAATGAAATTACAAGGGACAGTTCGAAATGTTGTTGATTTTGGTGCATTTGTTGATATTGGTATTAAAAATGATGGTCTAATTCATATATCGAAAATGGCAGATAAATTTATTAAACATCCTAGTGAATTATTAAGTGTGGGAGATATTATAGATGTTTATGTGGCAGAAATTAATCAAGATAAACAAAAAGTATCACTTAGTTTGAAAGAAATAAATTAAATACAAGAATAAAAACTTGTATTTTTTTTCATATAAATTCTTAGATTGCTATAAAATAATTATATAATATGATAAAATAAGAAGTAAGGAAGTGATTATTATGACAAGAACAAGATTTGCTCCATCCCCAACAGGATTTATGCATATAGGTAATTTAAGGACTGCTATTTTTGAATACTTAGTAGCAAAGCATGAAAATGGCGAATTTATTTTACGGATAGAAGATACTGATCAATCCAGAAAAGTAGAAGGAGCTATAGATTTTATTTATGATACTTTAAAATTATGTAATATTGATATTGATGAAGGACCAAGTAATGCTGGAACTTGTGGACCTTATATTCAAAGTGAAAGACTAGAGTTATATCAAAAATATGCTGAAGAGTTAGTAGAAAAAGGAAAAGCTTACTATTGTTTTTGTACTGAAGAAACTTTAGAAAGTATGCGAGCTATTGCTGAAAAAAGAAAAAAACCATTTATGTATGATGGTCGCTGTTCCCATTTATCAAAAGAGACTATTGCAGAAAAAATTCAAAATGGGGAAAAATATGTTATTAGACAAAAAATGCCAAAAACAGGTGAAAGTATTGTTAGAGATGTTGTTTATGGAAATGTTAAAGTCGATAATAGTGTTCTTGAAGATCAAATTTTATTAAAAAGTGATGGTTATCCCACTTATAATTTTGCCAATGTAATTGACGATCATTTAATGGGTATTACTCATGTTATTAGAGGAAATGAGTATTTAAGTCAAACTCCAAAATATAATTTATTATATGAAGCATTTGGATGGGTTGCTCCTACCTACATACATGTTCCGATGGTTTTAGGAAGTGATGGTAATAAGTTATCCAAACGAAATGGCGATGCTTCATTTATGGATTTATATAACGAAGGTTTTTTACCAGAAGCGATTGTTAACTATTTAGTTTTATTAGGATGGTCACCAGAAACTAATGAAGAAGTTTACAAAATGGATGAATTAATAAAAGTATTTGATCCTAAAAGAATAAGTAAATCCCCAGCGACATATGATATTAAAAAATTAAAATGGTTTAATCATAAATATATTAATAATATGTTAAGTGAACAAGAATATTTAGAATATATTAAGCCATTTCTAACTTGGGATATTTCAAATAAAAGTTCTGAATGGGTAGAAAAATTATTATTAATTTATCGTAGTCATATATCTTGTGGTAGTGAAATTAACGAAGTAGTCAAAATATTTTTTAATAAAGATTTTACAATTAGTAAAGAAAATCAAGAATTTTTAAGAAGTGATGAAAATATAACAAAAGTAATTGCTTGTTATAAAGAAGAATTAGAAAAAATAACTGACTGGCAAGTAGAAAATATTGCTAAAGTGATCGATATTGTTAAAGAAAAAACAGGTATTAAAGGAAAACTTTTATATATGCCAATACGTATTAAAATAAGTGGTGTTGAACATGGTCCAGAACTACCTGATGAATTATATTTAATTGGTAAAGAACAAGTCCTTGAAAGACTTAGCTAGGAGGCAATATGGAATTATATAATACAAGAACTCATCGAAAAGAAAGGTTTGTTCCTTGGAATAAAGACTATGTAACGATGTATACTTGTGGTCCAACAGTTTATAGTTATGCCCATATTGGTAATTTAAGAACATATATTATGGAAGATATTTTAGAAAAAACATTAATTTATTTAGGATACAAAGTTAAAAGATGTATGAATATTACTGATGTAGGACATTTAACTAGTGATGCTGATACTGGTGATGATAAAATGGTTAAAAGTGCTAAAAAAGAAAACAAAAGTGTTTTAGAAATTGCAAAATTTTATACAGAAGCTTTTTTTCAAGATTTAGAAACTTTAAATATAAAAAAACCAGAAATTATTAGTCCAGCAACCGAAAATATTTCTTTATATATTACGATAATTGAAAAATTACTAGAAGATGGTTATGCTTATTCTAGTGGAGGAAATATTTATTTTGATACTTCAAAGTTAGATAATTATTACACTTTAACAAATCAAGATAGTGAAGATTTAAAGAGTGCAGTTCGTGATACCGTTGAAATAGATGATAACAAGCGTAATAAAACTGATTTTGCTCTATGGTTTACAAAGTCCAAATTTCAAAGTCAAGAATTAAAATGGGATAGTCCTTTTGGTGAAGGATATCCTGGATGGCACATTGAATGTACAGGTATTAGTATTAAAAACCTAGGACCTTATTTGGATATTCATTGTGGGGGAGTAGATAATATTTTTCCACATCATACTAACGAAATAGCTCAGTCAGAAAGTTATTTAGGACACAAATGGTGTAATTATTGGTTACATGTTGAACATTTAAATGATACTAGAGGGAAAATGAGTAAAAGTAAAGGCGATGTTTTAACAGTTAATATTTTAAAAGAGAAAGGATATAATCCTTTAAGTTATCGCTTTATGTGTTTACAAAGTCATTATCATAAACAATTAACATTTTCCTATGATGCGTTAGATAGTGCTGAAAATACTTATAGAAAATTAAAAAGTAAGATTTTAAGTTTGAATAGTAGTGGAGATATTGATAATCCACATTATGAGGAATTTAATGATAAGTTTAAAAGTTATTTAAGTGATGATTTAAATACTGCTAATGCTATTACACTTTTATATGAAGTTTTAAAATCCAATATTAATGATGCCACTAAATTAAAGTTAATTAAAAGTTTTGATCAAGTTTTAGGGTTAGATTTAACTGAAAATAATATAAATATTATAAATGATGAGTTTATTAATCAAAAGATTGCAGAAAGAAATGCAGCAAAAGAAAATAAAGATTATCAAAAAGCTGATCAAATAAGAGAGGAATTATTAAAAATGGGAATTAGTATTAAAGATACTAGAGAAGGAACAAAAGTTGAGGTGATTTAATGAGATATGATAGTTTAAATATAATATTGTATATACTAATTATTGCTATTCCAATAATTGCACAAATTAAAATAAGTTTATCTTATAGTAAATATAAGAAAGTCGATAATAAAAAAGGAATGTCAGGATTTGAAGTTGCAAGAAAAATTTTAGATGCTAATGGATTAGAAGACATTTATGTTGTTGAAACACCTGGTAATTTAACTGACCATTATGATCCAACGAGAAAAGTTTTAAAATTATCTAAAGATATTTTTAATGGAGAAACAGTAGCTGCTGCTGCTGTTGCAGCTCATGAATGTGGCCATGCCATTCAAGATAAAGAAAAATATTCATTTATGCGTATTAGAAGTTTTATTGCGCCATTTGTTGGTTTGGTTTCTAAATTTTCTTGGATTGTAATCTTTATTGGTTTACTAACTGAATACTTTCGAGTTTTTGCTTTTGGAATAGGTTTAATTTGTATCGGGTTAATTTTTCAATTAATTACTTTACCAGTTGAATTTAATGCCAGTAAAAGAGCAAAATTAGAATTAGAAAAATTAAAATTAGTTGATACTGAGGAAATTGTGGGTGTAACTAAAATGTTATCTTCTGCAGCAATGACTTATGTTGCATCAGTATTGACATCTATTTTAGAAATTATAAGATTGATTGCAATATTCAATAATGATCGTTAATGTTGAAAATTTAAATGTTTTCAACATTTTTTCTTTTAAACTTATGTTATAATAAAAATAGGGTAGTCTTGCTAAAGAAAATAGTCGCGTTACGGTCGGAATAGCAACGGCAATTACAATGCGTGGAATGTGAATTCGAACGGCAATGTCGGCAATACCAATTTGAATAATACGAATTCGGTTCGCCCAGCCTCTTATAACTTGAAAGATAATATGGTTATGGCTATATTTTTGGGAAGATAGGAGACAAAGACTATCTAGGATTAAATGATTTAATATTTTATCCAAATTAAAAACGGAGATGGCTAATCTTACGAGATAACCTAGCAACTCCGTTATTTTTTTAATAAACTTTTGGGATAACGATTACGGACATCAGTTTCGTATAATAAATAATCAATACTAGTATTATAAAAGTCTGCCAAAATTCGCAATTTATCAACTGGAATTTTTCGTTCACCATTTTCATATAAAGAATAACCATTTTGGCTCATTCCAAGTATTTTGGCAATATCAGATTGCAATAAATCTTTATCTTCTCTAATTTCTTTTAATCTATTCATTTTGTTTTCACCTCAAAAAACATATCATATCTCAAATTGTTATATTGACTAGTATCGCATTTTGAGATATTATTATATTAAGATAAAGAGGATAATATATGAAAAGAACAAAAATAATATTAATAATGATATTAGCAATAATGGAAGTATGTTCAATCTTTTTAACATGGAAATCATTATCGCATAAAATAACAATAATAGATAATGTTAAGTTTAAAGAGGAAAATAAAAAGGAAAAGAAAGCAGTAGCTATTATGTTAAATGATGGAAATGGTAGTTATAAAGAAAGTGAGAGTACAACTTTTCCCAAAGTAGGATACATATATAATACCCAGAAATCTGGATGTATTGATACCACAGGAAAAGAAGTGGTAAATGCAATTAGCTATGAAAGTGGAAAAGTAAGTTTAAGATTGAATCAAAAGTTATATTGTTATCTATATTTTGATAAGAAAGAGAAACCAATCATTGATAAGTTTTATATCAATGATGAAACAAGTAATAAAGTAACTAAAGAACCAGAAGTAACAATTCATCTAAAATGGAGTGACCAATATATTAAAGAATACTGTATAAGTGAGACACAAGATATTGATAGTTGTTCATGGCAAAGTACTAATGGAGGAACAGAAATCACTTCAAAATATACTTTTACAAGTGAAGGAAAGAAAACAATATATGCATATATCAAGGATATAGCTGAAGGAGTATCGGAAGTCAAAAGTGATAGTATAGAGTATAAAGTACCAATAACAGGTGGTGATTTAGCAAATAAGCCGATAGATGGAGTATTAGAATCAACAGGAGTATCTCAGGATGAACTAAAGATGAGATATTATGGAACAAATCCAGCAAATTATATTTGTTTTGGAACAATTGTTAAAGATACATGTGTAAATGATACCGATAAATATATGTACCGAATAATTGGAGTAGATAAAAGTAATAGATTTAAGTTAATAAAAAAAGAGGCGTTGAATACAGCATATCAATGGCATAATTCAACAAAAGATACTATTCAATGGTCACAAAGTGCATTATACACGCTAGTAAACGGAAGTGCATTTCTATCAAATATTTCTTCTAAATGGAGTGACAAAATAGAGACAGTAAATTGGAAATATGGAAGTTATAATGGTACAGATGTTAGAGCAATTACAGCTCTTAAAACTGAACAGGGATTTACATCCACAATTAGTGCGAAAATAGGTATATTATATATGACTGATTTAACATATGCTTATCAAAAAGAGGGAGCGGATTGTGGTATTTATGGTAACTCATATTGTATTGATAATTGGTTATTTTTGAAAAACAATGATAGTACATTAACAGATTGGACTGAATGGACAATGACTGCATCATCTACGGGAGTAGCTAGGGCTATTCATATCACAGGTTTTATTAGTTCTAATTGGGTTGATCTTCCTTATAATGTTAGACCTGTCTTTTATTTAAAATCTAATATAGAAGTATCAGGTAATGGTACCATTACTGATCCTTACATTATTGTCAACTAAATAGTAAAAATATTTAACTTCAAATAAAATTACTTTATAATGAATATAGGTAGTCTTGATAAAGAATACACGCGTTACGGTTATAATGGCAGCGGTTACAATGCGTGGGATGTGAATTCGAACGGCAATGTCAACAATTGGAATTTGAATAATACGAATTCGGTTCGCCCAGCCTTCTATAACTTGAAAGATATTATGGTTATGGCTATAATTTTGGGAAGATAGAAGACAAAGATTATCTAGGATGAAATGATTTTAATATTTTATCTAAATTAAAAACAGAGATGGTTAATCTTACGAGATTGCCTATTTACTCTGTTATTTTTTTAATAAACTTTTGGGATAACGATTGCGGACATCAGTTTCATATAATAAATAATCAATACTAGTATTATAATAATCAGCTAGTTTTTTTAATATTTCTGTAGGAATATCATTTGTTTCGCATTCATATTTTGAATAACCAGTTTGGCTCATATCTAAAATTTTAGCCACTTGAGATTGATTTAAATCGTTATCTTCTCTAATTTCTTTTAATCTATTCATAATTTTATTATTCCCTAATCGCATAATAACATAACCTAAAATGGGTTATTGACTTTTAACCTATTTTGGGTTAATATAAAAATAATAAGAGGTATTTGAAGATGAAAAGAACGAAAATAGTATTAATAATGATATTAACAATAATGGAAGTATGTTCAATCTTTTTAACATGGAAATCATTATCGCATAAAGTAACAATAATAGATGATGTTAAATTTAAAGAAGAAAACAAAAAGGAAAAGAAAACAGTAGCTATTATGTTAAATGAAGGCGATGGTAGTTATAAAGAAAGTACAAGTACTACATTTCCCAAAGTAGGATACATATATAATAGCGAAAAATCCGGATGTATTGATACCACAGGAAAAGAAGTGGTAAACGCAATTAACTATGAAAGTGGTAAAGTAAGTTTAAGATTAAATCAAAAACTATATTGTTATCTTTATTTTGATAAGAAAGATGCACCAATAATTGATAAGTTTTATATAAATGATGAAACAAGTAATAAAACAACTAAAGTACCAGAAGTAACAATTCATTTAAAATGGGGTGACCAATATATTAAAGAATACTGTATAAGTGAGACACAAGATATTGATAGTTGTACGTGGCAAAGTACTAATGGAGTAACCGAAATAAATAACAATTTCACATTAAGTAATAATAGAGGTAATAAAATATTGTATGCATATATCAAAGATATAGCTGAGGGCATATCTGAAGCAAAAAGTGATTGTATAGAGTATAATCCCCCAATAACTGGTGATAGTTTGGCGGATAAACCAATAAGTGGAGTGTTAGAACCAACTGGAGTAGCACAAGATGAATTGGTAACAAGATATTATGGAACAAACCCACCAAACTATATCTGTTTTGGAACAAATGATAAAGATATCTGTATAGATGATATTGATAAATATATGTATCGAATAATAGGAGTAGATAAAAAAGGAAGATTTAAATTAATAAAGAAAACACCAATAGAACAAAATAGCAACAAAGTTTTCTATTGGCATAATGTATATAATCAAGATATCAAATGGAATGCAAGTGATTTATTTAAAGGGTTAAATGGAATAAGTGGAGGAAAATATAGTGATTTATTTATAGGAAACACAACATACGTACCAAGCCGATGGGAAGAAAAAATAGAGACGGTGGACTGGAAATATGGAGATTTTACAAATGCAAATAAAACAGCGACACAAATGGTGCAACAAGAACAATTGTGGAGTACAAGAGTAAGTGCAAAAATAGGATTAATGTATGTAACAGATTATTATTATGGATTAAGTAAAACAGGAACAAACTGTAGTAATTCAGGACAATATAGTACATGTAAAACAAGCTGGATGCACTTTTCAAATAATGATATAAGTGCACTAAACACATCATATGAATGGACCATGTCGCGTTATGGTTACATCTCATCCGAGGAATTATACTACAGTGCTTATGATGCGTGGCGTGTGGCTTCGGACGGCAGAGTCATGCTTTACACCATGGGTACTTTAAGTAATAAGCATTCGGTTCGTCCAGTTTTCTATTTAGTACCAACAATTGAAATTTCTGGAAGTGGTACACAAACTGACCCATATATTATTGTCAACTAAATACCAAAAGTATTTAACTTCAATTAAAATTACTTTATAATAAATATAAGGTAGTCTTGATAAAGAATACACGCGTTACGGTTATAATGGTGGCAATTACAATGCGTGGGATGTGAATTCGAACGGCAATGTCAACAATCCTAATTTGACTAATACGAATTCGGTTCGCCCAGCCTTCTATAACTTGAAAGATATTATGGTTATGGCTATAATTTTGGGAAGATAGAAGACAAAGATTATCTAAGATAAAATGATTTAATATTTTGTCTAAATTAAAAACAGAGATGATTAAGTTATACGTAACTTATCTATTACTCTGTTATTTTAATTAGATGTTAATAACCCTTTTGTATATTTAAAAGCCAAAATACGAAAAACTACTTTATCAAGAGTTTCACTTTTTATTATTCCATTATTTAATCCATTTTGAATTTCTTGAAAACTTTTATCAGCATCCGATGTAATAATTAAATCATTTCCTGCAAGTAATGCTTGAGCAGTTTTATTTTCAAATATATCTAAAGCTTTCATGCTAAGATCATCAGTAATAATTACTCCAGTAAAATTTAAATCACTTCTTAAAATATCATGAACTTTAGGAGAAAGTGAAGCTGGAAATTGATCAATACTTGCATGAATATTATGACTTGTCATTACAGCTTCAGCTCCCACATTTATTCCTCTTTTAAATGGAAGAATATCTTCATTTAAAATACTCTCATAGCTTTTATTATCTAAAGATATTCCTTGATGGGTATCTAAATTACTTCCATATCCAGGGAAATGTTTTAAAGTATAAGATACTCCTGTATTTTTACTAGATTTAACAACAGTTTCTGCATATTCACTAGTCATATTTGCATTTTGTCCAAAACTTCTAGGATAAATATAGTTATTTGGATTTACTGAAATATCTAGTACGGGAGCTAAATTTAAATTTAATCCTAAATTTTTTAATACTTTACTTTTATTTAATACATCTTCTTTAATAGCTTCAAAACCACCATTAGCATATAATTCTTGAGATGATTTAAAAGGCGTAGTTACTACATTAGGATTACTACTAAGTCTTGTTACCTTTCCTCCTTCTTCGTCAATCGCAGTTAAAATAGGTATTTTAGAAACATTTTGAACTTCATTAATCATGACTTGAATTTCTTCGACTGTTTTATTTTTAAAATCTCTTTCAAAAAAAACATAACCTCCAAATTGATATTGTTGTTGTAAATTAACTCCGTTTGTATCGGGAAATCTTACTAAAAGTGTTTGGGCAATTTTTTCTTCAGTTGTCATTTTTTTTAATGTTTCATAAGCATCTACATAATATTTACTAAAAATTCCATTATCTAACCAAGAACTAGGTATTTTACTTTCTTCAATGACTTCATAATCATTTATTTCACAATCTTGTTTAGTATTATCTTTTAAAATATCGCCATCACAGTTAATTTTGATTTCAGTTCCTGCATATTCTTTTACTTTATCGGTTTCAAAATCATATGTAACATTATTTTCATCTTTAATTATTAAATTTTTATCATTATTATAAAGTATCGTTCCATTTAAATTACTTGTTATTTTTGTTTTTATAACATCATCATAAGTTTTACCATAAATATTAGAAAAGTAAAAAACTATTCCCGCAATTAAAATTATCAAAATT
The DNA here is from genome assembly GCA_947642635.1 of uncultured Mycoplasma sp. Taxonomy (GTDB): domain Bacteria; phylum Bacillota_I; class Bacilli_A; order RF39; family UBA660; genus SIG200. Next base: position 34,149 of record CANRTI010000004.1, on the reverse strand, counting down.
GTAATAACAAATTTCTTATTATTAGTTTTATTCATAATTAGTCCCTTTCCATTATTTATATTATAACAAAATAATAATTTTTAATGTATTAAATAAATTATTTAAGATATATTTTCAAAAAATTATATTTATGATATGATTATTTTAGATAGAAAGGTCAAAAATGCGCATATGAATTCAGAAAAAATTGGAAAATTTATTAAAAGTATTCGGCAAAAAGAAGGAATTAGTCAACAAAAATTTGCCAATAAATATGGTGTAACTTATCAAGCTGTTTCTAAATGGGAAACTGGTAAAAATATTCCTGATATCGCAATTTTAAAACAAATTTGTCGTGATTATAATATGAATTTAGATGATTTTTTAGATGCAAAAATATCTCGATTACCTAAACCAAAGATATATATTACTCTAATAATTTTATTAATTATAATAATACTTTGTACATTTTTAATAATTACATCATCTTCTAATTTTCAATTTAAAACTTTAGCAGCTGGTTGCGATAATTTTAATCTTTCGGGCAGTATTGCTTATGATAAAAATAAATCTTCAATCTATATTTCAAATATTAGTTATTGCGGTAAAAAAAATCAAAATCAATATCAAAAGATTGATTGTGTATTATATGAACAAATAAATAATAAAAAAATAAAAATTAGTGAATATAATTATTCTGAAAAATCTCTCATAACTTTAGATGACTTTTTAAAAGAAGTTCAATTTAATGTGGATAATTATTCACAAACTTGTAAATTATATAAAGAAAATTCATTGTTTTTAGAAATCCAAGCACTTACTATTAATAACACTTTAACAACTTATCAAATACCTTTGCGCCTGCAAGATAATTGTCTTTCAAATTCAACTCAAAATCGAGATTAAAAAATTCATTTTTTATTGCATTAGTTTTCAAGAAAAGTTAAAATACTATTATGGAGGAAGTTAAATGAAAAAAAACAAAAAAACAATAATAATTGTTGGAATTATATTAATTATTACAATAGGATTTATTATTTTATTTAGCAATTTAGATAAATTAGAAAAAGATTCACTGAAATTTAAAAAAGAGTATGAAGCATTAAACAATACAGTGCGAAAAAGTGATGGCGCCACTTATAATACTATCAGTATTCCTAAAGATAATCCGATTAAATATATTAACACTAAAGAAGCATTAGATGTATTAGAAAATGATAAAGCGATTATTTATATTGGGGCTGAATGGTGTCCTTGGTGTCGCAATGCAGTTCCAATCTTATTTGAAGTTGCTAAAAAATATCAAGTTGAAACTATTTATTATTTAAATTTAGATAGTGAAAAATCTAATTATGAAATCAAAAATGGCAAGCTAAAAGAAATTCAAAAAGGCACCAAAAGTTATTATCAATTATTAGATAAGTTGGCTGATCACTTAGATGATTATATTTTGACAGATGATAATGGAAAAAAATATGATACTAAGGAAAAAAGAATATTTATGCCATTTATAGTAGCAATAAAAGATAAAAAAGTAGTAGATAAATATATTGGAACAGTTACTCTAGAAACCGATCAAACCAAATATGACAATCTAACAAAAGAACAACACACAGACTTATTTAACACATATGATGCGATGTTTGCAAAAGTTTATGGTAACAAAGATGCTTGTACAGAAGGAGAAAAATGTGATTAAACATGACTATTTTAGTTATGTTTTTTTAATTTTTTTTAGCTATAATTATTAAATGATTTAAAAGTTACATAATTTATTCTAGAAATATTTATCTTCATATGTAAATTTGTTATAATAATTCTAGCAAGGAAGTGTCCATATGAAATATTTATTTGCAACAACTAACAAAGCTAAGATTAGATACTATGCTAATAAACTTCAAGAAAATGGAATTGATATTGTAACCTTAGATGATTTAAACATTACAATTGATGTCGAAGAAACAGGTAATGATCCCGTAGAAAATGCTTTAATTAAAGCAGAAACATATTTCAATATAACTAAATTACCCACAATAGCTATTGATGATGGCTTATATTTAAATGATATTCCGGATAACATTCAACCTGGAACTTTTGTAAGACGTGTCAATGGAAAACGCTTAAATGATCAAGAAATGTTAGATTACTATATTGATTTAGTTAATAAATATGGACATGATGGTTATTTAGATGGTTACTTTTTAAAAGGCATAGCTATTTTTTATGAAAATAACCACTATACTTATGAATATAAATCTGACACAACTCTTATAAATAAAACTAGTTCGAAATTTATTGAAGGATATCCTCTTAGTTCTTTACAATATCATAAAGAAAAAGAATCAAGTTTGAAAGAAAATAAACAAAAAGAAATTGTTGGCTTTATTATGGATACAATTTCGTTTATTGAAAGTAAAGATATTAAAGAAAAATAAAATATTGTAACTTCTAATCTTTAAAGGAGAGAATTTAATGTTATATTTAAAAAATTTTCAATTATTAAGTAGTGAAAAAGAATATTGTGTTGTAGATTTAAGAAAAATTTTTAATAATTACTATCCTTTAGGAATATTTCCACGTAAAGAATTAAGAAAAATAGATTTTAGTGATATTACAATTTTTTATGGCGGCAATGGTTCTGGTAAAACAACTCTTTTAAATATTATAGCTGATAAATTACAAGCCAAGCGTAATAATCAATTAGATAAAGGTGTATATTTTTATAAATATGTTCAGGATTGTCTTTATAAAATGAATAACAAAGCTCCTTTTGAAATTAAAATCATTACCAGTGATGATGTTTTTGAATACTTACTTAGTATTAGAGCAATTAATAGTGGGATTAATATTCGCAAAGAAGAGTTGACACAAGATTATTTAGACAAAAAATATAATCCAATTGATTATTCTATTCACGACTATCACGAAATAAAATTGGCTTGTGAATCGCGACATAAAACTATGTCAAAATATATTCGTGACCAATTGCATACTAATAATATTATTGAACAATCGAATGGTGAATCAGCATTAATGTTTTGGGAAAAAGAAATTGAAGACAATAGCATTTATTTATTAGATGAACCAGAAAATAGTTTGTCAGCTGAAAATCAACTTAAACTTAAACAATTTATTGAAGATTCAGCAAGATTTTATAATTGCCAATTTATCATAGCTACCCATTCACCATTTTTATTAAATTTAGCTAATGCCAAAATATATGATTTAGATACAATTCCTGTCCAAGAAAAAAAGTGGACAGAATTAAAAAATGTCCGTATTTATCATGAGTTTTTTAAAAAACATGACCATGAATTTACGAATGATTGAAAAAATCAGCCCAAGGATCTTTTTTCTTTAAACGTTCTTTTATATTTTTAATAGTTATACTTTGGGGTTTAATTTTATCTAATTCATGCCAAAAAATAGGACAAGATACTGTTGCTTTATCTTTTAATCTTAAAGAATAAGGACAAACACTTGTAGCTCCTAATTTATTTCGATAATAATCAATAAATATTTTATTTTGTCTTTTATCTTTACGAATATTTGTTGTATATTTATCGGGCCAATTTAAAGTCATTAAGTTAGCAATATCTTCAGCAATTTTTTCACCTCTTTTAAATGAAGGTAAATTAATTGGAACATAAATATGATAACCTTTTCCACCACTAGTTTTAAGATAAGAAATTAAATGTAAATTATCTAAGATACTTTTTAAATCTCTAACTCCATCTCTTACTTTTTTTAAAGATAATCTTTCATCAGGATCTAAATCAAAAACAATCATATCGGGTTTTTTGTAATAATTTTGTAAAGACCCCCAAATATGAAATTCATAACTATTCATTTGTACTTCTTCTAATAAGCCAACATCATTTTTAATATAATAATAATTAGTTTTTTCATCTTGTTTATTTCGAATTTTTTTCTGTCCTAAATTTTTACTAGGATTATTTAAATGTTTCATAAAAAATATTTCTTTTTCTATTCCATTAGGACACCTTACTGTACTTATCAATCGATTATCCAAAAATGGTAGCATTCTTTTACTAACTAATTGATAATAATCGTAAATTTCTTTTTTAGTAATTTTATCTTTAGGAAAAATTATTTTATCAGGACTAGTTAACTCACTAAAACTAGATTTTTTAACATTATTTTTAATCTCATCCATAGTTCGATTAGTTTTAATACTAGTTTGATATTTTTTTATATCATTATTATTAGCAAATTCATCTTTTTCTTTAATTAATAACCAATTAGAATCTTTTAATTTAACTAACGACCAATTACCTTGCAATCTTTTTCCTTTAATCGTAAATTTTACTGGACCATTATCAAAATCTGGAACAGTATCTTTTAGTGGTTTCCAGTATCCTTTATCGAAAATCATTACTATCCCAGCTCCATATTCCCCAGTAGGAATTACCCCTTCAAAATTACCATAGCTTATTGGATGATCTTCAACTTTAATCGCTAATCTTTTATCTTTAGGATTAAATGAGGGACCTTTTGGAACAGCAAAACTTATAAAAACTCCATTATATTCTAAACGTAAATCATAATGATCTTTTCTAGCTAGATGATGTTGTATCACATATTTTAACATTTTGTTTTTCTTTGGTTTTATTATTCCCTGTGGTTCTTTAGTTTTCTTAAAGTTTCGTTTACTATTATATTTTTCTAGTTTTTTCATATAATCCCTTCTAAATATCTTTATATATTGGATGTCTTAAATGATTATTAATAGTTCTTTCTAAATATTCGACATGACAAGTTAGAGTAGGTTTAATATAAGTTATATTCTCATTAAAATCTGTAAAATAATTTTCACTAGGTTTGGCTTGCAATATTTTAGAATAAATTTTATTAGTTTTTCTAATAGTTACTTTTCCTACAAATACTAATTTTTTATTATGCATTTCTCCAAGTGCCAAAGATATTTGTTCATTTTTCTTTAACTCATATCCTCCAATAACAAATTCATCACGCTTTATATTTTTTATTTTAATAAAGTCATCAGTTCTTTTATCAATATGATAAGTACTATTTTTGTTTTTGGCAACAATTCCTTCTAAACCTAACTTTTTAACTTTTCGAAATAATTCACAACCATTATTTTCTTGGGCCTTAGTTTTAATAAAACAATCACTATCAGCATATTTTTGCAAATATTGTTTCCTAATAATTAAATTATTATTAATTAATTCTTTGTTTTCATAAAGAATATCAAAAGCCATAAATACTACGGGATTATCTCTACTTGCATTTAATATTTTAGTAGAATTTTTTAAATGTAATCTCTTTTGAATATTCCTAAATGATGGTAATCCATTTTGTAATGCAATAATTTCTCCATCAAAAATGACATTTTTTGTCACTTGTTTCTTAATCTCTTGTAGTTCGGGAAATAGATTAGTTAAATTTTGTTGATTACGACTTTGGATTTTTATTTCTTTTTTATTTACAAAAATAACAGCTCTTATTCCATCAAACTTTAATTCATATAAATAATCTTTAGAATTAAAAGGTTTAGGAATTTCTTGTAATAACATAGGAGTCCAATTTCTATTCGTCCAAATACTCATTTTTTTAAACTCTTTTCTAAAGCAGTCATTAAATCAGTAATTTGTTTTTTATTTTTCTTTTTAGTACTCTTAACACTTTTTCCTTCAATTTTATTTTCAATTGCTTGTTTTAAATTATCTTGATATTCATCAATGTATTTTTGCGGCTCAAATTTTCCTTTTAAAGACGTTATTAATTCAGTAGCTAATTTAATTTCTTTTTCGTTAATTTTATAATTACTATTATCTTTTTTTTCATTAATTTCTTCTTCAAAATATAAAGTAGTCATAATTATGTTGTCCCCATTAAATCTTAAAATACAATAATAAAATTTGCTACCAATTACTGTTTTAGCTAATGCCACTAGTTTAGTTCTTTTCAAAGCTTCGCAAAATAAAAAGTAAGCTTTTCCTTTACCTTCTGCATCAATATCATAACTTTTTTCAAAATAAATAGGATCAATATCTTTTAAAGGTACAAATGCGATAATATCAATTTCTTTTTCATTTTCAGGTTTTAAATTATCTAATTCATTTTTACTAAAAACAATATATTTATCTTGTTCATATTGATAACCTTTAATAATATCTTTCTCATTAATTTTAATTTTACACTTCGGACAATATTTAACATAGTTTATTCTAGTTTTACATTTTTCATGTAATTGATTAAAAGATGTATCATTATTTTTAATAATAGGATTCATTAAAACAGGAATATTAACTAAGCCAAAATTAATACTACTATGGATATTAGGCATATTTACCACCATTATTAGTATTAAATTTATTTCTATTTTTATGTACTATTATTTTTGAATTCCAAAATTATTTGTAAGGAGATCTTTAAATAACCCAATTTTTGGAGGATTAAAAGTAAATATTAAAAATGCTATTAAAAGAATAGTTAAAAAAGCTATAGCTCGAAAATTAAAATATTTTACATTATATAAAGTTTTTTTTAAAGTATATATCTCTAATATTAAAATAGCTATAAAGAAACTAGCAATATCGACAACCAAAATACTCTTTCCTAAAATACCTGTATATGTATAAAAGAAAATAATTATAAAACTTAAAGCGATAAAAAGTCCTTTAGTTTTAGCATATAAATAGTTTGGATAATTATCTTTTATAAGAATGTATCCAATAAATATTGTTAAAATAGTGGGGAAAAATAATAATTTTAAATGTTCCCAAACACTTTCATTCACTGGACTAAAAATACCAATTAAATTATTATAATTAGAAAACTCATAAGTAAAATGTAAAAAAGTTCCCACAATCATAATAAAAATAGTATTAAATATTTCTAATTTCCAAAGTTTTCTTTTTCTTGTCAATTAAATCACCTTCTAAATTTTATGTCGAAGATAGAATAAATTGTTAATTTATAGATACTAAGTATTTTAAATTAATATATTTTGATAATAGACTATTATCAATAAAATTTTAGTAAAGGCATGTGGATTTTTTAGAAATTTATTGTATAATAACTATTAGATAAAATTTGTTAATGGAGGAATTTAAATGAAAGAAGAACTTTTAGATGTTTTAAATGAAAATGGTATCAAAACAGGAGAAGTTTTGCCGAGAAAAGAAGTACACAGACAAGGACTTTGGCACAGAATTATTGTAGTAGCAATTGTAAATGAAAAAAATGAAATTTTAATACAACAAAGAAGTCATGACAAAGATAAAAATCCAGATATGTGGGATATTTCTGTAACTGGTCATTTATCTGCTGGCCAAGATTCTTTAACTGCTGCAACTCGTGAGATTAGCGAAGAAGTAAGTGTAAGTTTGGGGTATAGTGTTGAAGTAAGAGATTTTCGGTTTATGTTTTCTTATCGAAAAGAGAAAAAAGTAAATGATGATCACTATGATAGACAATTTTATGATTTCTTTATTCTTAGACAAAATGGCTTAACAGATACAAATATCAAATTTCAAAGTAGTGAAGTTCAAGCTATTAAATTTGTTACCATAAATGAATTAAATGAAATGCGTGAAAATAATCTAATTGTAAATAGAGATGAATGTTATGATGAATTAAGTTCATATCTATTTCGAATTTAATCAAAATTAAAATGTTATAATTATAAAGTGAAGTGTTGACAATAAAAATAAAGATTACTGATAAAGTAATTGAAAAAAGAATGTATTGATAAATGGAATTTACCAGTAGAAATTATTTATAAACTGTCCAACTTTTGGGGTTCAGTTTATTTATAGATTAATATTGTCTTTTTTCTCATAATTTTATTAAATTAAATATATCAACAAATTAATTAGTCCTATTATTAAAAGTACTATTCCTAAAATTTTGGCAATATTGTAAACAATATTAATATTTTCGTTACTAATATAACTTTCATTACAATTTAGAGGATTATAAAAAATATTTTTAGTTTTACCAATTAAGGAATCAATTTTTTCTTCTTTTTTTTCACCATAATAAACTGATAACCCATTACTTCCCATTAATTCGCATCTCTTTTGATTAACAAAATATTCATAAACAGGATAATAAACTATGTCATAATCATCATAATTTCTATATTTTCTAATTTCAAATCTAATTATTTTTCCTTCAACACTGCTAGTACATCTTTTTTTCTTTTCTATATAGCTTTTTTTCCCATAATGAGAAAAAATTAAAGAAATTATTCCAATTATTGTTCCACTTATTCCAAATATTAATACCATTTTTAACACCTTTTTCTTTTGTATAATTCATTAAATTTATTAAAAAAATGACTCCTTACAGATTTAAGAATATATTTTTATTATACATTCTTTTTCAATTATTTGAAACTATTTCGTTTTCAAATGAAGCAAATAGCATAGTATCTACAACTTTTTCACTCATAACGATTTGATATATAAAATAATCAATTTCTACTACTTTTTTAGTACAAAAATCTTATAATATATATAATTAAGATAAAATTTCATGGTATAATGTTCATGTAAGTGTTAATTTTTATGGGTGATTTATATGAATGTAAAAATTAAAAACAATAATCTTTTTATGAATTACGCAATTAAAATATCTGCTAGTGCTAATTGTATTAAAGGTAAAGTTGGTGCTGTTTTAGTAAAAGATAATAAGATAATTGCAGAAGGAGTTAATAGTGTTCCTAATGGAATAACTCCATGTACTGAAAAAACTTGTATAAGAAAAAAACTAAATTTAAAAAGTGGAGAAAATCAAGAATTATGTTTTGTTGTCCATGCGGAACAAAATGCTCTAATAGATGCTTTAAATAATAAAATAGATGTTAAAGATAGTGTTTTATATGTAACGAAACAGCCGTGTATAATATGTGCTAAAATGCTTATAAATGTGGGAATAAAAAAGATCATTTATTTAAAAGCATATCCGGATAAATATTCAGAATGTTTATTAAAAGAAGCAGGCGTTGAAATAAATAAGTTTGAAGGAGATCTAGAAAATGAAAAAAATTGAATTAGAAGTTAAAATACTAGATATTAATAAAGATGAATTTATAACTAAAATTAAATCATTAGGTGCAACATTAAAAAAGAAAACTAAACAATTTTTATATACCTATGATTTACCTACTATATATGGTAGATTTGTTGATATTAAAACCCAATTAAAAGATAATGAAAGTGAAATCAAATATGAAACAGCACTTGAAAAATTAAAATTATTGTTTTTTGAATTAGATAATTTATTAACAGAAGAAAATAAAAAAGAACTAAATGAAATTGTTGGTGATGTTAATGTATCTTGCTTATGTTTAAAAGATAATTTGCTCGATTATTTAGATAATAACAAATTGATAGATTTTATAAATAAATTTCATAATAATTCAAAAAAATGGATAAGAGTTAGACAAACAAATGATAAAACTACTTTTGCAGTTAAGCATATTTTAGCTGATAATGAAACTAATCTTCAACAAATGTTGGAAACTGAAATTGAAGTTCCTAATATTAAAGAGGCAAATAATTTGCTTGAAGCATTAGGGTATATTTACAAAAGTTACCAAGAAAAGGAAAGAATTACATATATTTTAGATGAATATGAATTAGATATAGATACATGGCTAGGAATACCAACATATGTTGAAGTAGAAGGTAAATCTGAATCTGACCTAGAAAATATACTGAATAAATTGGGCTATTCAATGAAAGATGCAATTTCATGTACTGCTGATGAAGTATATAGAAAATATGGGAAGTCAATGTTTGATAATAGAAAATTAAAATTTTTACACACTCAAAAAAACCAATCTTTCGATTGATTTCTTTATATTAATGTCCGATAAGTTCGAACAGATTCGTCAATGGAGCGAGTCGCATACAAGTTACGAACTTTGTTCTCTTTCTACAAATATTATATATGAATTACGATTAAATTTCAATGGGAGTATAGCAAAAAAAATCTATTTGTAGTAAAATTATCATAAGATTGATGATTATTTTGGAGGTTTCATATGAATAAAAATTATGTAGTAATTATATTGTTTAACAAAGATAAGGACAAATTGTTATTAGTGAAAAGAAATAAAAAACCTTATAAAAATTGTTGGAATGGAATTGGTGGGAAAATTGAAGGAAATGAAACTCCTATTGAAGCTGCTAAAAGAGAATGTATGGAAGAAACGAGTATTAGTTTAGAAAATCCTAAACTTCTGGTAACATATGTTTATCCAGAATCAAATATTATGAATAGTAATACACATTTACATGTTATATATGACTTTGTTCAAGAAGTAGAAGTTGTTGATAACGAGGAGGGTTATTATGAGTGGAAAACTATTGATTTTGTTATGGATATATATAATAAAGAGATAGCAGGATTATCAAATTTAAACCAGTTTGTTAAAGAAATATTAGATTTGGAAAATATAAAAAAATTTTATGAATAAAGGAGGCTTTTTCTTGAATAATAAAAATGTAACAGTAGTAATAGATGGTCAAGCAGGAAGTTGTGGGAAAGGAAAAATTTGTGGTTACTTAGTTAAAAAAGAACACTTTTTATTATCTACAAACAGTTGTTCAAGTAATGCTGGTCATACTTATGTAGAAGATAATGGAGAGAAAATTATAGTTAGTCATTTGCCTATGGCAATATTAGCTCCAAATTGCAAATTAGTACTAAATGCTGGGTGTGTTATTACTCCAGAAATATTATTTGATGAAATCAGAAAATATAAGAAACTTATTGGAAATAGAAAAATTTATATTCATCCAAGGGCAATGATCATTTTAGATAAACATCGCGAAGAAGAAAAAAAAATAATAAAGAGTGGTTCAACATTTAAGGGATGTGGAGTAGCTCAAGCTGAAAAAATTATTAGAAATCCTAGCATTATTTTAGCAAAAGATTATTTTAAAAATCTTCCAGATGATTTAATAACTATTATTGAAATAACTGATACTGCAAAAATTATAAATGAGTGTGATGATAATATTTTAATTGAAGGTGCTCAGGGCCAAGACTTGGATATAAACTATGGTCTAGATTATCCTTTTGTTACAAGTAGAATGTGTAGTGCAAGTCAACTTATTGCAGATGCTGGATTAAATCCTTTTAAAGTAAAAGATATTTATATGATAATAAGACCATATCCTATTAGAATAAGTAATAAAACTAACATTGGAGAAGCCATTTATAGTGGCGATTATGCAGGTAGCGCTGAAATCACCTGGAATGAGATAAAAGATAGATGTGGATGTAATATTGATTTAGAAGAATATACAACTGTAACAAAAAAAGTAAGACGTGTTTTCGAAATGAATTGGGATAGATTAAAATATAATGTAATGATAAATCAGCCAACTCAAATTGTTTTAAATTTTGCTCAATACATAGATTGGAAAGCATATAGATGTAGCAATTATGATGATTTACCAACGAAAGTAAAAGATTTTATTAAAAAAATAGAAAGAATAACTAATATACCTGTAACAATAATTGGGACTGGAGAAAGAAACTGTGACATTATAGATTTGAGAAAATAATTTTTTTCAGTATTAACAAGGGTATGGGATTTCCCATAAATTGAAAACGTGCGGGAGTAGGTTTTCAGTGCTGGCTAGGACAAAAGCACAAACTTGTACTTACGGTAATTTTAAAGGACTGCTGGGTTTGCAGTCCTATTTTCATACATAAATTAGTTCCTTTAAGATAACTTCTTCTGCTATATTTTTATAATTATTCATTAGTTTTACCCATTGAAGTTGGTTATCCATTTTATTTTTTTCAGATAGTAATTTATCAGAATTTTTGCATTGTTCCATTAAAATATTTAATCTATTTTCTGCTTCAATACTAACTGAAACAAGATGATTTGTTAGTTCATTTTTCATTAAAAGAGTTGTATAAAGTGGCTTATTATTTTCTTTCAGATAGTGTAATCTTAAATAGCCATACTTGTTAATCTTTTCATTATTTTGTTTTTCTATTGTTAAGTTTGGTAATAAATAATCACCAACTTTTATATAATTTAATTCCATTTTTTATCTCTCCATTTCTTTGTTTTTAATATTTCTCTCGCAAAAATCCACTGATTTTGTTTTAGAATTGTATTTAAAATAACCTTGTTTTTTGTTTTTATCTACAACTTTAATAGTAAATCTATCTATTAAATATAAATTAAATTCAAGAATAGATAATTGCTTTTTTAGATAATCAAGAACTTTAAATTGTTCTATGGTATCTACTTGATTCTTTAAAATATTTTCTTTTGTTAATTGTTTCATTGCTAACTCCTTTCACATTTAGGTTGCTTTGACTACTTCTTTTTTGGGTACTAATAATAGAAAATCTTTAGAAACATTTCCCTCAAAATAAGGACTGCCAATTATACCATCTACATAAAAATGACTATGGGCTTTAGCAAAAAAATCATCTACAAATTCACTCGAATATTCATTACTTGTCATTTTCCTTTTTACAGTCTAATTTTTTTAGTAGTTCTGTTGTATATTCTTTTGATTCGTTATTTGGATCAAGAGTAGTTTTCTTTTTGTTTAGTTTATCAATCTCTTTTTTTATAACATCATTTTTATGGTTAATTGTTTCAACATCTAGGGTCGAACTTAAATATAAATCAACTAGTCTTTTTTCCTGTAACTTTAATTTTTCAATGGCTTTTTCTATTTCTTTTACATCATTACTTTTTGTAGAATTACAAGTGATAATTTCATTATTTGTTCCCATCATAAAGATAGTTAATTCTTCTAATACTCTTCTTAATTTAACTTCTATTTTCTCGGTATTGTAATGAAGTCCATATCCACTACAATTATGGTTTTTACATCTTAAATGGTAATAAACTTTTTGTTTTCCATTTGGATATTTAAAAGATTCAGATGAAGCCATAATACTACCGCATATTGGACATTTTACTAATCCTGAAAATAAATGAATAAACTCTCCATAGTTTGAATGTTTATTTTTCACTGATACATTTCTAGTAGCATTCCAAGTTGTTTCATCTATAATTGGCTCACAATAGTCTTTTACTCTTAAGATATCTTGTTGTTTTCTCTTATATTTTCCGTATTCAAATATACCAATATAGATAGAATTAGTTAGTATTTTATAAACTCTATCGGCTCTCCACTTCCCATTTTTTAAATAAGCATTGTCGTCTTCCATAATCGTAGCAATGCTTCTAGTAGAGTTTCCCTCTTGGCAAAGTTTAAATATTTCTTTAACGACTTGGGCTTCAATAGGCTCTATTTCTAAATGTCCTGTATCTTTATTTCTTACATACCCGTAAGGTGCTTTACTAGGGTGAATATGCTCTAAAGCCATTTCTTCCATTGCCCTTTTTGTTCTTGCTCCAATTTCTTTTCTTTCTCTTTGACCAAATACTAAATTCATACCGAATATCATTTCACCATTAGCAGTAGATACATCATAAGGCTCTAAAATAAGTTCTATTTTAACATCGTGTTCCTCACAGTAATTTAAAAGCCAAAATCCATCATAGTTGTTTCTTGTAAGTCTATCTACTTTAATAGCAATTAACTTATCAATCTTTTTAGATTTAATATCTGCAAGTAATCTTTGCATTTCTGGTCGCATTAAATCTTTTCCAGAATGACCTGCATCATTATAAACATCAACAATACTATAATCGTTTTTCTCACAATATTCTTTAATCATACGAAGTTGTGAATCAATAGAATAACCATTATCTCTTTGGTCGTCTGTACTAACTCTTACATATACTGCACATCTCATAAAATAATCATCTCCTCACTTGTTTCCTCACTGAAAGACAAAATAGCAAACAATAAACTTAAAAATTTGTAAAAATGTCCTCCCATATGTTTCCTCACTAAAACGGAAAAAGTGAAGTCTAAATTTTAATTTTCTTTAAAATTTGGATAATTTCTTTGAGATTATATTTTTGATTATGTTCTTTAATATAAAATGGCTTATTAGATATTTCATTAACTTTATATTCTAAAAGTGTAAGAGTAGCAGGATATGTAATTAAGTATTCAGTAGGCTCTATAACTTGTAAATTAGTATGCAGAATATGTTTTATTGCTCCTTTCTTAACTTTGTATGTGCAGTCTTTAATCATCTCCAAGATTTCAGTATTTGGTTTTAATTCTTCAATAATTTTAAATTCCAACATCAAAAAAGTCCTCCTTCCTAGAAAGAGAACTAAAGCCTTTTATATAAAATAAAAACTCACGAACATTTTACAGTCCGTAAGTTGTTTTCAAATGGAGCAAGTGAGGAGAATCGAACTCCCATCTCAACCTTGGCAAGGTTATATATTAACCATTATACTACACCTGCATAAAATCACATGAATAAATAATATCAAATTTTTATATTTTTTGCAACAAAATTTGCCAATAATTCTGAAACTTGTTATAATAATTAATAAAGAAGGTACGTTAATGAAAGTGATTGGAAAATATTTAAAAAAATTTAAAACTATTGTCACTAAATATTTTTACACCAATAGATTATTTATTACTTATTTATTAATTGCAATAAGTGGGGCTATAATTTTACGTAATATCACTATTGGTGGTACATTTTCATTTAAACCTTTAGCAACAGATATTGGATTAATTCTCCTAATTGGATCAATCGGCTATTTATTTAAACCAAAAAATCAATTTAAATATTTTTTTATACTACTTATTATTTTTACAATCATTGAAGTAATTAATTCTGTTTATTACATTTTTTATACATCTTTTGCTTCTTTAGGAGAATTATCAACATTATCTCAAGCTGAGACAGTTACCGATTCCATATTTAACCAATTAAGACTAGTTGATTTCATCTATGTTCTTCAACCAATCATATTTTATTATATTCATCATAATTTAAAATTATCCCATTATTACAATTTACTGGGGAAAATTGAAAAGAAAAAAACAATGATGCTTGCAACCTTTTTATGTGGATTTATATTTTTAGGTTATTCTTTTGCAACAGCAACTAAATCTGATTATAGCCGGCTAAATAAACAATGGAATCGATCATATATTGTGGAACGATTTGGTATTTTATTATATCAAGCCAATGATGTTTTACAAACAATTAAACCTAAAATTAGTAGTTTATTTGGTTATGAAGATGCTTTGAAATTATTTGATGATTACTTTAATAACCCTGAAAATTTAAAAAATAATCAAGAAAATAAATACACAGGAATTTTAGAAGGATATAACATTGTTTATGTTCACATGGAAAGCATGCAAAATTTTCTAATGGATTTATCATTTAATGGCACAGAAGTAACTCCTAATTTAAATAATTTAGCTAAGGAAGGAATGTTTTTTAGTAACTTTTATCCCCAAATATCAACGGGAACTTCATCAGATGCAGAATACATTATGTTAACGGGATTATTGCCATCTGCAAGTGGCACAGTTTTCGTAAGTTATGCTGATAATACTTTTAAAACAATGGCATCTTATTTAAAAGAACGTGGTTATTATACATTTAGTATGCATGGAAATTATGCATCAATGTGGAACCGTAGTCATGTTCATCCCCGTCTTGGTTATACTGACATGTATTATCGCGAAGAATTTACTTTCACTGATGCTGATAAAATTGGTTTAGGTATTAATGATAAATTATTTTTTGAACAAGCTATAAGCAAATTAGCTACCATAGAAAACACATATGAAAACTATTTTGGAACCATAATTACTTTATCAAATCACTCGCCGTTTAAACATCATGATTCATTCACATTAGATTTAACAGATTATTATACTGATGAGGTTACCGAAGAACAATTATCTTCATGTTATTTATGCGAAAGAGATATTGGAAGATACATTATAAGTAGCCATTATGCTGATGAAGCACTTGGAGATTTCTTAAAATATATTAAAGAAAGTTCTCAATTTGACAATACCATTTTTATTTTCTATGGTGATCATGATGCCAAAATAAGTTATAAAGACATGAATTACTTATATAATTATGACTATTTAACTGGCGATTTAAAATTAAATACCGATCCGTCATATCAAGAGTACGATAGTTATGATCATAATTTACATAAGAAAACACCACTAATTTTTTGGACCAAGAACAAAGAAATATCTAAAAAATTACATGGTAAAGTAGACAAAATGATGGGAATGTATGATGCAGCCCCAACTCTATTTAATATGTTAAATATTGATAATAAGTATACTCTTGGAAAAGATATATTTAATATAACTGATGATAATATAATTATTTTTCCAACAGGTAATTTTTTAACAGAAAATGTTTATTATAACAATTCAACTGGTGAGTATAAAATTTTAAAAGAAGGAGCAATTTTAGATAATGATTACATTGCGACCAACTTAGAGTATACTGAAAAAGCTTTAGAAGTTGGAAATTCCATAATAATGTATGATTTATTTAATGAACGCAAGAAAAATGAATAAATACAGCGAAAACTGTATTTTTTTCATGCATATTTCACAATTATGCTATACTATGAAGTGAGGTGATTTGAAGTGAACATTTTAGTAGTCGATGACGAAAAATTAATCAGAGATGTTATTAAAGAATATTTAAAATTAGAAAATTATAAAGTTTATGAAGCAGAAAATGGTATAGAAGCTATAAATATAGCCACTAATAAAAATATTGATTTAATAATTATGGATATTATGATGCCTAAAATGGATGGGTATACAGCTTGTAAAGAAATTAAAAAGATAAAAGATATTCCTTTTATTATGTTATCAGCAAGAAGTGAAGAATATGACAAATTAATTGGTTTTGATTTAGGTATAGATGATTATGTTACAAAACCTTTTAGTCCCAAAGAATTAGTTGCACGGGTAAAAGCTATAAAGAAACGTAATAGTAAAGAAGAATATTTAACACTAGCAGGAATTAAAATTGATAACTTAGCCCATGAAGTATATATCGATGAACAAAAAATAACATTAACACCCAAAGAATACGATTTACTTAAATATTTAATTGAAAACAAAAATATCGCATTATCTAGAGAAAATCTTTTATCTAATATATGGGGTTATGATTTTTATGGTGATGATCGTACAGTTGATACTCATATAAAAACATTAAGAAGTGAATTAGGAAGTTATCGAAATTTAATTAAAACTGTTAGAGGAATGGGTTATAAAATTGAATATAAAGAGTAAATTAAAAGGAATTGAATTTCGAACTTTAAAATTCATTTTATTATTTAATTTAAGTATTATTCTTATTATTTATTTTTGTGAAATGTTTATTTTTAATTATTTATATCGTAATTATCAAATCAATAAATTAAATGATGTAATTGAAGTTTTTAACACATCTAAAGAAGATAGTTATGTATTAGCCGAAAAATTAGCATATAACAATGAAGTTTGTATTAGTGTAGTTGATGAGAATTTTACTGCTTTTAACTTTAACACTTTACAAAATGGTTGTATTTTAAATAAGAATAATCCTTTAGTTAACACTTATATTAAAGATTTTTTAATAAGAGGATCAAATAGTGAGTATTATAAAGTAACTGATCCTAAAACAAATATTAAAGGCATTTTATATGCTTTTAAAAGTGATAATAAACATATTTTTATTTATAGTAGTTTAAATAATGTATCTAATTACATCGAATTATTTAAAGGCCAAATTATTTATTTTATTCTCTTAATCATGTTATGTTCAATACTAATATCATTTTTCTTAGCCAACAATATTACAAAGCCAATCCGAGAAATCACTAAAAAAACTAAAAAACTAGGAGAAGGAAAATATAATATTCATTTTCCTAAAAATGGTGTAACAGAAATTGAAGAATTATCAAAAACATTAGAAGAAGTTCAAAAAGAACTAAGTATCAATGATAAAGTTAAACGCGATTTAATGGCAAATGTTTCTCATGATTTAAAAACCCCACTAACAATGATTCGAGCTTATGCCGAAATGATACGAGATATTTCTTATCAAGATTCTGAAAAGATGACGGAACACTTAAATATTATTATGGAAGAAACTGACCGATTAACAGTGTTAGTTAACGATATTTTAGAATTATCCAAAGTTCAAAATAATGTTTATATGTATAATTATGAAGAATATGATTTAGTAAAAGAAATTAAAACGATTATTAAAAGATATTCTGTAATGAAACTTCAAGAAAAGTACAAATTTAAATTAGAGCTTCCTAAAAAGGCCCTTATAAGAGCTGATAAGAATAAGATAAATCAAGTTATATATAATTTATTAAATAATGCTATAAATTATACTGGTCCAGATAAAGTTGTTCGGATTAAAGTTACAAAAGAAGATAGTTGTTATCTAGTTGAAGTAATAGATACAGGAAAGGGTATTAAAAGCGAAGACATTCCTAAAATATGGGAAAAATATTATAAAAATGATAAAAACCATGAACGAAATATTGTTAGTACTGGTTTAGGTCTATCTATTGTTAAAGAAATTTTAGATAAACATAATTTTGAATATGGTGTTCATTCAGAAGAAAATAAAGGTTCAACATTCTATTTTCGCATTAATCTATAAATCTTCTTCATTTCTTCACTAAAATTACATAAATAAATAGTATCATTAATATTGTTAGGAGGAGTGATAAATTAGATAATAATTTGAAAAAATAAAACAAACCTAAAACTCACACTATAAATTAAAAAAGGAACGATTCCGCTGTTCCTTTTTCTTTTAGTTAAAATTATTTTATTGCTTCCATCAAAGGTGGCAAAATTTGTTTTTTTCGAGAAACTAATTCTGGAATAAAATCTCCTTCTTGAACATTTTCACCAAAAGCAGTTTGAACAATATTTAAAGCATTTTCATTAAAAATAATATATGAACCATTTTTAAAGATATCAGTAATTACACATACAAAAACTTCATAATTTTTATTTGCACATTCTTCATTTAAATAATTTATATAATCTGCTTGTTTATCTAAGATAGCATCTGAATTTAAAGTTGTTACTTGATTGATAACGATTTCTTTTTCATTAGCTTGATATTTCTTACAATCAATATTTAATACTTCACTAATAGTTTTACTAGGAATTGAATCATTAGCTTTAAACATTTCAATAGCATATTCTTCAGCATTTAAACCAGTTATTTTAATTAATTCATCTAATACTTTTTTATCAGTTTCTGTAGCAGTTGGACTTTTTAAAAGAAGGGTATCAGAGATAATTCCACTTAAAAGTAATGCCGCTATATTTTGAGGAATTTCAACATTATATTCTTCAAATAAACCATAAAGTATTGTACAAGTACTCCCTACAGTCATATTCCGAACATTAATTGGTTGACTAGTTCCAATAATTCCTAAATTATGATGATCAACTATTTCTACTAATTCAGCTTCTTCTAGTCCCTCAGCACTTTGAACTTTTTGATTATGATCTACTAGTATAACTTTTTTAGGTTTAAAATCATTTAAATCTGCTAATTTAATTAAACCTAAACATTTATTATTTTTATCAATTACTGGATAATAACTATGCTTAGTCTTATTAATAATTTCATTTAATTCAGTTACATCAGTTTCATCAGTTACGCATACTAAATCTTTTGTATAGCGATAATTTTCAATTGTATTAGCAAAACCAATTTTCATTAATGTATCATATGAATCTAATCTTGTATAAATAACATTAACTTTATTTTCTTTAGCAAGTTCTAAATGTTCATTTTTTAATTCATGATCACTCGTTATAATTAAAAGTTTAATTCCTTTTTTAAGAGCTTCTTCAATTATAGCATGTCGATCACCTACAATTAAAATAGTATCTTTATTAAAATCATGCTTAGTATTAAAAGTTGTACTTCTTATCGCAATATTTAAAATATTTCCATTTATTTTGTCATCAAACTTTAGAATTTCTTCTCCATTGATAGTTTCTAAAATATGTCTAAAAGTTGCTTTTAAAGTTTTATTATCTTCTAAAATTTCTCTTTTAGCTATATCTTTCATAGCAAAAGCTCCCATAAATGTTCCATTTTCATCTATTAAAGGAATTGTACTCATATTAGCTTTTTGCATTTCGAAAAAAGAATTATAAACTGATTCTTTAATACTAATATTAAAATCTTTGTGATAATTTACATCACTAATTTTTAACTTTACATCTGTTAAAATTTCCGGTATCTTGAAACCAAAACGATTTAAAACAAATTTAGTTTCATCATTAATCCCTGATAAAATCCTAGGTTCTGTATTATATCCTAAAGTATTTTTTAAATATGATAAGCTAATTGCACTACAAACGCTATCTGTATCGGGATTTTTATGCCCAAAAATCAAAATTTTATCTTTCATCTCGCATCACCTCTTAAAATTATAGCATAATTCCTCAAAATTAACAGTTTTTTTACATTTTTTTAAATATAATACTAAAAAATTGAAATCGCTGTTTTTTTGACAAAAAAATCTCTTTCAATAATGTATAGTAATAATAGGTGAATAGATAATGAAAGTTAAAGTTTTTGATGAAGAAAATGAAAAAGATTTAGAAGAAAGTATCAATAGCTTTTTAAGTAACGATATAGATGTTATCGATATAAAATATCAAGTAGCACTCGCTATTAATGGGGAAGAGCAAATATATTGTTTTAGTGCAGTAGTAATCTATCATTAAAAAAACCCAGGAAAACCCAAGTTTAGAGCATATACATATTAGTTGTATTATTTTCAAAATCTTCTGAAGTAATAATATTAGTTGAATTTTCAATATTTTTTAAGCGATACTCAATCCGATTAATTTGTCTTTCTATTTTAGCTAAGCGACTTTCTATATCACTTCCACTAGGCATTGTGTTATAATTATTAGGCATGGGTCCTTGATAAAAATAGTTACTTGCTGTTTGGAAAGGGGCTCCACCATTATTTGGTTGCATGTTCATGTTAGGATTGTATGCTTGAAAGTTACTTTCAGAAAAAAATGAATTTCTAGATTTTTTCATAAATACCTCCTATCAACATTATATGTTAAAAGTTGGGATGTGATTTTTTATGCGTATGCGTAATCCAAAAGATAAAGAAGAAGTAATTAATAATTGTGAATTTTTAATAACTGATACAATTAATTTTGTTAAAGAACAACAATTACATATTGAAATAGGTATGGGAAAGGGTCAATTTATTTTAAATATGGCGCTTAATCACCCGGAAATTAATTTTATTGGAATTGAAAAATATTCAAGTGTTGGAAGTATAGCCATTAAAAAAATTCGGGATTTTGAGCTACCGAATTTAAAAGTTATTATTAGTGATATTCAAAATTTAGAAGAATTATTAGCTAAGAAAGTATCAGTAATTTATTTGAATTTTTCTGATCCATGGCCAAAAAAACGCCATGCTAAAAGGCGTCTTACATCTAAAGAATTTTTAAAATTATATGATAAGTTATTTATTAATAAATGTGAAATAATTCAAAAAACTGATAATTTAGATTTATTTAATTATAGTTTAGAAAGTTTAAAAGATTATGGATATGAAATAACTTCTCTTATTTATGATTTACATAGTACAAATATAGAAAATATTACTACAGAGTATGAAGAGCGTTTTAGTAAAGAGGGAATCAAAATAAAATATTTGAAAGCAATTAAATAAATTGTTATAATAATTATGGAGTAAATATGAAAACAAAAAAACTATTATTAATTGGATTAATCATTACAATGCTATGTGGTTGTGTAAATATTGAAAACTTAAGTTATGAAGAAATACTTACTGGTTTTAGTATTGATGCCAAACAAGTTAATTCTCATAGAAAAGGTTTTTCTTTTTATGTTCCAAAATCTTTAAAAATAGATGAAGCAGGAACAAATTACATTATATTTGCCAGTGAAAAAATTAATTATTATTTATATATTGATATGGTAAGTTATTTAAAGAAAAATACAATAAATTATAAAATTAACCAAGATGCTAGTTATTCCAAAAAAATTGCTCATGCAGATAAACAAGGGTATATTGAGGTAATTTTACAAGAAAATAACAAATATTTGATTGAAATTATGTATAATTATGCTAAAATAGAAGTAATGGTAGAAAAGAGTTTTATCAATGAAGCTCTAATTAATTCCATTAGTATTTTAAATAGTATAAAATATAATGATAAAGTTATTGAGAATTTGCTTAATGATGATGATTTAAATTATACTGAAGAATCATTTAATATTTTTGAAAAGAAGAAAAATAATTCTAATGTGCTAGATTATGGCGATGTAGAAGAAGGAAGTACAAATGATTCGGATAAAATAATTGATAGTGACTTTATAAATTAGAAAGGTGATTCCTATGAGTTTTGTCAAAAAATTAAAAGATATATTATTTGAAGAGGAAGAGTATACAGAACAAATTAAGGTTCGTGAAGAAAAAGTTGATGAACCAAAGATTGTTAAAATAGAATCTACCCCTAAAGTGGAGAATATGCCTGCTCCAATTACTAGAGAAGTTCCTAGTGAAAGAGATTTGTTTAAGCCAGAGAATAGTTTTAATTTTCCGGAATTTGATGAAGATGAATTTATTACAAATTTAAATGCAAATAAACCAAAAGCCAATGTTTTAGATTATGAAAGAAAAAAAATTAGTGAAAAAAGAGCTGATAATCATAGTCGTTTAGACCGAGTTGAAAATAAAGAATATGTTGATAAGAAAAAATTTCGACCATCTCCAATAATTTCACCGGTATATGGCATTTTAAATCAAGATTATAAGGCGGACGAAATTATTAGTAAAAAAGATTATGCATCTACTATTAATATAGAAGAAGTAAGAAAGAAAGCTTTTGAGAAAAAAGAAGAACCAAAACCTGATTATAGCTATTTAAATAAAAATGATGTAATCGACTCTATTGATACAATTGAAACTATCGATGATCCTGTTGTTACATTTTTTGAAGAAAAAGATAGTGTTACTTCTTCTAGCAATAAAGAAGATTATCGTTCGATTGATTCGCTTTTAGAAGATGCATCTGATACTATTGAATTAGAAGATACTTTGGAAATTCCTAAAGCTAACAATTTAGATGCTATTGAAGAAGAATTAGAAAAAATTGATTTTAATCGTTCTAATGAAGATAAAGATTTAGATGATACATTAGATAGTGATTTATTTGAATTAATTGATTCGATGTATGATGAAAGAGAGGAGGACTAGTTAAATGGAATTTTTGTTACAATTATTACCAATTATAATTTACTTTTTATTGATAATAATAATAGTGGTAGGAATAGTTTTAGGAATTAAGCTTATAATTACTATTGATAAAGTTAATGCTTTTATTGATAGCGTTAATGAAAAAGTTGAAAGAATAAAACCATTATTTGATACTTTTGGCTTAATTTCGGATAAAGTAAATAATGTCATTGCATCAGTTATTGGCACTATTGAAAGTTTTGTGTTAAAATTATTTTATAAAGATAAGAAAGAAGATATGGAGAGTGAAGAAAATGAGTAAAAAAGGGCATTTCTTATTAGGAGCAGGAATTGGATTAGGACTAGGATTATTATTTGCTCCTAAAAGTGGCAAAGAAACAAGAGAAGATTTAGGAAAAGCTATTGAAGAATTGATTGAAAAAGCTAAAGAAATTGATTTAGTAGAAGTTAAAAATGCTATTATTGTAAAATCAAGAGAATTACAAAATACTATTAAAGATTTAGACAAAGAAACTGCAAAACAATTAATTATAGACAAATCTAAAGAAATTAAAATTAAAGCTCAAGAATTAGTTGATTTAGCAATTCAAAAAGGAACACCAATTGTTGAAAAAACTGCTAAAAAAGTTAAAACTAAAACCGCAGAATTGTTGAAAAATACCGCAGCTAAGTTAGAAGATAATACTCCAAAAGAAGTTAAAAAAACTAAAACAACAACTACAAAAACTAAAAAAGCTACTAATTAATTTAAAAGAAAATATAGATATCAAAATTATCTATATTTTTTTTAACAAAAATTCGGATAAAAAAACAATAAAACTTGCAACCGGGGGGGGTATCTTATAATTAAGTAAAAATAAGAAAGAGGACTTAATTATGAGTGAAGATATCAACATAAAAACCAAGAAAATAATAGTAGTAATATTAGGAATAATATTATGTATAACAATATTTAGTGGAAATAAATTATTTAATAAAAAAGAAAGAATAAAAAATAATAATAATGTTTTAAAAAAAGAGAATAACAAAAAAGAACAATTTGCGATGTATATCAAAAATGAAGACGGTAATTATGATAAATATGATGGAAAAGAATTTCCAGAAGGTTATAAAATAAACTTAGAGAAAAGTATTTGTGAAGATGCTAATGGCAATATAGTAAGTGGGGCAATATCTACAACTAATGGTAAACCAACAGTAACAAGTAATAAAACAATATATTGTACTTTTTATATGGATGAACACTTTACAAGTACTGAAGTAGCTAAAGATGAGTTATCTAAAAGATATTATGGAACTAATCCAGATAATTATTTATGCTTTGGAACAAATAATAAAGATACATGTGTAAATGATGCCGATAAACACATGTACCGAATAATTGGAATAGATAAATCAGGGAGATTTAAAGTTATAAAAAAAACCCCAATAGAGCAAAATAGTGATAAGATATTCTACTGGCATAATACATCTTCTTCAGATATCAAATGGCCTCAAAGTGACTTATATAAAGGATTAAATGGTATTTCTGGTGGAAAGTACACAAAACTATTTATAGGAAACACCACATACATACCAAGCGGATGGGAAAACAAAATAGAGACAGTAAACTGGAAATACGGAGATATATACAGTTCTGATCCTTATATAGCTACAAATGTAACAGTAACAGAAATGGTACAAAAAGAGCAAGGATTTACAACAACAGTAAGTGCAAAAATAGGATTAATGTATATGGCAGATTATTACTTTGCATATCAAAAAGCAGGATTAAACTGTAGCGGTGCTCCAGGGACGGGAGTTCAGTATAGTAAATGTAAAACAAGTTGGATGCACTTAACTCAAAATAATATAACAATAAGTGAAAATGGAATTCATGAATGGATTATGACGCGTTACGGTCGGCGTGATAGCAACACTTACGGTGGGTGGCGTGTGCATTTTGGTGGTGCTCTCGATTGGATTCCTTTTGATTATACACATTCAGTTAGACCAGTTTTCTATTTAATACCATCAATTGAAATTTCTGGAAGTGGTACCATAACTGACCCATTTATAATAACTAATTAAGTACCATATGTTGATAATAGAGATGTTATCAACATTTTTTATTCAATTAAAACATATACTTTGATAGGTGACTACATGAAAAAAATTATATTTATATTAATGCTGTTACTTCCAATTCCTGTTTTTGCAATTAGTGCCTCTTCGGTTATTGCAATGGACTTAGACAATGGAAGAGTTTTATATGGATATAATTTAGACGAAGAAAGATTGATTGCCAGTACGACTAAAATAATGACAGCTATTGTTGCAATTGAAAAAGGCGATTTAAATCAAAAAGTTAAAGTGACAGATATTATTTATCAAGCATTTGGTAGTGCTATTTATATTGAAGTTGGTGAAGAATTAACATTAAAAGATTTATTATATGGTTTAATGCTTCGAAGTGGTAATGATGCAGCACTCCAGATTGCCGAAATTATTGCTGGTAGTAAAGAAGAATTTGTATATCTTATGAATGATTATGCTAGTAATTTAAAAATGGAACATACAGTTTTTTTCAATCCACATGGTTTAGAAGAAAGTAATGGCGATGCCAATAAATCAACTGTTTATGATATGGCAAAATTAACAAAATATGCGATGGAAAATAGTACATTTAGAGAGATATTTAAAACTAAAGAATATGTTTGTAAAAGTAGCAATAAAACCTATAGATGGCATAATAAAAATAAGTTATTAAGTCTTGATTACATTACTGGTGGTAAAACTGGATTTACGGAACTTGCAAGAAGAACACTAGTAACAACTGGTAGTAAGAATAATGTTAATATTGTTGTTGTAACCTTAAATGATCCTGATGATTGGGCTGACCATAAAAGTATATATACTGATATATTTAATAATTATAAAAGTTATCAAATAATTAATAAAGAAAAGTTTAAAATTGATAATGAAAACTATTATAAAAATGCTGAGTTTTATGTTAATAATGATTATTTTATGAGTTTAAAAAAGAATGAACTAAAAAAAGTATCTTTAAATATTAGTTTATTTAAATTAAAAAATTATGAAAATGCTGATTTAGTTGGCTACGCAGAAGTAAAATTAAAAGATAATGTTTATCACAAAGAACCAATCTATATAAAAAAAGTTAAAGAATCTCCAAAGTTAAGTTGGTGGCAAAAATTTAAAAGGTGGTTGAATAAATGGTAGGATATATTTGGGCATTTTTAATTGGAATTGGAATATTTTATTCTTTGTTAAGTGGCAATATTAATGTTATTAATGAAAGTATTTTAAATAATGCTACAGAAGCTTTAGATTTAATATTAAGTTTACTACCCGTAATCGTTCTTTGGACAGGAATTTTAAAAATTGCTGAACTAAGTGGTTTATTAGACAAATTTTCTACTCTTTTACATCCATTATTATCCAAATTATTTCCCGATGTTCCTAAAAATAATAAGGCATTAGGATATATTTCTTCGAATATTGCTGCTAATATGCTTGGATTAGGTAGTGCTGCTACTCCTGCTGGATTAAAAGCAATGAATGAACTTCAAAAAATTAATCCTCAAAAAGATACTGCTACCACTCCGATGATTACATTTTTAATTTTAAATACTGCTGGTGTGACATTAATACCAACGACAATATTAGCTCTTCGAGTAGCTTATAATTCTAGTGCTCCAGGGGAAATCATTGTTCCTGCTATAATTGCAACCGCTTGCTCATCAATTGCAGGTATTACCTTAGATTACTTTATTCGGAAAAGAGGCCATAAATGGAGATAATTTCTAAAATAATTTTACCATTGTTTATCATTATTATTATTTTTTATGGTGTCAAGTCGAAAATTAATGTTTATGATGTTTTTTTAGAAGGAGCCAAAGAAGGGTTACAAACAACTTTTAGTATTTTTCCTTCAGTAAT
Source organism: uncultured Mycoplasma sp. (assembly GCA_947642635.1). Classification (GTDB taxonomy): domain Bacteria; phylum Bacillota_I; class Bacilli_A; order RF39; family UBA660; genus SIG200. The sequence continues at coordinate 7,010 of CANRTI010000004.1, read as the reverse complement.
TGCTATGATATTTGCTATTAACATTTTTTTAGATAGTAATGTTTTAGAATTTATTTTAAAATTATTAGGACCAATAACCGGAAATATTAATATGCCTCTTGAAATAATTCCCATGGCTCTTTTACGTCCCATTTCAGGTACGGCCTCATTAGCTATTATGAACGATATATTTAAAAGTTTTGGACCAGATTCTTTCATTGGGAGATTAGCATCTATTTTACAAGGGTGTACAGATACAACTGTATATGTCATTGCTCTTTACTTTGGAACAGTCAAGATTACCAAAATTAAACATGCACTATGGGTAGGATTATTTGCTGATTTAGTTGGCATAATTGCAGCTATTATATTAACCAATCTTTTCTTTTAGACATTATTTTGATATACTATTATTAGTTGTAGGTGAAATTATGGAAAGACTTCAAAAAGTAATTGCCAATAGTGGCTTTACATCAAGAAGAAAAGCGGAAGAATTAATTATTCAAGGTAAAGTATCTGTAAACGGAAAGTTAATTGACACTTTGGGATATAAAGTTAGTAACAATGATATTATAACTATTGATGGAACAACTATTAATAAAAATATTCCTAAAGAATACTATTTATTAAATAAACCTCGAGAAGTTATTTGTAGTGTAAATGATGACAAAAATCGTAAAACAGTTGTTGATTTAATAAAGACAGAAACTCGTATATACCCTGTTGGAAGATTAGATTATGATACAACAGGTTTAATTATTTTAACAAATGATGGAGAGTTAGCTAATATTTTAATGCATCCTAAAAGTAAAATTTACAAATCGTATATTGCCAAAATTGATGGGATTTTAAATGAGAGTGATTATCAAAAACTTCGTAAAGGAATAGTTATTGATAATCGAAAATTAATTATTGATAATTTTAAAGTTCGAAAAATAGATAAAATAAAAAATACTTCTTTAGTAGAAGTAACTATTCATGAAGGACGAAATCATATTATTAGAAAATTATTTGAAAAATTAGGTTATGATGTCAAAAAATTAAACCGCCATAAATTAGCATTTTTAGATGATACAGGATTAAAAAGCGGCGAATATCGCAAGATTACTAAAAAAGAAATCAAAATGTTATATAATTTAAAATAAAAAAACTTACCTTTTAAGTAAGTTTTATTTGTTTTCACAGTCATGATTGCAAGTATCATTTACACAACCACAATTATCTTTTTCGTGATTGCAAGATCCATTACAATGTTCACAACTTTCAGTAAAATTATCTTCTTCTGCATCAACCATATAACTAATTGCGTTAGTTGGACATGAAGCAATTGCGTTTTTAGTAGTTTCTCCTTCAATATCTTCTTGACTAATAACTTCAGATAAATTATCTTCATTAAAATCAAAATGTTCCGAGTCAATTGCTACACAAGCTCCGCAGCCTATACAAGCTTCTTCATTTACATATAGTTTCATATTTTCCTCCATGTATAATTATAGTAAAAAAGATTTTTAAAAGCAATATAATCGTTTTAAAAAATGTCTAGTTATGTTATTATTTACTTAAGAGGTGTTACGATGAGTTCCCGAATGAATAAATATTATGAGAATGACGAAGGCCAAAATAGTCGATTTCAAAAAAATGCTTCTTTGTATCAACAAATTAGTAAAAATGAATTGAATAATTTTGAAGTTAAAAGTAATGCAACTATTTTGGGGGATAATAAAAATGAAATAGATGTTGAGAAGATAAAAAAAATTCTTGATACTAAATATAATGAAAGTCCTAGAAGACAAAGTCTTCGGATGGAAGAAAAAAATGATGAATTAGAAGAAAAAGAACCAACCAAAGAATATGATATTAATGTAGTTATTGAAAAAGCAAAAGAACAAAAAGTTGACAATTATGAAGAAGAAAGATTAAAAAAACTTCGTGATACTCAATTTGATATTTTAAAAAATTTAAATCTTGAAAAAGAAAATTCATTATCTGATAGAGAAGAAGATGATGACGAACCATTAAAAGATGAAGATAAAAATTTAAAAGATTTAATAAATACGATTGCCTTAAATGAAAAGCAATTGTCAAATATTAAAGGAAGTGTAAACAAAAAAGATAGTGGACGTCAAAAAGATGTAGATGATTCTTTAGATATTTTAAGTGATTTACGTGGAAGCGATAATACTGAAGTATTAGAAGGTTTAAAAGAAGAAATAGAAGCTCGTGAAGCAGAGATGAAAGAAGAATCTAAAACAGAAATGATTAATTCATTTTATACATCGTCAAATGCTTTACAACAAAAAGATTTTGAAGACATTGATGATTTTTCAAAGAGTATTGAAAGTAATAATACTTTCATCAAAGTAATAATTATTATAGTTGTCCTTATTTTCTTAATTGGAATAGGTATTCTAATAAAATCAATATATTTTAAATAATTTGCATAAAATTAAGTATGAAAAGATTTAAAAACTTTAAAAATAAAAAAAATACAATATGGCCAATAACATTTATTGTATTTTTTTGTGTCTTTTTAAATGCTCTTATTTTATTTAATATTTATGCTCGGAAAATTACCCCTAAAATTAATCTGTTAGTTAATGAAAAAATTGATAAAATAGTTTATTTATTTTTTAGTGATCTTATAACGGATGAAGTTATTAACAAAGAAAGTGTCAATAATATCTTGGAAGTTACTAAAAATTCCAAAGGAGAAATAGTTACAGTTAATTATGATTTAGAAAAGACTTATCAAATACTTACAAATATTTCTAAAATATTAAAGAAAGGAATTAGTGATTTAGAACAAGGAAAAATTAATGTTTTAGATTATGATAAATATTTAAAGAATGGCCCTAATGGTCTTATTTTAAATGTTCCATTCTTTATCGCTAGTGACAACATTTTTTTGAATAATTTGGGTCCTCAAATACCTGTATTAATTAATTTTAATGAATCTTTATTAACAAATATAAAAACAAAAGTTACCAATTATGGTTTTAACAATGCTCTTTTAGAAATATATGTCACTGTTGAATTACAAAAATTAATTATTACACCACTTGGTAAGAAAACAACCCCTTTTAATTATGACATAATTATTGGTGCTCTTGTTATAAATGGTGCTGTTCCTGAGTTCTATGGTGGTTCATATGAAACTTATAGTAATATTTTAGATATTCCCATGGATTAAATGTTATGTTATAATTAAAATAAGGTGAGACTGTGAAACCATTTTTTGTGAATGATGCCTTTGATAAAGCAATTAATGATTATTTAAACAGTAAAGACAAACAAGATGGAGTTCTTTATAATTCTTTTCTTGTGGTTGTAATTCGCCTTTTAATCACAATATATGGAGAATTAGATATTATAAATCCTTTCAAAATAAAAGATGAATATGCTCTTGATCACAATTTAATGAAATATGGTGCCACTAAAGAAGCAATCGATAATTTAAAAAGATTATTTGATGGGTATTATTTAATAGATAAAAGAAATAAAGGTGCAATTAGAAGAGAAGAAAATCCTTATTTTATCGAAGTTCAAAAATGTATCATTGATTTATTTACTTTGAAGAGAGTAAATTATGGCATTAGCAAAGAAGACAGTAAAGCTTTTTTTGATTTATTATATACTCCTGGAACATCGAATGCTCTAAGACAATCTTATAATTTTCTCAATGCAGAAAACATTTATGAAATTGCTGAGTATTATAAAGAATCAATGCAAATAAAAGGTCAAGAAATTAAAGAAGATAAAAAAAATCTTTTAGGATTTGACGTTTACAAAGTATTTAATATTAGTATTGCAGATTTAAGTAAAATGGATAGTTCTGATGTTGATAATATAAATAGTGAAATATATAAATCATTTGATATTTCTGAAAATGCCATTAATAAAGATTTTTTGCTAGATGAAAAAGTTAGACAAATTTTAATGCAAAATAATCGTGTTACCACGGGTAATGGATTTGTAGATATTTTATTAATAATGAGTATTGTAGCAACCAGTATTATGGTAGTAGTTATTTTTGGAACAATAGTTTTTTAGGGGGATAAATATGCAAATAAGAAAACAAGAATATGAAGTAATTGAAGATAATGGAAAAACACTTAGTTTGTTAGATTTAAATGAAATAGTGACAGAATATTATAATAATTTTGATTTTATTGTTGGCGATTGGGCTTATGGTAAAGTAAGATTAAAAGGTTTTTACAATGAAAATAATAAATTTGTTAAAAAATATAATAACATCAAATATGTCAAAGATTATTTAAAAAATAATTGTGCATATGGATGTAAGTATTTTATTTTAAAAAAACAAACAAAGTATTTAGTTGAAAAAGAAGATTAGTTTTGTTATAATTACTAATAGTAGTGAAAGGGATTGACAAAAGATATGGGAAAGATTAAGTTAAATTTGGCTTCCGGAACAATTATCGAGAAGCCACTTATTTGTGCTTTTAAAGCTAATAATATGGATTACATAGTTTTAGATAATGAATTAAATGGTTCGATGGGATTACCAATTATTTTAGTTTGTAAATTAGAGAATAATAAAGTAACTAAAATTGCTGATCAAAATGAATGGCAAATAGTTAAAGAATATTTAAAAAATATTATTGCTGGTAATCAAATTAATTTTATTAAAATACCTGCATCTTTAATGGCTGATGATATTTACTATACTCAGCTAACTTTACCAATACCTTCTTTTGATGCTTTAAAAAAATCTTATAATATTGAAGAAAGTACTAGTGCTACTTCAAATGAAACGACGATTATGGACATTAATACCAACACACTAAATGCTCCAACCTCAGCTCCTATTTCACCTAATCCAGCAGTTTCAGCACCTACACCAAATATAAATCCTACTCCTAGTGCTCCGATAATGGATAATCCTGCGCCAATAAATCCAGCCCCACAAATTGATCCATTTTCACCCGTTGGCACAACTCCAGTTATGCCTCAAACACCTTCTAATGTTACTCCTCAACCAAGTGAGCCAATAGCACCAGTTAGTGAACCTGCTTTAGTAACTCCAAGTCCAACTCCTGAAGTAAATATGAATTTAAATGCTCCTGTTGTTGATATTGCTATGCCATCATCGCCAATGCCTCAAACACCTCCAGTAGTAGAAAATCCAACTAATGTTATAGCTAATCCGAATGTTGGAGTAGAACAAGTAACACCTGGATTAGTCAATAATCAATCAGTAAGTAATGGAACTAGTATATTTCAAGAACAAAAAGAGTCATTTTTACAAGCATGTGAAAATATGTTTGATGCATTAGTTCAAAAATTTGAAAAAGAATTAGAAAACAAAAAATAGAAATTGAGTAGAATCTCAATTTTTTTCATATAATTAACTATGAAAGAAATAATTAATTATTACTACAATTTTGCTGTTGAAGAAATTCGAGAATTTAAAAATTGTGTCACTTTTGAATATTATGGTGAAAATTTTTATTTTGTATTTTTTAATCGTAGTCCTGAAGAGTTAAAAGATTTAGTAGAGTTAGTTATGGAACTTAAAAATAAAGGAATAAGAGTTCATGATTTTATACTTAATCGTGAAAATTCTTTAATTACTAAAGTTGGAGATAGTAATTATATAATGTTAAAATTAAATGCTCCTGAAAACTATGAAATTAGTTTTGTTAATCTTTGTGAATATTTAAAAAAAACAAAATTAAATAATCATAATAGTAAATTATATCGTAATAATTGGGGAGAACTTTGGAGTAGTAAAGTAGACTATTTAGAATATCAAATTAAAGAATTAGGAAAAGATAAATTATTAATAATAGGATCTTTTAGCTATTATATCGGGTTAGCTGAAAATGCAATTAGTTATGTCAATAAAATCAATAAAGTAATTGGTATAAGTAATTATGATTTTATTACTTTATCTCATCGTCGCATTTTTTATCCCAATATTAATCTGAATTATTTAAATCCCTTAAGTTTTATTTTTGATTTAGAAGTTCGTGATATAGCTGAAAGTTTAAAAATTAATTTTTTTAATGGCGAAGATAGTTTTTTAGATTTACAAACCTTTTTAAAAATGGGACCATTAACATCTTATAGTTATCATATGTTATATGCAAGACTTTTATATCCTTCTTATTATTTTGATATTTATGAAGACATAATGAATAATCAAGGCGATGAAGAAAAATTAATTCCTATTCTTTCTAAAGTTAACGATTATGAAAATTTTTTAAAGAAAGCATATGAAGAAATAAGTAAATATTCTTCCTTAGAAAGAGTTGATTGGCTATTAAAAAAAGAATTATAATGGGATATTTATAATTCCTTCAATTTCCGGTATTTCTTCTTGAAACATTGTTAGTAAACCATCATTTATAGTGCTATCTTGACCTAAACATTCTGTACAAGCTCCAAACAATTTAATATACACATAATTATCTTCATATTTTACAAACTCAATATCGCCACCATCCATATTTAAATATGGTCTTATTTGTTCAATTATTTCTTTTATTTTATCTTCCATAATTTTACCTCACAAAAATATTATAAATTATATTTTTTTGTCTGTAAATAAAATAAGTGTTATAATTAATTATAGGTGTATTAATGTGATAGGATTTAAAAAAGGCGATATTATTCAAGGTAAAGTTACTGGAATTTTAAAATATGGAGTTTTTTTAAATATAAACTCTCTTTATAATGGGTTAATTCATATTTCGGAAATTTCTGATGACTTTGTTAGAGATATTCACGATTATGTTTTGTTAGGTGAAATAATTTATTGTGAAATACTAGAAGTTGATTCCGAAAATTATCAATTAAAACTTTCAATTAAAAATATTAATTATCGAATTGAAAATGCTAATAAAAAAATTCAAGAAACAAGAAGTGGTTTTTTACCATTAAAAAATAATTTAGAAATATGGATAAATGAAAAAATAGAATCTTATCAAAAAAAGTAAAATCTATATAAAATAAAAAGGGGCTGTAATGAAATAAAATAATTTCATACAGCTTCTTTTAATTTGTTT
>CANRTI010000003.1 GCA_947642635.1 uncultured Mycoplasma sp. | reverse complement strand
TAAAGATGAATGGATAACAGATTACTTTAGTGTTGGCTCAATGTGGGAACGAAAACTAAATGATACAGCTGAGTTAAAACTACAAGAAGGTGCTAATAATAAAGCACTAGAAACAGCTAAAAATTTACTAAAAGATAATATTGCAGTTGAAAAAATTCAAAAATACACTGGTTTATCCATACAAGAAATTGAACTGTTAAATAATTGAGGAATATGAGGGAGAGTTTAAAAAATAAATCCGTTAATAGATTTATTTTTTTGCTCAATCAAAGCTTTTTTTATCTCTTGTATTTATAGCTATACATAATATAACTAAAAAAATTTAAATTCATAATGTTGACAATATTAGCTTTAATTAAAGAATTGTTGGGAGTTACTTAAAAGTTGAAATTATTAAATTTTCTAAATATACAGAGTTATTTGTCCAAGAATTAATAAAAAATAATTGATTAATCTAAAGTTTCTAAAATATCTTTAATACTTAATTTAAAACTATTCCAAACAGATTAATAAGTATTTAAAAAATGATTGACTATTGGTTACATAACCAGTTATAATAAAGTTGAGCATAGAAAGTGTTCAACTTTTTTGTTATATGAATTAAATACGGTATATCAAACATAAGTATAAAAAATAAAGAAAAAAGCCATATTAATAAAAAGAGAGGTAGTAGAAATGATTGAAGAAGAAAAGAGTAGAAAAAAGAAAGTAGTATTAACAGTAGTAGGAGTAATAACGTTAATAGCCTTTGTAATAGGGGCATCATTTGCATATTACAATATAACAACGAATAATAATGGGAGTGCTACAAATGTAGTGGGAGATACAGAAGGATTAGGAGTAGCAGCAATATATAACCCAACACCGAAATTACATTTAAAATTAACTACTGCCGATATGAGTTTAAGTAATGCAGGTAAAGTATATTATGCAACAAATGATAAAAATAAAAATTATGATAGTGAAGAAACAAAGAGAAGTATAGCAGTAGCAGGAGTTACTGGGGGAGAAGAAAATACTAAGTTTCAATGTGAAAGTGTTTTAGAAATAGAATTAACAGGGACAATGAAAGATGCATTACAAACTGGTGATGGGTTTATAAGATTAAGTCCAACAGATAATTTAGAGATGGATGAAACAGATTTAGATTTAGCGGATTTAGCTAGTAAAAGTCCTATAGAGATACCAATAACATATAAGTTAAGTGGGATAATTGAAGGAGATATAAAAGCTACAATGGCAATCAATAATACAACAGGAGATCAAAGTGGATTAACAGGAAAAGAATTAAGTGTAAATATAACCAATAAAACATTTAAATGTGAGACAGTACAAGAGTTTAGTGATGGACCAATAATCAATAAGTTTTATATCAATGAAGAAGATACAGAAAATAAAGTAACCGAAGAAGAAAAGATAACTTTAAATTTAAAATGGAATAGTAGTCGAGTAACAGATTATTGTATATTAGAAGATACCAATAATAGCGATAATTGTACATGGAAACCAGTAAATGGAGTTAAAGAAATAAGTGAAGAATATACATTTACAACACCAGTAGTAAAAACATTTTATGCTTATTTAAGAAATAGTAAAGGAATATCGATACCAAAGGTAGCATCAATAGAGTATAAGAAAGCTAGTCAAAGTGGTGGCGATATAGCAACAAATCCACCGGCAGAGACAACAGATGGAGGAGGAGCAGTAACAGGAGTAGCGCAAGATGAATTAGAAATGAGATATTACGGAAAGAACCCACCAAACTACATATGTTTTGGAACAACAAATAAAACAGAATGTACAAGTACTTCAGGACAAGGTAAATATATGTACCGAATAATAGGAGTAACAAAAGACAAAGGTAAAGGGAGAATGTTTAAGCTAATCAAGAAAGAGGCATTAGATACAGCATATTACTGGGACAATGTAAATAATCAAGATATTAAATGGAACCAAAGTGACTTATATAAAGGATTAAACGGAATATCAGGAGGAAAATACACAAATTTATTTATAGGAAATACAACATATATGCCAGATGGTTGGAGCAATAAAATAGAAGATGTAAACTGGAAATATGGGGATTTTATGAATCAAAATCAAGCACCAGCAACAATATTACAAACAGAACAAGGATGGACAACAACAGTAACTGCAAAAATAGGATTAATGTATGTAGCAGATTATTACTATGGAGTAACAAAGACAGGATTAAATTGTGCAGCTAGTGCAAATAGAACAACATGCCGAAATAATAATTGGATGCACTTTTTAAATAATGACAGTAGTGCACCAAACACATCATACGAACGGACCATGTCGCGTTACGGTCTTAATGGCAGCTATTATTACTATGCGTGGTATGTGGTTTCGGACGGCGTTGTCGGTATCAACGCTTTGGATACTACGGATTCGGTTCGCCCAGTCTTCTATCTAAAATCCGATATAGCAATAAATGGAACAGGAACACAAAGTGATCCATACATTATTGTCAACTAAATGTAAATTTACAAAACGAGATTAAAGATAAATGAAAAACTAAAATCATTTATCTTTTTCTATATTTTGATATAATTAAATAAGAGAGTAGGAATATAAATTATGAATTATCAAAAATTGAGTATTGCTGAGAAATTTGGGCAAATGCTATTAATCGGGTTAGATGTTTATGAAATAGATGATGAAATAATAAAATTGATTAAAGATTATAAGATTGGGGGAGTAGTTTTATACAAAAAGAATTATACTAGTGTTAATAAAATGGTTGCAGTTATAAATAAATTAAAGCGTGCCAACCAAGATAATAAAATTCCTTTGTTTATTGCTATTGACCAAGAAAATGGTTGGGTTAATCGTCTTCCTAAAGATATTGAACAAATTCTTGGAGCTTTTGAACAAGCCAAAACTAAAAATTTAAAAGTAATCAATATTGTTAATGAACTTACTTGTTTAATTCTAAAAAATGTTGGTATTAATATGAATTTAGCTCCTGATTTAGATATATTAAGAAGTAATAAAAATAAAGTAATTGGTAAAAGAAGTTATGGTAAAACTAAAGAAGATGTTATAAATTATGGATTACCTTTTATGAAAAGTTTACAAAAAAATAAGCTTGTATCAGTTATTAAACATTTTCCAGGTCATGGTTTAACTATTAAAGATAGTCATGTAAGATTACCTAGAATTAAAGATATAACTACATTAAATAATGTTGATTTAAAAGTATTTAAAGAAGCTTTTCAAAATGGAAATGATGCCCTTATGGTTGGGCATCTCCGAGTTTCTGGTTATGGCTTAAAGCCAGCTTCTATTAATGCAAAATTTTTACAAGATTATTTATTTACTCCGTATCATTATGATGGTTTAATAATGACTGATGATTTACGAATGCGGGGTTTAAGATATCGATATGGTCTAAAAAAGAGTATTAGTTTATGTATTAATGCTGGTGTTAATATGTTAATGGTTAAATATCAAAAAAATGATATTAAGAAAGTGTATTCTAAAATATTAGAGCAAGTAGAAAATTATGAATTAGATATTGATAAGATTGATAAAAGTTGTGAAAAAATAGTCAAATTAAAAGAAAAGTATCAAATAAATAATGATTTTGTTGATTTTTCTTTAAAAATAGATAAGATTAATGCTAAAATAAAAGAAGTGAATAAATTAATTGCGGGAGGGTATTATGAAGATTGAAGAAATATTTTTAAGTAAATCAAGTATTGCGACTGATTTTATCCATAGTTTTAATTATCCTTATGAAGTATTACCACATATTAAGGAATATATTTTGAAGTTAGGGCCTACTCTAAGTGATGAATATCAACTTTTAAAAGAGAATGTTTGGGTTCATAAAAGTGTTAAATTAAGTACTGATGTTGAAATACATGGCCCTTGTATTATTGATGCCTTTGCTGAAATAAGACACAATGCCTTTATAAGAGGGTGTGTTATTATTGGGAAAAATTGTGTTTTAGGTAATTCTTGTGAAATAAAAAATGCTATTTTATATGATTTTGTCCAAGTGCCCCATTTTAATTATGTTGGCGATTCTATTTTAGGAACATATGCTCATTTAGGAGCTGGTTCAGTTATATCTAATTTAAAAAGTGATAAAAAGAATGTTATTATTAATGAAATTGATACAGGTTTAAGAAAAGTTGGCGCTTTTGTTGGCGACTATGTCGAAGTAGGATGTGGATGCGTTCTAAATCCGGGAACGATTATTCATCCGCATACTAATATTTATCCTCTAACAAGTGTAAGAGGAATTATTGAAGGAAATAAAATAGTTAAAAGCATGACTAATATTGTTACGAAGGAGGAAAAGTAATGGGAAAATTATTTGGTACAGATGGCGTAAGAGGTTTAGTTTTAAAAGAATTAAATATTGATTTAGCAATGAAGATAGGTGCTAGTACTGCTCGCATTTTAAAAAAAGAGGGAAAAAAATTAACTTTCTTAGTTGGAACAGACACTAGAATTTCGAAAGATATTTTAAAAAATGCTCTTATAAGTGGTGTTTTATCTGAAGAAGCTCATGTTATTGATTTAGGAGTTATTCCAACACCTGCTATTTCTTATTTAATTACAAAATATCATGCCGATGGTGGTTTTGTAATTTCAGCTAGTCATAATCCTAGTGAATACAATGGTATTAAAGTTTTTAATAGTGCTGGTTATAAATTAGAAGATGCTCTGGAAAATGCCATTGAAGAAGTTATTCTTAATGATTTTACATTAAATACTAAAGTAAACAATGTTGGGAAATATCACTATGAAGCTAATGCTCAAAAAGATTATGTTACTTATTTAAAAAGTCTTGTTGATAGTGATTTGAGTACTTTAAAAATTGGAGTTGATGCAGCCAATGGCGCTTCATATAAAACAGCAGAACTATTATTTAGTGATTTAGGTATCAATTATCAAATTATTAATAATTCTCCTGATGGAATAAATATAAATCTAAATGCTGGCTCGACTAATCTTACAAGCTTACAAAAATTTGTTGCTGAAAATCATTTGGATTGTGGAATTGCTTTTGATGGGGATGCTGATCGTTGTTTAATGGTTGATCACGAAGGTAATATTATTGATGGCGATAAAATTATGGCTATTTTAGGACTTTATTTAAAAAATCAAAATAAGCTTAAAAATAATACAATTGTGGGAACTGTTATGTCAAATTTGGGATTAGTAAAATTTTGTGAAAAAGAAAACATCAATTTTGTCACTACTAAAGTTGGTGATCGATATGTTTTAGAAAATATATTGGAAAATGATTATAATCTTGGTGGCGAGCAAAGTGGCCATATTATTTTAAAAGATGTTGCTAATACGGGAGATGGCGAATTAACAGCTATAATGCTTTTAAATGTTATGGGTAAAACAAAGAAGAGTTTAAAAGAATTGGGGGATGTTGTAACAATATACCCACAAGTCTTAAAAAATTTAAATGTCTCTAAAATAGGTAAAGACACTTGGCAAAATAATGTGAAAATTCAAAACATAATTAAAGAAAGTGAGTCTAAATTAAATGGTGAAGGCCGAATTTTAGTTAGAGCTAGTGGCACTGAAAATTTAATTCGAGTTATGTTAGAAGGAAAAGATATCGCTTTTATTACAAAGATTTGTGATGAAATAATTGATGTTATGGCCAAAGAATTAAATTAATAATACTTTATAATTCTTCAATAAGAATTATAAGTTTATGTCCTCGTCGTATAACAGGATAATACCTTCGCCTCCTAAGCGAAAAATGGGTGTTCGAGTCACCCCGGGGATACCATTTTAAATGATTGATTTTAAAAGAATTTTTTTGTATAATCAGTTTTGAAAAAAGCCGGGAACCCCAACCGTTAAAAGGGATTAAAAAAGAAAACTAGAGAGCAGACTCTGGTTTTTTAATTGACAACTTTTTGAACTGAAGCTATAATTAATTAACTAAATATGGGGGGTAAATTATGATTTTAAAGTTAGTACAAGTTAATATTAAATATAGTAATTTTTTGCGGAAATTTGATTCAAAAGTGAGTTTTAATTATGGATTAAAAGAAAATCGACCATTTATAGGCGTAGTTCTTAAAGTTGATAAATTTGAATATTTTGCGCCGCTTTCAAGTCCTAAGCCCAAACATTTAAAAATAAAAAATAATCTTGATTGTTTAAAAATAGCTGATGGTAGTTTAGGAGTAGTAAATTTTAATAATATGATTTTCGTTATTTCCTGACAATTATCAAATTATCGATTTAAATAAAAAACCAGAAAATTTACAAGAAGAGAAATATTTAATTTTATTAAAAAAGCAACGTCAATTTTTAGTGGATAATTTCCAAAAATTACAAAAGAAAGGCATAGTATTATACAATTTATATAAAAAAGATCTTTTGAGAGATAGTTTAAAATCTCGTTGTTGTAATTATCCATTATTAGAAGAAAAGTGTTTAGAATTTAATCAAAGTTTAGTCGAAATCTAAAAAATAAATGTCTTTTATTGTTACCAAAATTTTCAAAAATTAATATAATAAAATGAATTGGCTAAAATTAAAAAATATGATATACTGATTGTGTGAGAAAGAGGTTTTCTAATGCGAAAAAATATTTTAATAATTTTTAGTTTGTTGTGTTTTTTACTGCCAATAAATTTAGTATGGGCAGCATCTTTTAATTTAAAATCATCAGCAAACTCTGTAAAACCCAATGGGACTTTTACTATTTCCGTTGGTGGCGATTGTATCGGCCGAGTTAATTTAAGCGTCTCTAATGGTAGTTTATCAAGTAGTAGTGTTTGGGTTGAACAAAATACTCAAACAATTACTGTTACTGCTGGAAGTAGTGGTAGTGTGACAATTACAGCAACTCCACAAACTGGTTTTTCTGATAGCGATGCTAATTTATATAATCCTGGTGCTAGGAGTGTGACTGTTGGGATTAATTCAGGAACAAGTAATCCGGGAACAACTAATCCTGTTGATAAGAAATCAAGCAATAATAAATTAAAAAGTCTTACTATTGATTCTTATGAATTAAACCCAGTTTTTAGTGAAGATACTTATCTTTATACAATTAATTTAACTGAAGATGTTAAAACTATTACAATAAATGCGGTGGCAGACCATGCTAAAGCTAAAGTAACTGGCGCTGGCGAAATAACTTTAAAACCAGGAACAAATGTTATTGAAATTGAAGTTGTTGCTGAAAATGGTGCTAAAAAAACATATACTATTAAAGCTTTTGTAGAAGAAAAGCCCGATGTTTTTATAAAATATCAAAATGCTGAAATTGGTATTGTTAAAAATTATGAAGGAGTTCAAATTCCAGAAGGATTTACCGAAAAAACTATTGAAATAGATGGTAAGAGTGTCATAGCTTTTAGTAATTCCAAAATGACTATCATTTATGGTGTAGATAAGGATAATAATAAAGCATTTTATCTTTTTGATACTGAAAAAAATACTATTACTAGTGCTTTAAAACCATTAAATATTAATGAACATCCAGTGTATGTTATGTCTTTAGAAAAAAATAAAGATGATTGGCAAATAACAAAATTAAGTATTAATGATCAAGAAATTGAAGCATATCAACACACTAAAAATGATAATTATTATTTAGTTCAAGTTATGGATAATAATGGGAAAATAATTTATTATTTATATGAAAAAAGTGAAAATAGTTTTCAAATATTTCCAGAATTTTTGAAGGATTGTTCAATAGAAACTGTCAAAAAATCTGCACCAAATTATATTTTATTAAGTATTTTAGGGGTTTTTATTTGTTTAACTGGTTACTTATTTTGGCAATTACAAAAAAGGAAGAGCAATCATGCAAAAAGTTAAAAAATTACTTCTTTTAATAGCTTTAATCTTTGCCTTTTGTGTAAGTTCAAATAATTTATCTAATATTAACACTTCTTCAAATACAAGTGATTTTGCAGATTATAATGAGCTTTATGGAATTGAAAAACGAGAAGAACCCATCATTGCTTACAATACTAAAGCTAGCAAGCAAAATTTAAAAAATATCGCTGTTTTTATTAAGTTTAGTGATAGTGCTACTAATGTAACGCATCACATTGATGATTCAGAAAGTGTAAATAATGCTTTAAAACTTTTTAATAGTGATGACTTAATTGAGATGGATAGTATTAAAGGAATAATCAAAGTTCCATCATTTAAAAAGTATTATGAAATGCAAAGTTATGGGCAACTATCAATTACAACTGAAATATTTCCTAAGCAAAATGGTCAAGTAATAGCTTATCAAGATTCTAAACCAATGAGTTATTATCAAAAATATAGTGCAAGTAATCCTAATGGTTACAAAAATGCTGACGAGGAATTACAAAGAGAAACGGAATTAATTAACAATGCAGTTCTTTATGTTTCTAACCAAGTTGCAACATCAGGTATAACTCCTGAAGAAATTGATAGTACTAATGATGGAATAATTGATGCCATATCCTTTTATATAGAAGGAAAAGATAGTCTTGATGCTAATATTGCATGGGGCGATTTATTATGGAGCCATAAATTAGATAATTACAATATTACTAACAAAATCCTTGGTAAAAGTGTTATTGCTTACAATTTAATTTATGCATATGATTATTCAGGAGCTGCTGGCTTATTTTCATTAAATAGAGGGACTTATGGAACAATTATTCATGAATTTGGTCATACTTTAGGATATTCTGATTTGTATCGTTTTGACAATTCAGCCGCCAGACCAGTTGGGTTCTTTGATATAATGGGAAATACTGTTGGTTCAAACCCTCAAGATTTTTTAACTTATTTTATTAGCAATTATAATCCAGCAACAAATTGGCATAGTCCACTTCCGGTAATTGATAAAACTACGGATAATATTACGTTATATAAACCAGAATATCAAAATCCTGATGAAAAAAGAGCAGTTAAAATTGTCACTAACAAAAATAGTTTAGAGTATTTTGTAATTGAATATCATGAAAAGAAAAATACTTATGATACATATTCTGTTGATGCTAGTGGTATTATTGTTTATCGAGTTAATGATAAAAATAAATATAATGGTAATAAAGATGGGGGCTTACATGGTGAAAATGATCATGTCTTTGTTTTCAGACCAAATGAACCAAATCTAGGTGCTGGTTTAGGTGAATTAAGTAAAGCCACATTAAATCTTGATCGACCACTATTAGGTAAAAATATAGGAGTTCAAAATAATCTTTTTGATAATAAAACTATTTATTATGCAAACGGTACCAATTCGGGAATTATAATTGAAGTTACAGCAACTACTAATAATTCAGTAACTTTTAATTTAAAATTTCCTGAAATAAATGGTTCTGGTACAGAGCAAGATCCTTATTTAATTTCTACTCCTGAAATGTTTTTATATTTAATGGGACTAGATACTAAAGGAAAATTTTATAAATTAGTTAATGATTTAGATTTTAAAAGTATTGTTAACTATCCAGCCATTGATTTTATGGGTAACTTAGATGGACAAGACCATACAATATCTAATGTAACTACTCTTGATAGTGGCTTATTTGGTATGATTGGTATTTATGATAAGAGAACTACTATTAAAAATTTAGTTTTAGATAATATAACAGTAAAGCCAAAAAGTGGTAATCATTTAGGAGGGTTTGCTTCTAATGCAATGAATGTTACAATTGATAATGTTCATATTAAGAATAGTCAAGTAGAAAATGTTGCAAGCGCTTATAACGATGCAGCTTCCACAGGTGGTTTTATTGGCTATGTTGCAAATGATGTAATTGTTGAAAATTGTACTGCCAAAGTTAGTGTTAAAGGTGTTAAAAATATTGGCGGTTTTATTGGAATGAATGGTAATGCTAATCTAAAAAACATTTATGTTGATAGTAGTGTATCTGGTAATAGCAATGTTGGTACAGTTATAGGAATTCAAAGTATTTCAGATGCAACATACAATGTTCCACAAAATGTTTATTATAATTTTGAACAAAAAGGAGCAATTGTAGGAGGATATGATAAATATCAACATAATACAAGTGTTTTACCAACCAATCAATTAGATAAAAATATTTATAGCTTTTCTGTTCCTCAAAGTTTAACAGTGGGTGAAACACCTATCCAATATGTGATTAATACTAATTCAAATAATACTTTACCTGTTCAAATAATAAGTGTGAATGAAAACATTTTAAAATATACTAATAATTTACTATATGGTATTAGTTCAGGTACAACAAAATTAACTGTTACTTTAAATCTTGGAAAATTAAGTCTTCCATTTAATACTGATGTTACAGTTTCAATCACGACCCCACCAATTATTCCAGAACCAAGTATTACAGAAAGTGAAGTTTTAAATTATTTAGGATTAACAAAAAAAGATGGATATGTTGTTGGTTTTTCACTAGGAACTGATGTTTCTAGTATTCGAAATAAAATAAATAGTTATCAAGGGTTAACCTTATTAAGTTTTAAAAATGCTAATGGGAGTGAAATTAATTCGGGAATAGTTGCTACGGGAATGAATATTTCTCTATATTTTAATAATACAACATATAATTATACTATAGTGATAAAAGCAGATGTTAATGGTGATGGCTATGTATATGCTACAGATTATGTTAAAATTAAAAATCACATTATGGGTAAAAGTACTTTAACTGGTCCTTACTTATTAGCAGCTGATGTCAATAATGATGGTTTTATTTACGCTACTGACTATGTTAAAATTAAAAATTATATTATGGGACGTGGTACAATAGAGCAAGTAATTTAAAATATTAAAAAAATATCAAAAAATCTTGCAAATTATCTTTAAAATTTGATATTATTTTATTAGAAAAACTTATCGAGGTGAGTAGAAGTGCGATATCATTCGTTACGTTTTGATATTTGGTTATGTTTATTGCTAAGTTTTTTAGTAAGCTATATGCCTGTAAAAATTGCCGATAAAATAATTCCCAATAAATATCAAGAATATGTTAAAGAACATACGGTAAAAGAAGGCGATATTGGTGGGAAGGCAACTCCCGATATATTTCGTGTCCAGAGTATAGCAGATATTTTGGAGCATGAAACATTTACCATCGTTTCTCCTGGTATTGAATATCGGAATAAAGGAGCTGGCTATCATAATGGTATTTATACTTATGCAGTTACTTTACCATCGGGAGAAAAAGTTGCTGCCCAAATTAATATGGACGCAATCAAAATAGATGGTGATTATTATTCTGGCAAGGCAACATTACCTATTGGCAAAGTAGTTTACGAAGATTTAAGTAAAGATGAATCTTTTCTTCATCAAATTGAATTTCGTGAAAAATTAACAAGAAAAGATTTTTATATTGATATGTTAGGAAAGGGAGGTTATGTTAATGAAGAAACATATAGCGAAACTCCCAAATTACTTATTCAACTAGGAACAATTATCATAATGTTTCCAATATTTCATGCTTTAGGAGCAAAAATTGGCATTTTCCCATACTTTATTGCTCCAAAGAAAAAAAACGAAGAAAAAAGTGAATGGGAATAAATTTAGAAAGAGAGAAGTTTTATGGAAAATACAGAAATTAAAAAAGTTAATTTATTATATTTATTAGGTTATATTTTTGGACCAATTATTTTATGTGCTATTTGTTATATTATTGGGATAAATTTTTTCCCAGAAGGTACAATGGCGGTAATTTTATTTATGGTTCCAACAGTTCTAGCAATTGTTTGGTGGAGTTTTGGTGGCACTTTCCTATTTAAAAGAAAAACTAGCCACTTTGAAGACGAATTTGAAGATAACGGTTATAAAAGAAATCAAACTTTTTATGGCCGTGGCAGTACTGTAATAGTTGATGTTAAAAAAGGCCAATTAGGACTAATATTCTTTTGGAATCCTTTTGAAACATTTATTATTCCGGCTAAAAGAATAACTAAGACTTGGGTTGATGATGGTTGTAAAGGCGCTGGATTTATGAAGGGTAGTAGTTATGTTTGCTTTCTTTTCACAATTGATGACAATGTTAAAGTAAAAGTTTATACCTTTACTTCTAACCAAAGATGGCGTATGGATAGTGATCATATTTTAAATGGCATATCTAAAGCTGAAATGATGGTAGAAGTATTAGAAGAAGCTAAGAAAAAATAACACTATGTTTCGGAAAATAAGATCTTGGTTTCATGCCGATTGGTGTGAGAAATGTTATAATGAAATGACGGTTATAAATAAAAAATTATTTATGTTACCGATAACTGTAGGGCATTATCAATCTCATGAAAATGCCCAATATTATTTAGATAATTTATATTTTGTAAAAAAGAAAAGTGAAATTCCTACTGGTTATTATGCCTGTGGTCTTAAAAAATATCATTGTCCTAATTGTCACCATGAAATAACCCAACTAAACATATTTCTACCTGTAAGAGATGCAGAAAAATATGAAGATACCATATATTTTAAAAATGGTGAGTTAGACATTTTATTGAAAAGTTAGATTACGAATAACTTTTCTTTTTTATTTCAAAATTTTTTATTGAAACTAGAATATAATTATAGTATAATTAACTAGTAATGGACCTCTAGCTCAGTTGGTTAGAGCATCCGGCTCATAACCGGGCGGTCATAGGTTCGAGTCCTATGAGGTCCACCATTGCAGGTATGGCGGAACTGGTAGACGCGCTAGACTTAGGATCTAGTGGATTAATCCGTGGGGGTTCAAGTCCCTTTACCTGCACCATAGGGAAATTAGTCGAACTAATTCGACTTTCAAAATATAAAGGTTAATTTCGGTTAATCTTTTTTGTTTGTTTTGGAAGGAGTTTGATTAGTTATGCAAATAGTAAAAGAAAAATTAGAAATTGATGAGGAATTAGAAAAGAAAATTAATAACTTACTTAAATTTAGTAATATTAAAGCAAAGCTAGAAAATGGAGGTATTATTAGTTTAATAAACACTAATATTGCTTATATAGAGCCTCACAAACTTGAAATAAATGAAATTACTTATCTTTTCTTTAATGAGTGTGAAGATGTTTATATTAATAATTTAAACAGGTCCATTCCTTTGAAAGAATTAGAGGGCTTTATCAAGTGTACATTTTAAATACAAATTGAATACGAAAAAAAGCGAAATTCAACCGCATAAGTTTATTGTAATTTAAAGTATAGGTAGTAAAATATGGTAAAATGCTTAAATTCTTAAAAAGGAGGAAAGAAATGAATAAGAAGAATGCAGCAATCTATTGTCGTGTCAGCACAGAGGATCAAGCACGTGAGGGTTATTCTCTACCTGAACAACAAGAGAAGTTAAAAGATTTATGTAAATATCGAGATTACAATATCTATGACATTTACGAAGATGCAGGAATATCTGCTAAAGACATGGAACATCGACCACAATTTCAAAAAATGCTAGAAAGTGTTAGAGATGGAAAAGTAGATGTTATCGTTGCTTATAAACTAGATAGATTAACAAGAAGTGTAAGAGATTTAGAAATACTAATTAGTGAACCAGAAAAATACGAATGTAGTTTAGAATGCGCTATGGATGATATTAATACATCAACTGCTAATGGAAGATTCTTTGTAAGAATGCTTACTGTTTTATCACAATTAGAAATTGAAAGAGTTAGTGAAAGAACAAAATTTGGCATGGTTGTAGCTATCAAAGATGGACACATTCCAGTCAGAAAAACTTTAGGTTTTATGAGAAAAGATAAGAAGTTAATTATTAATCCAACTGAAAGTGAAATTGTGGAAAGAATATTTAATTTGTATTATAAAGGTAAATCCTATCAGCAAATAGCTAATATATTTAATGATGAAAAAGTGCTAAATAAAAAATGGTATGATACTACAATACTAAAAATATTATCCAATCCACTTTATAAGGGTGATTTTGTAAGTGGAACTAGAACAGGAAATCCTGTGCTTTATGAAAATGTTGTTGAACCAATTATATCTAAAAGGTTATGGAAAGAATGTCAAGAACAAACTAGGAAGAATACTCGTAATTATACAAGAAGAAATGATTATATTTTCTTTCAAAAAATAATTTGTCCACATTGTCATAAAATAATAGCTTGTAAAGCTCCAGGTGGAAGTAAAAAGAAATATATTTATTATCAATGTAATAGTTGTAAAACATATATTAGAGAAGATCAACTAATAGAATTATTAGTTGATGAAATAACGGAGATAATTGATTATGATTCGATTGTTAGAAAATATTTCGCTCCACTTTTAAAACATAAAATCACGAATACTAATGAATTGCTTTCTAAAGAATTAATTAATTTAAAAGATAAAGTAATAAGACTTAAAGATGCCTACTTAAATGAAATCATTAGTTTAGAAGAATATAAAGAAGATAAAACTTATTTAGAAAATAGAATTATTAATGTTGAAAAGAAAATTAAAGAGGAACAAGAATTAGAACAATACAATTTCACATTTGAAGATATAATGCTTAAAAGAGATATAGAAAGTATTAAATGTTTTATCAACCCATTTTATGAATTAAATTTCCGAGCTAAATGGAGTGAGCTTTCAATATCAGAAAAACAAGGACTAATAACAAGTTATATTGATAATATAGAGGTTATTAAGAATGATAAAGATATAAAAATAAAACATATAAATTTTAGAAAGACATTTATTGAAGAATATGCCAATCTATTTAATAATGGTGGTATCAATAGAAATCAAGTAATAAAAGAAAATAATATACCTATAAATATTGAAGTATCAGCCCCAATGACTAGAGAAGAAATTAAAAAGTATATTAAAAAATTACAATTAAGCTTTTCTATTGATTATCAAGAATTAAAGAAAGAACAAGTTAATGATCAACAATTTATGATCAAATATAATAAAGGTAATTACTTTAATGAACCATTTAAATTAATACCCATCATTGATAAATTTAAAATAACGAGTTATGGATTAATAGAAATTCCCGTTAGTCCAATAAATATTATAAATGTAAATATGTAAGGTACATATTTTTGTACCAACTAAGGTTATATATTTCTTTTAAAAATATCAAATTTTGGTACAAATTGGTTAGTTTTTAGGTATGAAAAGCGGGTTATTTGTAATACATTTGTAAAACAACTAGCCCTTTTTATATAATATTTTCTATTTTCTTGTAATACGAAAGTAAAACAAAAAAGATTTTGTAATACAATTCAAAATCTAAGAAACCCTTTATTTTTGGGATAAACTTGCCACTGGCAAGTTGTTTGTAATACACCCTTATCCTGCTAAAAAGTAACTCTTGATTTGGTACATAAAAAATTATAAAACTGTTTGAATTTCTTAAAAGAAAATGTACACAATAACTTTAAAAAGAATATGAAAAGTATTATAATATTTGTATAAGTTCAACTATTATTTGTGTACAATAGATTAATTATATTTTTTGCTAATCTATCATACAAATAGTAATTTGTTGAGGAGGATTTTATATATGAATAAAACAGCATGGATATTTTCGTATAAACTTAAAAAAGGTGTAAGTGAAGAACACTTTGTAGAATTAACGCAAAAATTACACGATGAAATCATTTCTAAAGCAAAGGGATTTATTTCGTGGGAACATTACTTACAAGGAGAAATATGGACTGATTTTGTTCTTTGGGAAACAGAAGAAGATGCAAATAATGCAACAACAATTGGGAAAGGTAAAGAAGTAACTAATAATTTTTATGCCTGCATTCAAATGAACACTTGTAGAGCATTAATTTCAAAACTAATAAAAAAGTATTAGATTTACAACTTACAATTTAGAAATTAGAAAGATGAGGTAAAATTATGGTACATTTAGTATATTGTGATGATAAATCAAAAGAATTAAATAAAATTTTAGATGGTAGTAAAACAATGATTATAAGAGGAGCAGCAGGAAGGAAAATACCACATAGTAGAGTGTTTAAAGATGAGATTTTATATTTTATGGAGAAAGGATCGAAGAAAATTAGTGCTAAAGCAATAGTAACTAATGTTCAAAATTTTGTGAAGTTATCTGAAGATGAAATAACTAGCACCATTGAAAATAATAATAGCAAATTACAATTAACAGATAAACAAAAAGAAAGATGGCATAAAAAATGTCTATGTTTAGTGGAATTTAATAATGTAGAAAGTATTGAGCCATTAGATTTTGATCATCAAGGAAATATGGATGATTGGCTAATTATAGAAAAAATAGAAGATGTTGTTGTAGGAACAAGTATTCCATATAATTACGAAAAATCAAGATTTTAAAAGTAATACAAATTTGTATGGAGGTAATATGGAAAATAAAAATAGTAAATCAATTAAAATATTTCTAATACTATCATTTACTTTACCTCTTATTAGTTTGATATTGATAAAGTTTATTTCATTTTTTCAAAATGGGATTCCATATTTCATTCTATACGGTTTTGAAGCAATGACACCATCAATTTCGGCATTATTAGTTATAGAGATATTATATGGTAAAAAGGAAACAGTATCCTTTTTGAAAAAAAGTTATGTAAAAAATATAAAAGTAAAATATATACTATTGGCATTTTTATTGCCTTTAATAATAGGATTATTGACTTATATATTTTGTGTGATTTTTATTGATTTTTCTATTTTAAATATAAATGTAGGTATAAAGAAAATTATAGTACTATTATGGGCTTTAGTTGCTGAAGAATTGGGATGGAGAGGTTTTTTGCAAGAAAACTTAAATAAGAAATTAGATAAAAAAGTAATTCCATTTATTATAGGAATAATTTGGAGTTTATGGCATTATCATTTCTTTTTGCTGGGAACAATATCAGCACCAATAATTCTATTTACTTTTAGTTGCATTATTGATAGTTATATATATTATTGGCTTACAAATAAATCAGAACAAAATATTATTTCTGCATCAATATTTCATTTTATGGGGAATCTTTTGTTTAGTATTCTACTAATCTATCCTAATTATCATAATGGAAATATTTTACCATATATATTTTATATTATTTCCTCTTTTATAATAATGATTTGTTTTGTAAAATGCGAGTCATTTAATAAAAGAGTTAGATAAATTACAATTTAGAGGTAAAATATGGATTTGATATTTGAGATTTTAATCGAGTTAATATTAGAGGGAACAATTGAAATCAGTAAAAATAAAAAAGTACCTAAACTGATAAGGTATCCTTTGGTATTATTTATAATATTGTTATTTATAGGTGTTATACTTATTATCTTTCTTACGGGAGTATTAGCTTATCAAAAAATAAACAAAATATGTGGCATATCATTGATAATTATAGGGGTTATTTTTGTAATAGCAAGTATTATTAAATTAAAAAAAATGTATTTGCTAAAGAAAAATAATAAATAATTGCTAAATTACAATTTAAAGAGGAGTTAAGATATGAAAAAAATATATGCTATAAGACAAATCGTTGTGGCTTTCACTGCACTTATATTCTTATCTTGGGCTTTTTTTCAAAATGGGTTATGGGCAAGAATAATCATTGCTCCATTTCTGATATGTTCATTTTCTATTATGATGGAAAAAATATTTTTATTACTTAATAAAACAAGATTATCGAATATTTTTAAATACATTTTCCGAATAAGTTTTTTCGTTTATGTTTTTGGCTTTCTATCATACATAATCTATTATGCTATGGCACATAAAAGTTATTCACCCTTAATAATAGTGGCAGTATTTATACCGTTTACTATTCACTTTTTTAAAAAATCGTTTTTTCATAAAGATAACAAACACTAAAGCAGATTTTCAAAAAAAATTTGCTTTTTTTTAAAATTTTGGAACTTTTTTTTAAAAAACAGGGATTATTATATTGTAGGTGATAAATATGGCTAGTCAATTAAACCTATATAAATTTGATGATATATATGATAAAACACATTTAGATTTACTTAAATATGTTATTATTAAATGTCATAATATTAATGACACACAGGATATTATGCAAGAAACATATTTAGAGTTATGGAACATTTTAAACAAAAAGGAATTATCAGATATAAATATTAAAAGTTATCTTATAGGTATAGCAAATAATAAAATAAAAAAACATTATACTCTATTGCAAAAAATTAAGACAATATCTTTGTTTGAAACAAATGATAAGGATATAGAACTAATTGATACATTAGAAGATGATATGAATATAAACGATCTTATTATTAAAGAAGATAATTGGAATACAATTTGGAAGTATATTAAAGGCAAGAAGAATCAGGATATTCCAAAAGTATTTTATCTATACTATAAGTTAGAATTAAATATTAAAGAAATTTCTAAAGAATTAAATACAAGTGAATCATATATAAAACATTTAATTTATAGAACATTGAAAGAATTACAAGATAATTTTGGGAATGGGGGTAAATATAATGACAAATAAGGAAAAATTAAAGATAGCAATAGAATATGATATAAATCCCAAAAGTTATTATAATGAAATAATCAATCAAATAGAAAAAGGAGATAAAATGAAAAGAAAAAATAATATGTGGAAATTGGCTTTTGTACCAATTTGCTTGGTAGTTGTAATTAGTGGAATTTTATTTTTAAACTACCAAAATGATAATAAAACTATATTAAAAAATAAACCTTATGTTGATGAAGCAAATAATGTAACACTTAATATCAATGAAATAAATAGCAACAAAGTAGGAATGCCTAAATTAGATGCAGATGTGAAAGTTGTAACTAATAATGATGTTAATTTTCCATTACCATATAAAAAGGGATTAGTAAATATTCCAAAAGATTTAGATAAAACTGATAAGTATATATTTTATTTTAGAGAAAATAAAGAAAGCAAAGATTATAATATATTAGGTAATTACGAAATCATATATTCAAATGATAATGATCGATCAATTAATGTTAAATATTCTAAAGACAATAAACCTGCAAGAGATTATTATTTTGATGATGAAGGAAGTAAAACCACAATAATAAATGGTATAAATTTAAAAATCTATAAATTTGAAAAAATATATTTTACAGAATTTAAATTTAACGATTATAACTTTGATATTGAAACTTCTAATATAACAGAACAAGAATTATCAACTTTCTTATTATCTATTTTAAAATAAATTTTTAATTAAAAGTATAAATTACAATTTCTCTCAAAGATTAGATTATTAGGTGCAAAACTATATAAATGATGTTATAATTGATTTAGAAATTAGCCTGTATGCGAATTTCCAAATGTGGTTTACTCACGCACCAGATTGATACCAAACTCGAACTTTTCGAGTAGCAATAAAAACGGCTTGTAAAAAAGTTCCTTTTATGTTATTATGAATATGTCAAGGAAACTTGCATACAATAAAAAAGAGGAACATTCGATCTTGCAAGTGAATATCGCCTCTAATTTAATAGGATTGACACTCTATAAATGTGAAGAGTGTCTATTTTTTTAATTGCTAACACCAGAAAGGTAGAAAGTAACAAAATGATAGCAATGAGCTTTAGAACTTTTATTATAAAAGTCTTAGTTTTCATCAATATCTACCTCCCTTCTTTTTCAAGATTGGAGGACGACACTCACATCAAATGTTCCTATTAGAATTATAGAATAACTGTAATAGTAAAACAAGCAAACAATTAAATATACATGAAAATTTTAAAAAATGCCTATTTTCGTGATTTTAGTCGTGGTATAATATTTTTATAAATTTAGTATTGACAAAACTTAGATAGTCAATTTGAAAGTGAGAAAAAATATGAAAAGTAAATTAAGTTTAATTAGTTCAATAATTCAATTAGTGTTTGGAATATTAGCAATAGTAGTATTTATTATATTATTGATAAATGAAGAGGACATTTCTAAATGGATAATAACATTATTACTTGCAGTAGCATTTGTAATTATAGGTATTATTGGAATTATTGATTATAAAAGGAATCGCTAAATTACAAATTGAAGGTGAGGTATATTATGAGAAAATGTTTAAGATGCAATGTAAAGATGGTAGAAGATTTAGATATTAAAGTTGAAGGTGCACCTTATGGAATAAAAATTACTCAACAAGGTATATTTAAAGAAAATTTAGGAAAGTTTAAATGTGCAGTATGTCCAGAATGTGGTTATACTGAAACTTATATTGAAGATACTACTAAAATCAAAAAACTAGTATTAGATAAAAAAGAAAAGTAACTTTAAATTACAAATTATGTAGGAGGTAAAAATGAAGGATAAGAAAAAAATAATAAACTGGGTAATAGCAATAATAGTTGCTATTGTGTACTTAACAATAAGTATTGTATTTAAGAGTTGGGCTTATTCTTGGCTTATATGGGTTGTTTATGCAATTTATAGATTTATTACGAAATAGATAGATTACAAGTATACTTTAAGATGTAAATAATTTAATATTTAGATCTTATTTTTTATGTTAAATTATTTACCAAGAGTTTAAGTGGTGATGTTATCTACAGAGTATGGTGATGTTTTGATTGAATCAAAAGAAATTAAACATAATTTAAAAGACTTTGATGAATTGAAAAATCAAATTAATAATTTTAAATTAGAGGATTTAACAATATTCATGGAATCAACAAGAATTTATCAATTGCCAGTAGAAAGATATTTTAAGGAGAATAATTTTAATACTTTGGTAATCAATAGTTTAACTACTAAAAATAATTATGATACTTTAAGAAAAACAAAAACAGATACAAAAGATTGTATGAGATTAGTCAAGTTATTTTTTGTTAATAAGGAACAAATATTACCGATTAAGCATTAATAAGTAGTGAAATAGTATATAATAAAAATAATTTTTTAACTTAGAATGAGGTATTTTTTATAAAGATGAAATAAAAGAAAAGCTTAAAATGTGTTAAAGAATATGTAGAAGAATGAAAATCATTATTACATGCATACAAAAATAATTAACCAAACTTTAAATTATAAATAAAAACCTGTTAAAATATTTTACTACTTAAAAAGAAAATGTTACAATTAGGATACAGTATTTAATATTAAAATATTTTTTTTAATATTTAGTTCTATTTTATTAAAAGAAAGTCATACATTGAAAAAAAGTATAATTAAAAGGGATGAAGTTTATGAAAAGATGTAAATGGTGTAATTTAGCTAATCCATTATATATTGAATATCATGATAAAGAATGGGGAGTACTTAATCTGAACGAGTCTTATTTGTTTGAAATGTTATTATTAGAGTCATTTCAAGCCGGCTTGTCTTGGGAATGCATTCTTAATAAAAGAGAGCATTTTCGAACTGCCTATGACAATTTTGATGTTTCCAAAGTTGCTAATTATGATACCAATAAAATAAATGAATTATTAGAAAATAAAAATATTATTCGAAATAGACTAAAAATTAATGCGAGTATTAATAATGCTCAAATATTTCAAAAAATAGTTTACGAATATGGTACTTTTTCCAGCTATTTAGAAACTTTTACTAAAGATAAAATTTTTTATGAAATTAATAAAACAACCAACGAATTATCAAATAATATTTCCAAAGATTTAATTAAAAGAGGGATGAAATTTGTCGGTTCTACCATAATTTATTCTTATTTACAAGCCATTGGAATAATATACTCGCATGAAAAAGATTGTTATTTATATAAAGAATAGCAAAATTTATTTTTAAGTATGTATATTCAAGAAAAAATTGTGAAATATATTAAAGATAGTAGGAAGTAAATAAAATGAAAATAATAGAGCCAAAAATATTAAATTGTGAAAAGAGAACATTTTTAGAAGCTAAAGAGGACAATAATTACTTTGGTGGTTTATTTGAAGAAACAGTGTTAAATAATCATAAAATATACAATGTCACGATCGATAGTTGTATTTTTAAAAATATTGATTTCAGTAATATTTTTATTGAGGATGTTGATTTAATTGATGTTATTTTTGATGGTTGTGATTTATCCAACAAAAAATTTGATTATAAATTAATCCGGC
This sequence comes from uncultured Mycoplasma sp., assembly GCA_947642635.1. Taxonomy (GTDB): domain Bacteria; phylum Bacillota_I; class Bacilli_A; order RF39; family UBA660; genus SIG200. The sequence goes on along the minus strand of CANRTI010000003.1, from coordinate 64,241 downwards.
GGGTTAAATTTCTTAATTGTAGACTAGTTGGTTGTTCATTTATTGGGAGTAGTATGCAAAACATTATTATTCAAAATTGTAAAGGTAATCTAAGTAACTTTTGCGATGCGACGATTAAAAATATAGAAATAATAGATACTGATTTTTCTGAAATAAGATTTTATGAAACCAAGATTAAAAATATTAATTTTAAAGATGTCAATTTAACTAATGCTGAAATTTTTAAAACGAATTTAAAAGACGTTGATTTTTCTACTACCAATATTACAGGAATTAGTTTTGATAAAGAATCGTTAAAAGATATAATTATTGATCAATTTCAAGCATCAGTTTTAATTACTATTTTAGGTGTTAAAATTAAAGATTAAAGTATTCTTAATTTATGAGTTTAAGTTATTTAAAAAATGGTTTTATCCAAAGTTTGAAAGGGTGGTAAACAAATGGATTTTGAAAAACAAGAACAAGTTTATTTGGAATTAATTAGCTATATATTTCCAAGCATAAATGGGGCACGTATGTGGCATAATTATTATGAATTAAATAATTTTTTTATTAATAAAGAGGATAAATGGCGTTTAATTACCTTTATAGATGGGGAAGAGTGGATAAGTTGTGAATCTGATGACATTATCAAAGTATTTTTAAAATTATTTGAATTAGTGGAGTGTTTTCATCTAGAAGATCCAGCATTTATTCATCTATTTAACATTTTAACACAATTTAAGAAAAGTTCTTTTCATCAAAAATTAACTAGAGAAAAACCAAAAAGTTCCAATGATAACTTGTAAAAAATAATTAGATATATTATAATAACCATTGAAAGAAGGTTTATATGAAAAACGTACACGAAATTGAAATTAAATTAGAAGGTGAAAAGTGGACAAATTGCCTTGATAAAGCTTTTAAAAAAATAAATAAAGAAACAAAAATTGATGGCTTTCGTAAAGGTGCTGCTCCCAAAGATGTTTATTTAAAAAAATATGGTTTAGAAAGTTTATATCAAGAAGCAATTAATGATGCTATTAATGTTGCATACAAAGAATTATTAGATAATAATAAATTATCTCCAGTTGTAGAACCTGCTGTTGATGTTATTGGAATTTCTGATAGTTCTGTTATTTTCAAGTTTACTATAATTACGAGACCGACTGTAAAATTAGACGATTATAAAAATCTTGGAGTAAAAAAAGAAAGTGTTAAAGTTACTAAAAAAGAAATTGATGAAGAAATTACCAAACTAAGAAATCAACTAGCTGAAGTTGTTGTTAAAGAAAAGGGAGTTGTTAAAGAAGGCGATACTGTTGTAATCGATTTTGATGGATATGTTGATGGTAAAGCGCTTGATGGTGGTAAAGGGGAAAATTACCCTTTAGAAATTGGTTCCCATACTTTTATTCCAGGATTTGAAGAAGGTTTAATTGATCAAAAAGAAAATGCTGAATTAGAATTAAATTTAACTTTCCCTGACAATTATACTGAAGAGTTAAAAAATAAAGCTGTAACTTTTAAAGTTAAAATTCATGAAATAAAAACTAAAGTTTTACCAGAAATCAATGCTGATTTTTATGCTGATTTAGGTTTAGAAAATGTTAAAACTGAAGAAGAATTTAATAAAGAAGTGGAAAAAACAATCAAAGAAAGAAAAGAAGCTGAGATTAATGATAAATTTATTGAAGACTTATTAAGTGCTGCGACATCTAAATTAGAAGTTGAAATCAATCCTGAAATTATTTCGGATGAAGTACATCGGATGATTCATGGTTATGAGGATCAATTAAAAATGCAAGGTATTGATATGGAAACATTCTTCAAAATGACTGGTACTTCTCATGAAGATTTACATAAACAAATGGAACCAGAGGCAATTAAAAGATTAAAATATCGTTATATAATTGAAGAAATAGCCGAACAAGAAAAAATTGATTTCACTGAAAAAGAAGTTAAAGCCAAAGCTCAAGAAATGGCTGAAAATTATGGTATTAAATTAGAAGAATTAATCGATGCTTACGGTACACTTGATGTAGTTAAATATGACATGCGTATGCACAAAGCGTTGGAAATATTACAAGATAGTAATAAATAAATTGATGGCTAATCCCATCTTTTTTTATGTTCAAAATTTATTTTTAATTATATATTTTTAAGAGCGACTTTCATATTTAGAAAAACCATTAATTTATTGTACTTTTATGTTTACAAACTGCAAATAATTCTTTATAATAAAACTTGTCTTATGGAGGTGCAAAATGGATTACTCACTACTAGTTTTACTTTTAAAAGATTTAGTCATTTTGCCTTTCCAAGAAATTAAACTTGAATTAAAAGATGAGATAAGTAAAAAGATTATTAAAATAAGTGAAAAGAAATTTAATAATCGAGTTTTAATCTTATCTCCTAAAAACGACCATACTAAAGAAATATCGACAGAAGACTTACCTAATGTGGGAGTAGTAGCTTATATAAAAAGCAAAATTGAGCTTTCAAATGGAAATTTACGTCTTACATTAAAAGGAGAAAAAAGAAGTCGAGTTTTAGGATACGAAGCATTTAGTAAAGATATTATTGATGCTTTATTAACTGATATAGTTTTACCCAAATTAGAAGAAAACACCGAAAATGTGGTGCGAAAAAAATTACAAGATGCGGTTAATAAATACATAAATTCGGCTCCCAATATTTCTAATAGTATTTTAAAAACTGTCCAAGAAACGGAAGATTTAAATTTTTTAACTGATGTTGTTGCTACTTTTATTCCGTTAAGCGCCTCTAAAAAATTAGAATACATGCAAGAATTAAATGGCGAGAAAAGAGCTATTGCTTTAATTAAAGATTTAAATTTAGAAATGGAATATAATAAATTAGAAGAAAATATCGATAATAAAGTTGAAGTTCGTCTTTCAAAAGAACAACAAGAATATTATTTAAAAGAAAAGATAAATGAAATAGAAAATGTTTTGGGGATTCAAAAAATCAAAACAGCCGATATTGAAAAATATCTTACAAAATTAGAAGAATTAAAACTTAATCCCAAAACGCATGATAAATTATTACAAGAAATTCACAAACTAGAGAATTTAACAGATAATTCTCCTGAAAATTCAGTAATAAGAAATTATCTAGATTGCATCTTAAATCTTCCATGGCATTTATCTAGCTTAGAAAATTTAAATTTAAAAACGATAATGGGAACTTTAAATAAAAGTCACTATGGATTAACCGAAGTAAAAGAACAAATTGAAGATTATATTAATACTAAAAATGTTAATCCGAATATTGCTAGTCCAGTAATTTGTCTAGTAGGACCACCAGGGATTGGAAAGACTACTATAACGGCAAGTATTGCATCCGCTCTTAACCGGGAATTTTATAAAATAAGTGTTGGTGGTTTAAATGATACGACGGAGATAATTGGTAGTAGAAGAACATATTTAGGAGCTCAACCTGGAAAAATAATTCAAGGATTAAAAAAATGTAATACGAATAATCCTGTTATATTAATTGATGAAATTGATAAAATGTTAAAAGATTATAAGGGAGATCCTGCTAGTGCATTACTAGATATCTTAGATAGTACTCAAAATAAGACTTTTGTAGATAATTATATTGAAGAACCATTTGATTTAAGTAATATCTTTTTTGTCCTAACAGCTAATAGTTTAAAAAATATTCCTGCTCCTTTATTTGATCGTCTAGAAATAATTGAATTATCTAGTTATACAGTTTTTGAAAAAGTAGACATTGCTAAAAAATATATTTTGCCAACAATTTATAATGATTATAATATGAGCAAAAAAATTGTCATGAAAGATGATACTTTGATTTATTTAATCAATAATTATACAAAAGAAGCTGGTGTTAGAAATTTAACGCGTATTTTAAGAAAGTTAGTTATTAAAATCATTAGTGCTAAAATTCCTAGTTATGCTTTAAATGAATCCGATATTATTAAATATTTAAAAGAACCATTACTAAAAGATAAAAATGCTATTATTAAAGAAGCAGGTATTGTTAATGCTCTTGCTTATACTACTGCTGGTGGTGCAACATTTCGGGTAGAGTGTTCAATTTATAATGGAGAAGAAAAAAATATTATTACGGGTTCTCTAGGGACAGTTTTAAAAGAAAGTATCGAAGTTGCTATATCATATATTAAAGAAAAAAATTATGTTAGTAATACTTTGTTTTATAATCATACCATTCATATTCATCTGCAAGATACGGCTACTAAAAAAGAAGGACCATCTTGTGGTGTAGCCATTACAACTACAATTATTTCTAAATTATTAGATAAAATAGTTAGTGAAAAAATTGCTTTTACGGGTGAAATTTCTTTAAAAGGTCACATATTAAAAGTAGGCGGAATCAAAGAAAAGATTTTGGCAGCTTACAATCAAGGCATTGAAATTATTTATATTCCTTTAGATAACAAAAATGATTTAAAACAAATTCCTAAAAAAATCCTTGATAATTTAGATATTCACTTAGTGGATAATTATGATACTATCTATAATGATTTATTTAATAAGAATTTAGATGATTTAAAAGATTTAAAAGAAAAAGAAGTAGTTAAAATAGTATAACATTAGTTATATTATTTTTTTGTAATCATATATTTTTTTAGGAGATGATAATTTTGTTTACTAAGATACCTTTTGAGAGTATAGTGGATTTTAAAACTAATATTAGTGAAATTACTAAAATGTCTTTAGAACATGATTTTTTTGTAAATGATGGAGTTGTACTTGGTAATTTCTACATTAGTGGGGAATATAAAGTATATGAAGTAAGTATTAATACCGAAAGTTTTAAACACACTTTACCATTTACTGTCGAATTACGAGATGATATTAAAAAGGATAGTTTAGAATTTAATATTGAAGATTTTGCATATGAAATAGTGGAAGGTAACAAATTAAAAGTTAATATTGAATATTCTTTAACTGCTGAAGTTGAAGAAGAATTATTTGAAAGAGTTAATGAAGATGAGTTAGAAAGTGAATTATCTTTTATTGATGATTTTTTAGAAAATCCGCAAATTGTTGAACCAGTTAATGATAAAGAAGAAAAAGATAATGAAGAATCAATTAAAGAAGAAGTTGCTACCAAATTAGAGGACGTTAAAGAAGAAAGAAAAGAAGAGAAAGTCGAAGAAGAAATTACTCCAATTAGTGAAGAAATCCCTGAAGTTACACCAGTAAAAGAAGAAAATGAAAGATTAAATCCTGAAGAAGAAAAAACTATTATGGAAACTATTCAAGATAGTGATGATACTTTTGTAACATATCATATTCATGTTGTTAAAGAAAGTGAAACTAAAGAAAGCATATGTGCTCTATATAATGTAAGTGCAAACATTGTTGATGAATATAATGAATTTGATTCTTTAAGTACTGGCGATAAAATATTAATTCCTAAAATAGATGAATAAGTTAGAAAGTCTTAAAAATCTATATAAACCATATCGTTATACAATCAGAGGAAATTGTACTATTTTAGAAACTACCAGTGGCAATTTTGTTGTTAAGAAAAAACCAACTAATAAAGATTTGGTAAGTATATTTGAATATTTAAAGTCTCGTAATTTTACTTCTTTTCCCAATATTTATGATAATTTTCGTGATGACAATTACATTTATGAATATGTTGAAGATAAAAGAAATGTTGATCCCCAAAAGAGTGAAGACTTAATCACATTAGTTGGACTACTACATTCTAAAACCTCTTTTAATAAAGAGGTTTCTAGTGATACTTACTTAGAAATTTATGAAAACATTCAAAATAATATTTTTTATTTAAAAGATTATTATTTAAAATACTATGAACTATTTTTAACAGAAGTTTATATGGCTCCATCTAAGTATGAATTTGTTCGTAATTATTCGAAAATAAAAGCCGCTTTAGATTTTTCAGCGCGTGAATTAGATGAGTGGTACAGTCTTGTGCAAGATAAAAAAAGTGAAAGAATTAGTTTAATTCATAATAATCTTAGTTTAGATCACTTTTTAAGAAGTGAAAAAGACTATTTAATTAGTTGGGATCAAGCCAAATTCGATACACCAGTTTTAGATTTAGTTAAATTATATCAAAATAATTTTTGGGAATTAGAGTTTGCCACTATTTATGAAAAGTATTTAGGTATTACTAGTTTAACTGAACAAGAACAAAAACTATTTTTTGTTTTAATATCCTTAGTACCTGAATTTGAATTTCAAGATAATGAATTTAATAATTGTAAAAATTTAGGCAAAATTCTTGATTATGTTTATAAAACAGAAGCTTTTTTAGCACCATATTATACGACTGATACAAATGAACAATAAAATTATTTCGATAAATAAAATAAAAATATTATAACGAAATGGTAATATAAAAGTAATAATTAATTGGTAAAAAATTAAAATACATAAACCAATCGCCGCAAAAATAAAAAAAGTAGGGGGAAATCTATTAGGCATCATCATCACCTATTATAATATATTAAAAAATTTTTTCTTGGTGCCTATCTTGTACAATTTTCTAATCTATGTTAAGATAAAATTGGTGAAATAAATGATTATTGATTTAAATACTTTGAATGTTGAAGACAAAATTATTATAGACTATCCAGTAATGAAAGATGCCAATTTAGATAAGAGAATAATTGATTTACAAAATGCTTTTGTTAAAGGGATTATTACAAAAGATGGAGAAGCAAATATTAACTTAGATTTACAATTTAAAGGGACAATGTTTTTAAGTGATGCCATTACTTTAAAAACTGTTCCGTATGATTTTCAAATTGATATAACAGAAAATTTAGAAGAAATTATTGAAAATTATACTGATTGTTATGAAAATGTACAAAATAGACTTGATTTAAAAGGGATTTTATGGCAAAATATTGTATTGGAAGTTCCCATTAGTTATACAGTTTTAGAAGAAACTGCAAAAAACTTAAAAGGGAATGGTTGGGAATTATTAAGTGGTCCTAAAAAAGAGACTGAAATTGATCCCAGACTTCAAAAACTAAAAGACTTATTGAAAGGTGATGATTAGTTATGGCAGTTCCTTTTAGAAGAACAAGTAAAACCAAGAAAAGAATGCGTCGTACCCACTTGAAAAAAGAAGTTGGAGCAGTAACTACCTGTTCTAAATGTGGGGCCGCACTTAGACCTCATAGAGCTTGTACAAAATGTGGAAACTATAAAAATGCAAATGTTTTAAAAGTAGAAGAAGCAGAATAATAAATTGATGGTTAATCCATCTTTTTTTATTACCATAAATCATTTAAAACTAGAAGTTTTTAAATTTTGGGTTTTTCAGTTGACAATATATTGACTTTTTAATATACTTTAATAGTAGGGTGATGATAAATTTGAAGAATAAAAATAGTAAACCTGAAATTTTAGTAAAATTAAAGATGCGTAAGATTTATAAATTTTTATTATTTGTAGTTACTTTATTAATAATTATGGTTATGGCACTTGGATTTATTTATATTAATCGTAGTGACAATATATTAGACTCAGATATTGAAGTTAATGGAACTCTTTCGATAAATTATGTTGATGGTAAAAAATTTAATGTGACTAAAAATAATCAAATTAAGTTTTCCATCACTAATAGTAGTGCTGAAACTAGTTATTACCATATTAATTTTAGTAAAGTAAGAGGAAATGGAACTTATAAATTATTATTAGATGGGGAAATAGTTTTAGAAGGTATATTAAAAAGTACTGATGAAATAACAACTGATTATATAAGTATTGATGCTAATATGACTAAAATATATACTTTAGAAATAACTAATAGTGAAGAAAATAATTCTCTAAATGGTTTAATAAATATTAGAATGCAAAATAAACATATAACTACTTTTGCGAACACTATTTTAAAAAACAATCCTTTTAAAGAAGAGAGTTTAACGAGAGTTGGTTATGAAGCTGCTACTACAGAAGAAGGTTTAATTAAAAGTAGTGATGATATAGGTAATTCTTATTATTTTAGAGGTTCTATTTCAAATAATTATGTTTTAATTAATAATTTATATTTTCGGATTGTGCGAATTAATGGGGATGAAACTGTAAGATTAGTTTTAGATGGTATTACTAATAATGTTGCTAGTTATTATACAAATACTAACTTTAATTATAAAGATAGTACTATCAGAACAACATTAAATGCTTGGTTTCAAGATAATTTACGAGAATATACAAGTTATATAGCTAATGCTAAATTTTGTAGTGATATAAGTAATGATAATGCTGGTAATAGTCTTGCTGCTAGTAGAGTATTAACTAATAAAATACCTACTCTAAATTGTTTAGGAGAGTCTGTTAATGATAGTATTGGCTTACTTACTGTTGATGAAGTTATCTTAGCAGGGGCAACACCGCATGGAACAAATCAAAGTTATTATTTATATAATTCTAATATTAATAATCCTTGGTTTACAATGAGTAGTGCTAAAGGTAGTGATACATTTATAAATTTCTTTACTATTGATATTAATGGTAATTTAAGAAGTGATATCGATGGTAGTTTATATCGGGGTGTAAGACCAGTTATTAATTTAATTAAGAATGTTGAAGTTACTGGTAGTGGTACTTATAATGATCCTTATAAAATAGTTAAAAATTAAATGGAAGTTTTATACTTCTTTTTTATTGTATAAGTTACTTGACTAATGGTTAATATGTGTAGTTCATTTAGCTTATAAATCATTTAATAATACACCAGTTAAATTACCAGAAGTAAAATTAAAAGAAATAATAAACTACTAGTAGATGACTTAATCCAAGTAGACTTTATCAACATTGACAATTATAAAGATAGTAGATATGATGTAGATGAGGATATAAAGAAATTGTTTTTATTAATGAAAGCAAGGAGTGTAGAAGAAGAACAAAAAATAGTAGAAGGGAGTAAAATATTAACAGAGATGCAAAGTGTAATGGAGAGATTTCGCAAAGGTGAGTTTGCAAGCGAATACTTCAGTTTTATAAATGTGCAGAAGAGTTATCATGCAGCCGATATCGAGCATACTGCCCAAATGAAGTTAAAAGAAGGCCGGAATATAGGGCGGCTTGAAGGAGAAAAACAAAAAGCCCTTAGTACAGCCAGAAATCTTATAAAAACAGGGAAGTTATCAAAACAAGATATAGCTGCTGCTACTGGTTTAAAAGAAAGTGATATAGCTAAAATTAAAATAGCGGGATAGTTAAGAATTAATTATTTATTGCATACCGTCAAGATAAATGTTATAATAAGTGTCAATATTTGCAAAAAAGCATGTAAAGCAAATACAGAACACTTATTTTTGTTTACGTTAAGTGTTAGAATAATAATGTGGTGATATAAATGAATTTTATTAAAGATATCTCTAAGTTTTTTAATTATTTAAATTTTGTTGATATAATATTTTTTGGAGCAATTATAACTTTATTAATTTTACTAGTCACTTTAGTTTATTTTATTAAAATTAATAAAGAAGTTTTGAATGAAGAAGAAAATATAAAAAATAAATTTAGTGGTCTTAAAAAGCAAGATAAATTAGATCCAGTAATAAATGAAATTGTGAGAAATTTAGAACAAGAACCGCAAAAAGAACCGCTGAAGGAAGCAAATTATTTTGATGATGATGAAGAAGGAGTGCTTTTAGATTTAGACTCTTTAACTAAAAAATTACAATCTGAAAAAAATGAGCGGCTTAGTTGTGATGAATATGAAAAAGACCAAGAAGAAAAAGCCATTATTAGCTATGATGAATTAGTAAATCATAAAACTGGTTATGCGATTAATTATGAAAAAGAAGAAGTATTAGATGATGTAGTTGTTAAAAAGGTCGATTTGAATGATTTAGTAAATACCAACATAAGGGATGAAATTAAAGACGTAAGAGTTATTAGTTATCAAAAAGAAGAAGCATTCTTGAGTGCTTTAAAAGAATTAAATAGCATACTAAATTAGGGGGATTATTTATGAAGTTTTATATTGAAACTTTTGGCTGCAAAGTAAATACATATGAATCAAATTATATGAGTGAGTCATTACAAACTAATGGCTTTCTTTTTACATCAAATATGTTAGAAGCTGATATAATTGTTATCAATACTTGTACTGTTACTAATACAGCTGATAAAAAATGCAAAAAATATGTTCGGAAAGTTCGGCGAGAAAACATCCAAAGTATCTTAATTGTTGTTGGTTGTAGTGTGCAAAATAATTACCAAGAATATCAAGAAATGGGAGTAGATATTCTTTTGGGTAATACTAATAAGTCTTTAATTGCCAAAATTTTAAAAGAATTTCTTGTAACTAAAAAACCATATTGCTTCATTGGAGAAAACCGAAATTTACCTTTTGAAGATATGGTTATTAATAAATTTAATCATACTAGAGCTTTTATTAAAATTCAAGATGGTTGTGATAACTTTTGTTCCTATTGTATTATTCCTTTCATGAGAGGAGTAAATAGAAGTAAAGAGTTTTCTAAAATTATTTGCGAAGCCAAAACTTTAGTTCAAAACAATCACAAAGAAATAGTTTTAACGGGAATTCATACTGGTAGTTATCATTATAATGATTATGATTTAATAGATGTTATTAACGCTTTAAGTAAAATTCCTAATTTAGAAAGAATTAGATTATCTAGTGTCGAAATAACAGAGCTAAATGCTAAATTTATGGAGATGTTAAAAGAAAATCCCAAGTTTTGTAACCACTTACATATTCCACTGCAAGCAGGTAGTCAAAAGATTTTAAAATTAATGAATCGTAAATATGATCCCGATTATTTTCGGAAGAAAATTGCTTTAATTAGATCTATTAGACCAGATATCTCTATTACTACCGATATTATTGTTGGTTTTCCTTCGGAAACATCTTCTGATTTTTTAGAAACATATAACCTTGCAAGAGAGCTAGAATTTAGTAAAATACATGTTTTTCCATATTCTAAAAGATCAAAAACAGTAGCTAGCAAAATGCCTGAAGTAGCTAGTTTAGAAAAAAAACAACGAGTTCAAAAATTATTAGAATTATCACGAATTTTAGAAAATAAGTATCAACAAAAATTTATTGGTCAAAAAGTAGCAGTTTTAATTGAAGAAGTAAAAGATAATAAAAGTATTGGGCATACTAGTAATTATTTAAAAGTAGTTACTGAAAAAAAATTCGAAAAAAATAAAATCTATGAAATAGAGTATGCACCCAAGATTTTAGAAGAAGTAAATTAAAAATTTATTTCTTTTTTTATACTTTTGATGTATAATTATATTTATGATAATAGTTAGTGATACTTAGAACAAAATGTAGTTAGGAAGTGGAGTTGTTTTATGAAAGTAGTAAAAATGATTGGAAAGGTTTTTAGTTTTATTGGAATTTTTGTATTAGTTCTTTTAGTTACTGTCTATTCCATGGGCTTAATATTTTGTTATGGCCCTAGCGAGCATGCAAGAAATTTATTTGTCACAACCTTGTTAGAAACAGGTCAAATGAAATTTGTAGTTAAATTGTTTATGAGTGATAGTAAAGTTCAAAAAATTGTTGATAGTAATAGTATGGCGACTTTAGATGAAGAAATAGATAATAGCTTAATTGACATTGATACATCAAAACCAGATAAAGATGGTATTGAGTTAGTAGAAATTGCTGGTAGTACTTATGCTGCTAAAATGATTATTGTAAATGATCCTTCTCGTGTTAAACTAGCCACTATTTTTGATGGGAGTTGGAAAGAATATGGCGTAACTTTAGATAAATTAGTTAAAGATAATGATGCTTTTGCTGGTATTAATGGTGGCCTTTACGTCTCTGATAGTAATAAAGGAGGAAGACCAATGGGCTTAGTAGTGCGAGATGGCAAAATTGAATTTAATAGTCCTAGTGGTATAGCTGGTCTTCACTTAGTTGGTTTTAATGAAGATAATTTGTTAAAAATAATTGATTTAAGTGGTAAAAATGCGAGTGCAGTAGAAAAAATAATTAAAGAAGAAAAAATTCGTGATGCTGTTGCTTTCCAAGAAGAGAGTAGTGATGCCAATAACCATTTTGTTAAATTAATTATTAATGGCGAAGAAAGAGAAACTAAGGGTTCTGGTAGTGGAGCAAACCCTAGAACAGCTATAGGTCAAAGAGCAGATGGAACAGTACTCCTTTTAGTAACTGATGGACGTGGGGCAAATGGGCATTTAGGTGCTACAGCTTCCGATTTAATTGATTTAATGAGTGAATATGGGGCAATCAATGCCGCTAATATCGATGGCGGTTCATCATCAAGTATGTATTATGATGATAAATATGAAATGACTTCTGTTACGTTATATTATTCTAATTCTTCTTGGAAATTGCCTACTGGATTTATTGTAGAAAAGAGGTAAATATATGCGCAAATTAAGATTAATTCGTCGTTTTCAAAAGACTAGTCTTTATAAAAAAGGTTTAATTATCTTTAGTCTTATTATGCTGGTTTTGGGCGGTATTTTTTTAGGATATGTTTATAATAGTATGATTGTTTATGAACGTAATTTAGTTGATAATTATATTAGTTATTTAGCGTCTTCAGGAAAACTTACTAAAAATATTGATAATAATTTGTTTTCGATAAGTAAATTTGAAAATAGTAATGCTAAAATAATTGATGGAGTTAATAAATTATATAAAAGTGCTAATTTAACTATTAAGAAAAATAGTAAATTAACAAAAGATGATATTTATGCTTATAATTTATATAATAAGGATAAATTAGTTAGTACTGTATCTTTAAAAAGTATAAATTCTTATACGAGAATGGGGATTTTAAAAATTGATGAATGGGAAATAATAGATAATAAAACACATTTTGAAAATGGAATTTATAATTATGAAATAACTGTTCCTAGTAATTATCAAGTAGTAATTAATAATCAAGAGCTTACTAGTGATGATGTAGCTAAAGAAGGTGATGTTGAAGGATTAGAACGTTTAACTGAATATATTGAAATTGCTAAAAGTAAAAAATATGAAATTAAAAATTTAGTTTATGAACCTGTTATTAAAATATTTGATGAAAATCATAAAGAAGTAAAATATGAAGTTAAAGATAATGTCATAAATGTTACGAAAAATTATCAAGAATATCCGGATTTTAATAGTTTAAAAAGTCATTTAAAAACTGATTTTGATGTTCTAAAATTAGCTGAAAATTGGAGTTTGTTTTTAACTGATGATTTACAAGGTAGTTATCATGGTTTTAATGTTTTAACACCTTACTTAATTAATGGTTCATATATGTATGATATGGCTTATGGTTGGGCTCATAATGTGGATATTACTTTTGTTAGTAGACATCGTTTAAAAAATCCAGTTTTTACGAATGAAACAGTTAAAAATTGTGTATCATATAATGATTTAGCTTTTAGTTGTGAAGTTTATTTAGAAAAGAATATGGTTGTTGGTAGTGAGGATAAAGTTGATGTAATGCATGATCGTTTATATTTCATTTATTATGAAAATGGTTATAAATTAGTCAATATGGAAGCAATAAAAGATTAGGAGTTTTAAAATGAAAGATATTTATATAATAGTCCCTGCTTTAGATCCTGAAGAAAAAATAATGCAAAAATTTTTAAAAGATTTACACAAAGAATTTAAAAATATCTTAATTGTTAATGATGGAAGTAAAAAAAGTCATAATAAATTTTTTGAGGAACTAAAAAATTCTGGTTATGAAGTTCTAACTCATTATAAAAATTTAGGTAAAGGGCGGGCTTTAAAAAACGCTTTTAACTATTTGTTAAATAATCATCCCAAATTAAGTGGGGTAGTTATGTGTGATTGTGATGGGCAACATAGTGTAAAAGATATCAAAAAGTGTGCTGAAACTCTTCTAAAGCATCCTAATGAATTAGTTCTAGGAGTGAGAGATTTTGAACTTGATAATGTTCCTTTTAAAAGTAAACATGGAAATAAAATTACTCGCAATATTTTTAAAATATTTATTGGTTTAGAGATTAGTGACACACAAACAGGACTACGAGCTTTAGGCAAAAATTTACTGGAAAAATTTGTTGATTTACCAGGTGAGCGTTATGAATATGAAACAAATATGCTAATAGCTTGTAAAGAATTTAATATTACAATTAAAGAAGTATTAATTGAAACAATTTATTTAAATAGTAATGCGAATAGTCATTTTAATCCTTTAAAAGATTCCATAATGATTTATAAATTATTTTTAAAATATTTTCTCGCATCTTTTTCATCTTTTGTTTTAGATATAACTTTATTTAGTTGTATTTTAGGAATATTAACTATTGATAGTAAAATATTAGCAGCTACTATTTTATCTCGAGTAGTATCATCAATTTATAATTATATTGTTAATGCTAATTTAGTCTTTAAAAACATGAGTATTCCATCTTTAATTAAATATTATTTTTTAGTAATAATTCAAATGTTTATTTCAGGATGTTTTGTTACTTATTTATTTAATTTATTAAATATCCCAGTTATTTTAATTAAAATATTAACAGATTTTATCCTTTGGATAATCAATTTAGTTATTCAAAGAGAGTTTGTATTTAAAGGAGAATAGAAATGAAAAATCGTAAATGGTATATAATTAGTTTAGGTGTATTATTTTTAATATTAACAGTCTTAGTCAAAACTTCTAATATGGCTAGTTTTGATACTGCAATTTATAATTTTCTTACTAGAAATATGAATAGTACTTTAACTACCATATATAAATGTTTTACTTTTTTAGGTAGTACTTTATTTATTATTATATTAGTTTTGCTATTTTTAGGGTGTTTTATTTTTTTCAAAAAAAGAAATAAAGGTTTTGTGGTGGCGGCTACTTTAATTATTTCAACAGTTATTAATAATGTTATTAAACTAATAATTAGAAGAGATCGTCCTAGTGTTTTACGTTTAGTTGAAGAACACACATTTAGTTATCCAAGTGGTCATGCCATGGCTGCATTTTCTATGTATGGAATTTTAATTTATTTAGTAATTAAGAGTAATTTATCTAAGAAAATGAAATTAATTTTCAGTATTATATTAGGAATTATCCCTGTTTTAGTTGGAATGAGCCGCATTTATTTAGGAGCCCATTATGCTAGTGATATTATTGGTGGTTTCTTAGTTTCAGGAATTATTCTTTTAACTATTACATATTATATTGATAAAAACAAATGGATATAGTAAAATATTAGAAGAATTGAGTGACTATATGAAAAAAATTAAAATTATTTGTTTATTAATTATTAGTATTTTATTTACTAGTGGTTGTAGTTTTAACAAAAACAATCTGGACAATGCTACTATTTATACAACTACTTATCCAGTATCATTCATAACCAATTATTTATATGGCGACAATAGCACTATTTTAAGTATTTATCCTAGTGAAGTAGATTTAGATAGTTATAAATTAACTGATAAGCAAATCAAAGAGTATGCTAAAGGAGATTTATTTGTTTATTTAGGTTTAGGTCATGAAGAAAGACTCGCTAAGTCTTTTCTTAATGAAAATAATGCTTTATTAATAATTGATGCGACTTATGGTTTAAGCGATAATATTAATAGTGTAGAAGAATTATGGGTTGCTCCCAACAATTTCTTAATGCTTGCCAAAAATATCAAAAATTCTTTAATTGAGTATTTAGATAATTCTCTTAAAGCCGAAGAAATTAATAAAAAATACGATGATTTATATGTCAAAGTATCTTGGATTGATGCTGAATTAAGAAGCATTGCTAAAGAAGCTAAAGAAAATGATAATAACACTCTTGTTGTTTCATCTAATGTTTTCAAATTTTTAGAACACTATGGCTTTAATGTTATTTCTTTAGAAGAAATAGTGGCCTCTGATAGTGAAAATGCCCTTAATGAAATAAAAAACAAATTTAAGAATGCCAAATATTCTTCCATTATTAAATTAGCTAATGAAAGCGATACGGAATTAATTACTGAACTAGTTGAAAAATATAAAGCAACCGTTATTGAAATTAAAGATATAACAACTAATGCTGATTCATCTAGTGATTATATCTCAATTCAATACGAAAATATTGCTTTAATTAGAAATTTATTAATTAAATAGATCTAAAACACCTAAGTTTTAGATTTTTTGTATAAACTAGCATTTTAAACGTATACTAAAAATGTTTAGGTTTAGAATTGACTATGTTTAATTATTATGTTAAACTATAGAAGTATTCTTGGTATGGAGTAGTACTCAAGAGGCTGAAGAGGCGCCCCTGCTAAGGGTGTAGGTCGGGTAACCGGCGCGAGAGTTCAAATCTCTCCTGCTCCGCCATTAGTAAATTAATCCCCTTTATGGGGTTTTTTAATGCTTAAATTTGACTACACAATATAAATAATTAGAAAAAAAGGCATAAAAAAACGAAAGAAAGCGAGATATAAAAGAATATGGAAGAATCCAAAAAAAATAATTTTAATAAGTTTAGTACAATTTTTCTTTCTTTCGTATTCTTATTATTACCGATAAAATAAAAAATATACATTTTTTTAATTATTTAATGGTGTTTTTAAATTTTATAGAGTATAATTAATTTTATGAATTGTTTTGAAGGGAAAATTAAAAGTGTTATTTATCATAATGAAGCTAATGGATATCTAGTAGCAATTTTTCGCGTGTCTAAAATATATAACGATCAAAACAAAGCATATTTAAAGAAGAGTATAACTATAACAGGAACCATTCTAGATTTAAAATTAGATACTTTAATGCGAATTGAAGGAGATTTTACTATCCATGAACGGTTTGGTAATCAATTTAAAATTGAGAAATATACTATAATTATTCCAGAAGATAATGATGATATTATTGAGTTTTTGAGTAGTTCTTTTATTAAAGGATGTGGCAAAAAAACCGCCGAAAATATTGTAAAAATGTATGGGGCTAAAAGTCTAGAAATCATTAAAGAAGACAAGTTTGCTTTAGATAAAGTTGAAGGCATGAATGAAAATAAAAGAGAAAATATTCATAATTCATTAATGAATTATTCTAAAAGTAGTGATGTTATTTTAAAACTAAAAAATCTAGGTTTTTCTATTGAAGAATCTGGCCGTATATACATTAAATATAAAGATTGCATTGAAGACATAATCAATAGTAATATTTATTTATTAAATGAAATAATTGATTTTAAAAGATTAGATAATATCTTTTTAAACAATTGTAGCGATCGTTTTGATAAAAGAAGAGTCAAGGCATGTATTCTAGAAGGTATGAAAGCACTATCTAATAATACAGGAGATATATATTATAAACCTGAAGATATATTTTCTTATTTAGAAAAAATATTTAATATTAATGTAGATTATGAAACTTACTTAGATTATTTAAAAGAATTAGAAGAAGAATTATTCATTGTTATAGATTTAGAAAATAGATATTATTTACAAGAGAATTATGAAGCTGAAGTAATTATTGCTGAGCTTTTAAAAAAGATTTCAAAAAGAGATATCAATAAGTTTGATTATAATGAAAAAATTAATAAATTAGAACAAAAATTAAAAATTGAATATAATAAAGATCAAAAAAAAGCAATTAATGATGCCTTAAATAATAATATTACAATTATTAGTGGTGGCCCTGGTACTGGTAAAACGACAATTATCAATGCGATTGTTAAATTATATGTTGAAAAGAATAAGTTAAGTAATTTAGAAGTTATTGAACAAATTGCTCTTTTAGCTCCAACTGGTCGGGCTAGTAAAAAAATGAGTACATCAACAGGTCTACCAGCATCAACAATCCATCGTTATTTAAAATGGAATAAAGATACTAATGATTTTATGATTAATGAAAATAATAAAAACTTTCAAAGATTAGTAATAGTTGATGAAGTTAGTATGGTTGATAATAGTTTATTTGCGGCACTTTTAAAAGGAATTCCAAGTTATGTTCAACTTATTTTAGTAGGAGATGCCTTTCAACTTCCTTCTGTTGGCCCTGGTTTATTGTTAAATGACCTTATTAGTAGTGATTTATTTAATTATATACCTTTAAATCATATTTATCGTCAAAGTGAAAATTCTTATATTCCTTATCTTGCTAAAGAAATAAAAAATAAAGAGTTAGCCGAAGAATTTATGAATAAAAAAGATGATTATAATTTTATTAATATAGATACTAAAAATATTAAATTAAGTATTAAAAAGATTATTGAAGCGGGTATTACTAAAGGTTATGATGAGAATAAATTACAAGTTTTAGCTCCTATGTACAAAGGAGAAAATGGCATTGATAATTTAAATATCATGTTATGTGAAATATTTAATGCTGACGTTGGGCAACGAAAAATTCTTTATGGAGATGTATATTTTAAAGAAGGTGATAAAGTTTTACAATTAGTAAATGATGCTGATAATAACGTCTTTAATGGTGATATTGGGTTTATTAAAAGTATTGCTACAATTAATACTCCTTATAAAAAAGAAGTTGTGAATATTGATTTTGATGGTAATCTAGTTATGTATCAGAAAAAGAATTTAAAAAATATTCGGCATGCTTATGCTATTACTATTCATAAAAGTCAAGGTAGTGAATTTGATCATGTCATAATGCCAATAACATACCAATATCGAACTATGCTTTATAATAAAATATTATATACTGGTGTTAGTCGGGCTAAAAAAAGTTTAATTTTAATTGGTGATATTGAAGCATTTTATAAAGGGGTTATGAATGATTATGGCAATATGCGTAAAACGACTTTACAAGAACAATTAAATAATAAATTTTTAGATACATAATTTATTTATTTAGAGCCATACTACTATTAGAGGTGGTTGAAATGAAAAAGATAGAAGTTGTATCAGGTTTATTAATGGCTAGTTTAATTGGTGTTGGTGCTTATACTTTAATGAATAAGAATACCAAAGGTAAAGCTGATAGATTAATTAATAATTTATTAGATAAAGCCAATTCTATGTCAAGTAATAATATGAATAAATAGAGGTTGATACCTTTATTTATTTTTTTTAATGTTATTTTAATTAATTAATAGTATAATATAATTAAGGATGTGAAAAAATGAAAAACAAAATTGATAAAGAGATTAATAAAAAAGAATTAAATGAAGTAATTAGTCTATCTAAAAAAATTTTAAAAGTACTTTACATTGTTTTTATTGCTTGTCTAATACTTTTTGGTATTGTAGCATTACAAAAACTAAACATTTTAAAAACCATTTTAGAATTTATGGGAGTTATTAGTCCATTTTTTATTGGTTTTATTCTGGCATGGCTTCTAAGACCACTAGTTTTAAAATTAAATACTAAAATCAAAAATAACACTTTAAGTTCGATGATTGTTTTTTTAGTATTTATTGCTGTCATTTTCTTTTTATTATATATTTTTATACCAACAATTTATAATGAAGGAAATGAAATAGTTGGTTTAATACCAGGGTTTGTCGAAAAAATAACTTCTAGTATTAAAGAAATATTTACTAATTTAGAAATTAGAGGTTTAGCTTTAGGAGATTTCCAAAATAAGCTTTTAACTACAATTTCTAATTATGGTACCGATATTGTTAAAGAACTACCTAATATTCTAATTAATTTTATTGTTGCTTTATTTAGTGGAATTGGTTCGTTTGCCATGGGCTTAATAATTGGCCTTTACATGTTAGTTGATTATGAAAGTATTGCAAGACATATTAAAAAATTATTCCCTAAATCGCTACAAGATGATGTTCATCATTTATCTTCCCGAATGAGTACCGAAGTAAGAAAATGCGTTAATGGAACATTTTTAGTCGCTTTAGTAGTACTTATTTGTGATTCGGTTGGTTTTGCTTTAATTGGTTTAAATGCTCCTGTATTATTTGGTTTCTTCTGTGGCTTAACTGATTTAATTCCCTTTATCGGACCATATATTGGTGGGGCAGCAGCAGTTATTGTTGGTTTAACTCAAGATCCGTTAATTGGAATTGGTGCTCTTATCATCTGTATTATTGTTCAAATATTTGAAAATTATATTTTGCAACCAATTGTTATGAGTCGAGCTAGTAGTGTTCACCCAGTAGCAATAATTATTGCTTTATTAGTATTTGGTCACTTTTTTGGAATTATTGGGATGATTTTTGCAACGCCTACTTTAACAATTTTACGAGTAATATTTGAATTTACCAAAGAAAAATTAGAGAGAAAACAAAGTAATTAAAATTTAAAAGAGGTATATTTATGAATAATCAAGGAGATTTATATAGCAAATTAGATAAGTATAGTAATTTAGATACTATTCAAAATTATATTAGAGAAGTTATTGATATAAGAGGATTTAAAAATCAACCAATTGAACAAACCGTTTTACTTTTAATTGAAGAAGTCGGAGAACTAGCTAAAGCCATTAGAAAAGAAAAAACTAATATGACTATTGATAAAAATAAAATTGCTAATTATGATACTGTCGAAAATGAAATAGCAGATGTCTTTATCGTTTTAACATCTATTTGTAATACTTTAAATATCAATTTATTTGAATCTATTTTAGCAAAAGAAAGAATCAATATATCTAGAAAGTGGAGCGAATAATCTATTTATCTAACACGAGCTTTGAACAGATTGACAATTTAAATGTAAATATGATATAATAATTAACCCTTGAAAGGAGAATGGCTATGCTAGATAATGGTAATGTGGGATATTATTTAGTTTTAGAAAAACGACCTGGTGACTACAATTTAATTGATATTAATAAGCTAGATATTTGCGCCCAATATATTCCAAATGATATAGTAAGTATTGATGCTTTTACTTCTAATTTTAGTGAGAATGAATTACGCGAAGCAGTAAAAAGAAGTAACATGGTCCAAGATGATTATATCATTGGTAGCTTAAGAATAATTAGTGATTTAAAACATAATTTAGCCATTTTAACAAAAGATGATTATTTAAATGTAATAAACTATCAAGAAGTTTCAGAAGAGATTGATCAAAATTTAAAAAATAAAATATTTGGCATGTATAAAAAAATTGTTGAAAGTGTATTTACACATCCCGATTTTATTCGTGGTCTATTAGATAGATTCAAAGAAGTATTACGAAATAATTCAAAAGAGGCAATGTTTCAAATGATTTTGGAATTACCTTATCATAAAAGTCGAAGTATTTATTTAACTATAGCAAGTGAAGTTCAAAAAAGAAATCTTGAAAAATTACGAAAATTAGAAAAATTAAGTGATGTAGCATAGTCATTTAATTTTTTTTGTTATATAATTGAATTATGAAGATAGAAGAAGCAATATCAAAATTTTTAGAATATTTAATTAAAGAATTAAACTATAGTGAAAAAACAAAAGAAAACTATGAGCGAGATTTATTTAGATATTTAGAATATTTAAAAAAAATGCAAATTAATTATTTAACAATTGATAAAAAAGATATTATTGGATTTTTAAAATATTTAGATAAATTAAAATATAGTAACAAAAGTATTTCTCGTATTTTAAGTGCTCTTCGTAGTTTTTATACTTTTTTAAATGATATTAAACTATTAGAAAATAATATTTTTAAAAGAATTAGAAATCCTAAAGTTGAAAAAAAATTACCCAATTATTTAAGTATGGTTGAAATTGAAAAAATTTTAGATAGTATTGATGAAAGTAGTAATGATGGAATTCGCAATAAATGTATTTTTGAAATTTTTTATTCAACTGGAATAAGAGTAAGTGAATTATGTAATATAAGTTTGAATGATCTTAATTTAAGTGAAAAAACAATTCGAATTATTGGTAAGGGAAACAAAGAACGAATAGTGTATTATGGCCGTATAGCATCTCTTAGTTTAGAAAAATATTTAAAAATTAGGTCTTTGTTTAAACCTCAAACTAATGAATTTCTTTTTGTTAATAGAGAAGGAAACCCAATTAGTAGAGAAAGTGTCGAATATATAATTGATAAAATTCTAAAAACTTCATCAGTTGCTCGGAAAATATCTCCCCATACTTTAAGACATACTTTTGCAACTCATCTATTAGATAATGGAGCTGATTTAAAAAGTGTTCAAGAAATGTTAGGACATGAAAATTTAAATACTACAGAGATTTATACCCATGTGAGTAATGAACGCCTAAGAGCAGCTTATTTAAAATTTCATCCCAATAAAAACCGTCAAAAAAATGTCTAAGTCCTAAAGTGTACCAAATAATTTAGATTTCTGGTGTTACAATAAATTTGGAGGATTAAAAGTTATGAAAAAATATGTTTATTTGTTTAGCGAAGGCCATAAAGATATGTTGGATATCTTAGGAGGAAAAGGCGCTAATTTAGCTGAAATGACTCAATTAAAATTGCCAATTCCACAAGGCTTTACAGTTAGTACAATGGCTTGTAATGATTATTATAAAAATAACTTAGTTATCAACAATAAAATAAAGAAAGAGATTGTTGAGAGCGTTAAAAAATTAGAAAAAATTAGTGGTAAGAAATTTGGTGATATTAAAAACCCTTTGTTATTATCAATTCGTAGTGGTGCTCGTATAAGTATGCCAGGAATGATGGATACAATTTTAAATTTAGGTTTAAATGACGAATCAGTAAAAGGATTTGCAGTACACTCTAATAATCCGCGGTTTGCATATGATTCTTATCGGCGCTTTATTCAAATGTATGCTGATGTTGTTAAAGGTGTTCCCAAATCTCAATTTGAAGAAATATTAGATAATATTAAAAAAATTAATAGCTATGAGTCTGATCAAGATTTTACCACTAGTGATTTACAAAATATTATTGCTGAATATCAAAATTTATATCAAGAAACATTACACGAAAAATTTCCACAAGATGTATATGATCAACTTATGTGTGCTATTGAAGCCGTTTTTAAATCCTGGAATAATGAACGAGCTATAATTTATCGGCGTATGAATGATATAGATAGTAATTGGGGAACAGCAGTGAATGTTCAAATAATGGTTTTTGGTAATATGGGAAATACATCTGGTTCTGGTGTTGCTTTTACTAGAAATCCTGCTACTGGTGAAAATCAAATTTATGGTGAGTACTTAATTAATGCTCAAGGTGAAGATGTAGTAGCAGGAATAAGAACCCCAGAGCCAATTCAAAAATTAGCTGAAGACTTACCTAATTGTTATCAAGAATTTGTAAAAATTGCCCAAAAGTTAGAAAATCATTATTGTGATATGCAAGACATGGAGTTTACTATCGAAAATGGGCGTTTATATATTTTACAAACTCGTAGTGGGAAAAGAACGGCCCAAGCAGCCATTAAAATTGTTTGTGATTTAGTAAAAGAGAATAAACTAACTAAAAAAGAAGCTTTATTAAAAATAGATGCAAAAAGTTTAGATCAATTATTGCATCCGACTTTTGAACCAAATGCCTTAAAAAAAGCTGAAGTTATTGCGACTGCTTTACCTGCATCTCCTGGAGCTGGTGCTGGAAAAATTGTATTTGATGCAACGACTGCCAAAAAAATGCATCAAAAAAATGAACGAGTAATTTTAGTACGGCTAGAGACTACACCAGAAGATATTGAAGGAATGCTTGCTAGTGAAGGTGTATTAACTGGTCGAGGTGGTATGACTAGTCATGCTGCCGTGGTAGCAAGAGGAATGGGAACATGTTGTGTATCAGGGTGTTCTGATGCTGTTATTGATAATGCTAATAAAACTCTTACAATAGGTAAACATATTTTTAAAGAGGGCGATTACATTTCTTTAGATGGAGCGACCGGATATATTTATAAAGGTGACATACCGACAATTCCTAATACAATAGCAGGGGATTTTGAAACAATTATGAACTGGGCAGATAGTTATCGTAATTTAGGTATTAGAGCTAATGCTGATAATCCAGCGGATACTTTAACTGCAATTAATTTAGGTGCTGAAGGAATTGGACTTTGTCGAACAGAACATATGTTTTTTGCTAAAGAAAGAATTCCTAAAATTCGTAAAATGATTCTAGCTAATTCGAAAAAAGATAGAGAAAAAGTTTTAAATGAATTATTAGAATTTCAAAAAAGTGATTTTGAAAAAATATTTAGTATTTTAAAAGGTTTACCATTAACAGTTCGTTATTTAGATCCCCCTTTACATGAATTTTTACCAAAAGATATTAAAGAAATTACTGAATTAGCTAAAGAAATGCATGTTAGTGAAGAAGTAATTAAAAATAAATGTGCAGAACTTCATGAATTTAATCCGATGATGGGACATCGAGGATGTCGTTTAGCAATAACTTATCCCGAAATTGCTATCATGCAAACAAAAGCTTTAATTGAAGCTGCTATTAAAATTAGTCAAAAAGAAAATATTACCATTGTTCCAGAAATAATGATTCCTTTAATTGGGGATGTTAATGAATTAAAATACATTAAAGAAGTAGTTATTAAAACAGCTGAAGAAATAACAAGGGAATATAATAGTAATTTAGAATATCATATTGGAACAATGATTGAAGTTCCAAGAGCATGTCTTATGGCAGATGAAATAGCTAAACATGCTGAATTTTTCTCTTTTGGCACTAATGATTTAACCCAAATGACTTTTGGATATTCTAGAGATGATGCCGCTAAATTTTTAGATGATTATTATCAAAAACAAATTTATGATTTCGATCCTTTTCAAAGAATTGACCAAAAAGGTGTTGGTAAATTAATGGAAATTGGTATTCAAAAGGGAAGAAGTGTTAATAAGAATATAAAATTAGGAATTTGTGGTGAACATGGTGGTGATCCCAAAAGTATTTTCTATTGTGAAGAATTAGGATTAACTTATGTCTCTTGTTCAGCGTATCGTATTCCTATTGCTAAGCTGGCTGCTGCACAAGCTACTATAAAAGCAAATAAACGAAATAGAAGATAATTGCTTTTTAATCTACAAAGTGTTTATAAAATTACGAAGTATTAAGTCAATTTACCTAGAATTTAGGTGTTTTTAAACATTAATGGTGATATAAGTTATTTTAGCCAACAAAAACAAAAGTAGTGTACAAGCAGTTACCTACAAATGTTTTTCGCTTCCAGGTGGTGTGACTAATAAATGATCCTGGTTGAAAATGTAGAATCGCTTCATCGTGAGATGGAGTTTTCTTTTGCTTTGTGCTATTATATTATTTATTGAGATGTAATAAATTTTTTAAACTAAAATAATTTTATTTTATTTAAAAAGTTTAATTTATAATTAAAATTCTTTATTTTAAGATGTACATGTAAAATTTTTAAGTTAATTTACTACTTTATAATAATAAATAATGATTATAATATTTTTCATAAAAAGGTGATAGCATGATTAATAAATTTATACCAAATACTCTAAAACCAATGTTAAAAATTTCTGAAATGGTTCCATATTTAAAAGAAAAAAATATTAAGTTTGAAGAATGTTTAGCGAAAGAAGCAGAAAAATATCTTAAAGAAAATAACAATTATTTCAATGTAATTTCATATAAAAATAATTTTTTTAAATATCCATGTGGTGAATTAAAAGGCAAATACATTGATTTAGATTTTGCATATTTAAAAGATTTGTCTATTATTGATTATAGAACTAGAATTGTATTATTTAAAATAATAATAGATATTGAACATTATTTAAAAATAAAAATATTAAATAGTATAGAAGAATTAGAATTTGAAGATGGCTATAACATTGTAAACTTATATTTTGATAAGGATTATAATGATGAAGTTTCCTAAAAGATTACATGATAATATCATGAAAAAAGTTTCTAATGAATACTATCAAAAAATATTTTCAAAATATGATTTAGACAAAGATAAAAAACTTGAAAATATTCCAATATGGGAATTTTTAGAAATAATTACTTTCGGAGAATTAATCAATTTTTTTGAATTCTTTACTCAAAATTATAATTTAGAAGATAATAGATATGTATTTATTTTAAGAGAAGTAAATAAACTTAGAAATGCAGTTGCTCATAATTCTTGTGTGTTATCTGAATTGAATAAAAAAGATAACAACTTTAGACCAGATACTTTAGTTATTAATTATTTAAAAAATTGTGGTATAGGAAAAGAAAATAGAAATAATAAACTGAAAAATTCAAGAATAAGACAAATAACATATACTCTTTATCTATTTAATATAATTGTAAGCAGTGAAGGGGTAAAAAATAATGTTAAACACGAAATTAGCAAATTATTTTATAGAAGAATAATCCTTAATAGAAAATACTATAATAATAATGGACTACTTAAATCTATTTATGAATATTTTGATAAAATAATCGAAAAAAATTATAAAGAAATTTTGTATGAGTAGTTTGACATAGATATCATTTTGTGATATATTATCTATGCAAGGAAAAAATGTTAAATCATTTTTGTAAGGGGTCTATTCTAGGATAGAGCCCTATTTTTCATGCCAACGGATAGTAGTACAAGCGTCTATAAAGAAGAACCAATCAAAATAAAAAGATAATTATAATTTATTTTTTAATCTACAAAATAATTTTATTTATAATATAAAAGAGGAGAATTTATGACTGATATACAAATTATTAATATTTTTTATAGCCAAATTGTTCCTGAAGCTAAAGAAGGTAAAATTAATTGTTGTATGATTTTAAATATTGCATTTAATCTAATAATTAATAATACTGAGATTAGCACATGTGAAAAATTACCTTATGAAAGTATTATTATTCCTACTTTAAAGGTTACTGACAAAGAATTATTTGATTCTTTACTGGTTAAATATGTAAGAAAAGCTCTAGAATTTTATAACCCCAATGATTTTAATTTTTTAAATGATTTCTTTGAAATTGCCAATAATGATAGTTTAAAAAAAGCATACCAAGTTAAATATATAATAGCATCTTTATTTGCTAATGCCTCTTTTAACGATTTTGCCAACCCACTTAGCTTTTTAAATTCTAGGATTAATATGTTTGACCATAATATTCTTGATAATGATAGCAAAATGGAATTAGGATATATTGAAAGTATTGGTGCCAGTATTCATGTTGCCGAAGAAATATGTTCAGTCAAGAACGAAACACCTTATCGTATAAGAAGTTATCTACACTTTGATGATGGTTATAAATTAGCATTGCCATTAATTTATATCGGCAATACGGGCTTTAATTATCAATTATATGCAATTCAAAAAGGCGATTCTAATTCTTTAGATAGCGAAAAAGAATATCTGAAAAAAATTCGGGGGGGGGTAACTTCTAAAATTAAAGGTGCTCCTGAGCATTACTTCTTAGCAGCTATGATGGCTTTAGCTTTTAGTAAAGATACCTCTTTAGAAATAATACCTTTTTTAGTAGAGCGTTGGAATGCTAAAAGAATAGCTATATATCAAAGAATGAAGATAAATCCTGATCTGCCTTTTCAAGATATGCTTAGCAGCCAAGAAACAATCCAAAACAACATAACTAATACCTTTATTCGTTATTTTATCAAAATAGCCGAAGTTAGTACTGGTATTAATTTTATAACTATTCCCACAATTGAATCATCTAATCTTAATATTCAAATAGAACGAACTTTTATAAGTAATAGCTTAGTTTTTAATGAAATTTTTAATTTAATTACCAATTCTAAAATTCAAAATCCTAATTTCAGAAAATGATTATATTTTATTAAAGAATTGTCAAAAATGTGTATAATATTACACATTTTTTAATTTGTTACATTTTTTTAAAGGAAATTGCCACAATAAATCGTATAAAGATAGTAGAGGGAGAGATTTTTATGAAAGAAAACACACAAGATTTTATTGAAGAAATTACTAATAATTTTAGTGAATTATTCGTTGAAACTTATTTTCTTCGTTATTTAATGAATTATCCAGAAGAAAAATTATTAGAAGATATCGAGAAAACCAATCAAATTTTACACAATAAAATTTTAAAACAGTTTAAAACTAAGCTAAAAAAATTAGGTTATAACAAAACCGAATATGAAAAATATTTAAAATAAAAAGGAGCTAAAACTCCTTAGTTATAATTGTGATTATTATTGTTATTACCAAACCAGCCAGCGCCAATTATGATAACTAATAGAATAAATAATACAATCCATATAGCAGCTCCTAAGCCATATCCACTTGTGTATCCGGCATAGGTAGCGCCACAGCAAGGGGCAGAAGCAGCATAGTTACCACCATAGTAACCATTATTTCCATAATAATACATATTATACCTCCTTTATGTATCTATTATATTTTATTAATCATAGTCATATTTTGACATCAAAAAATTAATAATTTATTTTTATCTGGCTTTTTTTATGGTATTATAAATATATGAATAAGATATTTTCTAAAATTGATAAACCACTTTTAATTTTGACAATTCTTTTATGTATGATTGGCTTAATTATGGTTTTTAGTGCTTCATCAGCGGCGGCAATCCTAAGGTATGATAAAGATATCACTTACTTTTTTGTTCGGCAACTGATATTTTTTGTTGTGTCATTTATTGGTGGGATAATTATAATGCGTATTCCTACTAAGTGGTATAAAAGTATTTCTTGGTTGTTAATTATTGGGATAATTGTTGCTTTAATTCTTTTACTTATTTATGGTAGTATTACTAGTCATGTTCAAAGTTGGTTTTATATTCCAGGAACTGGCTTTGCTATTCAACCTGCAGAATTTGCTAAGTCATGTATTATAATATTTATGGCTTCTTTTTATAATACTTTAATAAGAAAAAAATCTAGTAAGATATATTTATATTTAATTCCTTTATCAGTAGCACTAGTCTTAGGAGTTTTAATATTAATGCAACCCGATTTTGGTAGTGCAGCAATTCTTTTGGCAATTGCTTTTTGTCTATTTTTAAGTGTTCCAATGAAAAAAAGCATTCTTCCAAAAATTATTATGATTGTTGGGATTGGTGGTATCCTATCAGTTTTAGTCCTACTTTATAGTGGTGCTGAAATATTAAATAGTGAGCAAATGAGTCGTTTTCAATTCCAAAATCCATGTCAAAGATATAAAGAAAAAACAGGTTACCAAGTTTGTAATGGGTATATTGCAATTAACAATGGTGGTTTAACTGGGGTAGGGATTGGTAATAGTACACAAAAGTATATGTATTTACCTGAAAGTCATACAGATTTTATTTTTGCCATTCTTATTGAAGAATTAGGTTTATTAGCAGGAATAGCTGTTTTAATTATTTATGGTCTTTTATTATATCGCATTTTAAAAATTGCTAAAGAAGCTTATAATTTACGAAATTCTATGTTAGCTTACGGAACATTTTGGTTATTTGTTTTCCATATAATAATTAATTTATCGGGAATGCTTGCCATTTTACCATTAACTGGTGTTCCTCTTCCGCTTCTTAGCTATGGTGGATCATCAACTATCAACTTTGTGGCGATGATTTTTATTACAGAACGAGTTGCCATTGAAAATAAAACAACTAAGTACAAATTAGAATTAAAAAAATTAGCAAATTAATATTTTTTTATAAAAATTACTTCTAAAAAAAGGAAATCGGCCTTTCACTGCGTATAAATAATAGTGAAAGGAGGTAAAATATGAATTTTTTAGAATTTTGGGAAAATAAAAAATTAGTCATTCTTATAATTAGTATTAGTTTAAATGTACTCTTTGGCATCTTTAGTGGTTTTATGATTTATAAATACCAAACTTATCAATGTCCTTCTTCTACCACTAATAAATCTCTAGCTACTGCTGAAAATACGAATGTCAAAGAAGAAATTCCCACTTTTTTTGTCGAAATTAAAGGTGCTGTTAAAAGTCCTGGCGTTTATGAAATGAATTCCAACAATATTATAAATGACCTTATTAAAGTTGCTGGTGGTTTTACTAAAAATGCTTATACTAATAATATTAATTTGAGTAGAAAAGTATCTAATGAATTAGTTGTTTATATTTATAATAAGACAGAATATAAAAAAACTAAAATAGTTGAAGTAGTAAAACCTTGTGAATGTGCAACTTATGACATAGGAAATTGTACTGATAATTTTTCTAGTGAAATTATTGCTAGTGATAAAGATACAGTTTTTGATAAAAATGAACCAAGTAAAAGCGATACTAATACTGAAACCATTTTAATTAATATTAATACTGCTAGTGCTAATGAACTAATTAAATTATCAGGAATTGGTGAAGCTAAAGCTAATGATATAATTAATTATCGTACTAGTAATGGTAATTTTAAAACTATTGAAGACATTAAAAATGTAAGTGGTATTGGCGATGCATTGTTTGCAAAGATTAAAGACAATATTACAGTCTAAACTCTTTTACTTATTCCTCTTTCTTGTGCTGTTTATTTGGGTTTTGTTAAAAACAGTTGTAATTAAATATAATACAAAATATTATGATAGTTCTTCTATTGAAGGAATTATTACCGATGTTTCGATTAAAAATAATCAAATTAGTTTTATTTTAAAAAATACTGAAAAAATAAAATGTAGTTATTATAGTAAAAATATTATATATAAAGTAACCGATCTTTTAGGGAAAAAAGTTCAAGTTTTTGGTGAACCAACTAAAATTAATAAAAATACTATTCCCAATACTTTCAATTATCAAAAATATTTATATAATAATAAAATTTATTTAGCATATAAAGTAAAAGATATTAAAATTACTAGCAAAGAAAATATTTTCTATCAAATAAAAAATAAAATTATTAAAAGAGTATCTAATTACGATAATCTTAGTAGAAGTTATTTAAATTTATTTATTTTAGGTGATAAAGATTTTTTAGAAAGTGAAACATATGAACAATATCGTACTAATGGCATATGGCATTTATTTGCAGTTTCTGGTATGCATATTGGCTTAATTATTTTAGTTTTAGATAAAGTTTTAAAACGCTTTAAAATATCGCCAATTATTATTAGTATTGTCTTAAGTTATTTTATGTTTTTAACTAATTTTTCAGCTTCTGTTTTACGGGCTACATTTTTCTATTTTTTTAAAAATTTATGTCATTTATTTAAGTTATCTCTAGATAATAGAAAAATTTTATTTTTAGTTGCTTTTACTATTTTAATTATTAATCCCTTTATGATTTATAACAATGGTTTTCAATATTCTTTTTTAATTACTTTTAGTATTATGACATGGAGTAAACATCTAACTGGAAATTATTTAACTAAAATATTTAAAATTAGTCTTTTAGCATTTATTGTTAGTCTTCCTATTACAGTAAATCTTAATTATGAAATAAATTTTTTAAGTTTAATTTTAAATATTATTTTTGTTCCTTTTATTTCTTTAATAGTTTTTCCATTAAGTATTTTAACTTTTGGCTTTTCCTTCTTAGAACCAATCTTAAGTTTTTGTTTAATAATTTTAGAGTATTTAAATAATTTCCTTTATTCTTGGAAATTGAACTTAATAATTCCTAAAATTCCCATAATAGTTATAACTCTTTATTACACATTTTTATTTCTTTATACTAAAAAACTTAATAAAATATATTTAACAGCCATGTTTCTTCTTATTCCTATTCACATTTTTATTTCTCCTATGGATAAAAATTATCATGTTTATTATTTAGATGTTGGGCAAGGAGATTGTAGTATCTTAATTTCTCCTTTTCGAAAAGAAGTTATAATGATTGATACAGGTGGCGCTCTAAATAGTGATTATCATGTTTCCAATAATGTTATATTATTTTTAAAAAGTTTAGGAATTAAAAAGATTGATTTATTAATTATCTCTCATGGAGATGCCGATCATGCTAAGGAAACCATCAATATTTTAAAAAAATATTCAATTAATAATATAATACTAAATAAAGGAAACTATAATTTATTAGAACAAGAAATAAGCAAAGTAGGACATATTGTTATGGATTACCAAAGTAAATATTTTAATTATAAAAATATTAATGATTATTATAATTCTGATGAAAATTATAGTAGTCAAATTACTTATTTTGATATTTTTAACTATCATTTTCTTTATATGGGCGATAGTCCTAAGGAAGTGGAGCTACAATTGATTGATGATTATAATATTAAATGTGATTTTTTAAAACTAGGCCACCATGGTTCCAAAACAAGTAGTGGAGAGAAATTTTTAAAAAATTTTAATTTAAAAAAAGCCATTATTTCTAGTGGTCGCAACAATTTATACCATCATCCATCCAAAGAAACGATTAAAACATTAGAAAAATTAAACATTTCTTATTTAAATACTCAAGAAAGTGGTACTATTGAAATTACAATTAATAAAAACAACTACACAATTACTACTTATGAACCATAAAATATAATACATTATATAATGTTTATATAGATTTAAGAGGGTATTAGAAAATAACTAAATATTTTTAATATCCTCTTTTATTATTTCTATGTGTAAAACTTTTTGAAAAAACACACTTCCATTATAAATTTTATTTATTAAAAATACTTATTATAGTATAATTATATTGATATAATTTTACGCCAATCTCTTCGGTATTATCAACGGTAGTGCAATGACATTGTTAGAGGTTTTTTAAAATGTTAGAATGTAAGTGAGAAAATTTGGTAAATAGAATGGAGAAATAATATGAAAAAAACTTATAAAACATTGCTAGTTGCTTTAGCTTTTATGTTTGTAATTACATCAGTAGGAGTTAAAGCAGTAGAATCGGTATATTTATGTGTGCCACAAATAATTGAAATGTCAAAATTTACTACTTTAACTACACAAACTAAGAAAAATCCTGGAGATCAATCTGTTAATTTAGTAAAAGCATCAACATCTATGACAAATCCTTGTCCAAATTGTGAATTATGGTTTCAAGTAGAAAACACTGCAAGTGGTTATAAATCAAATGTAATTACATTAAAAAGTGGACAAACGAAAAGATTTGCTACTAATGATGCAACCATATATGGTGCTGGAAGATATGAATTGCAAGCCCAAAGACTTGATTTTTCTTTATTAAAAACAGCTGCTGATTTTATTTGGTATTTAACTGTATAATTAAAAACTTCCAAATTTTCTCGCTAAATTTTAAAAAGGAGCAAATATATGAAAAATTTTATAAAAAATAATTGGCTAATAATAATTTTTACAATTATAATATTTGGATACTTATTTTATAATTGTAATCAATATGTCAAAAATGAAAATATAGGGATTGCAGAAACAAAAAAGGTTAAAGAAAAATGTGAAAATGAATGGAAAGATACAGAAGATAAAAGTATAATAGAATATTGCCAAATTGTTAAAAATAGTGCCAATGTCCAGATTGATTTTTATACTAAAATGACTAATATGATTGTTACAAGAGTTAGATTGTTAAATCCTTTAGCTTTTATAATATTGATTATTCCAACATTAGTTGGAGTTTGCAAAAAATTAAAAAATAAGTATATTATAAATTGTGTACCAAGAGAAAGTAAGAGAGATATTTTTATAGACTTTTTTAAAACATCTTATAAATATATTTGGTTATTGCCTTTAGTTGCATTGGTACTAATATTATTTTGCGCATTTAACACAACTTTTATTCCTAAATTCGGTTTAGAAAATAGTACATCAATTTGGAGCTCTTCGATAGTCTATAAACCATTTTTATTTATCATATTGTATATTTTAAATATTTTTATATATTCTATTGTATATATTAATATTGGTCTCATTGCAGCAAGAAAAATACACAATTATATTGGAGCGATAATTATATCTATTTTAATATATTTAGGAATGGATTTGTTTTTTGAAGTTATAGTTAATGGAATAATTTTAAACATGCTTTTTAAAGTGGATTATAGTTCGTTATTATTAACCATAAATTTATTTACATTTAATGATACGTATGGCATCCCATTGTTACTAACATTTTCAACATTTTTGTTAATTATTACAAGTATAATAGTTTATTTTAGTTATAAAAATTTTGAAAAATTAGTAATTGACTGTGAAAAAAATAATTAGGAGGAATTATGAAAATAGAGGTTAAGAATGTAGGAAAAAAATTTAAAAATAATTATATTTTGAAAAATATTAATATGACTTTTGAGGATGGAAAAATTTATGGTTTCAGTGGTAGAAATGGTTCAGGAAAAAGTGTGCTTTTAAAAATTATTTGTGGAATATATGCTCCAAATGAAGGGGAAATTCTATTTGATAATAAGAATTATAATCATTCAAATATGTTTGTGCCGTCTTTGAGAGCTTTAATTGAGAAACCTTGTTTTTTTCCAGATTTAAGCGGTTTTGAAAATTTAAAGTTGTTAGCTAAAATTCAAAACAAAATAAGTGATGAAGATATTTATAAAGCCATGGAAATTGTTAATATAATTGAAGAAAAAGATAAAAAGTATTCAAATTACTCTTTAGGAATGAAACAAAAATTAGGTATTGCCCAAGCCATAATGGAAAATCCACATGTGTTAATATTGGATGAACCATTTAATGGCATAGAAAATACAAGTGTTAAAAAAATTACTAATTACTTATTAGAAGAAAAGAAAAAAGGAAAAATAATAATTATTTCAACACATATTAAGGAAGATTTAGAGAAACTATCAGATATACTTTATTATTTTGACAATGGAAACATTGAAATAAAAGAGCTATCTAATTGAGAAGGGAATATTGTTGAATGAAATTTACTAAATATTTAAATAATAAAAAAATAATAATTTCTATAATTTCATGTTTACTCGGTGCTTTAATTGGGATATATTCAGCATCAATTAAAACAGATGTTTTATGGAAAATGATTAGCACAGTTTCAAATTCATCATTTATATTATTCTATTTAATAGGAATTATTATTTTCATAGATGAATTATACAAAAAAAATCATTCTTCTAATATATTATTAAGACAATATAATTTAAGCAGTTACATAAAAGACATAATTAAAAATATCATAAAAATTAATGTTTTATTATTTGTGATTACTATATTTTCTGTAATTATAGGATCTTTAATAGTTACAAAAGGAAATTTTGAAATTTATAATTATATTTATTATAATATCCCAATTTGGTTATTTGTATTTTTATATTATTTGCGAGTTTTTATAATATCTATATTTTTATCAATAATTTTTTATCTTATCCGTTTAAATTTTCATCCAACTATTTCTGGAATGTTTATCGTTTTCATTATATCCTCGTTATATTTTCCAGTGTTATTTTCAGGAATTATTACTGATATTTTTGAGGCGCCTATTATAACAAGTAGATATTTTGAAATTGTCCCATTTTCTAATTTTTCTTTGGAAATTACTGCTACTATAATGCAATTTGCTTTTTTATTATCAGTAATTTACATTTTGTACTATTATAAAGTTGAAAAAAATCAAGAGGATAAATTGAAATGAAATATCAGGTATTAATCTTAAAAAATTTATTAAAAAGAAATTTCTATAAATTATTATTGATTATGTTAATTTTTTTTATTAGTATGATTTATATTGCAAAAATAACACCTTATTATATTGATGAAAATCTCATTAGTATATTTCAATTCCAATATACATTAGGAATATTTAATAAATATTGTGGATTTTTAGAATATATTTGGATTGGCTTTCAATTATTTGTAACTATTTTTATTTCTTATAAAGTTTATTCCTATGATTTAGATAATTCGCCTGAATTTATTAGATTAAGAGAGAAAAAAACAAAAATTATGATAAATAAATTTATTATTTTAACATTTTTTATTATAATCATAAGAATTATATTATTTGTAATTATAAATTTTTGCTTTCCATACATAAAATTTCATTTTGAAACTTTTTTCTTAAATATTATTATTTATTTACTACTTACAATTATAGTTGGGATAATTTACTTATTTTACAGAATAAAAAGAAGAGGTTAGAAAATGACTAAATATTTTTAATATCCTCTTTTCTTATTTTTAAAAATATGATATTCTTAAATAGAAAGAAGAGTGGATAAAATGAAAAAAATATTTTGTATGCTAGCAATATTTAGCTTTAGTCTTTTTCTAGTAGGATGTGGTAATAAAAATATCGCTGGTGAATTACCAGATATCATGGAGAAATTATATTCAGGAATTAAAGAAGATGAATTACCAATGATGACTGAAAACATTCCTTTAACAGAAGAAAATTTCCAAAATTTTGCCTTTGCTGATATTAAATATCAAGACGCAATCGCTAGTGAATCAATGACTGGTTCAACACCACATTCTGTAGTATTAATTAGATTAAAAGATGCTAAAGATGCAGAAGCAGCAGTTAAAGAAATTAAAGAAAAAGCTGATCCAAGAAAATGGATTTGTGTTGAAGCAGAAAATGTAGAAGTACTAAGTAAAGGAGATTTAGTAGTTCTAATAATGTCAAATGAATTAGCCCCTAAAATCAAAGCTAATTTTGAAAATTTAAAATAAGAGGAAGGAGAAAATTTATGGTATTTTCAAGTGTAAGTTTTCTCTTCTTTTTTTTGCCATTACTTTTACTTTGTTATTATCTTACTCCCAAAAAGTGGCGGAATTATGTTTTACTAATTTTTAATATTTTTTTCTATTTTTGGGGTGAAAAATGGTATGTCTTTTTACTATTAGCAACATGTGTGATAAATTATTTTTTGGGTTTATTAATTAATAAAAAACATTCTAAAATTTATTTAATTATTGGTTTAGTTATTAATCTAGCGCTTTTAATTTATTTTAAGTATACTAATTTTTTCTTAAATACTTTTTCAATTGTGTTTCCGATTGATTTTCCAATATTCCAAATAATTTTACCTTTAGGAATTAGTTTTTTTACTTTTCAAAATCTGAGTTATTTAATTGATGTATACCGTAAGGATGTCATGCCTGCTACAAATATTTTCAAATACACTTTATATATAACTTTATTTCCTCAATTAATCGCGGGACCAATTATTCGCTATCAAAATGTTGCTCAGGAAATAGAAAATCGCGAAGAAAGTATAACTTTATTTGGAAAGGGAGTAGAGAGATTTATTATTGGTTTAGCTAAGAAAATATTGATTGCTGATTCTCTTTATTTTTTAGCTAATAATCTTCTTAATTCCCAAATGTCTAGTTTGACTTATATAATCGTGGCTATTTCTTATACATTACAAATTTATTATGATTTTTCAGGATATTCTGATATGGCAATTGGTCTTGGTAAAATGTTTGGTTTTAATTTTTCAGAGAATTTTAATTATCCATTATGGGCCATTTCAATAACTGATTTTTGGCGACGGTGGCATATTTCTTTATCTAGTTTCTTTAAAGATTATGTATATATTCCCTTAGGAGGTAATCGTTGTAGTTTTTTAAAACATATCCGTAACCTTTTAATTGTGTGGTTTTTAACTGGTTTATGGCATGGTGCCAGTTGGAATTTTATAATATGGGGTATATATTACTTTATCTTTCTTATTTTTGAAAAATTTATTTTAAAAAACCGCTTAACTAATAAGTTTTTGGCCCACATTTATACTTTAAGTATTGTAATTATTAGTTTTATAATATTTAATACAAATAATATAGAGGAATTAATTACTTTCTTTAAAGGTCTTCTAGGTATTGGCTATTTATTTACTAATTTTGAATGTTTACATTATTTAAAAAATAATTATATTATATTAATAATTGCCTTTTTAGGAATTAGTCCATTTTTAAAAAATAAAATAAAAATACTTGAGAAAGGAAAAATGTATAAATTATTTGCTATTGGAGAATGCCTTTGGTTAATTTTATTGTTTTTACTAGTAATTGCCAGTACAATTTCTTCAACATTTCAACCATTTATATATTTTAGGTTTTAATAATGAAAGAGAGAATATTAACAATTTGTTTTATTACAATCATATTTGGTATTGCAGTTCTAAGTATTTGTCTACCTGATAATAAAATTTCTTTTAGTGAAAGAAGAAAACTTACAACTACTACTAATTTAAAAGAGGATTTCTTAGCTAAAATGGATGATTATCTAAGTGATCAAATGCCTTTACGAAATTTTTTCTTAAATATTAATAATAGCTTAAAACGTTTTGTTTTGGGTGATCGTAGTCATAATCAAGTATTATTAGAAAGTGATTATTTAATTGAAGAATTATATCCTCTTGATACGAAAAGTCTTGATAACTTTATTAATAAAATCAATAATATATCTGAAAAATATTTAATAAATAACAAAAAAGCACTTATAGTAATTCCTGATAAAAATTATTATGTTAAAGAAAAACACTCCCTAAAAATTGATTATTCTAAAATGTTTGAGCCCCTTCAAGAAAAGATTAATTTTACTAATGTCGATGTTACTAATTTATTTAAATTAACAGATTTTTATAAAACAGATATCCATTTGAAACAAGAAGCTTATTTTAAAGTTTTACCAAAATTAGCAAGTTACTACAATTTTGATTTCCAAAATATAACTTATCAAAAAAATACATTTTCGAATTTTAAAGGGTCATCATATTCTAAAGTCCCATTTCAAAAACCCGAAAGTTTAAATTATTACACTAATGATATTTTAAATAATGCGCTAACTTATCATTTAGAATATCCTACAACTTTAGTTTATAATGAAAGTGAATTACAAAGTATAGATGCTTATAATGTTTTTTTAAATGGTCCAAGTAGTTTCATAACTATTCAAAATAATGCTCAAAATAATAATCGAGAATTAGTTATTTTTAGAGATTCTTTTGGTAGTAGTTTAGCACCTTTATTAATTTCCTATTATCAAAAAATAACTTTAATTGATTTACGATATATAAATATGGATAATGTTTTAAAACATATTGAATTTAATAATCAAGACATTTTATTTATGTATAGCACTCTTAGTATCAATAATAGTCACTTATTAAAATAATAATTGTTTCCTTAAAACGCTTCTATTAGTTGCGTTTTTTTTAATGAAGTATTATATTTTAAAGAGAAATCGCAATTATTTGTAAAAAATGTAAAAAAATGAATTATTTTTCAATTCTGAATTGTTATATATATGAAAGTACTTTCAACATGGAGGTGAAATATGAAAGAAGAATTTCAACGTGTCTATAATATTAACAAAGATGCAGTGTTAAGACTAGCCTATAGTTATACTAGAAAATTAAGTGATGCCGAAGACATAACTCAAAATGTTTTTATTAAACTATATAAAAATATTAATAATTTTCGTGACGACAATCATTTAAAAAAATGGTTAATGACTGTTACTGCTAATGAATGCAAGAATTATTTTTTAAGCTATTGGTATCGAAAAATTTTGCCTTTAGAGGATCATTTTGTACATAGCAATTTCACTATTAATAATTCTGATAATAATTTACAAGAAGCTTTATTTAATTTACCAACGAAAGAACGAATAATCATTTATTTTTATTATTATGAAGGATATAAAGTAAAGGAAATTGCTACTATTTTAAAAATGAATTCACATAGTGTTCAAACAAAACTAAATCGAGCTCGTAAAAAATTAAAAGATATTTTGAAAGGAGAGTGGGAAGATGAAAAATAGAGATAAAATCAAAAGTATTTATAACAACATCTTAGTTAGTGAAGAATTAGATAATAAAATTTTAAATGAAACTATTTATAAAGAAAAATTTAATAATAAAAAATTAATACTTAAATATGCAATTATTTTTATTGTTTTTGCTTCTTTTACTACAATAGGAGTTGTAGCCAAAGACTATATAAAAGAATTTATTATTAACTGGGTAGACGATGGTAGTGGTGGAGCATCAGTTAGTATTGATATGGAAGGTAAAGTTTTAGTTGCAAAAGATAATAATTTAATATGTAATAAGGATTTAACTATTCAAAATGTTGAAGAAGGTTTAAAAATAAAATTGTTAAAAACTAATTTTTATAATAAAGATACATTTGATAAATGTATTATAAAAAAAGATAAAAAAGGTAATATCAAAAGAGTAGCCATTGAGAATGATGATAATTTTCATGTTGATTTTGCTAAAGAGCAAAAAGTAGATCGAAATAAGAAATATTTAAATTTAAAAATAGAATTTATGACCAATTATGCTGATAATATAGATGAAGAATATTTTAAAGAATATTTAATGTTAAAAGGGCCAAAAAAAGGATTAGAAGATATAACAGAAGAATATTATATTGAAAATTTGAATATTAAAGCAAATATTGTAATTTGGCTTTCTGAAGAAACTGGCTGGCCAAATACATTTTGTTTCTTTATTTACAACAATGTTATTTATAATATAGAAGGCCTTAATATTACAAAAACAGAGTTAATTGATATATTAGAAAATTTGAAATATTAAATAGTTATCAATGCCGAAATAGAAACGGAAAGTTGCTTTACTTTATTAAATTAATATATTAAATTTAAAGTGTAGTTTAATATAGAAACTACTAAAATAATTGGCCATATTATTTAAAATGAAAGGAAAAAAATTTATGAAATTTAAAAAAATAATTTTACCATTATTTTTAACAATAGTATTTTTTATAACATCAAATAGTGTACAAGCACTAGAAAAACCATATTACATTAATAACAATGGTGTCGAAATGACGAAAGAACAATATGATAAAATTGCTAAGAATTTTAGCGAAGCTTTAATTAGGAATATGTCTAATGAACAATTTGAATTCGAAATAAACCATGAAGTTATTTCAAAGACTGAGGAAACAAAATATTTTTTAGAAACAACAACTTATAATATTTTAGGAGAAACAATAGGAACATTATCTAAAGAGATAAGTAAAGAAGAATATTTAAATTATAAGATAAATAAACCAAATATACCCATGCAATTAGATAATACTGTATCATATAACACAACTACAAAAGGTATAACATTAGCAACATATATTTATAATATACCTAGGGCAAGAATTAACGTAAAAGTTTCTTGGGACGGCGTTCCTAAAACTAAATCTTATGATGTTATTGCAGCTAGATGGGATGTTTATCCTGGAGCTTCTTTTACACCTTTATATTCTACAGGAGTTCAAACTGGTAATGATCGTTTGTTAGAACAACGATATCAAGATGGTGGTAATAATATGATAAAATCAAGTAATGGAATCGGAATTTCGATGAATATTTTTGACAATGTAACATATGAACTTAATAATGAACTAGATATTACAGGAGAATTATGGGGTAATATGGAAGTTGCTGCCACATACCAACATGCAACTAAAAATGTAACATTAGCTCAATCTAAATCATATAGTTTCTCAGCTAACGGTTTAGGTGGCGTATTATATTACAGTAATGCGACAATTCGTGGATATTATGATGGTATGGGTGGAGTAAAAACAACATTTTAATGAATAATTTACAAAGGGCAAATCAAATAATTAAATTTAATTTGCTTTTTGATATAACTAGAGAATAAAGAGGTAAAAATGAAACAAGATAAAATAGGAAATTACATCAAGAAATTAAGAGAAAACAGAAATTGGACACAGCAGCAATTAGCAGATGAAATGCATGTTACCAGACAATGCATTTCAAAATGGGAAAGGAATTTGGGATTTCCTGATATTGATTCTTTAAAATGCTTAAGTACAATTTTTGATATTAAAATAGATGATATTTTAGAAGGTAATGAAATAATCTTAGAAAAAAAATTGAAATTTTGTAACATTTTAGAAATATAAACATGAAAACAGAAAAGCAAGAAATTGCTTTTTTATTTTTAAATAATGGCAAAAAATAAAATTTATGATATAATTTTAATATGGTGATTAAAATGGAGTTCTTAAAAAAATATAATATTCAAAATACTGATAATCCATTATTTATAGAAGCTCTAACTCATAGTAGTTACTCGAATGAACATAAAGAATGTCCTAATTATGAACGTTTAGAATTTTTAGGTGATGCTGTTTTAGAATTAATTACAAGTGAATACTTTTATCAAAACACTTCCTATAAAGAAGGAATTATGACTAAAAAACGTGCTAGTTTTGTTTGTGAACAAGCACTTGCACATTATGCGAAGGATATTGGTTATATCAAATATATCCGTGTTGGCCATGGGCAAGTTAATAATATTAACGATACAATTATTGCCGATATTTTTGAAAGCTTACTAGGAGCTATTTATTTAACAAATGGTTTTTCTGTTGCTCAAAAATATATTTATCAAGTTGTAATACCATACATTGAAAAAGGTTATGAATTTTTTGATGATTACAAAACAATGTTACAAGAATATGTTCAAACGGATAAGAAATCTTTAGAATATGTTTTAGTTAAAGAATATGGAGAAGCTCACAATAAGACTTTTGAAATTGAGGTTAAAATAGATAATATAATTTATGGTCGCGGGGTTGGAAAAACTAAAAAAGAAGCAGAACAAAAAGCGGCTTTTGATGCTTACAAAAAGTCAGCAAAATAATTATGGTGGTGAATTATGTATTTAAAAAGTATTAAATTAGAAGGATTTAAGTCGTTTGCCGAGAAAACGACTTTTGAACTTAATAAAGGTATAACTGCTGTTGTTGGTCCTAATGGTAGTGGTAAAAGTAATATAGTTGATGCTGTTAGATGGGTTTTAGGAGAGCAATCAGTAAAATCTTTGCGTGGTGCTTCAAGCATGAGTGATGTCATTTTTAGTGGTTCCGAATATAAAGACGCTTTAAATAAAGCATCAGTTATTTTGACTTTTGATAATAGTGATAAATATTTAAATAGTGAATTTACGGAAATTGCTGTTA
Organism: uncultured Mycoplasma sp.; assembly: GCA_947642635.1. Lineage (GTDB taxonomy): Bacteria > Bacillota_I > Bacilli_A > RF39 > UBA660 > SIG200. Next base: position 21,642 of record CANRTI010000003.1, on the reverse strand, counting down.
AAAGAACTGTTTATAAGAGTGGTGAAAGTGAATATTATTTAAATAATACCCGAGTTCGTTTAAAAGACATTTTAGAATTATTTATTGACTCGGGAGCTTCTGGCGAAGCATTTAATATTATTTCTCAAGGAACAGTTACTGATATTGTTAATTCTAAGCCCTTAGAAAGACGGGTTATATTTGAAAGTGCAGCTGGGGTTTTAAAATATAAAAAACGTAAAGAAGAGAGTTTAAAAAAATTAGATAAAACAAAAGATAATTTAGAGAGTGTTAAATTAGTTATTAATGAACTAGAACAATCTGTTTTGCCTTTAAAAAAACAAGCTGAAGTAGCCAAGATTTATTTAGATTTAAAAAATGAATTAAAAAATATGGAAATTGCTTTAATTAGTAGTGATATTACAAATATTAATAAGGAATATAAAGAACTAAAGAATAAAGAAGATACTTTAAATAAAAAGTTAGAGAGTATGGAACATTCAATTAATGCTAATGAAATAGAAAAAGTAAAGTTAGATATTTATAAAATAGATGATGATTTGAATGCTGCTAATAAAAAATTACTTAATTTAACAGAAGAAATATCTTTATTAGATAGTGAAAAAAGAATAAATTTAGAACGTATCAAATACGAATACAGTGAAGATAAAGTTCAAAATAATTTACTTAATTTAAAAGAAGAAGAATTAAAATTAATTAAAGAAATTGAATTACTTAATAATGAAATAGATATATTAAAAAATAATATTAATGAAAAGACTAAAATTAATCAAGAAAAAACTATTGATTATAAAAATATTGTGTCTAAGAAAAATATTTATAATCAAGACTTAAATGATTTATTAAAAGAGAAGTTTAATTTAGAAAATCGCATTGATATAATTGAAAATAATCTTTTAAACAATGAACATTTACCATTAAGTGTTAAAAATTTATTAAATAATCCAAGATTATCTGGTATTCACAATACTATAAGTAATTTAATTACTATTCCTGATGAATTTATTACCGCTACAGAAGTTGCTCTAGGAGCATCTAGTAATTTTTTAGTTGTTGATAATGAAAATGTTGCTAAAGAGGCAATTAACTATTTAAAAGAGAAGAAAATTGGTCGTGCAACTTTTTTACCGCTTAACATTATTAAATCTCGGTTAATTAATGCAGAAGTTAAATCTCGTCTTGTTCAAGTAAATGGTTATGTTGGTATTTTATCGGAATTAATCCAATATAATTCCTTATATCAAAATATTATTGAAAATCAATTGGGAAATATTATTGTTGTTGAAAATATTGATGCTATGAATTTAGTGGCTAAAATTTTAGACTACAAATATCGTGTTATTTCCCTTGATGGTAGTATTATTTATGCTGGTGGTTCTATAAGTGGTGGCGGAGCTATTAAAAATAATGGTGTTTCCTTAAAAAATGAATTGTCTAATCACAAAACAAAGTTAGATAATATTATTGATAAAATAGAAATTTTAAATAATTCTTTAAAAGATTTAAATAGTGAATATGAAATTATTAGTGATAATATATTAAATAATGATAAAGAATTAATTAATTTAAATAATATTAAAGATAATAAATTAAATGATTTACACAATTTTGAAGAAAAACTAAAAATAGTTAAAAATGATATCACAGGAATGAACAATTTAAAAGATAATTTAATTGATACAGAATTAGATAATCTTATGGCTAGATTAAATGTTTTAAATATTGAAAAAGAAAAAATTGATCAAAATATTTTAGAGTTAAAAAATAAAAAAGAAGAATTAAATAATAATTTAAAATCTTTAGAAGATGCCAATAGTTTAGTTAATTCTGAATATAAAGCCACACTAGCAGAGATTAATAAAATTAGTCTTAACATTGGTAAAATCAATATTAAACTAGATAATCTGCTTTTAACTCTTAATGAAGATTATAGTATGACTTATGAATATGCTGCTGCTAACTATGAATTAGAAGTTGAAGTAGATATTGCCAGAAGTAAAGTAAGTAAATTGAAAAATGATATTAAAGCTTTAGGAGAAGTAAATACTGGAAGTATTGCTGAGTATGAACGAATTAATACTCGCTATGAATTCTTATTAAATCAAAAAAACGATTTAGAAATATCAATGAATAATCTCTTAGAAGTTATTAATGATATGGATAATATTATGACTGATAAATTCAAAACTACATTTGAAAGTGTAAGTGCCGAATTTAGTAAAGTATTTAAAATTATGTTTCAAGGCGGTATTGGAAAGTTAGAATTAACTGATCCAAAAGATTATTTACATACAGGAATTGATATGATAGTTATTCCACCAGGTAAAAAACTACATAATACTCAAAGTCTTTCTGGAGGCGAAAAATCTTTAACAGCTATTTGTCTACTATTTGCTATTTTAAATGTTTCTCCTGTCCCATTTATTATTTTAGATGAAGTTGAAGCAGCATTAGATGAAGTTAATGTGGATTTATTTGGCGAATATTTAAATCGTAAAAAAATGAGTAGTCAATATATTTTAATTACTCATAAAAAAAGAATGATGGAATATGCTGATGTATTATATGGTGTTACTATGCAAAATGCTGGTATTAGTAAAGTAGTTGGAGTAGAGTTAGCCGATTTATAAAATAAAAATAACAGAGTAATAGATAAGTTACGTATAACTTAATCATCTCTGTTTTTAATTTAGACAAAATATTAAATCATTTCATCTTAGATAATCTTTGTCCTCTATCTTCCCAAAAATATAACCTTAGCCATATTATCTTTCAAGTTATAGTGGGCTGGGCGAACCGAATTCGTATTATGCAAATTGTTATTGTTGACATTGCCGTTCGAATTCACATTCCACGCATTGTAACCACCCGAATTACCGTAACGCGACTGTTCTTTATCAAGACTACCTAATATAATTATAACTAATTCAATGATTGAAAACAATTACTATTTATGCTAAAATGTCTTAAATAATTAAATTAGTATAAAATAAAAAAGGAGAATGATTTCAAATGAATAAACTAGCTAAAAAAGAAAATTATACCAATAAAAGTTTTGAAGATATAAAACGTATTGAAGAAAATGGGATAGAATACTGGTATGCTCGAGAATTGCAAATAGTTTTAAATTATAAGGAATGGCGAAAATTTGAAAATGTAATAAATAAAGCTAAAGAATCTTGTAAAAACAGTGATTTTAGTGTTTTTGACCATTTTGTCGACGTTGACAAAATGGTACAAATAGGTTCAGGAGCAGAAAGAAAACAAAAAGATTATAAACTAACTCGTTATGCTTGTTATTTAATAGCTCAAAATGGGGATACTAGAAAAAAGGTCGTTGCTCTTGCACAAACATATTTTGCAGTCCAAACTAGAAAACAAGAAATTAATGAACAGGAATATAACAAATTAACAGAAGACGAAAAACGTTTTTATCAAAGAAATTTAACTAAAAAAGGAAATTATTCACTTAATCAAACAGCCAAGAATGCGGGTGTCAAAAATTTTGATAAATTTCATAATTATGGCTATAAAGGTTTATACAATGGAGAAACAGCTGATGATATTGCTAAAAGAAAAGAATTAAGGTATAGAGAAGATATTTTAGATAATATGGGAAGTGATGAACTTATAGCAAATTTATTTAGAATATCTCAAACAGACCAAAAATTAAAGAAAGATAATATTCAAAGTGAAAAAGAAGCTAATAAAGCCCATTATGAAGTTGGCTCAAAAATAAGAAAGACAATAAAAGAACTTGGAGGAACGATGCCAGAAGACTTACCAACACCAAAGAAAAGTTTGAAACAATTAGAGAAAGAAATAAAAAATTGTGCCAAAATATGAAAAAATCTTAAGTGTGTGAAAAAATAAGCCCGATAATTACTGTTAATATAACCATCACGCGACTGTTCTTTATCAAGACTACCTATCATAATTATATCTAACTTTTTTAATTAAAACAATTGCTTATTATATTAAAAAGTATTGGCCAATAGATTTTTTATAAAAAAACAACAGAGTAGACATAACTCTGTTTTGACTTCATTAATTATATTTCTCGCATTTTATTTTTATTTTTGAATGGATTATTTTTATCAATTTTATCTATAAATAATATACCATTTAAATGATCCATTTCATGTTGAAAAGCTACTGAAATATCTTCTCGAACGCGTATTTCTTTTTTATTGCCATCAATATCTTGATAACTTATCCGCATTCTTGCGTATCTTGGCACAATCCCATCGACATCACGATTGACACTTAAACAACCTTCACCCTCACCAACGTATATTAATTCTTCACTATGACTTATAATTTTAGGATTAATGATGACATAATTTTCAAACTCTTCCTCATCAACTTCTTCAACAACTACAAAAATATTTTTCGGAATTCCTAATTGAATAAAAGCAAGGCCCATTCCTGGTCTTAAATCATACTTTTTAAAATATTCTTCAATTTGGCTCATTGTTAAATAAGTAATTATATCTTGAATAGTTTTTTTATCTTCTTTACTTAATGGAAATATTACTTCATTACTTTTAATTCTTAGTGTTTTATCTAATTCATCTAATATTTTAATTTTTGGTAGTTGCATAATTTCCCTTCCTTCTACTTCTTTTATCTTGTATTTGTTCTAATTCTGTAATTCGCATTCCCAAATAATCCGCTTGTTCATCTGTTAAAGTACCAGCACTAACTGCCAGTTTTAAATGATGTAATTCAGTATCATAATCTTCGCTATAACTTGCTGGTTCATAAGTTTGATTTAAATAATCGATAACAAACATGGCTAAATCTCTAATATTTCGAAAATTATCCGAAAAAGTATTGTCTTTATTTTTCTTAGTAGTAAAAAATTTAAAAAAAGAAATCATTGCTAATCGATAACTAGCAGAAATTCTACCTGTTTTTTGAAAATTATTAAAACCATCAACTAAATAATCTAAAGGTTCAGAATAAATAGCAACTTTACGTAAATAAGTATTATACTTTTTTAAAAAACAAGCCATTAAATTTAAATCATCTAGATGTGTTATCAAAAAATGTTCTAAATTATCGGGGTTATAGAAATAGTCATCTGCCTCATAAGAAATACCATTTTCTAATAATTTGGGAGCAGCATCACGACTGCAAAAATAAACAATTCCTAATGCATAATTTTGAATATCAGAAGGAACTAAATTATGAGATTTTAAAAACTCCTTTAATTCCATTTCATCTAGAAAGTGATGGGTAAAATTAACTATATCTCTTAATGTATTAGGATTATAATCTTGACAACCCTTCAAAGAAGAAAAATCATTAATTTCAATCAAATTATTATCATTATAAAGAACCAAACAATACCGCATAAAACTTCCCCTTAACAATTTAGATTATAGCATAAAATCTCTTAAACGTCAAAAAATGTCAATAATTAGAATTTCTTTCAAAATGTGGTGTATTTGCAAAAAGTTATTTTTATGGTATGATATTTTTGGTGTTAAATATGAGCAAATCAAATATTCGCAATTTTTCAATAATTGCCCATATCGATCATGGGAAAAGTACTCTTGCAGATCGAATTTTAGAATTAACCGGAGCAGTTTCAAAAAGAGAAATGAAAAATCAACTTTTAGATAATATGGATATTGAAAGAGAACGTGGGATTACTATCAAATTAAATACAGTTAAATTAAAATATCAAGATTGTATTTTAAATTTAATTGATACTCCTGGTCACGTCGATTTTTCTTATGAAGTTAGTCGTAGTTTAGCAGCTTGTGAAGGAGCAGTATTAGTAGTTGATGCGGCTCAAGGTATTGAAGCTCAAACTCTTGCTAATCTCTATTTAGCTATGATGCAAGATTTAAAAATAATCCCAGTTATTAATAAAATTGATTTGCCAAATGCTGATATTGCAAAAGTTACAAAAGAATTAAAAGATGTTTTAGGTTTTAAAGAAGAAGAAATTATTCTATGTAGTGGTAAAACTGGGGTAGGTGTAGATGAATTATTAGATGCTATTATTAAAAGAATTCCAGCACCTAATGTTGATACAACTAAAAAAACAAGAGCTTTAATATATGACTCTTATTTTGATAGTTATAAAGGAGTTGTTCTTTTAGTTAAAGTAGTTGATGGCATTTTAAAAGTTAAAGATAAAATTAAAATGTTTGAATCTGATAAAATTTATGAAATAACTGAATTAGGCGTTAAAACTCCTAAAGAAGAATTAGTGGAATCTTTATCTAGTGGTGAAGTAGGTTTTTTAACTGGAGCAATTAAAGATATATCTACTGTTCATGTTGGCGACACAATAACCATTTTGGATAATCCTGCCACTGAACCATTAGAAGGTTATCAAAAAATGAAACCCATGGTTTATTCAGGAATCTATCCAATTGAATCCAATAAATATGAAATGCTAAGAGATGCTTTAAATAAATTAAAGTTAAATGATGCTTCTTTAGTTTTTGAACCAGTTACATCAGAAGCTCTTGGCTTTGGTTTTCATACAGGATTTTTAGGTTTACTACATTCAGAAATTATTACTACTAGATTAGAAAGAGAATTTAACTTAGATATTGTAGTTACAAGTCCTAGTGTAGTTTATGAAGTTTATTTAACTGATGGCGAAAAATTAATTATAGATAGTCCTAATAAAATGCCAACTAGAGAAAAAATTAGTAAAATATGTGAACCCTATATTTATACAAATATTATTGCGCCATCTTCATATGTTGGCAGTATTATGGAGTTATGTCAAAATAAACGGGGGAATTATAAATCTATTGATTATATTAATGATACAAGAGTAAATATTCATTATGAATTACCACTTAGTGAAGTAGTTTATGATTTTTATGACAAATTAAAAAGTCGGACGAATGGTTATGCATCTTTTGATTATGAGTTAATTGGCTATCAAGAAAGTAATTTAGTTAAAATGGATATTTTATTAAATGGCGAAAAAGTTGATGCCTTATCTTTAATTATTCATAAAGATTTTGCCTATGAAAAAGGAAGAAGTATAACTAATAAACTTCGTAATGTAATTCCAAGACAAATGTTTCAAGTTAGTATTCAAGCAAGTGTTGGCTCTAAAATTATTGCAAGAGAAAATATTAGTGCTATGCGTAAAAATGTTTTAGCCAAATGTTATGGTGGCGATATTTCTAGAAAAAGAAAATTATTAGAAAGTCAAAAAGAGGGAAAGAAGAGAATGAAAATGGTTGGAAGAGTGGAAGTGCCAAGTGAAGCATTCTTAAGTATTTTAGGAGGTGATGAGAGTGGTAAATAATGAACAAACTGAAAAAATAATTCATGAAACAGTATTTTTAGTTAAATTATTTCTTAAAACCAATTGTTCAGATGTTGACTTAAGTAAATTAACTAAGATTTCCTCATCAACAGTAGGAAGAAGACTTACAAATAAAGAATGGATTATGAAAGCATTTCCCGATAATGGCGAAGAATTATATGAAGAAATAGCTAAAAAGCGTCAGCAAAACATAGAAAAAGGAAAAATTATGGGTAGTCAAATATCTTTACTAAACAAGAACTTTAACCGCGATAATATAAATTCTGTTCCTGCTTTAAGATTTGATGTTCTTTTTAAAAATCCTCAATCTAGCTTGATTTTTATTTATCACATGGCTCTTACTTTCAAAACAGAGTTATCAACATTAGCTGATTTACTTCAAATATCCGAAAGAGATCTAGAACGGCAAATGACAAAAGCTAAACCGGGTAGCTCTTATTATTTTTATAATTTAAAACAGTATTATTTTGATCAAGAGGAAGCAAAAATAAGATTTGTTAGATATTATCAAGAGTTACTTGAGGCATTAAAGAATGGTCAAAAAGGAATGTTACATGAACTATTAATGGCTGTCACAGACAATAAAGCCGAAAGTATAATTAAAAATCGTCAATCTGGGGAAATTATTAGCGATAAAGATTTAATGATTATTTTAATTTATCAATTAAAATATTTTATTAGCACTAGAAGTACATGTCAAATTTTTGGCATAAATATCCATAATTACCGAGAACGTGTAAAAAGATTATTAGAACTTAATCCTGAATTAAATCGTCAATATGATTTTTTAATAAGTTATTATTCCGTTAAAAAAGGTCGCACAACATGACACCTTCTAGTGTATATATCCATATTCCTTTTTGTAAATCAATTTGTTCATACTGTGATTTTTGTAAGGTTTTATATACAAAAGAGTGGGCTGTTAACTATTTAAAATCACTTAAAAATGAAATTCAAAATCGTTACATGGGTGAAGAAATAAGTACAATTTATATTGGTGGTGGTACTCCTAGTGCCTTATCTTTAAAAGAAATTGAATACTTATTAAATTTAACTAATTTATTTCATAAAGATAAATTACAAGAATTTACTTTTGAATGCAATGTTGAAGATATAACCGAAGAATTATTAGATTTATTAAAAAAACATCATGTTAATCGTCTCAGTGTTGGCGTTCAATCATTTGATTCTATTAATTTACGTTTTATGAAAAGAAAATCCGTTTTTGAAGATGTTAAAAATAAAATGGCTTTAATGCGTATTAAAGGTTTTGATAATATTAATTTAGATTTAATGTATGCTCTTCCTGAAGAAGAATATAAGATTGTCAAAAAAGATGTTAAACTTTTTTTGAAACTTAATCCTGAACACATTAGTACATATAGTTTAATGTTAGAAGATAATACATTTTTAAAATATCAAAAAGTAAATAATATTGAAGAAGACTTAGATGCTAAAATGTATGATTATATTTGCAAAAAATTAAGTAAAAGTGGTTATGAACACTATGAAGTTAGTAATTTTGCTAAACCAGGGTATAAATCTAAACATAATCTCGTTTACTGGAGCAATCAAGAATATTATGGTTTTGGTAGTGGGGCATCTGGTTATGTTGGAGGGGTAAGATATGATAATACTAGAAGCTTATCCCAATATTTAGATGGTCATGTTAATAGTAAAGAAACTCTTTTATCCAAAGAAGATATTATGAATTATGAAGTTATGTTAAATTTTCGCAAATTAGAAGGAATTAACTTAAAAGAATTTTATGATAAATATCAAGTTAATTTACAAGATGCTTATCCCATCAAACCTCTTTTACAAACAGGTGATTTAATACATCAAAATGGTTATGTTAAAATTAATCCCACTAAAATATATATTATGAATGAAATATTATTAAAAATAGTATAATTTTTTTTAAAATTTTCAAACTATTAATAGTGATATTATGTTAGAAAATTTGAAAATATTAAATGGTGATTTGGAATTAAAATATAATGAGTATACATATGAGTATACAGTAACTGTAGAAGATGATGTTACATCTTTAGAGTTTGAATATAAATTATTACCAGAATGTAATGTTCTAATTAGAGATAATATTTTAGATTCTAAAGAAAATACAGTTTATTTAGATGTATATGATGTTAATCATGAAATAACTTATACTTTTCATGTTACTAAAGAGAGTAGTAATACTGTCAGTATGATTGACAATTATAAGAAAAGTCTTGAAGTTAAAAGCAACAAAAATATTGAAATATATCAAGTCCAACTATTATCTTGTGGTTTGTTTTTAATACTTGTGATAGTATTTAGTCTTTTATTTAAAAGAAAAAAATCAAATAATTTAAGTAAGAATTAATTTTCTTGCTTTTTAATTGTTTTCTAGTTAAAACATATACTTTACTAGGAGACAAAATATGAAAAAACTAATCAAACACCGTGGCTCTCATAATCAATATATTAAGGAAAATACTTATGAAGCCATCAAAAAAGCTTTTGATGATAACTTATATGTTGGAGTTGAATTTGACGTTCGTGAAACACTAGATCATGAATTTGTTATTTATCATAATAGTTTATATAAAGGAAAACCAATTAGTAGTATAAAATATTTAGAACTACCTAAATATATTCCTAGACTTAGAGATATTCTTAAAATTAAAACTGCCAAAATCTTTTTAGTAGAAATAAAAGAAATTAAAAGCATTGATAAATTTATAAAATTATTAAATAAATATAGTTCTAAAAAAATATATGTTATGAGTTTTATAAACAGTTATATTAAAAAAATTGATGTTGTAAATCGCCAATATAAAATAGGATTATTAAATTATGTTTTAAATACAGAAGAATATATAAAAAAACTAGATTTTATATGTATATTAAATAATTTATTAAATAAAGACATTATTAATAATCTTAACTATTTAGAAATATTTTCTTATGGTATCATAGAAAAAATATCTAAAAAAGAATATTCTAATGTTTACTATATTGTTGACGAATAAAAAGAATTATGCTATTTTCTAAGTAGGAGGGTTAATAAATGCTAAAAAAAAGAAATATTATAAAACATGGTGGCATGGCTTTAATTTATGCGGCTTGTATTGCTGTTGGTGGCATAGCAGTTTATGATACTAACTTCGATCACACTAAAGATGTTTGCTTATTTGGAAAACTAAATCATTTTCATCAAACAAAAGAAATGGAAAAAGATTATCTAAAACAATATAACCGAAAAGTTGAATTTGCTTACAAACGTGATTATTTTAGTGAAGAAGATCAGTATGCTTATGCAGTGCCACTTTCAAATGGTGCGATAGATTATGTAATACCAGATGGTTATAATGTTGATTCAAATTTTAAAGTGACAAAAGAAAATGGTAAATACAGTGCTATTGTTCCTGATGAACACAATTCAGATATTCCTGTTATGCGAGTAAAATAAAAAGAATTAAATAGTTGTTTCTAGTTTAATTCTTTTTTATTTGAATTTTTTTAATTGCCGAATACGTCCTCTATCATAAGTCATTAGTGCTGGATTAATTTGTAATACCTCATTTGGTAAACCTCTAAACATATTCTTATTAGTAGTTCTAACAACTTGTAAAACATTGTCATGAATTAATGGACTTAACATTGATACATATATATCTTCCGTTTTTCTTTTATCATTAAAACGATTATACATTGTTGCAAAATCAATTGCGGTTATGATACCATTCATTGTTAAAACATATTGTAATGTTTGATAATCCAAAGTTGAAAACGGATGGCTTGATAACTCATCTACTATTTGCAAAATATATTCTTTTTCAAGTTCTGCTTGGACTGTTTCCAACATATATTTTATAAAGTAAGAAATATCATGGTATCTTTTAGCTTCAATAATAGCTTCATCATAATTAGAACATAAAGCAATTCCTCTATTAAAAATAATAAAAGGATAAGCTTTCTTTAATAATAAATACCACATTGCTAAGGTTCTACTAGTTCTTCCATTAACATCAAAATAAGGATGTATGTAAACAAAATAAAAATGTAAGATTTGACTTTTTATAAACTCATCGGTTATTGATTGTGAATAGTCCAAATTATTTAAAAAGTTAAAATATTGTCCCATAAAGCTTTCAATTAACTCTGGTTCCATAGTTTCTTCTAAATCGCCACTTAATACTCCTTTATGTAAAATAAAACCTTTAGCTGTCCGATAGTGGCTTCCCATTCTAACAACATCACTTTTGGGCAGTAATTCTTTGGATAAAATTTGATAAAGTTCTTGTAATGTTCCTGGACTTATTGCACGACCTTGCAAAATATATTTATAACCTTGGTAAAGATTACTAATTCTTCGTACTTGTTCAATATCAGCAGTGGCATATTTCTTATCTTTAATTATCTTATCGATTATTGAAAAATCGTCTGTATATCCTTCAACTAAATTGTTATTTTTTAATTCATAAGAAAACATTACATCTTTAATTGCTTCTAAAGAGCTTAAAATTCCTGTATCTCTAACAAATACTTCTAACTCTTCTTGTATTGGTTTAAATTTATCACAATTTATTCTTAATGCTCGTCCATCAGTAAAAGTTAATGGTAATTTTTCCATTATATCCCCCTTTAAATGATAGTTATTATAACAAAAACTTTACTATTTTTCAAGTAAAGGGGGATAGTAAACTACTAATTTAATAATTTTTATAGTATAATTACTATGGGTGATGTTATGCGTCTTTTAATTTCTGCCGGTGGAACTGGAGGACATATTTATCCTGCACTAGCAATTATCAAAAAATTTCAAGAAAAAAATCCAAATTTAGAAGTGCTTTATATTGGAACTCACAACCGAATGGAAAATACCATAATTCCTGAGCATAATATTCCATACCAAAGTTTAAAAATCTATGGTTTTACAAAAAATATTTGGCATGATTTTCAAAATATTGGCCTTTTATGTAAATCTTTTAATAAATGTTTAAAAATTATGAAAGAATTCAAACCAGATATTGTCATTGGGGCTGGTGGATATGTTACTATGCCAGTTATTATGGCCGCAAATCGTTTGAAAATAAAATGTGTTATTCATGAACAAAATAGCATTCCAGGAAAAACTAATAAATTTTTAAGTGGGGGAGTAGATATTGTTTTTACTTCTTTTAAAGAAAGTCAAAATTATTTTAAAAAAAATGTTAATTGTATTTATTCTGGTAATCCAGCTGCTGATAATGTTAACTTACTAAAACCAATTAGTAAATCTTCCCTAGGACTTACTAAAAATAAAAAATTAGTTTTAATAACGTCTGGTTCTCTTGGTAGTAGTGCAATGAATAATAAACTACTAGAATTTCTTAAACTTAGCGAAAAAGAAGATTATGAAATAGTTTTTCTAACTGGAAAAAGAAATTATGAAGAGTTTATAGGAAATAACCACTTTTCGAAAAATATCAAAATAATTTCTTACTTAGATAATCTTGCAGCTTTTTTTAAAAATTGTGATTTAATTATTAGTCGAGCCGGAGCCGGAACAATTGCGGAAATTTGTGCTGCTAAAACCCCGGCCATTTTAATACCAAGTCCCAATGTTGCTAATAATCATCAGTATTACAATGCTAAGTCTCTTGCTGATAATAAAGAAGCCCTAATGATTGAAGAAAAAGATTTAGAAGGCGCAGAATTATACAAATTAGTAAAAGAATTATTAAATAATAGTAAACTATTTCAAACTATTAAAGAAAATTTAAATAAAAGAGTGCAAACTTCTAGTAGTGAAATAATATATCAAGAAATATTAAAGGTGATTAAAAATGCTAAATGATTTTGGAATTGTTGAAGAAAACGTTTCTTTAGAAAACTATAATACATATCGTATCAAAACTACTTCTAAATATTTAGCTAAACCAACAAATATTGCTTCATTACAGTCTTTATTAATATATTTAGAAAAAAATAAGATACCATATTTAATTCTAGGAAAAGGTAGTAATGTAATTTTACCAGATAACCCCTTTAATGGTTGTATCATTAGTTTAGAAAAAATTAATCAAATAACTATTGAAGAAAACAAAGTTACTGTCGAATGTGGTGCAATATTAGGAGTTTTAGTTAAAAAATTAATAGATAATAATTTACAAGGTTTAGAACACTTAGCACTTATTCCTGGGTCAGTTGGAGGAGCTCTTTTTGGAAATGCTGGCGTAAAAAATCATTCGATTTATGATTATTTAATTAGTGTAGAGGTACTTAGAAATAATGAGTTAATTACGATCAAAAAAGAAGAGATTAAGATTGATTACCGTCAAACTTCTTTTCAAAATTCCCAAGATATTTTAGTTAAAGCTGTTTTTGTCCTAACACCTGGAAATAAAGAGGAATTACAACAAGTAGTTGCTGATAATCGTGCTATGCGAACAAAAACTCAACCTTTAGAATATAGTAATGCTGGAAGTGTATTTCGTAATCCTGAAGGATATGCCGCAGGTAAATTAATTGATGATTTAAATTTAAAAGGTTATCATATTAATGATGCTTATATATCAGATAAACATGCTAATTTTATTATCAATAAGGATTCGGCCACTAGCAAAGATATTAAAGAATTAATTAAATATATTCAAAAAAAAGTTCAAGAACATTATAAAATAGAACTAGTATTAGAACAAAGAATTATAGAATGGGAATAATAATGGAAGAGCAAAAAAAATCAAAAAAGAAAATTCGTTTAAAGGGTCTTTTAATTTTAATTTTAGCCTTATATTTATTGGGTACTTTAGTATACCATTTTTTGTCTTTGCCGATTAAAAATATTGAAATAGTCGGAAATTATTATTTAAAAGATAATTATTTGATTTCTTATCTTGATTTAGAAAATGCCTCTATTATAAGTGTTAGTAAACATGATATTGTCGAAAAATTGAAAAAAATAGAGTTAATAAGTGATGTTTCAGTTTCAAAAAATTACTTGGGAAAATTAGAAATTAATATTATAGAAGATAAAATATTCTTTTACAATTGGAATAATAAAAAACTAGTATTATCAAGTGGGAAAGAAATTGAATATAATGATAATTATTTAGGAGTTCCTGTTTTAATTAATATTGTTCCTGATGAAATATATCAAGAATTAATTGAAAAGTTAAACAAAGTAGATATTTCGGTATTCTCATTAATTAGTGAAATAGAGTATAGTAGATCAATGATTAATGATAAAGTTGTTGACGATAAAAGATTTATTTTTCGAATGAATGACGGAAACATTGTTTATATTAACACAATTAATATCGAAAAAATTAATAATTATGCGGAAATATATGAAGGAATAGTTAATAAAAAGGGTAATGTAAAAGGTTGTTTATATTTAGATAGTAATAGTGATACAAATCATTTTAATAATTGCGAAGAACTTCCTAGTAATGGTGGTGAAGATAGTGAATGAAATAAAAATTAATTATGATCAAAAATTAATAGAAATTATCTCAGAACTTAATTATCAACCAAAATTACTTCTTCATAGTTGTTGCGGACCTTGTTCTAGTTATGTTATTACTTATTTAAAAGATTATTTTGATATTACAATTCTTTATTACAATCCAAATATTGAACCAGAAGAAGAATACTTAAAAAGGAAAAATGAACAAAAAAGATTAATTAAAGAATTAAATATTCCCACTTTAAAATTTTTAGATTGTGATTATGAGAATTCTGAATTTCGGAATATTTGTAAAGGTTATGAAAAAGAATTAGAAGGTGGAAAAAGATGCGAAAGATGTTTTAATCTTCGCCTTAGTTATACCGCCAATATTGCAAAACTTCATAATTTTGAATACTTTGGAACTACTTTAACAGTAAGTCCTCACAAAAACGCCACTTTAATTAATGCTATTGGAAATAATTTAGCAAACTTATATAATTTAAAATGGTTATATAGTGATTTTAAAAAGAAAGATGGTTATAAAAAAAGTATTACCATTTCTAAACAGTATGATTTATATCGTCAAAATTATTGTGGCTGTTTATTTAGTAAAGAAATAAGTGATAAAATAATTAATGCTAAACTTAAAGATACTATAAATAATTCTAATGTTAAAGATAGTTGACAAATTTCCAACTCAAATTGCTAGAAAAAACCATTGAAGAATACTATACTAAAAATGTAAGGAGAAAGATTATGAGTTTAGGACAAAAATTATTAGAATTAAGAAAAAAGAAAAATTTATCACAAGAAGAGGTGGCTGAAAAATTAGAAGTATCAAGGCAAACAATTTCTAAATGGGAAACTGATCAAAGTACGCCGGATTTTGATAAAATAATACCTTTATGTGAACTATATGCTATATCAACTGAAGAATTATTGAGAGGCAAAAAAGAAGTTAAGAAAGAAATGCCTATTATAGATTCAACTAACCAAATTATTAATAAGAAAAAAAGAGCTTTAGGTATTAGTAGTGGAATATTACTATATTTTATTGCTATTGCTTGGGTAACTATCACTATACCAGTATTTAAAATGAATCCTATTATAGCAAGTTCCATATTTTTAGTTATTTGTGGTTTGGCAACATTTTTTATTATTTATACTACCTCAGTTTATAAAGTTAAAGAAGTAAAAAATAAAATCCCTCATAAATTACGTCATCAAATTAATTTAATTTTAGCTATTTTATTTACAATCATTTATTTAATTATTAGTTTTTCAACTTTTGCATGGTATATTACATGGATTTTATGGATTGTGTATGGTCTTGTGTGTGAAATTGTAAAATTAGTATTTATGTTAAAGGGGTTAGAATAATGAGTAAGACAACTATTAAAGTATTAATTGCTCTAGCTTCTCTAGGTATTATAGTTTTATTAGGCATCATGATTTATTTTTTAAATGATAAACATTTGTTTTTCTTTTCCCATAATTATTATCAAGAAGTTGTTAAAGATGAAACATATCAAAATGATTTTGAAAGTATTAAAATAAATGGTGGCGCTAGTGACATATTTATTAAACATTCAAAAGATGAATTTACCCGCGTTGTAATTTATGGCGACCAAGAGATTGTTCAAGTTGAAAAAAATTTACATGATTTAGAAATTGATAATTCCAAGCAAAAATGTCATTTCTTTTGTTGGAATATTAAAAGAGCTAAAATAGAAATTTATTTACCTGAAAATTATTCTGGTTTAATTGATATTACTAATGCCTATGGTGATATTTTAATAGCTGAATATTCAAATGCAACAATAAATATTGAAGAAGATTACGGCGATATTACTTTAGGTAATGCTCTAAATGTTAATGTTACCAATGATTTAGGCAATATTGAAATTGGTAAAGTTCAAAATGCTTTAGTAGAAGCATCAGCAGGTGATATTTCTATTGAAGAAGCAAATGATTTAAAAGTTCAAAATGATTTAGGTGACATTTTTATCAAAAAAGTTACAAATTATTTAGATGTAAAAAATAATTGTGGCGATATTACCATCAATAATGTCTACATTAATAAAAATTCTAAAATTGCAAATGATTTGGGTAATATTGAAATTGGTAATAGTAATGCAATATATTTTGATGTTCATTCTTCACTTGGTGATGTTGATATCAATCATAATTATCGTGAATCAGATACTGTTTTAAAAATCAATAATAATTGTGGCGATATTTTAGTAAAAAATTAGTAAAAAAGTTTACAAAATTTATACAAAAAAGTTTATAGACAAAAACAATTAAATAGTTATAATAGAGTAAAATGGATTAATTGACTGCAGCAATTAGTTCATTTTTTTTAGAAAAATAATTTTTAAAAGAAAGAAGGAAAGTTTATGGAAGAATTAAAAAAATTAAGAAAAAAAAGAGAAAAACATTTTTTGAATAATGATGGTACTATTACTTGTTATATGTATAATCATGACGTTCATTATTTAAAAAATGGTGAATATGAAGAGATTGATAATCAATTAATCGAAACAACTGACCGATTCGAAAACAAGAATAATGAATTTCATTCAGTTTTTTATAAGAATAGTAGTGATTTAGTTAGTATTACAAAAGATGATTATTATTTGAAAATTTATTTAAAGAAAGAAGATAAGTTAGTAGCAAAATTAAATAACGGAAATATTGAATACAAAAATTTACACAATAATATTGATTTTAAATATCAAATAATTGGTTCTAAAATAAAAGAATCAATTATTTTAAATTGTAAAGAAACTATTCCTTCCCAAATTGAATTTTTGGTTGAAACGAATTTAGATTTAGAATTAACTGAAAATAAAGAAATTTTAGCTAAAAATAAAGATGAAATAATCTTTGTTGTGGAATCACCCTTTATGGTTGATGCAATCGGTAATATAAATTATTGTTTAGATTACCAATTAAAAGATAAAAATTTAACTTTAATATTAGATTATGAATGGTTAAAAGATAGTGAACGGATCTATCCAGTTACAATCGATCCAACAATTGTAAATGGCCATAACAATGATGTTTTTGATACTTATATTTCGAGTAAATATCCTGATACAACATTTAATTATGATACATTTTTAAAAATTGGATCAACAATGGATGAAGTATGTCGAATATTAATGCGTTTTAATTTACCGACAATTGGGACTGGAGATGACATTATTGAAGCTAAATGTTTTTTAAATCCTTATGATAAAGAATACGATATACCTTATGAACACCATCCCTATGCAGATGTTCACGAAATAACTTCTTTATGGGATGAAACTACAGCAACTTGGAATAATATGGCGAATAACTACAACCCATTACTTGAAGATGCTGCCAAAATGCAAAGAACTGTTATTTCAGCGGATCCCGAAGTTAATGGTGGCGCTAGTTTTGATATTACTGGTTTGGTTAAAAAATGGTATGCTGGTTTAACTAATAATGGAATTATGCTTAAATATGATAACGAATCAGATTATGAAGTAGCGCCATTTAAGTTTTTATCTAAGACTTATGACATTTATAATGGTACGGGTTTAAGACCATGTGTTATTATTACTTATCGTAATCAAAACGGCTTAGAAGATTATATGACTTATACTTCCAAGAGTATAACCGAAGGTACAATTCATATCAATAACTTAACTGGTAATTTAACAACAACTTTTAATGTAAATAAAACAATTGCAGGTAAATATCCTATTAGTTTAAACTTAATATATAATACTAATGATGTTGTTTTAGAAAATAATTTGGGGTATGGTTTAGGTTGGAACTTTAATTTACATGAAACTATCGAAGAAGTAAATATTGATAATTATCAATATTTAAAATATGTTGATGGTGATGGTACTACTCATTATTTTGTCAATGAAGAAAATAATTATATTGATGAAGATGGTTTGGGATTAGTTGCAGTATTAGAAAATAATAATTATATTATTACAGATAAAGATAATAATAAATTAACATTTATTAAAAATAACAATAAATGGTATTTAAGATATTTAGAAGACGCTGAAAACAATCAAGTAGAAGTTAAATATGATAATAATAATCGAATTATTCAAGTTAAAGATGCTGATGATAAGACTATTAATATTACTTATAATAATGATATAACTATTACCAGTGATTATGAAACAACTAAATTAGAGTATAATAATGATATTTTAGAAAAAATTATTACTAAAAAAGGAACTTATCAAATAAAATATAACAATAAAATAATTACTAAAATTTTTGATGTTAATGGTTTAAGTTTTGGCTTAGAATATTTTGATGTTATACCTTATAAAGTTAAAAAAGTAACGCATTATGGTTTAAATAATGCTATTGGTGAGTATTTAAACTTTGAATATGGTTTTTGTGTTACAAGAATTATTGACAATAATGGTAAATATATTACTTATACTTTTAATAATCGAGGTAACACAATTAATGTTACTAATTTAAACCATGATAATAATTTAAATAATGCGATGGGGAAAATTAGTATTTATGATAAAGACAATCTTTATAATACCAAAATTAATAAAAATATTAACAAGTTACAAATAGATTACCCACCAATAAAATTTACTAAAAACTTAATTAGTAATACTAGTTTTGAAAGTAATTGCCCTAACCAGACTAATGAATGTGCTAGAAGCGGAAACTATTCATTTAAAATAGATGGCCCTAAATATTTAGAAAATACTTTAGAAGGTAAAAAAACCTACACATTCAGTGGCTATTTTAAAAATAATAAATCGATTAATTTACGTATTTTAAGTGGTGAAATAATCCTTAGTACTCTAAATATTCCACCCAATAATGACTTCACAAGATATAACTTAACTTTTAAAACAGATTCTGAAGGGTTAGCGTGTCTTAAACTTTACAGTGAAGAAGTTGCTTATATGGATGATATTCAATTTGAAGAAGGCGATATTGCTAATTATTATAATTTAGTTGAAAATCCTTGTTTTGAAAATGGCTTTGAAGGATGGAATATATCTTGTGAAAAAAGAGACATTTTAGAAGATGAAGAGGGCTTACCTATATATGATTATGATGTTATTACCTTGCCTAATAACGTCAATGCTTTAAAATTACCTGGGGGTCCAACTATTCAAAGTGACTTATCTAAATTAATTATAATGAACGGTAAAAAAGGTGACATTTATAATTTATCTTTTTGGTATAAAAATCAAGGAAAACATGAGTTATTAAATGATACAGTTTTAGCCTTATTAGATTTCGGTTATATTGAAAAAGAAGATTCTAAAATTCCTGGTGAACCGGATAAAATGCCTTTAAATAATCATGATAATGAATGGCAATTTTTTTCTGGAAGCTTTGTAGCTTATGAAGATTATACCTCTATTTATTTTGCACTACTATTTGGTTCTTCTCTAAATAATTTTTATATTACTAACATTTCTATTACCAAAGATATCTCTCATGATCAAGCTATATATAATCATGAAACAGGTAATATGGATAGTTTTCGTAATAAAGAAGCTATATCAGAATTCAAATATGATAAAAATAATCAATTAACTGGTTTGTTTAATCCGAAAGGAAACAATTTTCAATTTGAATATGATAATACAAAAATAACAAGAGTTTTAAAAGGGATAAGCCCAACTGGGATTAGTAATGAAATCAAATATGATGAAAATGGTAATCCCATTAAAACTATTATTAACAATGTAAATCCCGACAATGAAGTGTTAAATAATCATAAATACTATATTAGATTAAAAGCAACAGATAAATATTTTGATATCAATCATGTTGATAAAAATATTTATCTAAAAGAAGATAATTGTAATCCTGATTATTTTGAAGTAATTAAAAATAATGATTATTATCAATTTAAATTAGGAAGAGATTATTTAACAATCAGTAATAATGTCTTAATCTATGGTTATAATAGTGAAAATAGTACTTTATTCAAAATTGAAAAGAATAATAATGGTAGTTATTTAATAATTCCTAAAATCGCTGAAAATAAAGTTTTAAGTGTTAATAATGATGCAATAACTTTAAAAGATAAAAGTCTAAAAGATAATACTGAAGAATTTTATTTCGAAGATGTTCTTACTCCAATGTTTATTGAAACAAAAGCAATTTATGATGAAAGTAAAAAATTTGTTACAGAAACTATTGATTCTTTAGGAAGAAAAACAGTATATGATATTGATGAAGTAACTGGTCTTACCAATAGTATAACTGATCCAAGTGAAACAACAACCCATTATACTTATGATAATAAAGAAAGAATAACTAAAGTAGAAAAGAATGAAAAAGTGGTAAATTATGAATATAATAGTAATAATTTATTGAGTAAAATTACTAGTGGTAATAAAGAGTATCAATTTAGTTATGATGATTTTCTAAATACTAAAGACATTAAAATTAATGATAATACTTTGATAACTAATGAATATGAAAGTAATAATGGTAATTTAACCAAATCAACTTATGGCAATAATTCGGTAATAGAATATACTTATGATGATTTAGATCGAGTAAAAACTATCAAAACAGATAATCATACCTATACTAATATTTATGATAATGAAGGTAACTTGGCAAGAATTAAAGATGAAACAAATTATCAATATAATTATTATTATGATTTATCAAAGAGATTAAGTAAATACGAAGAAAATTATTATGGTTCAATAAATTCAATTGATTATGATTATGATGTAAATGATAATATAGTAAATAAAAAATATTTTTTAGATAGTTATGGTAATGAAGAAGTAAGTTATGAGTATAACAAAGATGATGCACCAACTAAAGTAATATTTGATAATAACACTCTAAATTATCAATATGATTACTTAGGAAGATTAATAAGTAAAGATTTAAATAATAC
>CANRTI010000002.1 GCA_947642635.1 uncultured Mycoplasma sp. | reverse complement strand
ATAAACATTGAGTTTATGGGTGTTTTTATTTTTCATAATAAAAAGAAGATGTCAAAAAAATAAATTTACTTATTTTCTAACATCCCCTTTTTAGTCTTAATCAATATTAATTATTTCGTATTCTCTTGTTCCTAGGCCTAATTTTTCCGCTTCAAAAACAGTGTGAATTGCATGTTTTTCCTTCATTCTATTTATTAATGATTCTTTTCCTCTATCAGTAGAGTTAATAATAGCATCATGACATGCTTGATCAATAGCAACAGGGTCATTTGAAGCAAAAATACCAATATCAGCCATTTCGGGATCATGAGGATTAGAATCACAATCACAATCAATGGAAATGTTGTTTGCAATATTAATGTATAATATATTTTCTTTGCCAAAATAATCAATGACACTTTTACATGCTTCAGCCATGCTTTCTAAAAAACCATCTTGATCTTCAGTATGTTGCCACATTTCATCCGGATCTTTTGTATAACCAGCAGTATGTATCCATGCTTTACCATTACGAGAAGCTACACCAATACTCATGTTTTTTAAAGCACCACCAAAACCACCCATAGCGTGACCTTTAAAGTGTGATAACATTAACATTGATTGATAATTTTTTATATGACTTCCAACAATATTTATGCCTTTTAAATGTTTACCACCTTGAATTTTTAATTCTAAATCAGCATCAGCATCCATAATATCACAAGGAGCAATAGCCATAAACCCATGATCTTTCATTACTTGATAATGAGATTGGGTATCATATCTTTTACCCCTATAGGCAGTATTACACTCAACTATAGTTCCATCAACTTCATTTACTAAATCTTTTATTAACGTTGGATTTAAAAAATTGTGTCCACCAGGTTCTCCAGAAGATATCTTAACGGCTACTTTACCCATTAAATCCTTATTTAACGCCTTATAAATTTTAATTAATCCTTCACTACTAATATCTTTAGTAAAATAAACTTTTGCTTTTTCCATAACTTTTAACCTTTCTATTTCTTACGTTTCTTTTTAGTTTGACTATTTTCGGCACTTTCTTCTTCATCAGTTTTTTCTTCAATAATAGTGACTTCAGTAACATCTTTTCTATTATCTTTCTCAATTTTGTTAAAAATATTACTATCTTTATATACAAAGTAACTTATAAAATCAATGATACCATAAATCATCATGAATAAACCAATTATTGAAAGAGCTAAATTAGATACTAAAATAATATACAATCCTAATGCAATAAATATAAAACCCATAATTAGTAAAGCATAAAATTTATTGTCTCTATTTGTAGTATAGAATGTACTAACAATTTTACTTAATCCTGTTATAATTACCCAGCCGCCAACAATAAATCTTAATAACAATTCAATTGCATCTGCTAAAAAAATAAAAACAACTCCCAAAATTATTGCAGTTATTCCAAATGCCATTTCATTACGATTAACTACTCCTAATCTTTTATCTTGAATATAATAATTTACACTTTTATAAGCTCCAATAATAATTAGTAAACCACCAAAACAATAAGAAATAAATTTAACTACTGTTTCGGGATTAATAAACAAAAGTAAGCCAATTGCAAAAAAGGCAATACTACTTATAAGCGTCATTCTTCCTTTACTTTTCATAAATACACCTCTATTTAAATTATACAATCATTTTATATATTTAGCAATTTTTCTATTCAATAAAATTACATTTCTGACATAATTTCTCGCACTTTATATTTTGTTGAAAATTATTTAACATAGTTTTATATCTTTCACTCTTTAAAACCATTTGAAGATCATTTTGAAAAATATTTCCTAACTTAATAGTACCCTCAGCATCTAAACAACATGGCACAATATCTCCATTAGACAAAATCCCTATATGATCTTTTAAAGCATAACATGTTCCTTTAGAATTTTCAAACTCATTTTCTAAACTTGGCCAAATAAATTCCTTATGTATACCAATAAAAACATTCTTAGTAATTTCAAAGCCATTTTCTAATTTAACTTTGCAATTATATTTAGTTTCAATCAATTTTACAATCATCGGAGTATTAATATTATCAACCCAAAATCGTAATGAGAAATAAGTGTTATCATGTAATCTATCTATAACTTCAAAAATGTTTGCCATATATTTTTCTAGCGGGATATTATATACTGAATTATAACTATGAAGAGAAATATTTATCTGTCTAATATTATGATTGTCCTTTATTCTTTTTATTAAATAGCCATTTGTAGTAATATTTATAAAAAAATTTTGATGAGCTAAATTAATATATTTATTTATTTCGGGGTGTAATAATGGTTCACCCATAAGATGAAAATATAAATACTTTGTATACGGTTTTAATTTCTCTAATATAATTTGAAAATCAGCTAAAGTCATAAATCTTTTTTCTCGATTATTTTTTATACAAAAATCACAGTTTAAATTACAATTATTAGTTATTTCTAAGTAAATCTTTTTAAACATTTATAAAACTCCTAGTAAAATAATTATAACAAATTTTTTAATTATTTAATATTTTTTCTAATATTTACTTCACTTTTTTTGATATCTTTTTTAAATTATTTTACTAAAATATCTCCTAAAAAAACATATTCCAAATTTATTGAAATAAATGAACAAAAAAGGTTGACAAACATCTTAAATTACATTAAGATAGTAATCACCAATTCAGGAAATCTGGATTGGTGCTAGTATCACACTAGTCAACCCCTTTTTATTCTTTGAGAACACATTAATTTGTGTTCTCGTTTTTTTATTTTACAAAAAAAGAAAGTTTTTTGTAACTTTCCTTAGTTATTTTGATTGTTAAATCCATTATTATTAACAGAATTATTTGTTGGATTATTAATAGTTGGATTATTTAAATTGGAATTTATTCCTGGTGTTTGAAAGTTATTATTAATGTTTTGATTAGGGACTTGATTAACTATATTAGTATTTTCACTATTATTTATTGATGGGTTACCTACTACATTAACTGGTGAGTTTGAAATTACATTGTTAGTTACGTTATTGTTTATGTTGTTTCCATTGTTTTGATTTATTGCTGGATTTATTGAAACATTATTATTAATATTGGGTATATCATTTGTTAAAGTTTCAATTTCACTATTATTTTTTCCTATAGGTTGTTCTTGCAAATTGATATTTGTTTTTCCTAAAGTTGTCCCATTAAAATTATTATTATTTGGATTTATATTCATCTCATTATAAATTGGAATACTATTTTCTGAACTTGCAATTTTATTTTTATTATTATTATTTCTTTTTTTAAATATTATAATAATAACAAGTGTAATAATTAATAAACTTACTCCACCAACAATTGCTATATTTTTGATATTATATATTTCAAATTCAAACTCAATATTATCTGTTTCATTATTATTTAAAGCCCATTTTAATTCTCTATTATTATTAGTATTAGATGTGGCATTACTACTTTTGGCACTATAAGGTAATAAAACATTAAAACTTAAATCCATATTAGCCATGGCACTAGAAAAATCTGAAAAATCCATATTTGAATTGCTATTATTAAAATCATTATTTATGATGCCATCTGTATCAAAATCCATATCATCATTATCAAGGTTATTATTCGAATTTTGATTATTATCATTTAAAGAACTATCTGATGGATCAAAACTTAAATTCGCGGTATACGTATTTTTTAAAAATCCTTTTTTTACTTTAAATAAATAGGCATCTTCTTTTTCATCTAACATTCCTGATAAACTATAAGTAACATCATTATTTGTGCTTAAAATATCTATATTTTGAATATTTTTTGTAAGGGTAAATCCTTTAAAATTCCCTTCTTCATAATCGCTAACAGTAAATCCGCTATCTTCCATTTTCTTTTTATCTTCACTACTAAACAATTCTGTATTGCCAAATAAACTTTTATCAAAAGCATAAATAATTGAAAAAGCCATCGATTTATCTTTCTTTATTTCCATATTGGCATTAAATTTAACGCACCCAGTTAAACAAACTAACATCATTCCTAATGAAATAATGTACATTATTCTTTTTTTCATTCCTAAACTCCTCTACTACTTTGCTATTATTAATAAGTATATCATACTTGTAATAGAATAATCTATTATATTTTTCAAATAAATAAAAAAACTACATAACTTTTAAGAGTTACATAGCATTTTTATCTAAACTAGATTTTTATAATATTCATATCTTTTTATAGCATATTCTTTTTGACTTTCTAAAAGTTTTGTCGCTAACGACTTATTTTTTATTTTCAAAGATTTAAACCGAACTTCATTGTTTAAAAATTCCTCATATTTACTAAAATCAGGTTCTTTACTATCAAGATATAATTTTTCTTCAACTGGGTTATAATGCATTAAAATTTGATAACCAGAATCGACTGCTAATTTTTGTTCACTTAAGGAACAAGATAAACCATTTTTAATTCCATGTTCAACACAAGTAGAATAAGCAATTACTATCGCAGGTCCATTATGTTCCATAGCTTCTTTTAATACTTTAATTGTTTGCATAATATTACTGCCTAAAGCAATACTTCCTACATAACAATTAGGATAACTCATAGCAATTTTGAATAAATCTTTCTTATAAGTTTTCTTTCCAAAATCAGCAAATTCAGCAACCGCTCCCATATTACTTGCTTTACTCATTTGACCACCAGTATTTGAATAAACTTCAGTATCTAATACAAGACACTTAATATTGGCATTTTGATTCATTACATGATCAAGTCCTCCAAAACCAATATCATAGGCCCAACCATCGCCACCAACCATCCAAACAGTTCTAGATGGTACATAATCAAGTAAATTTTTTAACTCTTCAGGAATATCTTTGTTTTTTAATTCTTCTTTAACTGTTCTAGTAATTTTAGTGTCCATCATATTATCTAACCATAAATTATATAATTCTATGACATCTTCATCAACAGCGTCCATACTTAATTTCATTATTTCTTTAATTCTTTGCCGTTTATTTTGATAAGATAAATGTATTCCAAAAGCAAACTCTGCATTATCTTCAAATAAGGAATTAGCCCAAGGAATACTATAAGGAGTAGATGGAGCACTACCACCATAAATTGAAGAACAACCTGTTGCATTAGCAATAACTAATTCATCTTTATAAAGTTGTGTTAATAATTTTAAATAAGCAGTTTCACCACAGCCAGCACACGCGCCACTAAATTCAAAGCAACTTTTTTGTAAACTAGCACCTTTTATAGTAAATTTATTAAAAATTTCAGGATTTTTATGGCTGTCAAAATATTTATCAACAATTTCCAAATTTTCCTTATTACCCGTTCCAAAACTAAGAGCATTAGTTGGACAAGTTTTGATACATAAACCACAACCAGTACAATCTTTTTCGCTAATTGCTAAGTAGTAGTTATATTCTTTATTACCTAAACATTCTTTACCAACTTCATCTTTTAATAATAAAGGTCTAATAACACCATGTGGACAAACAATATTACATTGTCCACACTGAATACATTTATTAATATCCCAAACAGGTACTCTTACTGATGTATTTCTTTTTTCATACTTGGATAGAGCACCAGGAAATGCACCCGTACAATAAGGAATAAGTTCACTTACCTTTAAAGTATTTCCTAAACGGGAATTAATCTTTTCAAAAATATTTTGTTCCCTTTCTTTTTCATTATTTTCATTAATAGTAATATCTAATTCTTTTAAGGCATCAAGAGAATCAGCAACAGCTTGTAAATTATTATTAACAATTTCTTCACCTTTGGTAACAAATGTTATTTTAATTAACTCATTAACTTTATCTACTGCATTACTAATATTTAAAAGTTTTAAAATTACTACTTCAATAATTTTATTTATTTTACCATTAATATTATTATCTAAAGCAATTTTAGAAGCATCAATATAATAAACTGTAATGTTTTTCTTTTTAATTATTTCTTTAATGGAATTTGGCAGAAAGCCATTTAGTTCTTGATTATTTTTATTTGTATTAATTAGTAATATCCCATTATCTTTAAGATCATCTAAAACATGAAAACTATGAAAATATTCTTCTTTGGTAACAACCACTATCTCTGGATTTTGAACATAGTAAGGGGCTTTAATAGAATTTTTTGACCATCTTAAATTGGAAACCGTAACTCCTCCACTTTTTTTAGAGTCGTATTCAAAATATCCTTGAACGTAATATTCATCTTTAGCTATAATTTTTAGTATTTCTTTACTGGCACTAACCATACCATCTGAACCAAAACCATAAATTTTTAATTCTTTAGCATCTAGGTTAATATTATATTCTTGTAATGGTAAACTTAAATTAGTAACATCATCTAAAATACCTATTGTAAAATTATTTTGTAATTTGTTTTCTAACATATAGTAAACACTATAAATATCTTTAGGAGTAGTATTTTTACTAGCAAGGCCATATCTTCCTCCGACTATATTAACGTTTTGATCTTTTAAAGCACTTAGGACATCTAAATATAAAGGTTCTCCAATACTTCCAGCTTCTTTTGTTCGATCTAAAACAGCAATATTTTTCACACTTTTTGGCAAAACATCTAGCAAATATTTAATACTAAAAGGTCGATATAAGTGAACATTTATAAATCCTACTTTTTTTCCTTTGTTATTTAAATCAGTAACAACTTGTTTAATAGTATCAGTAACACTACCCATTGCAATTATAATATTTTCAGCATTAAGATGACCATAGTAATTAAATGGTTTATAATCAGTTTTTAAAATTTCATTAATTTGTTCCATATAATTATTAACTATATCAGGCATTTGATTATAAAGATTGTTACGCCCTTCAACAGATTGAAAATAAATATCTTCGTTTTCAGCTAGACCATATTGAATATTCGTACCAACATTTAAAGCCCGTTTTTTAAAACTGGTAATACTTTCAAATGGAACTAATTTTAATAATTCTACAAATGGTATTTCAGCTATCGTATTTAATTCATGACTTGTTCGAAACCCATCAAAAAAATGAACAAAAGGTAAACTTCCTTTAAGACTTGCTAAATGCGCAATAGCTGCTAAATTTTGGGCATCTTCAACATTAGAACTAGAAAGCATACAAAATCCGGTTTGTCTGGCAGCATAAATATCGGAATGATCGCCAAAAATAGATAGAGCATGAGTAGCAACTGTTCTACTAGCAACATGAATTACTCCTGGTAAACATTCACCAGCCATTTTATACATATTTGGTATCATTAATAATAATCCTTGACTAGCAGTAAATGTTGAAGCAAGACTTCCAGATAATAGCGCTCCATGCATAGCCCCAGCGGCTCCAGCTTCACTTTGCATTTCAATTACTTGAGGTTTACTATTAAACAAATTTTTCATTTCTGTATTTGTTAAATAATCAACATTAGAAGCCATCGGACTAGAAGGTGTTATTGGATAAATACTACATACTTCGCTAAAAAAGTAAGCAACCTTACTGCAAGCTCCATTACCATCAACTTGTTTTAACATAATTATCACCTATAAATTATTATAAAATAAAAAAACTAGATTTACTAGTTCTTATTATTTAATAATTCTTCAATTTTCATTAATCGATTATATTTTACAATACGTTCACCACGACTAACAGAGCCAGTTTTAATAAAAGGAATTCCAAATCCTACTGCTAAATCGGCAATAAATGTATCATCTGTTTCTCCACTTCTATGACTAATTACTGCTTTGTAATTATTTTTCTTAGCTAACATTATGGTTTTGGTCATTTCAGATACTGTTCCAATTTGATTAGCTTTTAAAAGAATAGCATTACCTGCATTAGCATTTATACCTGTTTCTAAAAGTGCAGCATTTGTACAAAAATAATCATCACCAACAAGCATTACTTTTTCACCAATTAGTTTAGTTAAAACAGCTAAACTTTCCAAATCATGCTCTTCAAATGGATCTTCAATGCTAATGATTGGATAATTTCGAACTAACTCAATATAATATTTAACTAATTCATTAGCTGTTAAAAATTTATTATCAATTCCATAAACTTTGCGACTTTTATCATACATTTCAGATGCAGCTGCATCAATGGCAATTAAAATGTCTTTACCTGGTCGATAATTTGCTTCATTAATTGCATCCATAATTAAATCTAGAGCTTCAGTTGTTTTATTTAATGCTGGAGCAAACCCACCTTCATCACCAACTCCTGTAGATAATCCCTTATCATTTATAATCTTTTTTAATGTATGAAATACTTCACAAGCTGCTCGAATTCGTTCTTTTTCACCTTTAACTATTGGAACTATCATAAATTCTTGAATATCTAGATTATTATTGGCATGAGCACCACCATTAATTATGTTAACCATTGGAATTGGTAAATTAACTTTTCCATACGTAACATATTCATATAACTCTTTGTTTTGTAATTTAGCTAAACATTTTAAACAAGCTAAAGAAACTCCTAACATTGCATTAGCTCCTAAATTACTTTTATTAGGAGTACCATCTAATTTTAAAAGGATTTTATCAACATTAACTTGATCTAATTTTTGCCCAATTAAGGCATCTCTTATCGTAGTATTAACATTGGCAACAGCATTTAAAACACCTTTTCCTAAAAAACGATTTTTATCTTGATCTCGAAGTTCTAAAGCTTCTTTTTCGCCAGTTGAAGCACCACTTGGAACTGATGCCGTTGCACTAATATTATTAGCTAAAAGCATTTCTACTTCAACAGTTGGATTACCTCGACTATCCAATATTTCTCTTGCATGTATATCTTTTATATTCATCTAAACCACCATACTTTTAGTATATCCAAATTAACAATATTTAACAATAAAAAAAGATGTGTTTGACACATCCATTTTACTTATGCTATAAAATATTTACTACGTCTTCGAAGTAATAATGTATTGATAAAATTAATTAAACCGGTTCCTAATAGACATATTCCTATAACAATAGTTAAAGACTTGCTATCAGTAAAGAAGGAAATTATCCCAATAACGGCAAATAAGATACCCATAATAATGACAAAAAACCAAGATGATTCACTAAATTTTTTAAGCATAATTCCATAACCAAGTTTTTGAATTCCTAAAACAATAAAATAAATACCTGCTAAAATTGTAATGATATTTTTTAAAAATAAAACCATTATTCCTAATAAAACTATAGCAATACCAAATAACAGATTATAATTATATAAGATTATATCTCCTTTTTTAAAAAAGGAAACAAGTGTTGCAATACCATTAACTATTAAAATTATCCCTACAATTACTGATACGATTGTATTACTCATACTTGGACTTGTAAAAAATATTAATCCAACTAATATATAAATAACGGATATCAATAAATCGATTAATGTCATCACATTAAATATCCCTTTAACTTCCCCAAGAAAATTTTCTACCATAAAAAATCACCACACTTAAAATTATACTACAAATTCTTTTATTATCAAGAATTATATGATATAATAAGGCACTAAAAGGTGGTGAAGTATGCATTTAAGAGATTTAACAATTGAGGAATTTAATAATTTTCAAAAATATCATCCATTATCTAATTTTTATCAAACAATTAATTTTGGAATTTTTATGGCTGAAAACAATTTTGATTATGATTTAATAGGACTTATTGATGAGTATGATAATATTCTTGCAGCAGCGATGATTTTAATTAAAAGTATTGGTCACGGTTTTAGCTATGGCTATGCTCCAAGAGGGTTCTTAATTGATTTTAATAATACATTTTTAGTTGATAAATTTACTAAAGAATTAAAAGAATATTATTATAAGAAACATGTTTCATTTATTAAAATTAATCCAAATGTACCAATTGCAGAAATAGATTTAAATAATTACAATGTTATTTATAATTCTAGTGCTGATATTAAAAACACCTTAACTAATTGTGGTTATAAAAGACTAGCAAACAATTTATATTTTGAAGCTAAATTACCCCGCTATAATGCTTTTGTCGATTTAAAATCTTTTAATGTTCATTCACTAGAAAAAAACACTAAAAATAAAATAAAGAAAAGTGTTCGTAAAGGATTAGTTTTTGAAAAAGTAGCACAAGAAAAGATTAGTGATTTTTATAAATTAATGTGTTTAAAAAAAGATCATGATGAATTTTATTATAAAGATTTTTATACTGTCTTTGATAAAAATGCCACGATTGATTTATTTTTAGTTAGTATTGACTACGAAGCTTTTTTAGAAAATAGCCAATATTGTTACAATGTTGAATTAGAAAAAAATAATAAACTTAATAATAAACTTTCTCATAATAATCAAGAAAAAATTATTAATGCTAAAATGAGTAGTGATAAGTCTTTATTAACATATAAAAATGACATAATGGAAGCAACTAAAGGAATAAGTGAAAATAAAAGCGATTATTTAGCTGGAGCTCTTGTTATAAGACATGGTAATGTAGCTAGTATTATTTTTAGTAGTTATGATAAAGAATATAAAAGATTTGCTCCTAATTATTTCTTACACTATAATTTAATTAAATATTATCAAGATAACTTTGATTATTTAGATTTAAATGGAGTTGTTGGTAATTTTAATAGTAGAAATAATCCCTATGCAGGATTAAATCGATTTAAGTTAGGATTTAAACCTCGTGTATATGAATTTATTGGTGAATATGATTTAGTAATTGAACAAAAAAGTTATGATTTTCTTTTAACCCATGGCTATTTAGCAAAAGAATTTAATAAAAAAGATATAAAATGAAAAAAATGCTTTAATAATTTAGAGCATTTTTTTACATTTTTTCTGGTATTTCAATTGCTAAAATATTTAATAATATTTGATTTATTTGATAAACAGTATTAGTTAAATATAACCACGATTCTCTTTTTAATAAATCAGTTTCTGTTAAAATTTTATTTTCAGTATAAAAACGGTTATATGTACTCGTTAATTTATAAAGATATTCCGTAATATCATTTAAAGAATAAGAATTAAATGATTTATTTAATATATTGTCAAAATTATTTAATAATAAGATGACTTCTTTATCATATTCATTATCTATTGTATATATTTTTTCATATTTATAATTATTTTCATTTGCTTTATTTAACAAAGATTTCATTCTAATTGTAGAGTATAAAATATATGGACCAGTTTTGCCATCCAAGTCGCAAAATTTTTCCACATCAAAGATATAATTGGATTCACGACTTGGTAATAAATCAGCAAATTTAATAGCTGCGATAGCAATTTTTTCAGCGATAACCTCTCTATTTTCTGTAATATTTTCATTAAGTCTTTTTAAACATTCGGTTTTTACTTCCATAAGTAAATCATTTAAACGCATTACTCCGCCATCTCGAGTTTTAAATGGCTTACCATCTTTCCCATTCATAGTGCCAAATCCCGCAAATACTAATTTTGTATTTTCTTTAGCAATTCCTGTTTTATGGGCTGCTCGAAAAACTTGTGTAAAATGAAGTTCTTGTCTTTTATCTGCAAAATACCATATTTCGTCTGGTTTGTAATTTAGCATTCTATCATATAAGGTTGCTAACTCCGTGGTACTATACAACATACCCCCATCTGATTTTATCAATAACATTGGTGGTATTTCTAGCTTATCTGTATCTTCACTTACTTCAATTACTTTAGCGCCTTCACTAATTTTAACAATATTTAATTTATCTATGTATTCTAATAATTCAGGAATAAATTCTTCGGCATCACTTTCACCTTTATATAAATCAAAAGTTGCATTTAATTGATTATATATTTTTTTAATATCTTTTTTAGAAACTTCTAAAATAATTTGCCATAAAGCATAAATGCCTCTTTCCTTATCTTGTAATCTTTTGGTCATTTCTTGGGCTTCTTTTAAATAATTTTCATCTTCTTTAGCTTTAAGAGATGCATAAGGATATATCTCTTCTAACAAAGAATTTGTAAGAGTAACATTAGGATAATCGCCAAGATAATTTGGATTAAAAAATGGCCAATCAGGATTTCTTTTTGATAATTCTAAAATTACTAAACCTAAAGGACGACCCCAATCTCCTAAATGAGTATCACTAACAGTTTTATAACCTAAATAATTACATAATCTTTTTAAAGCTTCGCCAATATTAATACTTCTTAAGTGCCCAACATGTAAACATTTACTGACATTAGCACCACCATAATCTAAAAAAATTAGTTTATCATTTGAAGCATATTGATAGTTAGCATTATTCATAAAATCTACTAAAGAACTATTATTAATGGACATATTAATAAAACCAGGACCAGCAACATTAACATCACTAAAAAAATCATCTTCTTGTAAAACTTTAACTACATCACTAGCTATCTCAACTGGATTTTTATGATAAATTTTTGCTAAAGGCATTATACCATTAAATTGATATTCTCCTAAATCTCTTCGATTAGATTCATTTACTACAATTTCATTAGGTTGATAACCACATTTTTTTAATGCATCACTTATTTTTTCTTCTAATTTTTTATAAAATTTATTCATAATATCACCGTTTTTCTGTTACTATTTTATCAAAATATAAGCAATATGACAAATAAAAAGCTAGATTTTTCTTCTAACTTAAAAATTAATATTTATTCAATCACTACTTTTGTTTTGGCTAATAGGTCATGTAAACCACGTTTATCTTTTCTAATATATGCTATTACAAATGAAGCAATTCCTAATAGTAAGAAAGCATAATTAACAACAGTAGTAATTGTCATATAATTATTACTATTTAATACATATACTAAAATAGCATTAATTATTGTTGGTAATAAACCACCAATGTAAACAAAGAACAGAGGTAGTAACCTAATAATATAGGATAAAACACTACTATTATGATTATCTAACCCGACCACTCTTATTTTCATAATCTTTTTTCCAAGAGTTTGGCCATTATTAAATTTTTGAAATAATCCATAGTAAGCAATAAGAACAATAACTAATACAATATTATAACTTACGCTATATTTTGATAAATAATAGTGATTTTCTTTATTTTGTTCAATAAATTCAATTTCATTTATTTCCTTTTCTAAATAACTATTATAGACTTTATTGTATTTATCAGCTGTTTCAATATATTTATCATATTGAGGATTAATAAATCTAATACTCGTTATCAATTGGACAAAGAAAAATACTAAAACTATATCTAATAAATATGCCATAATTCGACTAGTAATTTTAACATTATTCATAAATAAATTCCCCTAACTTGTCGGTAAATTTGAAAGTAATTTCATAGATACAGTTTTTTCTGCACCATTTCTTAATATTTTAACTTTAATTGTATCGCCAACCTCATACTTATATAATTCATATCTTAAATAAGCAACATTACTAATTTCTTTACCATTAATTTCGACTATAACATCGCCTGCTTCTAATTTTGCTTTATCTGCAGAACTATTTTTTTGAATATCAATAACAATAACACCACTATTAATATTTTGATCAGCTAAGTAACGATAATACCTAGGATCTGATTTAGCATCGGCAACACTATACATTGTAATTCCCAAATAAGGATATTCACTCGATTCACCACTAATAATTTGTTCTGATTTTTCGATAGCAGTTTCTATTGGGATAGCAAATCCCATTCCTTCTACACCAGTTGAACTTATTTTGGCCGAAATTACTCCAATTACTTCCCCATTTGAATCACATAAAGGTCCACCACTATTACCACTATTAACTGCAGCATCAGTTTGTAAAACATTCATTATATAATCATTTCTACCAGTAACTGAAACTTCAACCAATCTTTCTTTTCCCGATATAATTCCTCTTGTGACAGTCCAAGAATATACATTATCCAAAGGAGCTCCTACTGTAAATGTAGTATCGCCCACTCTTAATGCATCGGTTTTACCAATTGAAACAGCTTTAATATCTTCTTTTTCATTAGATTTTAATACTGCAATATCAGCGTATTGATCACTTCCTAAAAGACTAGCTTCCATAATTGTTCCATCTGTATAAGTTATTTTATAGTTATCTCCATCTGCAATAACATGATGGTTAGTAATAATATAAAAACTATTATCTTCATTTTTATAAATAAAACCACTACCTGAAGCAATTAAACTTTCACCTTTGTATGTTGAAACAATAATTACTGAGTCATATACTTTTTCTACTGCATCTGCTATTCCTTTATCTGTAACAGTAACATCTTTTTCAATTTTGGTAATCGTTTCTTGAAATATTGCTGGAAATTTATAAATAATTCCATAAGCTAAAAATACTCCTAAAAATAATATAAAAATAGTATAAACTATCATTCTTGTTTTTTTATCTGAATTTTGTTTCATTTATTTATCCTCACTATCTCCTTATAATTTGTTGGAAATCCCATTATTTCCAAAACTTCCACAATTTCGATGGTATCAACTTTGCCATCTAAAACATCTAATTCATAACTTATTTCATGCATCATTAAGACAAAATCTTCATCTTTTAAAATTTGTTTCATTATTATTATAATCGCAAATAAATCATTTACTCCATAAATATATTCATGGTCCGCATTTTTGGGAATATTTAATATATCATGATATTTAGTATGCGAAATATTTTTATGAGTTTTATTATTAAAACATAAATCTTCATGAGCACATAAATTACGATAATTAGCTAGTATTGGTAAGTAATCAATCATATCATGAACTGATATATCATAAGTTGCTGCAATCTCTTCTTGATCTTCTTTTTGTAATACAGAATATAATTCCCCAACTATTCCAAATGAAAGCACCTTAACAACAATCCATAATGGAATATAACCATAATTATTAATATAATGACTAGTGGCTGTATGTTGTTTTCCATTAACATTTATTTGCCGTTTCATCTTTCTTATTAAATCATTAATTTGCCTTGACTTGTTATAATCTTTAGTAAAGTTTTCAGCATTTAAATAATTTTGTTCTTTAAAACCATGGTTTTTACTCATTACGTATGATAAGATACTTTTTAAGTTGTTTTCCACAATCAAGATATTTTTAAACAAAATGTTTCTTAGTTGCCTATCAAAATTAAACATGCCATGTAGTTCGCGAAAATTTGTTCCTTTAATAAACTTTCGACTACCATCATCTTTTAAAAATACATGTCTATAACCACTAATAAAGAAGTAATTTTCTCTTAAAAGAACTTCTTTTGCATAATCAATGTCATCAATGACTAGGCCTTTTTGTCTTAATAATTCAATCTGCTCATCTAAAGTTTTAAATGTTTTAGACCCCATGTTTATTCACCTACAATAAAATTATATCATAAGAAACAATATAAATATATCTATTTTTATTGTATTTTTAGTATTATTTTCGTGATATTTAAGTGAAATTTGTTATAATTAAGAAGGTGATTATTATGCCAACTTTATATGTACATTATAAATTCGGAAGAGAAATATTAACAAAATTACCTGATAATATTCAAGAATTATTAATTAATAAGTTAAGTTATTATGATATGTTTAATCAAGGGTTTGATAATTTATATTATTATCATAAAAATTGGAATTATTATAAAAACTTTGGAATTCAAGCTCATAAAAATAATATCCCTTTATTTTTTAAAAATATTTTGGAATATATTAAAGATAATAATCTACAAAATGATGCCTTAATGTTATCCTTTATTTTAGGTTTTATTAATCATTATACATTAGATACATTAGTTCATCCTTTTATTAATTATCAAGTACTTAATTTAAATACTCCGCACACTAAAATAGAATTTATGTTAGATTATTATTTCTATCCTCAAAAATGGCAAGGAAAACTATATAAGAAATTTATTCCCAAAGTTAAATTTAATCAAAATTTAATTGATTTAATATCTGTTGTTTTTGATAAAACATATCAAGAAAAAAATATTGGAAAAATATTTAGAACTTCTCATAATAATGGTTATTATGTTTATCGTTATTTTATTTATGATCGATTAGGACTTAAAACATTAATTTATAAATTTATTGATAAAATAAGAGAAAAGAAAAAGTTTCAATTTCATGAAAATACTTTTAATATTAAAAAAGTTAATGAAGAAGTTCTTAATAATAAACATTTAGAATGGCACCATCCTAATATAAAAAAAGAAATATATAAATATTCTTTCCAAGATATCTATGATATTGCTTTTAAAATAAGTATTTATTTAAGTAATTTAACTTTGGATATATTAAATGGTAATGATAAAGAGGAACAATTTTTAAAAATTATAAATCTAATAAAACTTAAAAATATTCCAATAATCCTAAAGCAATTGCCCTAGCCACTTGTTGCTGGTAATCTTTTGTTTTTAAAAGTCCTCGTTCTTTACCATTTGATAAAAATCCGCATTCAATTAAAATACCAGGGATTTTTAATTTACTGTACATGTAAGTATCTTTAGGTATTTTTTTTATTTCTCGATTGCCTTTCAATTGTGAATTCATTATTTTTTGAACTGCTTCTGCTAGTTTTTGATTATCAGCATTATAAAAAACTTGTGGTCCATAGTAACTAGCATTATTTAAGTAATTTAGATGAATACTCAAATAAATATCGGCATTACTTTCATTAATCATTTTAATACGATTATCAAAATCACTTTTTTTACGATAATGTGCGCCAGGGGTAGATAGGTCATAATCGCCATCACGAATAAGAATTACTTCAGCTCCTAGTTTAACTAATTCTTCTTCTAAATATAAACTTATTTGTAAATTAATATTTTTTTCATAAATTTTGCCATAGCTTGTTCCTGGATCTTCTGCTCCATGCCCACTGTCAATTATAATAGTGCGCCCTGTTAATGGTAAAATTGCTTCAACTTTCAAAGCATATAATATTAAAACACTAATAAAAAAAATAAATAATACTTTAAACTTATTAATCATATTAAAGTTTATTATATTTTTAAAATAGATATGCTAAATATTTTATTTTTCTTTGTTGATAACTTGATAGTTTTCAACAAGATTTTCTAAAGATAATCTACAATTAGCAGGAGATGTTGAAGGTAAACAAATAGCTTTTAAACCAGTTTTTGGTAATGCATATTTATTATATAATTGATAAGCTTTTTGTCCTGTACAAAATATATGTTTTATATTAGATTTTTTTATAATTTTATTTAAATTATTTGGTTTAACATTTTTAATTGATGAATCCTGTGAGCCAGCAATTTCACAAGATTCGATTACATCCCACAATGCAATTTTATGTTTGGTTAAAAATTCTTTTTTATCAGTTATTAATTCATCGTAGACTTTTTCTAATACTTTCCAAAACCTGTTTTGAGGATGCATATAATAAAAACCTAGTTCTCGTGATTTTACGGATGGCATACTACCTAATATCAATATTTCACTATCTTTATTATAAAATGCATCAAATGTATGATAAACTTTCATTTTTACTCCTATCTTTTTAAAAAATTTCTAATATTTTGAAATAACGTACTAATACTTTGGTATCATCTTCTAACTCAACATTTTTATAACAATGTTTTATTTCTTGATATGTTTTTATTTCCTCGTGTGTATATTCTATAAATATTTTAAAATCTCCTTCTAAATTAACAACTAGTTCTTGATTATCATGATTTGGAAACTCTATAAAAGATTTATAAAAACTAATATCATGCGGAATAGTAACAGTAAAGTTTCTAATACCTTTTATAAAATCAGTTATTGTAGTGTTGGAATAAGTACGAATTGCTGCTACACCATATTTCTTTTGGTTGGAATTTCTAAAGCGATTAACTGGAACTTTAAATTTTTTTATATCTTTTAATCCTATAAAAAGTAAATACTTCTTTACTCTTTTTAAATATTTTAGTTCTTGTTCATTATAAAATTTTTCTTCATCTTTAGAAATATAAAAACTTTCTGGGAATTTGTATAAAGAATGAACTACTTCTTCAAATGAATGACTATGAGTAGGACCTATTTCAATTTTTAAATTGTTATCTTTTTCTGTTTTTTTAGCAAATCTAAAATAACCCGAAGTATACGGATAATAAAAACCTGTATAAGCAATATTGGCGAGTGCTTCTGTTAATGTTCTTTCAACATGTAAAAGTCTATCCCAATCTTCATTTTCATCTTTAATCTTTTTAGTAAAGTAATCTAGTTGATTATCATAGTAAACGTATTCATAAGTTTGCCTTTCCTCATCCCAAAAATTAGTAGGCAAATTATTTTTTTTAAACTTTTCGTATCTTTTCATAAACTCTTGATATTCTTTTTTATTCATCTTTCACCTTCTTAATAACTTTTATTATATTTTACTATTTAGACTGTCTTCTCGCATTTTTTAATTCCTTTAAAAAACTTTTCATTATACTTTTTTTGTTATCTTTTAAATTTAGTGGTAAATTATTAGTTGATAATTCTTCTTGTTCAATTTTTTCTATTCTGTCTTTTGCTTTTAAACTTTTAATCGCCATATTTACTGGATAGTATTCAATAATTAATGTATCGATAAATTTATTTGTGGCTTCCTCATCATATTGATTACCTGAAATAAGACTTGCAATAGTTTGACGTAATGTTGATAAAAAACCGCTTTCAACACTACTTTTCAAATGATGTTGATTGACATGCCAATTAAGGCGTTCTTTGATTGATTCTTTAATTGCTACTCCCACATAGATATAGTAATAATCTATGCCATTTATATTTTTAACAGTAAGATGTGGTAATAATTCTGAAAAAAAATTTTTAGAAATATATGGGGAATTTAATAATAATTCAAGCGATTGTTTGGGAGCCCACCATTTATACCATCCTGGCATATTGTTTGGAATATTACGCAAGCATTCTATATTTCTTAATTCTTTTGCTTTTACCAATTTCTTAGGTGCATTATTTTTTAACCATCTCATTCTTTTTCCAATACCATATCCTGAAGGGATGGGACTACTATATTGCGAACTTTCTAAATATGGGATAATCGGTTTCATATACTCTTTACCTGTTAAGAATATGAAATGTGTATTGTCCATATCAAAAGTTTCTTGCATTTTCTTATATACATTTTGTCCCCATTCTTTTCTTTGTTTTGCCTTCATATTTGTTAGTGTTTCATTATATGGTTCTATTACTTTAGTAAGAGATAATAAGGGGTGTTTTGCAGATAATATGTATATTTGAGAGTATTTATCATGAACAAAGTTTAGACAATATTCGTAAGATAAGCGATAAAGTGCACTTTTTTTATACATTTCTTCAGCAGTGCATCGATAATTTTGTTTTGATTTTGTACAAGCAATCAAATATACATTTTTCATAAAATTCTCCATTCAAATTAATATTTATAATTTATATTATAGCATAAAGAATACTTTTATTACTAATAACAAACTAAAAGCATTTTTTTCATAATCCTTATTTAAGACAATTAAAAAACCCATATAAAATATGAGTTCTTTGAAATAACTTGAAAATATTAACGTTTTGAAAATTGTGGAGCACGACGTGCTTTCTTTAAACCATATTTCTTACGTTCTTTAATTCTTGGATCTCTTGTAACAAATCCTGCTGTTTTAAGAATATGACGATAACTATCTTCTCTTGTTTGATCAGTATTTTTATCAAATTCTAATAATGCACGAGTAATAGCTAATCTAATAGCTCCTGTTTGACCACTAAAGCCACCACCATTTACTTTAATTTCAATGTCAAATCTATTTTCATTATCAGTAGCTACTAATGGTTGTTTTAAATCCATAACTAATGTTGCTGATGGCATATATTCATCAATATCAACACCATTAACAGTTATTTTTCCAGTACCGCCAACTAATTTTACTTGAGCTACTGCTCTTTTTCTTCTTCCTGTTGCAGTCCATACTTGTTTATTTGCCATAAGTCCTCCTAATCAATTTCTAAAGCTACTGGTTTTTGAGCTTCATGTTTATGTTCATTTTCAGCATAAACAAATAACTTTTTACCCATAGCTCTGCCTAATCTATTATGTGGAAGCATTCCTTTTACTGCTCTTTCAAGCATTTCTTCAGGATATTTTTCAATCATAACTTCAGCAGTTCTTTCTCTTAATCCTCCAGGATAACCAGAGTGATTATAATATTTTTTGTCTTTTAACTTATTTCCTGTTAATACAACTTTATTAGCATTAACAATAATAACATTATCACCACAATCAATATGTGGAGTATATGTTGGTTTGTGTTTGCCGCGTAAAATATGCGCAGCTTTTGTTGCTACACGACCTAATGGTTTATTTGTAGCATCAATTACATACCAGTTTCTTTCAACTGTTTCTTTTTTTTGCATAAATGTTTTCATAATTTTTCCCTTTCATTATCTCATTTATTAAACTTTCCCAGGGCCTAATAAACTCCATAAATAAAATGTACCATTTAAAATTATATGTAAAAA
The DNA here is from genome assembly GCA_947642635.1 of uncultured Mycoplasma sp. Taxonomy (GTDB): domain Bacteria; phylum Bacillota_I; class Bacilli_A; order RF39; family UBA660; genus SIG200. The sequence continues at coordinate 104,043 of CANRTI010000002.1, read as the reverse complement.
GTGGGTATTTGTCAATTAAAAAAGGCATTTTCCTGAATAAAAACGCTCTTTTTCCATAATTAATAAAATATTGCTGGTAAAATAAAGACAACAATTATAATAGTAGTTAGTAGACTTAGTGTTATAACATATCCTTTATGATTATCATCTACATTACTTACATGTTTAAAACTAGTAAATAAATTATAAATATAAAATATTGCAAAAGTTAAATAAATAATAATTCCTAATTTAAGACTAGCTAAAGAAATAATAAGTAAGACTATATAAGCTACAGTTTTAACCAAAGAATTAATTCCTAACCAAGCACTAATTTTTTTATAATTGGGTTTATCTTTAAATAAATAAGTGTTAATGAGATAGGTCATACCACCAAAAATTCCATAAGATAAAACTCCGATTATTATGACTAGTAAAAATACTTTTAAATAAGAAATATCTAAACTTGTACTATAAGCATTAAAAGCGTTGTGCATATTGTGATAGCCAAAACTATTAGTTACCATTTTTGAAAAATGTTTTAATAATCCTACTGAGCAAAGAGCTAGTATAACAATATTCATAGCCATAAAAATTAGCCCAATCATATAATTATCATCTTTGATAAAACTTTTCATAGTTTTATAAGGACTTTTAAAAACTCCTTCAATTTGTTTAAATGTGTTATTAGCTAATGATTGATTTTTTTCTTTTACTTCTTCTTTTAAATTAGCTCCACAATTAATACAAAAATTGGCGTCTTTCTTGTTTTCCTCTCCACATTTTTTACATTTCATATTCCATCAAATCCTTTCCATTTCATTTTTAATATTTTATGTGAATATCTTTTTTTAATACATTTAATAATTTATTTTATATAGATATAGTCCTTCTGGTCTTGCGGTAGGTAGCATTTTTTTCAGTTCTTTAGTATCTAACATACTTTTTAATAATGCTTCATCGATTTTTTTCTTTCCTATTTCTAACAAAGCCCCAACTAAATTGCGAACCATGTAACGATAAAAACCATACCCATAAAATTTTAAATATAAAACGCTTCCTATTTTATAAATTTTAATCTTTTTTATAGTTGTTGTATAATCTCTTCTATTTCCTGCTACAAAATTCCGAAAATCATGAGTGCCTAAAAAAACTTTACTAGCTTTCTTAATCTTTTTAATATCCAACTTATTTTTTATTATACCATAATATTGAGGACTTTTAATACCTTTTAAATCAATTTTGTATAAATAAATCTTACTTTTGACACTATGTCTGGCATGAAAAGTATTGGGAACTTCCTTAATTTTTTTAATTTTTAAATCTTTTAGTTCTTGATTTATTTCTCTTTTTGAAATAACGATTTTTTTGTTTGTATCAAAATGGATAGCTTGATATCTGGCATGAACTAAAGCATCGGTTCTTCCAGCTCCTTTTATAATTATATCTTCATTTAATATTTTACTTAATTGTGTTTCTAAATACCCTTGAACATTGTGAACATCTTTTTGTCTTTGAAAGCCATGAAATTTACTACCATCATAGCTAATAATCATTAAATAACGCATTATGAAACAACTCGGTAAATATCTTTTATTAATTCATAAATATCAGTATGATTTTGAAGTTTTATTCCACTTTGATTAATAAATTTGACAAATTCAACAATCTTCGGCATTTTTACATATTGATAAAGCAAGTCATCATAAAAATCACTTGTTTCATAAACTTGTTCATGATTTTTTACAACAATTATTCTTTTAACTACTTCAAAAAATACTTCAACATGATTATCAATAATAATTATTTTTTTGTTATACTCATTACTTAATTTTAATAATAATTTTTTAGTAAACTCTATATCTTGATGATTTAAACTATCAAATAAGTTACCAACAATAATGATTTTTTGATGTAGTTTGGTTGCTAATTCCACTTTCCATAGTTCACTTATAGTTAAATCTTGTAAGTTTTTATCAATAAATTGGGAGGATAAGCCAACCATTTTTAATGCTTGTTCTAAATTTTTAACATTTAAATCTTTTACTGTACCAGTATTTTTAAGAGAGCTTTGGTAACTACTTATTACACCAATTATTTTATATTTATCAACAATTTTTTTTAGTTCCATAATGCACTCTTTAAACTTTCTTTATCTAAATATATTTTATCAATTAAATTGTAATCTTTTAATAAGATAGATAGTTCTACATAAAATGGTAATTGTAAGCCAATTCTTTTCAATAACTTTTCTTTTTTTAATACTGCTAATGTATTACCTTCAATTAAAATCTTTTCTTTATCATAGACAATTAAATTTTTAGTATATAAAGAATTTTCAATATCATTGGTGACATTTATAAATAAAATATTATTCTTTTTTAAATATTTAAAATCTTCTTGTAAGTTTTTATTAAGACAATAAAAAATGATTTTAGGATATTTTAGTAAATCTTCTAATTGATAATTATTCTTAACGACATGATAATCCGAGTATTTTTCTAAAATTCTTTCATTTAAGTTTGTACTAATAATAGTAACATCTGTTATTTTTTCCATAATTCCCCCTACTTTTGATTGTTGTTTAAATGATTTTCTTTTATTTTATGCAAATGTCGAAAATGATGATTAATTCCAGATTTTCCGACTTTATAATCTGTTTCCATACTTATAATTTCTGCTAATTCTTGCAAAGATGTTTCAGGATATTTTTCCCGATATAAAATTACTAATTGCATTTTTTCATCAGTCATAAACATTAAATCATTTTCTTTTAGATATTTAATATCTTCTAATTGATTTAAGCCACTTTTAATTGTTTTTTCTTGATTAGCTATTTCACAATTATTAAGCCGGTTAACCATATTTTTATGATCGCGATAAATTCTAGTATCTTCAAATTCAAACAAAGAATTTGTAGCTTTAAACATTTTGATTAAATCACTGATACTTTCACTCATTTTAATATAGCTAATATATTTTTGCCCTCTTTTTATTACTTTAGCATTTAAACGAAAATAATTTAAAAGTTTAACTATAAAATTGGCATCACTTTCTTTATCTAAAATATATTCTAAATGATAACCACTAGTTTTAGGATTAGAAACATTTCCTACTCCTAAAAAACTTCCTTTTAAATAAGCAATTTTTTCTTCATCACTATCTAAATTGGGTATTGTATCAATACTTAAAAATTCTTTAATATATGTTACACGATCATATATTTCTAAAATATAAATTTGTTTAACTCGAAATCGTTTTTGAATACGAATTGTTATTTTAGGCTGGATATCAAAAGTTTCTTTTAATATTTTATAAATAAATCGGGCGATTGCAGCATTTTCTAATGTAATAATAATTTTATCATTTATTATAGCATTATATCTTAAAAAACCATCAATAATACATTTTTTTTCAATAACATTGTGTGATAATTTACTTATCTCTTCTTTTAATTTAGTTGTAAAAGTCATTTGCGATGCCCATCCATTAAATATGAGAATATTATATAAGCAGTTTTTAAAGCATCATGACGATAATATCCTTCTTCAATTTTGTATATTTTATCTTCAAGTATTTTTTTATTCATTAATTTTAAATTATCACTATCAAGTATTATTTGGTCTTTTTGTTCCTTCTTCTCATATTTTTTAACTAGTTTAGAATTCATTTTACTATTATTGGCTACTACAATATCAATTGTATCTTTACCTAAATATTCTTCTAATAAATTAATATGGTCACTAACTTTATAATCATCTGTTTCGCCTGGTTGAGTAAATAAATTACAAATATACATAATTTCAGCTTTACTATTTCTAATTACATTATTTAATTCTTTATTAAGTAAATGAGGAATAATACTAGTAATAAGACTTCCCGAAGATAATATTATTAAATCGGCTTTTTTAACAGCATCAATTACTTTAGGATTAACTGTTATTTCTTTAGAATATTCTATTTTTGTAATTTTTTCGTTACTTTTGGTAATTTGGGCTTCTCCTATTAATTTTTTATTATTAGGAAGAATACCCACTAAATCAACATTGTCTTCAGTTAATGGTAAAATATTTCCTTTAACATCTAATAATTTTTCTAATACAGGTAAAGAATTAGTAAAACTTCCTTTAAGATCTAATAAAGCAGTTAATAATAAATTTTTAATAGAATGATTACCCAAAGATTTAGATTCTGTAAAACGGTAATGCATTAAATCTAAAATGTCGGGATCACAATTAGCCATTGATAGTAATACTTTAGTTATATCGCCAACTGCCGGAATATTATAATCTTCTCGTAATTTACCTGTACTTTTTCCATTATCCGATACTGAAACAACTGCTGTAACATCAATAGGAAATAATTTTAAACCTTTTAGTAATTGGGATAGACCACTACCGCCACCAAAAATAACAACTTTTTTCATAATTCATCACAAATAGTATTTTACCACAAATTAAAAAACTAGCCAATATCTAGCTAGTATCTACTATAAAACCATTGATATAATCCTGGATAACCAGGAGGATTCATAGTATGTGAATTAAATTTACTTAATGGATATTTTTTAATATCACTTCCCCAAAATGCTCCTTGGCTAATTCCTAAATGTAAGTGAGCTCCTGTTGTACATTTATCATAACCGCCATGTTTTATGGAAGTTTTTCCACCACCACTTAATCCAATTACTGTTCCAGTTGTCACAGTATCACCAACATTAACATGAATTTCTAGTAAATGCATATAAACATAAGTGTATGGTTTTCCGTTTACATATGCCCAAACATAAACCATGTTACCACCACAGGATGCTTTTCTAGTTATGGCTCCAACTGTTCCATTTGCTGCACCATATACTTTAGTACCCTCAGCAATACCAATATCTATACCTCGGTGGTAAGAACTAGCACTTCCAGTTGGACTTTTTCTTGGCCCGTATAAACTGGTAACACGTCCTTTGGAAATAGGTTTTAGCCAACCTTGATTATCAGCAATGTTAATACAAGATAATAATTCTTGATCTTCTTTACAACCTAAACCTTCAAAATATTTAATTTGTTCTTTTATTGCTTCGATATTTTCTGCAACGGTTAATGTTCCTTCTTCTAATGCTTTAAGCTCATCATTTAAATTAACAATTGCTTTTTCGTGAGCATCAATTTTTTCATCTAATTCAATTTGATAGCGTGCTAATTCTTTTTCTAATTTAGCATTGTTCTTAACTAAAGACTCTAATCTATTTAATTCATTTTTATTAGCTTCAGATATTTGATTAACTGCATCAATACGCATTATTAAATCAGTCATAGTTGATGCTCCTGTAATATATGGTAAATAGATGTTTTCAGTTGTTAGTTTTTGATAGATAACTAGCAATTCTTCAGAGTCTGTCTTAGCTTTTTCTATTTCTACACCCATTTTTTCAATAGCAATTTTTGTTTCATCAATTTTGATTTGAGCTTCAGCTAATTCTTGTTCTGCTTTATTAATACTTGCTTGATTAGCTTTAATTTCGCCTTTTGTTTGATTTTCTTTATTTTTTCTTGCTTGTTCTTCTGCTTGTAAAGTTTTTAATTTTTGGCGCATTGTTCCTAAAGTTTCACCTTTTTTTGGTGTTTCGGCAACAACATTAGTTGTTATTAAAAGCCCTAAACAAATAATACCTAATAATATTTTTCTTATCTTTTTATATATCATATTTTCAAATACTTTCTAACTGCACGAAGACTTCCAAACATTCCTATTACAGCTCCTAAACCGGCAGTAATTAAAGCTATATAGAATACATAATTATAAGGATTTATTAAAGTAATTAAGTTTGAAATTAAATGTCCATTTAAACTGTTGTATGCAATTATATAACCATAAATAATTATAATAACAGGAATGATGGAACCGATTAACCCTATAACAAATCCTTCAAACACAAATGGTAATTTTATTGCTGTATTACTAGCTCCTACTAAACGCATAATTTCAATTTCATTTTTACGAGAATAAATAGTTAATTTTATGGTGTTTGTTATAAGAAATGCTGTCACAAAAATTAATGCAATAACAACAACGGCAGTCACTTTTTCAACAACATCAAAAATATCAACAATTGTACTAACTGCTTCTTCACCATAGTTAGCACTCTCTACACGGTCCATCTTTTTTATCGCATCCGCAACTTCTTCTAAACTGCGAACATCTATTACTTTTACTGTAAATGAATCTCGTAAAGGATTATTTTCATATTTTTCAAAGATGGCACTAATAGAAGGGTCATAAGAACTCATTTCTGTTTTCCAATCTTCTTTACTTTTAAATTCAACTTTTTCAACATTTTTTATTTTTTCAATCGAAGACTTAATAAAACTAATGTCTTCTTCGACAGCCGTTTTTTCCAAATAAACTACTATATTTAATTCTTCTTCAAGACTTTTAGTTGCATTTTTAACATTTCCTGCAACTACTAATGATATTGCAACAACCATTAAAGTAATTGTAGCACATAGAATTGAGGCCATGCTCAAACTAAAATTACGTAAAACACTTTTGAAAGTGTCGCGAATGCTTCTTCCAATTATTCTAAGCGCTTTCATGAGACTTGTAACTTCCTTTCAAATAATCGCCAGTTAAAACACCTCGTTCAATTAATAAAACCCTCTTTTTCATTTTATTAACTATTTCACGGTCATGAGTAGCCATGATAACGGTTGTTTTTAAATCCTTATTAATACTTTCAATAACGCCTGCGATTTCTTTACTAGTATCTGGATCTAAATTTCCTGTTGGTTCATCGCAAATTAAAAGTTTTGGTTCATTTACTATAGCTCTTGCAATACATACTCTTTGTTGCTCGCCTCCCGATAATTGATGGGGAAAACTTCGAACTTTTTCTTTTAATCCAACAATTTCAATTGCTTTCATAACTTTCGGACGAATATCACGATTTTTCATTCCTAAAGATTCTAACGCAAATGCAACATTTTCATATACAGTTAATTTTGGTAACAATTTAAAGTCTTGGAAAACAACTCCAATTTTTCTTCTTAATTTATATACTCGACCATTTCGTAATTTGGCTACGTTAACTCCACCGACAACAACACTTCCTTTTGTTGGTTTTTCTTCCCGGTATAGCATTTTTATAAATGTAGATTTTCCACTACCAGATGGTCCGATTACAAAAACAAATTCGCCTTTATTTATCTCTAACGTTAAATCAGCAAGAGCAGTTACTCCTGTTGAATATGTTTTATTTACATTTTTAACTTCAATAAACTTCATATTTTTTATACTCCTATTTAATTATATCAAAAATTTTTATTTACATAAATGGTAAATTTGACCTTTTTACACCGCCCTGAACTTCATAACAATCACTAATAACAAAGAAAGCAGTTTTATCAATATCTAAAATTTTATCTTTAAATAAATTAACATCACGATTACGAATAACACACATAATCATAGCACTTTTAGTATGTGAGTAGCCGCCAACTGTCGGAAAAATTGTAAAGCCAGTTTTAAAATCTTCTTTAATAATACTTTGAACTTTTTTGGACTCTTTAGTATATATCATAAATTTTTTACTATTAGATATGCCCATTGATATTTTATCAACTAAAAATGAACTAATTACCAAAATAATTATGGCATAAACAGCAGTATCTATACCAAATACAAACCCACCAAACAAAATAATAAAAACATTAAATATAAGACTTGATTTTCCTTCTGTAAAATGAAAATATTTCACACATAATTTCATAATAACATCACTGCCACCAGTGGAATATCCTGCTCGGTAAATAAGTCCATTACTACAGCCATATAATAGTCCTGCTAAAACGACTGTTACTAATATTTCTTGAAAGACTACATATTGTAGTAAAAATTTGGCAATTGGTGCTGTAAATGTTATAAATAAGGGATATAGAAATGAACCAATTAAAGTTCTTTGGGTATCTTCTTTTCCTAAAAATATATAGCTAATAATTAATAATATAAATGCCGCTACATAAATGAAAATTTGAGCATTAAAACCTGTTAATTCTTCAACGATAATAGCTAGACCAGATGTTCCACCCACAACTATACTATTCGATATAAAAAATAGATTGTAACATAATGCTAGACAAAAAGTTCCAAATACAAATGATATTCCTGTTACAATAACTTCTTTTTTATCAAAATTTTGCTCTTCTACTTTCTTCTTCATCTAATCTACCCTATTATAATTATACAGAATATTTATCTTTCTTGCAAGTTTCTAATTTTCTCTCATATATTTTAGAGAGGTGAATTAAAATGAACGGTAATTATTATCAAAATCCAACTTTTCCAAGTAATCAAACACCTATGCCAAGTCCTGCTCCAACTACTCCACCAGGAAACATTTCTTCTTCTAGTTTGATGCCAATGGAACAAAGTTATATTGAGAATATTTTAAGACTTAATAAAGGAAAGAGAGTTAATGCTTATGTCTCTTATCCAGATAGTAGTGAATGGCAAAATAAAATTTATTCGGGAATAATTGAAGAGGCTGGAAGAGATCATTTAATAATAAGTGATCCCGTTACTGGAAATTGGTATTTAATTAGAATGATTTATTTAGATTATGTAGAATTTATGGAAAGAATTAATTATTCACATGATTATTCAGAAAAAACATTTTAAAAAAGTTAGGGTGTCCTAACTTTTTTTAATTACGAAACTATTATGTATGGGTCAGTTTGTGTACCTGTTCCTGAAATTTCAATAGAAGGTATTAAGTAGAAGACTGGTCTTATCGAGTTAGTATCATATAAATAGTAGTGATTCGGAGTTCCGTAAACAGTTATAAACCATCCAAGATATTTTCCATCAGCTCCTAATCCATAACGAGACATAGTCCATTCTCCTTGGTTTACAGTTTGATTATTTCCTAAATGTAACCAACTTTCTGTACATTGCTTTCCATTTATAAAACAATTTTCACCACCTAATTTAACACTATAAAAATAATCACTAAGATTGATTAAACCGATTTTTGAGTTAATTGTTGTATTCCATGCTTGTTCTGTTCTTAATACTTGTTCAGCTGTTTGATTTTCTACAGGAATATTACCATATTTCCAATTAACCGTTTCTATTTTATTAATCCATAATGTTGGCAAATATGTATTATTTTTTAAAAAGTTACTTAAACTTTTATATATTGTTGAATTAGGCCAATTTATGTTTGTGGTTGTATCTGACCACCAAGATGGTCTTTCTGATAAAGCTTCCTTTTTTATAATTTTGAAGCGATTACTTTTATCTACTCCAATTATTCGATACATATATTTATTAGTTTCATTTATACAAATATTTTTATCACTTGTTCCAAAACAGATATAATTGTTTGGATTTGTTCCATAATAACGTATTTTTAGTTCATCTTGTTCTACTCCTGAAGAATTACTACCACCATTTGTACCTGGGTTTGGATCTTCTACAATACTGCCACCAGTTATTGGAGGATTATAAAGTATATAATCACTTTTTGCTTCAGATATACCCTCAGCTATATCTTTGATATATGCATACAATATTTTATTACCTCTATTATTACTTAATGTGAAATTGTTATTTATTTCTATTACTCCATTAGTACTTTGCCACGTACAACTATCAATATCTTGGGTCTCAGTTATACAGTATTCTTTAATATATTGGTCACTCCATTTTAAATAGATTGTTACTTCTGGTACTTTAGTTGTCTTATTACTTGTTTCATCATTGATATAAAATTTATCAATGATTGGTTTTTCTTTCTTATCAAAATACAGATAACAATATAACTTTTGATTTAATCTTAAACTTACTTTACCACTTTCATAGTTAATTGCATTTACCACTTCTTTTCCTGTGGTATCAATACATCCGGATTTTTCGCTATTATATATGTATCCTACTTTGGGAAATGTAGTACTTGTACTTTCTTTATAACTACCATCGCCTTCATTTAACATAATAGCTACTGTTTTCTTTTCCTTTTTGTTTTCTTCTTTAAATTTAACATCATCTATTATTGTTACTTTATGCGATAATGATTTCCATGTTAAAAAGATTGAACATACTTCTGCTATTGCTAATATCATTATTAACATTATTTTTGTTCTTTTCATATTAAGCATTTTGTTACCTCTTTCTATTTTCTAATTTAATTTTACACTTTATTAGGTGTATAAGTCAATACATTTTATAAGATGTAGAAAATATTGGCTATAAAAAAATGTTTTGACGCCATAATATGACTGGTAGGCAGTATATAAAAATATTAAATTCTATGAAAATTAAAATTAGTGGTGATACATATGAAGAGGACAACAATTAAAGAAAAAGCATATATTCATGATGATGAATATTACTATAATTTAGTAAAAAAGAATATTAAATATTTTCGAACTCAAAAAGGATTAACTCAGCAAGATTTAGCAGATATGACTGAACTTTCTATGGGTTATATTTGTGATATTGAAAATGAATATCGGATAAAGCATCCAACTTTGACGGTTATCGGCCGGATTGCTGAAGCGTTAAAAATAGATATAGCAGAATTTTTTAAAGAAAGATAGATTAAAATGAAATTAGAGAGATTAAAAATAATTAGAGAAAATAATAAATTATCCCAAAAAGATATTGCTAAAATATTAAATACTACTCAACAACAATATTCAAAATATGAATTAGGTGTACAATTAATTCCTATAGATCGTTTATGTATTTTAGCAGATTATTATCAAGTTAGTTTAGATTATTTAGTTGGAAGATGCAATTAGAAGTATTATATAAATGGAATATTGAACATCAATTATTCTGTTTTTTATTATAATTTTTTTCTTGTAACAAATTCCAATATAAAATATAATATTGTTAGGAGGATATAAATGCGTAAAAGTGGTTTTTTAGAAGGAGCAATAATTGCAACTTTAGCAATATTTATAACAAAATTTATTGGCATAATCTATGTTATCCCTTTTTATGGTATTGTTGGAGATCAAGGAGGAGCTTTATATGGGTATGCCTATAATATATATAATTTATTTTTAATAATTTCAACTGCAGGTATTCCGCTTGGAATTAGTAAACTAACAAGTGAGTACAATGCTTTAGGTAAAAATGTTGAAAAAGAATATATGTTTAAGTCTGTTAAAAAGATAATTTTAATATTTTCGATTGTAACATTTTTAATTCTTTTTATTTTTGCTCCCCAAATAGCTCATCTTATTATTGGGGATGTAACAGGTGGTAATACTCCTCAAGATATCACATTTGTGATTAGATGTGTCTCATTTTCTCTTTTAATAGTACCAATGCTTGCTATTAGTCGTGGTTATCTACAAGGTCATGGTTTTATTAGCCCAGCATCTTTTAGTCAAGTTATTGAACAAATAGTTCGAGTTATTGTAATAATTGGAGGTAGTTATTTTACTTTAAAAGTTTTAAATTTAAGTTTGAAATCAGCAATTGGGGTAGCAGTTTTTGGGGCTTGTGCTGGTGGCTTGTGTGCTTATGTTTATCTTATTGATAAAATGTTAAAAATTAGAAAAGATGAAAAAGTTAATACCGATGTTTTAAGTAAAGAGGATAAAGCTAATATAACTAAAAAAATTATTTTTTATGCTATACCTTTTATTGTAACAAATGTTGCTAATTCAATTTATAATTCTACTGATATGATTTTATTAATAAGAGGTTTAAATTATTTGAAATTTGATGCCGTTGATATTGAAACTATTAGTAGTGTGTTTACAACTTGGGGAAATAAATTAAATACAATTATTGCTAGTATTGCAACGGGAATTGCAGTTAGTTTAGTTCCGAGCATTGCAAAGAGTAAAGCCAAAAAAGATTATAAAGATATAAATGATAAATTTAATAAAACATTACAAATATTTTTTTATGTAGCTCTACCTTTAGCTATTTTCATGAGTATTTTTGCAAGAGAAATTTGGACTATTTTTTATGGAAAAAGTTATTACGGTCCTTTAATATTTAAAGTTTCTATTTTAACTGCGGCAGTTGATGCATTATATATCTTAATATGTAATGCTTTACAAGGTCTTAATCGTACAAAATTGGTTTATTTAACAGTTATACTAGGATTAGGAATAAATTTAATATTAGATATACCTTTAATTTTATTATTTGACAAATTAGGTTTTTATCCATTTTATGGGGCATTATGTGCTACTTTTATAGGATATGGGATATCTTTAATCATTCCTCTTTTAACTTTAAAAAAGAAATATCAATTAAATTATCAAAGTACAATTAAGAAATTGCCAAAATTATTTGTTGTTTATGGAATTATGATATTTTTATCTTTTCTATATCGTGGTATAATAAGTGATGTAAATAATCGAATTATGCTAATTTTGCTTTTAGGATTAGTTGGTTTGGCATTAATAGTTATCTATTATCTTTTAAATAAAAAAGAGATTAGTGAAATTTTGGGGAAAAAATTAAGAATTAGAAAGAAAGGTCAAAATGAATAGTTATTTTTATATTATTATTGTGTTATTATTAGCAGTTTTTGCATTAGGATTGTTAATTTATGTAAGTGGGACGACAAAACTTAAAAAATTCAAAGAAAAAATGGATACTGCAGAAAGTATTATTGATGAAAATTTAAATAAAAAATTAGAATTGATAATTACAATAAATGCTTCTATAAAAAAAGTCACTGGTAAAAAAGATTATTTGAAAGATTATATTTCGATTAAAGATTTAATAATTACGAATATTGAAAAAGATATGAAATTAGAAGAAGCAATGAAATTAATTAATGACTTAGTAATGGATTTTAGTGAATTAAATAAAGATAATGAATTTGGTAAAAATATTAAAAAATTAAGAGAAATAGATGAATTATTAATTTCAGCTAAGAATGTATTTAATCAAAATGCTGTCTTCTCGAATAAACTTATGAAAACATTTCCATATAGTTTAATATCCAAGATTTCGGGATACAGAATTAGAAGTTTTTATAGTAATAATAAAACCGATGAAAGCGAAACTTTTTAAAGCTTCCAATCTATCGGTTTTATTTTATTTTTAATTAAAAATTCATTTGTTTTAGAGAATGGTTTTGAACCAAAGAATCCACTTGCAGCAGAAAATGGTGATGGATGAGGACTTGTTAAGACTAAATGTTGTGGATTAGTAATGTGTTTCTTTTTTTCTTTTGCAAAATTTCCCCATAGTATAAAAACAACAGGAGTTTCTTTTTCATTTAAAGTTTTAATAATATAATCTGTTAATAACTCCCATCCTAAGTTACGATGTGATGCTGGCTTGTCTTTATCAACTGTTAAAACAGCATTTAATAATAATACTCCTTCTTGTGCCCATTTAGTTAAATCACCATATTGAGCTGGAGGAATTTGTAAATCATTAAATAATTCTTTATAAATATTTTGAAGTGAGGGAGGAATTTTAACACCTTTTTGAACACTAAAAGATAATCCATGAGCTTCACCTTCTCCATGATACGGATCTTGACCAACAATTACAACTTTTGTATTAGCATAACTTGTTAGTTTTAAAGCATTAAAAACATAATTCTTAGGAGGAAAAACGATACCTTTACTATATTTTTCATTAATTAAATTTAAAAATTTTTTAAAACCTGGGCTTTTCTCAATAACATCTAATATTTGATCCCAATCATTACCTATCATATTACTACACCTCTTCTACTTATGATATTGTTCATTATTATTTATTTTAAAAGAGCGATATATTTGTTCTAGTAAGAGCCCTCTAAATAAACCATGCGGAAAAGTAAATTTTGAAAAACTTAAATGTTCTTGACATAGATTTAAAATACTATCATCTAAACCATTTGAACCACCTATAATAAAATTTATTGTACTATGATGAATAAATAAGCTATTTAAATAATTAGCAAATTCTAAACTATTATATGTTTTACCTTTAATGGTTAAAGCAATATTATAATCCTTTGGTTTAAGCGCTTTTAAAATTTCCATACTTTCTTTTTTTATGTCATCATTATCTTTTAATTCTATTATTTCTAGTTTATGATATTTATTAATTCTCTTTTCATAATCTTTAATTAAATCTTTTAAATATTCTTCTTTTATTTTGCCAGGACATATTATTCTAATCATAATGTTATCACTTCACTTATATTGTCTTGCTCTGCACAAATAATATTTTGAAATACAACATTACTACTTTCTAAAGAATTATTTACTGTTTTTAAAGCAACATCACTGGCATTGTTGACTTCACTTAAATGCATTAAAAATACTTTTTTAGTTTTTGGACCAATTAATTTTGATAAATAAAATCCACAAGCTTGATTAGATAGATGGCCTTCATCACTTAAAACTCTTCTTTTTAACCATTCCGGATAAGGTCCATGAGTTAACATTTCGACATCATGATTACTTTCTAATAAATAAATATCCCGATTTTTTAATTTATTAAAATATTTACTCTTTATATAACCCGTATCTGTTATTTGTACTATAGAAGCTCCATCTTCTTCAATTATAAAATTTCTTGAGCCAACTGCATCATGGCTTGACTTTAGAGCATATATTTTTAAACTATCGATATTGATTTCATCATCATAAATTTTTATATGCTCATAATTTTGTAAGCTATCTAAAGAAGCAAACATTTCTTGGGGCATACAAACTGTAGCAGCATAACTTTTAGTAAATGTTTCTAATGCACTAATATGATCAGAATGTAGATGACTTATTAAAATAATATCAATACTTTTGGGATCAACATCCAATGCTTTTAAAGAATCAACAATATATTTTTTATTCTTTCCCATATCTAGTAAAATTCGATGATTTTTTGTTTCTATATAAGTTACATTTCCTTTGGAACCACTAGCAAAAACACAAACACGCATTATCTATACAACTTTCTAGGATTTGAGAAAACCACACCATTTTGCATTGGATTACCAACGGAATAGCCAAAATGAAGATGTGTTCCTTTTGATGAACCACTGTTGCCCATATAACCGACAACCGTTCCTCTTGAAACACTTTGTCCTACTGATACTGGAACCCGATTAGTCATATGGGCATAAAGAGTATAGACATTGCTACCATGATGAATGACAACATAATTTCCATAACCACTACCACAACTACTACCATATACTCCTATATCCGCACATTCTGAAACAACGTTTGTTACTATTCCATCACTAGCAGCATATATTTTTGAACCAAAACCTGAACCGGAAATATCAAGTCCATTATGATATTTACCCCATCTTGGTGCGAATTCACTAGTAATTGCATAAGGATTTTCTGTTGGCCACCGCCATCCAGATCCTGTATCAACAGAACTTTCCCAACCCCATACAGATTCTTGACGACCTTTGGTAGTAATTTCATCAACTTTTTCACGAATAATTCGTTCTTCGTCAATAACAGTTTCACTATCCGGTTCACCATTAACAACATTGTAATGGGCAATTTGAATTGACAGGCCAGTTACACCAGCTTGAGTAATTTCAGAAAAACTAGATGGTTTTGTATTATCTCTAACAACTGTTTTTTCAAATTGTCTTTCAACTTCTTTCATTTCATTAACGGTATATTTAAAAGATATTTGTGGATTAATTAAGGTAATATTAACTTCTTCTCCTAAAGTTAATAAACTATCTTTACTAGTATATTTAGGATTGGCAATTAAAAATTCTTGAGTGTTCAAAGTATGATCTTCTGAAACAGATTCGATAGTATCTCCTTCTTTTACTTTGTAACGATTTTCTTTATAGTCAAAACCAAATAATAAATTTTGAGCTAATTCAGAACTATTTTCATATATTTTATCATTAACACTAATATATTTACCTTTGATAGAAATATCTTCAATAATTCCCATATCTTTGTAACTAACACCTATATCTTCTAATTCTTCGTTATTACCTTCCATGTAATCTTTATATCCTTCTTCATCAATAAACGCTAAAATAAATGTTTCAATTGCAGAATTTAAAACATTTTTATCTAAAATATTAAAACTGTATTCTTCATGATTTTCACTAGCACCAATTTTTACTTCAAAACCTGAAATTGTAAAATCTTCCATTTCTGCTATTTTTTTATAAACTGTATTTAAAGATGAACTTGCTGGTTTATAAGAATAGTTCTCGATTACTTGTAAACCTTTCGGAGGATAAACATTTTTTACATTATAACGATCCTTTATTGATTGTTGTTCTTTATCAATTAAATTATATAATTCATTCTTATCCTCTATAACACCAATTAGTGTATCATCTAAATAAACATTATATACTTTATAAATATTATCATTCATATGTTTATAACTACCCATAATTAAATATAAACATACTATAACACTACAAAATAAAAATATATATATTTTATCTTTAGTTTTCATTAATAATCATCCTTTATATCATTTGCAACATTTCGAAATGCGCTCATATTAAGTTCAAATAATAAATCTATAGTCCCAAGACTACCTTTTCTATGCTTGGCAATAACTAGTTCAGCTGGAACAATCTTTTCACGTTGATCTTTTTTAGCTTCATAATAATCTTTTCGATTAATAAACAATACCATATCAGCATCTTGTTCAATAGAACCTGATTCCCGTAAATCAGCAAGCATTGGCATATTACTTTCTCTTTTTTCAGCACTTCTCGATAATTGAGATAAAGCCATTACAGGAACACCTAATTCTAAGGCCATTGTTTTCAAACTACGGGATATTTCAGAAACTTCTACTTGTCGTGATTCGACTTTTCGATTACCAGTTGTTACTAATTGTAAATAATCAATTACAACTAAACCTAAACCTTCGGGTAAATTACTTAAGCGACGGCATTTAGCTTTAATTTCTGATAAAGTTACACCAGAATTGTCTTCAATAAATAATCTCGTATCTGCAAGAGTATTCATTGCTTCATTATATCTTTTCCAATCAGTTTCTTGCATTTGTCCAGTTTGAAGTTTATAAGCATCTATGCCCCCAATAGCACTTATTATTCGGTTAACTAATTGATCTGCGGGCATCTCTAAGTTAAAAATAGCAATAGCCTTTTTAGTAGTTGTAGCAGCATAGGTTGCCATATTTAAAGCTAAAGCAGTTTTACCCATACCAGGACGAGCTGCTAAAATAATTAATTCACCAGGTTGAAATCCAGTAGTTATTTTATCAAAATCATAAAATCCGGTTTCTAAACCTGTAATTAATTTCTTATTTTTAGCTAATTCTTCTAATTTTGCTTGGGCTCTTCTTAATATTTCATTAATCGGTACAAAATCTTTAACTTTACGAACTCGTACTACATCTAAAATATTTTTTTCAGCATTATCAAGTAACGCTGTTACATTTTCTTCATCGTAAGCTTCAGTTACAATCGCAGTAGCGGTATTAATTAAATTTCTTCTAGTATATTGTTCTTTTAATATACCAATATAATACTCTAAGTTAGCTGGGGTAATAACTGAATCAACTACTTCACTTATATAAGGAAGTCCGCCAATGACATTTAAACGTTTCTTTTTATCTAATTCATCTTTAACCATTCCCACATCTATCGGAATATTGTTATTATATAGTTCATAAATGGCTTCGAATAAAAAGCGATTTTTCTCATCAAAAAACATTTCGGCATTTACTTCTTCACAAATACTATCAACAAGACTATTATCAATAAATGTTATTCCTAAAACGCTCATTTCTGCTTCTTTATTAGAGGGCATTACTCGTGCCATTTTTTATCCACCTACTTTTCTAAAACTATATTAATTGAAAACCGGACTTTTTTATGTAACTCTATTTCTATTTTATGAGTTCCTAAAGTATCAATGTTATTTTCAATTTTTAAACTTTTTTTATCGATATTATATCCTTCTTGCTTTAACTTCTCAATAATTTGCTTACTGGAAATATTACCAAATACTCGATCACTTTTACCAGTGTTCACTTTAAAATGTATACTTTTATTTTCAAGCTTTTCTTTTACTTTATTTAAATTTGCTATTAGTTCTTCTTCTTGTTCTTTTCTTTCTTGCAATTCCTGTTCTAAAATATTTTTACTACTTTTTGTATATAAAACTGCTAATTTATTTTTTATTAAATAATTATTAGCATAACCATCACTAACATCAATTACAGAATCTTTTTTTCCTTTTCCTTTTACATCTTCTAGTAATATAACTTTCATAAATTACCTCCTAAAAATATATACAATATTATAACATAAATTTTGTTCAATTAGAATAATACTTCTTTTTTGTAATCCAATATCTTGTTTTACCATTTTTATAATACTCAATAATATTTTTATCTTTTAAAACTTTTAAATATCTTCGAATTGTTCTTTCACTAATTAAATATTTTTGAGCCAATTCTTTTTCAGTTATACGCGGATTTTTTAAAAGATTACTAATTATTTCATTATAAGTTACATATTTTTCTTTCATAAAAAAACTCCTTCTACTATATATATAGTAAAAAAAGTTTCTATTTCCTTTTTTTGCTCAAAAAAAATTCACCTAATTGTGAATTTCTTATTTAACATATGGTATTAAAGCCATAAATCTTGCATATTTAATTTGTTCTGCAATATGTCTTTGATGTTTTGCGCAAGCACCTGTTACTCTTCTAGGTAAAATTTTTCCTTTTTCATTAATATATTTATTAATAATCATAACATCTTTGTAATCTACACTTTTTCCTGCGCACATTTGACATATTTTCTTTTTCTTACGATAAAATTCTGCCATCATGTCCTCCTTCTAATTAAAATGGTAAGTCGTCACTACTTAAAGTAATTTCTTCGCCAAAACTTTTAAAAGGATCTTCTGTTAAATCCGCAGTTTCCATAGGCATATCATTCATATGAGAAATTGGCTCTGTCGGATAATCATTTTGAGAATAACCAGAAACATTACTCATATTATCATTTGTAGCTCCTTTAGAACTTAAAAAATTAACTGTTTCACAAACTACTTCGGTAGTATATCTTTTAGAACCATCCTGAGCAGTATAACTGCTAGTTCTAATTCTTCCTTCAGCAGATACTAAAGTTCCTTTATGGCAATATTTAGAAATATTATCGGCTTGGCGGCCCCAAGCACTACAATTAATAAAATCTGTTCCTCTTTCACCATTACGATTAGTAAAATTTTGTGATATTGCAATTGTAAATCTTGTTACTGCCATACCACCTGGTGTTGTTCTTAATTCAGGATCCCTTGTAAGTCTTCCTACTAACATTACTTTATTCATTATTACTCACTTTCTTTTTTTAAGATTAAATGTCTTAAAATATTTTCGTTAATTCTAAGTTTACGATCAAATTCTTGAATAGCTTCATGAGTGGCATCAACATTCATTAGATAATAAAAGCCACTAACTTCCTTATTAATTGGATAAGCAAGTTTTTTTCTACCCATATCTTTGAATTCGATAACTTTTGATTTTGCATCAGTTATTAATTTTTGAACTTCTTTTGTCAAATTATTTAAAGAAGTTTCATCTAAAGTTGCTTTAACAATAAACATGATTTCATATTTAGTCATCTTTTCACCTCCTTATGGTCTTTTGGCTTCAAATAGAAGCAAGGAGTAATAAATTTACTCGTTAATTAGTATATCAAAAATTATTATAGTTGTAAATGATTTAGTAGTGAATAAACGAAATATCTTTGATATAATTATTTATATTAGGAGAGTGGTAAAAATATGAAGAAATTAGGAATATTTTTGATTTGTTTAATTATTCCAATAAAGGTTGGTGCTGCGGATATTACAAGTGAAAGCGAAATAAAAATTAATGATGTTAGTATAGATAAAATTAAAGATAATAATGAAAATTCTTATATTACTATTAGTAAAGATAAAGAAATTATAATTAGTAATACTGAAGATATTTATGGCATCTATATTATTTATGAACTTAAAAGTCAAAATGGGATAATTAAAAGTAATAATCAAACTGCTAATATTGGTGAAAATGATTTCTTACATGAATATGTTAATGTTGATAGGTTAATAGGTCATACTAATAATATAACTATTAAATATGAAGAAGATGTCAAGATTAGTGAAATATATATTTTAGGTGAAGGGCAATTACCTGAATATGTGGAAGTGTGGGAGCCACCCCATGAACTAGCCGATTTACTATTATTTTCTACCCATAGTGATGATGAACAATTATTTTTCGCAGGGTTAATGCCTTATTATGTAGCAAAAGGGGCTAATGTACAAATCGTATATTTTACCAATCATTTTGACAATCCTAAAAGATTACATGAACAACTACATGGTCTTTATGCTGTTGGAATTAGAAATTATCCTATAATTGGAAGTGTTCCAGATGCCTTTTCTAATACTTTAGAAGGTGCTATCAAAAATATGAATAATAAGGGTATTTCCGAAGCTGATGTTATAAATTATGAAGTTGAAATGTTAAGAAGATTTAAACCTCTAGTGGTTGTAGGACATGATGAATTAGGAGAATATTCTCATGGTCAACATATTTTAAATACTTATGTTTTAAAAATAGCTCTTGAAAAAGCTAATGATGTTACTTATCATCTTGATTCTTATAATAAATATGGAGTTTGGGATACGCCTAAAACATATTTACATCTTTATAAAGAAAATCAAATAGTTATGAATTATGATGAACCTTTAGAGTATTTTAATGGTAAAACTGCTTATGAAATTTCAAAAATTGGATATAGTAAACATAATTCTCAGCAATGGACATGGTTTACCGCATGGTTAAATGGGAAAAATAATGAATATACAAAAGCTAGTGAAATAAAAAAATATTCGCCACTAGAATTCGGACTATATAAAAGTTTGGTTGGAGATGATATTAATAAAAATGATATGTTTGAAAATTTAACTTTGAGAAAAGATGAAAAACCCGATAAAGATAAAGAAGATGATGCTAATAAAGAAAATGAAACCAATAAAGTTCAAAAAACTGATGAAAATAAAAAATTCAATATTGATAAAAAGTATTTAATAATTGGTAGTAGTATTATTTTAATAATTATTATTTTGCTAATTATAAAAAAACATAAAGCTAAAAATAAATAACTTTATGTTTTTTGTTGAAAATTTATTCTCTTTCAATATTATATATTAAATCTAAAATAACAAATGTCGCCATCTTCCATAAGATAATCTTTTCCTTCTAATCTTAATTTACCACTTTCTTTAACTTTTAAATCACTACCTAAAGTTTCTAAATCGTTAAAACTCATAACTTCAGCTTTAATAAATCCTTTTTCAAAATCACTATGGATAATACCAGCACAATTGGGCGCTTTCATACCTTTTTTAAAAGTCCATGCCCGACATTCATCAGTACCTGAGGTAAAGAATGTAGCTAAACCAAGTAAGTCATATGTAGCAAATATTAATTTATCTAACCCACTATTAGAAATGCCAACATCTTTTAAAAATTGTTCTTTTTCTGCATTTTCTAAATCAGCTAATTCACTTTCTAATTTAGCGCACATTACAACTACACTATCTTGTTCTTTTTCAGCATATTCTTTTAATTTTAAAGAATATTCATTATCACCAACTGATGCAGATATTTCATCAACATTAGCCACATAAATAACTTTTTTCAAAGTAATAAAATTAAAATTTTTTATTATTTTTAATTCATCTTCATCCAAATCGATTAAACGAATTGGAATTTCTTGTTCTAAGTTTTCGCGAATCTTTTTTAAAGTATTAACTTCCTTTATTGCCTCTTTATCTTTAGTAGTCTCAGCTTTTTTTTCTTGTTTTAATATTCTACTAGTAACAATTTCTAAATCAGCGAGAATTAATTCTGTTTTAATAATTTCAACATCTCTTATTGGATCAGTTGCTCCTTCGACATGAGTAATACCTGCATCATCAAAACATCTAACAACTTCTACAATCGCATCTACTTCTCTAATATGTGATAAAAATTTATTTCCTAATCCTTCACCTTTACTTGCTCCACTAACAAGTCCAGCAATATCAATAAATTCAAAGCTTGTTGGAACAATACTTTTAGGATTATATAAATTAACTAAAAAATCTAATCTTGTATCGGGAACTGTAACTACTCCCACATTAGGTTCAATAGTGGCAAAAGGATAATTTGCTGCGAGAATGTGTTTTTTAGTAATTGCATTAAAAAGGGTTGATTTGCCAACATTCGGTAAACCAACTATTCCTGCTTTTAAACTCATTTTAAAACCTCCTAAATTGTTGGCATCGAGTTGATGCCTAATGGTATATTAATAACATACCAAACGATAAGTAAAACTAATAATGTTAAACTAATAATAATTGTATATGGTATTTGATATTTTAAAGATTCAAAAATTCGAATTCGTTCTTTACCTTGATTATATTTTTCTAAAAATGATAAATATACTACAAAATATGCTAAAAGAGGTGTCATATTCATAGTGGATGTTTCAGCAAAGCGAAATAAAACTTGAGCAAAAACTGGGGAAATTTCGGATTGCATCATAACTGGAACAACAGTTGGCGCTAGCATATACCATTTAGAAACACTTGATGGTACAAATAAATTACAAATCGATATTAATATAAATACCAAGACTATTAAAGGTAAACCATTAAAACCACTTTTACCAATAATATCAGCAAAGAAAGCCACAACTACATTACCAATATTTGTTTGTTTAAAAATACTAATAAAAGTAGCGGCAAAAAATATTTTAACTAAAATATTACCTATATCATCTAAAGAATGACCTAAGTCATCGCAAAAATCTTTGTGATTACGAATGGTTTTAACGCCAATTCCATAAAATAATCCTAAAATAATAAATAAAATAGTTACAATAAATATAAAACCCTTGTTAAAAAATGCATTAGCACTAAATAATTTATCTATATAAGCAACTTGAGTATTATCTAATAGAGCACCACTTAAAGGAAGGCCTGGAATAATATTATAAATTACAATTAATATATATATAATAGCACTTCCACAAGCATAAACCATACCTTTTTGCTCTTCTCTTGTAACTATATCTTCTTCTAATTCTGTTTCAGTAAATTCATATTTGGGCATCTTTTTTGCAATAATATTTTCGGTAACGATAGTTATTATATAGGATACTAAGATAACAGCTATCAACATAATAAATAGAAAAGCAAGAAAAGTTGTATGATACTCGGTATTTATAGTGTGTGATGCTAAAATAGTGTAATTTAAAAGTGATGAATCTACACTAGTCATAATAGCACTTATACCACTACCACAACTGCAAGCAGCAAAAGAAGCTATAACTCCTATCATGGGATTTCTTTTTCCATAATAGAATAACAAACCACCTAAAGGAATAAATACTATATAAGAAACATTCCCAAAAATACTTGATAAAACACAAATTAAGACAAAGAAAAAGGTTACAGTTTTTCTTTTAGACTTTTTAGTTGTTAAAGTTATAGCCGTTTGCAAAAAGCCACTTTTATTTAAAATACTTATACCCATTAACATTATAAGTAAGTTTGGCAAAACAGCAAAGTTAGCAAAATTATTTACTGTATTAGTAAAAATGTAGTTTATACCTGATGCACTGAAAAGAGAATTAATTACTTCAGTGCTAGGCGTTAAATTTAACGTAACTTGATTAATCTTATAAAAAGTAGCTTGGGTATCAATAAGTTTTAAAATACCACTTAAAATAATAGTTAATAAAATAAGTAAAACATAAGTCATCAAAGGATGTAATGTTTGTCTAGTTCTTTTCTTTATTTTTTTCATTTTTAAGCACCTTCTTTAGCTTTTTTTGAAATTCTAAACGATCCATCATAATTTCTCGACCACAATTATCGCATTTAATCTTGATATCAACACCCATTCTGGTAATCATCCAAAGATTTGTTCCACAAGCATGTTGTTTTTTCATTATGACAAAATCATTTAACTCATAATTTTTATCCATAAACTATTCATCACCAATTTCAATGTTTAAAATTTCCATAATTCTTTCTAAATCTTTTAAAGAGTTAAAAGCTATTTCAATCTTATTTTTATTAATCCGTACTCGATTACCAATCTTATCACTTATAACCGTTTCATAAATGTTATATTTAGGATCTCTTTCAGAAATAAAAAGTGGTTTTCTTTTTACTATTTCACGACTATTGACGATTGTTTCTAAATCTCTTACATTTAAATTTTCTTTCACTACCCGATGAACTAAATTATCAATTTGATTTTGATTATCTAATTTACTAAGAATTCTTGCATGAGATTGAGAAATCTCTTTATTAATTACCATATTTTGAACATTTTCTGGTAATTTTAATAATCCTAATAAATTGGTAATGTAGCTTCGACTTTTACCAAAAGAAGTTGCAAATTCTTCTTGAGTCATACCCCGCATATTAATTATTCCTAAAATACTTTTAGCTTCATCAATAGGATTTAAATCTTCTCTTTGAACATTTTCAACAAGGGCTATTTCCATCATTTCTTGATCAGTAAATTCTTTGATTATTGCCGGAATTTCGGTTAATCCTGCTATTTTTGAT
This sequence comes from uncultured Mycoplasma sp., assembly GCA_947642635.1. Classification (GTDB taxonomy): domain Bacteria; phylum Bacillota_I; class Bacilli_A; order RF39; family UBA660; genus SIG200. Next base: position 79,489 of record CANRTI010000002.1, on the reverse strand, counting down.
GCTTTACAACGTCTTTCACCAGCAATTAATTCATATCCTTTAATACTTTTTTTAACTATAATTGGTTGCACTACACCATATTCTTTGATAGTTGCTGCTAATTCTTTTAAGCTTTCTTCATTAAAAGTTTTACGAGGTTGATATGGATTACTACGTATTTCTGATAGAGGTATCAAAACAACATTTCCTTTATTTTCAGTAACTATTTCCTTCTCAAAATTATCAAAATCAATAACATTATTAGTAAATAATTGTTCTAAACCTTTACCTAAGGCTTTCCTTTTAGTTTCCATTTCTAGAAATCACTTCCTTTGCTAAATTATGATAAGCTTCAGTTGCGCGACTAGTAGGATCATATTCGTTAATTGGTTTTCCATGAGATGGAGCTTCCACTAATCGAACCAAACGAGGAATTATAGTATTAAATACTTTATCTTTAAAATATTTGCGAATTTCTTCAATTACTTCTAAACCAATATTTGTTCTACCATCTAGCATAGTTAATAAAACACCTTCTATTCTTAAAGTAGGATTAATACTAGATTGAACCATAATGATTGAATTTAGTAATTGGGTTATACCATCTAAAGCATAAAATTCACATTGAACAGGTATTATTACAGAATCACTAGCAACTAAAGCATTCATGGTACCAAGTCCCAATGAAGGTTGGCAATCAATTATTATATAATCAAAAATGTGACGAACTTTCGCAATAGCATCTTTTAATTGCTCATTTTGATGAAAATTTTCATTTTCTAACATTCTTTTGATAAATTCGACATCTACACCAGCTAAATTTAATGATGAAGGAATGATTGCCAAATTTTCAAATTTAGTTTTTTTTATTGCTTCTTCAATATTACATTTACTAGTTATTACTTCATATATGTCATGAATTATATCATTAGAATTAAGACCTAAGCCAGTTGTGCAATTACTTTGAGGATCTAAATCAATTAATAAAACTTTTTTACCTTCTTTGCCTAATGCTGCCGCTAGATTGATACTAGTTGTAGTTTTACCAACTCCTCCTTTTTGATTAACTAATGAAATTACTTTTGCCATAACACACCTCTATTTTATTTATTTTCCACTAACTAATATTTTAACATACAATAGAAAAATATTGAATAAAAAAAGAAGAATTTCCTTCTTTAACTATTGGAACTTTGTTTTATTCTTTTTTTATCAAAGATAACATTTTACTAAATTCTGGAGTTATACCGACTAAAGTAGTATATAAATCCCATGTTCGATTAATTCCTCTTTCATATTTACTTTGCTTATTAAGCTCTAATCCAGGTATTTCTTTTGATAAAAAATCATGTATTTCATTTAAAATTATGCGATCTTTAACATCTTTTAAAGCTTCAATTTCAATCATCATATCAGAAACTGCAATATCGCCTAAACAATGATTTTTATAATTAGTTTTATCTAATGATAAGCAAACTTGAATGCCATTTTTTTCTAAGACAATATCTGTTCTATTAGTTGTTGAATTTAAAACTGGTAAAGAAATAATTGAATCGAATTGTACTGGAATATCTTTTTGACTCATAACTCTAGTGAATTCTTCAAATGTTGCTGATGATAATGATTCTTCTATTTCGGTGCGAGATGAATAAACTTCACCTTGTCCTGTTGGCATTTTATAAGTTCCTTTATATTTAGTACGATTATTTTGATTGGTTGAGCGTATTCTTAAGGATCCTCCTTGTTGATATAAATTAAAATCTTCTGTATCAAAGTATTCATCATTATTTTCTTTTTTACCTATTGATACAAATTTAAACCCATGTTGCTCAAAGACTGCAATAACTTTATCTAGTAAATCAGGATCTTCTCTACTTAAAATATACTTTAGCTCAAATTCTTCAGGTTTTTTATTTAAATCGGCTAACATTTTATCAATTTCTTTTTTGTATGGTTGAAATTGTTCAGGTGTCATGCCTAATTCCAAGCGAAGTATTTTGGAATTAAAAAACAGAAAAGTATCTTCTAATAATTCTTGCGGGTGTATTAAATTTGTGCATTCAGCTAAGTCGGAAATTTTAGTTGAAGACTTTATTTTTAAACTTTGCTCTGACTTATATAATTTGTTTTTAATTCCTCTTTTAATAATAGATATAGTATTTGATAAATCAGCGCCACTAAATATTTCACTTAAAAGGGCAATAATTTTTTCTTCACTAACATCTTTTTCAATCATAATATAATCAGGTATGTGACCAAAATCTGAAATATAAGCAAGCAAAGGGTCGATAGTATTTTGAGATAGTACTGCAAAAGCTTTGTTAAATTCTTCATCATCCATTTTTAAGAAATCAGCTAAATTGCTAACTTGAGGATCAGTAGCTAATTTAATAAATGCATCTGGTAAAGGCAAACTATGTAGTTTCGTATTATTTTGATACCTTTTCATTATTTCAAAAAACAGGAAATTTCCTAATGCTGCTAAAGGACATAAATATACATCACGATACATTTGATATCTTTGAATTAACACATTCTCAATACCAGATAATCCTTTTTTATCAATTACTAATTCATATTCTCGGTTATTATTTACGACGACATTTAAACTAGCAATTATTCTGTTCAAATTTATTGATGAATGAATATCGGAATAGTATGCGTCACGTAAAAGATAATCTAAGCGATCAGCATCAATTTGATGAGATACTAAGCTGTTTAATAATTTTGTAAAACTGTCTTTTCCAATTTCATCTTTATTGTTAATTTCTGCAATAAAACTAGCAATTTGTAAAACTTTATTATAACCAAATAGCTTTATTAACAACTCATTTATTTCAGTTTTTCCAAGCAAAATATCTGTGGTTCTTTTTTCATGAGAATAGTTAGTAATTATTTCTAATGCATGGGAAAAAGGTCCGTGCCCAATATCATGAATTAACATTGAAGTAAGCGCTATTTCACAATCATTTTGACTAATTTTAATATTATATGGTTTCAAAACTTTATTAATAGCGTCAAGAATTAATCTCATGACATGAAAAGCTCCAACGCTATGGCTCAAACGATCGTTAAAAGTTAATTTTTCAAAATCTAATTTCGAAAATCCATTTTGAGTTATTTTACCTAGTCTTTGCATTTCTTCTGTCAATATAATAGCACTATAGGGATAAGGAACTATTATTTGACCATATATTGGATCATTTACCAATAATTTATCATCTTTTTTTTCATAAACAAATGCCATTTATCATAACCTCCTGAATTTAAATATCACTTTAATTGTACTATTTATCCAAAAATTTAGCAATAAAAAAGTAATGAGTCTATTCATTACTTTTAATAATTATACTAATTCAATTCTTACTTCTAAAGCATCATCGCCACGGCGTTCTTTAAGTTTAATAATTCTTGTATAACCACCATTACGATTTTCATATCTTTTAGCAAGTTCATTAAAAATTTTGTTAGTAACATCTTTATCATTATGTAAAAATGCTAATGCTTTACGGCGAGATACTAAAGTTCCTCTTTTACCATAAGTAATCATTTTATCAACAAACTTACGAACTTCTTTAGCTCTTGCTTCAGTTGTTACAACCCCTTCATGCATTATAACATCTTTAGTAAGTCCTGCTAAAATGCTTCTTCTAATTCTTGTTTCTCTTCCTAATTTTCTATATGCCATAATCCATTACTCCTTAAATGTAAGCCCTAAATCAGCAACCTTATCAAGAACTTCTTTTAAACTCTTTTTACCTAGGTTTCTAATTTTGGTAACTTCTGTTTCTCTTTTATCAACTAAATCTTGAACAGTATGAATGCCTGCTCTTTTTAAACAATTATATGCTCTTACACTAAATTCAACTTCTTCAATTGGAGTTTCTAGTGTTTTTGTAATTGTATCAACTTTTTTCTCTTGCATCAATCCTGAAAAATCACTAATCGCATTTAAATCGGAAATAATATTAAAATGTTCAACTAATATTTTTGCTGCTAATGCGATAGCTTCTTCAGGAGTTATACTACCATTTGTTGATATTTCCATTATTAATTTATCATAATTTTCATTTTGACCAACACGAGTATCAACAACTTCATATTTAACTAATTCAATTGGTGTATAAGACGAATCAATTGCAATTGTTCCAACTTTAGCATTGTCTAATCTTTTTTTGTTTTCTTTAGCTTCAACATAACCACGACCATTTTCAACAGTCATTTCAATATCAATTTTACCGCCACTAACTAAATTACAAATTACTAAATCAGTATTAACAACTTCTACTTCAGCATCACGTTCAATCATTCCAGCAGTAACTGGACCTTCTGTATCAGCATATAATCTAATTGTTTTTATTTCTTCAGAATGATTTTTTACAACTAGATTTTTAATAGCTAACACAATTGCAGTAACGTCTTCTACTACACCTTCAATTTTTTGAAATTCATGTAAAACACCATCTATTTTGATACTTGTTACTGCACTACCTGGTAAACTAGATAATAAGACTCTTCTTAAAGCATTACCAATAGTAGTACCAAATCCTCTTTCTAATGGATCAATTTCAAATTTACCAAAATGGTTACTTTCAACATATTCAGTAATTTTATATTCTGGTTTTTCAAATTTTATCATCATATAATATTCCTTTCTTTAGTTAGTTTCTTGGTCTTTTAGGTGGTCTACAACCATTATGTGGAATTGGTGTTTCATCATTAATGCTTGTTATTTCTAATCCAGCACTTTGTAATGCTCTAATTGCATTTTCACGACCAGGTCCTAAACCTTTAACATATACGTCAACTTTTTTAACACCTTGTTCGATTGCAGCAGTAGCAGCAGCTTCAGCAGTAAGACCAGCTGCATAAGGAGTTTTCTTTTTACTTCCTAAATAACCAATTCTTCCGGCACTTGACCAACTGATAGCATTACCATCTTTATCACTAATTGTAACGATTGTATTATTATATGTTGATTGAATATGAGCTTCTGCTTCTGGAATATTCTTTTTAACTTTTCTTTTTCTTCTATTATATGCCATAACTTAACCTCTACTTTCCAACCTTTTTCTTGTTAGCTACAACTTTTCCTTTACCTTTACGAGTTTTTGCATTACGGCTTGTTCTTTGCCCTCTTACAGGTAAACCTTTTTTGTGTCTAACACCTTCATAGCAATTTATTTCCATTTTGTTTTTGATGCTCATTTGCACATCACGACGTAAATCACCTTCAACAACGTATTTGTCTACTTCTTTACGTAAGCTTGCAATTTCATCTTCAGTTAAATCTTTAACTTTTTTTGTTTCTTCAACTTTTGCATCATTACAAATTGTTTTTGCTAGGGGACGACCAATCCCATAAATTGCTGTAAGTCCTATACAAATATGTTTTTCACTTGGTAGTTCAATATTTTTAATTCTTGCCATAAAAATTCCTCCTAACCTTGAACTTGCTTATGTTTAGGATTATCACAGATAACCATAACTTTGCCATTTCTTCTAATTATTTTACATTTTTTACATATTTTCTTTACTGATGGTCTAACTTTCATAAAATTCCCTCCATTATCTTTTGTTCCATGTAATTATCCCACGTTTTAAATCATAAGGCGACAATTGAACTGTAACGGTATCACCCGGTAAAACACGTATAGTATTTATGCGCATTTTACCAGAAACGTAGGCAGTTACAGTATGGCCATTAGAAAGTTCTACTAAGTAATCTGCTCCTTTTAAAACTTCAATGACTTTGCCTTCTACTTCTATTTTATCATTCTTTTTTGATTCTGCTAAATTTGCTACTTTTGATTCAGTTATTTTTTTCGATTTTGCCAATTTTTTCTCACTCTCCTGTTAATATGACATATCCATCTTTTGTAACAAGTACTGTGTGTTCAAAATGCGCGCTTGGTAGGCCGTCTTCAGTCTTGATTGTCCAATCATCTTCCTCTAAAAAGATATGTCTACTTCCTAAATTAAGCATTGGCTCCACTGCAATAACCATGCCTTCTTTTAAGATAGTTCTATCACTAGTATAATAATTGGGAACATCAGGATCTTCATGAATACTAGTTCCAACACCATGCCCGACTAATTCTCGAACAACACTTAAATTTTTCGATTTTGCATAATCCTCAATTGCTTTTCCAATGTCATTTATTTTAACACCAGATTTAATAACACTCAAGCCTTCATATAAAGATTTTCTAGTATTTTCAACTAAATCACAAACATCTTTGTTATTTTTACCAACTATATATGTATTAGCTGAATCAGAATGATACCCTTTATATAGAACACCTATATCTATTGATACAACATCACCATCTTTTAATTTTCTTTTTGATGGAATTCCGTGTACCACTTCATCATTAATTGAAATACAAATGCTTGCTGGATAACCTTCATAATTTAGAAAAGAAGGTTCTGCATCATGAGCAATTATAAATTTATGAGCAATATCATTTAAAGCTTTAGTACTAATTCCAACTTTAATGTTTTTTGCTACTTCTTGATGAGTTAAATAATTGATATGACCAGCTTGCTTCATTAATTCAATTTCTCTTGTACTTTTAATACTTATCATAATAAGATTTCCTTAATTTTTTTTGCTACTTCTTCTAACCCTATTGAAACATCAATTATATGCAATTTATTTTTTTTCAGATAGTATTTCTTTAAATCTTCCGCATTTTTAATAAATGTTGCAAAACGGTTTTTGATAGTATCATCATTATCATCATTTCTAATAATTAATTCCTGATGACATTTATCACAAATACCATCATTTTGTGGTTTTGTTTTTTTATAATTTAAATTATATGTAGCACCACAACTACAAGTTAATCTTCCTAATGCTCTTTTTAAAGCTTCCTCCTTAGCAATATCTAAATAAATTACTTCATAATTATTAATAGATAACTCTTGAAATAAATAATTTAACATTTTGGCTTGTTTTAAATCTCTTGGAAAACCATCCAAAATAAATGGCTTAGTTAAATTATTAATTTTCTGAGATATAATTTCAAAAATCAATTCATCTTCAATTAACTCTCCTGCAGCCATTTGCTTCTTAATGGCATTTCCTAGCGGAGTATTTAAATTAATCTCATTTCGTAACATATTGCCAGAAGAAATATGAATATATCCCTTTTGAACAAGTATTTCACTTTGAGTTCCTTTGCCAGCTGCTGGAGGAGCTATAAAAATCACATTTTTCATCTTAATCTTTTTCTCTTTTCTTTATAACTTCTAGCTAAAAGACTACTTTCCATTTGTTTATATGTTTCAATGGCTACTCCGACTACAATTAAAAGTCCAGTTCCACCAATTGTTACAGTGCTAGAAAGATTTGAGAATTTACTAATTAATACTGGTAAGACAGCTATAACCATTAAGAATATGCTGCCAAATACAGTAAGGCGACTTAAAGATTTACTTATATATTTTGAAGTATCTTCACCAGGTCTAATTCCTGGAATATATCCGCCTCTTTCATTTAAATTTTTACTCATCTCATCTGGATTCATTGTCATAAATGTATAAAAATATCCAAAGAATAAAATTAATAATAAATATAATAATAATCCAGTATTTGATGTATAAACAATATATTTTTCAACAAAATTGATTGCTGCTTCATTTTTAGTTAAAGCTACAATTGTTGATGGGATTGTTAATAGTATTTGAGCAAAAATTACAGGAATAACTCCAGCTGAATTCATTTTAATTGGTAAATAACTTTGAGCTGCTCCATAGGCACTATTAGTTTTATTAGCATATTGTACTGGAATTCTACGTTCTGCTAATTGAATATAAATAATTCCTACTAAAACTAAAATGTATACTAATATAAAAATTATAAATAGTGTAATGCCAACGCCTAATGCAAATGTACCATTAATAAATGCATCATAAGCTCCAATAAATATTCTTGGTAAACTTTGAATAATACCTGCTAGAATAATCATTGATGAACCATTACCAATTCCTTTTTTAGTAATTTCATCACCTAGCCATAGACAGAAACTAGTTCCGGCAGTCATTACAAGTGATGTTTTAATAATATCCATAGTGCCTAGAGTTTTCATATAAAATACACATAAAGCATATGCTTGGACAAATGCCAATATAATTGCTAAATATCTTGTTATTTTATTAATTTTTTGACGCCCTACATAACCTTGATCTTTTAACTCTTTAAAATATGGAATAATATCCATTTGAAGTAATTGAGTTAAAATTGATGCGGTAATATAAGGGGATACTCCTAAAGCAAAGATGGAAAAGTTTTGTAATCCTCCACCACTCATTAAGTTAAATATTTCTAAGAAACCTAATTCTTGATATATTTTAGAAGCCCAAGGAATAGTTACTGTTGTTCCTAAACAAAACAATCCTAAGCAAGCTAATGTGAAATAAATTCTTTTGCGTAAATCTTTATTTCCCTTACTAAATATTTGGGAAATTCCTTGAAACATCTAAATCACCTCAGCTTTGCCGCCAGCTTCTTCAATTAAGGTAACTGCTTTTGAAGAAAATCTATGCGCTTGTACTGTTAATTTTTTATCTAAACTACCATTTGCAAGTACTTTAATTCCGCATAGGCTATTTTTAATTATTCCTCTTTCCTTTAATATTTCAGGAGTAACTGTTTCTCCATCTTTGAAAAATTTGTTTAAATCACTTAAATTGATTGTTGCAAATTCAACTCTAAATCTTTTATTATTGAATCCTCTTTTTGGAATTCTTCTATATAATGGAGATTGACCTCCTTGAAACCAAGCTGGTATTGATGCACCACTTCTAGATTTTTGACCATTTTCACCACGTGTAGATGTTTTACCCATTCCACTACCTGGTCCACGACCAACTCTTTTAATACTTTTAGTTTCTTTTGATTTCGGTAAATTTTCTAATCTCATATTATAATTCCTCCACTTTTTTGCCACGTAAAGCTGCGATATGTTCTGGAGTACGTTGATTTTGTAATGCTTCTAATGTCGCTTTTGCAACATTAATTTGAGTATTAGCACCTAAGCTTTTAGCAACGATATCTTTAACACCAGCTAGTTCTAAAACGGCACGAGCAGCACCACCAGCGATAATTCCGCGTCCTTCTTTAGCTGGTTTTATTAAAACAACACTACGACCAACTTTACCTGTTTCTTCATGAGGAATGGTTCTATTATCAATTAAAGATATTTTAATAACGTTTTTGTTTGCTGCTTGAATAGCTTTTTTGATTGCTTCAGAAACTTCATTAGCTTTACCTGTTCCAATACCAACAAGTCCTTTTCTATTACCAACAGCAACATCAGCTTTAAAACGGAAATGTCTTCCACCTTTTGTTACTTTTGTTACTTTAGATATTGAAATAACTTTTTCTTCTAATAAATTTTTCTTTGCATCATTATTTCTTCTATTAACTTTCTTTTGTTCCATAACGTCCTCCTTATATCTCTAATCCTGCTTCTCTGGCAGCATCTGCTAAAGCACTTACACGACCATGATATAAATAACCACCACGATCAAAAACTACTTTATTAATTTTAGCTTTCTTACACTTTTCAGCAATATCTTTACCAACTAATTTTGCTGCTTCGATATTTCCACCATTAGCAATTTTAAGGCTACGACTAGAAGATGATACTAATGTTTTTCCTGATGCATCATCAATTACTTGTACATAAATTCCAGTATTAGAACGAAAAACATTCATTCTTGGCAGCGCGTAAGTTCCAGTAATATTTTTTCTAACTCTTTTATGTCTTATTAAACGAGTACTATTTCTAGATTCTTTTCTTATCATATTTTACCTCCTTAAGCCGCTTTCTTTCCTTCTTTACGACGAACAACTTCGCCTTTATAACGAATACCTTTACCTTTGTATGGCTCTGGTTCTCTTATTTTTCTAATGTTTGCTGCAAATTCTGTTACTTTTTGTTTATCAATTCCTTTAATTAGAATTTCGGTATTGTTAATAAGTTCAACACTTAATCCTTCAGGAACAATAACTTCTACAGGATGAGAATAACCAGCACTAACTACTAATTTGTTGCCTTGAACATTGAAACGATATCCAACACCAACTGCTTCTAAACCTTTTTCAAAACCTTTTGAAACACCAATAAGCATATTGTTTATTAATGAATTAGTAGTACCTTGCATCATATTTGCTTTTTTTGATTGTTTAATTTGTTTAGTGCAAACAGTATTATCTACAACTGAAACTTCAATTAAACTATTGAAATCAAAATTTAATTCACCTTTATTACTTTTAACAGTAATAGTATTATTTTCAATTTTTACTTCTACACCTTCAGGTATAGCTAATTTTCTTTCACCTATTCTACTCATAATAACTTACCAAATATAGGCAAGGACTTCGCCTCCTAACTTAGCATTTCTTGCTTCTTTATCTGTCATAAGACCTTTTGAAGTTGAAATAATTGCAATACCTAATCCATTAAGAACACGAGGAATTTCAGTAGATTTTGCATATACTCTTAAACCTGATTTACTAATTCTTTTTAACCCGGTGATAACTCTTTCTTTTTTAGCACCATATTTAAGTGTTAATGTTAATTTATCACCAGTAGTATTCTTTTCATAGCTATAATCTTCAATATAACCTTCGTTTTTTAATATTTCCGCAATTCCTAATGTCATTTTTGTACCCATAACTTCTACTGTGGGATATTTCATAATATTAGCATTACGAATACGAGTTAGCATATCTGCTATTTTATCTTGTACAAACATATATACTCTTCCTTCCTACCAACTAGACTTCTTAACGCCAGGTATTTGGCCTTTATTTGCAAGTTCTCTAAAACAAATACGACATAATTTAAATTTGCTTAAGACTGCATGTGGTCTTCCACATCTTTCACATCTTGTATATTCTCTTGAAGAAAATTTTTGTTTTCGATTATTTTTTACAATCATACTTTTTTTAGCCATAATTTCACCTAACCTTTAAATGGCATTCCAAATGCCTTTAATAGAGCATGAGCTTCGTCATTACTGTTTGCAGTAGTAACAAAAACTATGTCCATACCACGAATCTTATAAACATTATCATATTCAATTTCTGGGAAAATTAATTGTTCTTTAATCCCTAATGTATAATTTCCTTTACCATCAAAAGCATGAGCTGATATACCACGGAAATCTCTTACTCGAGGAAGACTAACTTTGATTAATTTTTCCATAAAATTGTACATTTTTTCACCACGAAGAGTTACTTTAACTCCAACAGGTTGACCTTCTCTTAATTTAAAACCAGCAATTGATTTACGAGCTTTTGTTACAACAGCTTTTTGACCAGCAATTAATTCTAAATCTTTTACTGCTGCTTCAATAAACTTAACATCATGACTTCCTTCGCCTACCCCCATGTTTATAACAATTTTCTCTAACTTAGGAACTTGCATGATACTTTTATAATTAAATTCTTTCATTAAATCATTTTTAATTTTTGATTCATATAATTCTTTAAAATTACTCATAAATTCACCTACTTACTAGCTTTCTTTTTTGTAGATTTCTTTTCTTCTTTTTGATCTACTTTTTTAACATTAGAAACATGGATAGGCATTTCAATATCAAAAATACCACCATTATCATTATTTGTTCTTGGTTTTGTGTGTCTTTTGGAAATATTGATACCTTCAACAACAACTTTTTGTTCATTTTTTAAAGTTTTAATTACTTTACCAGTTTTTCCTTTATCTTTACCAGCAATAACTAAAACATTGTCATTTACTTTTATTTTCATATTTCCTCCTATAAAACCTCAGGAGCCAAAGAAATAATTTTCATATAATCTTTTTCTCTTAATTCTCTAGCTACTGGACCTAATACTCTTGTACCAACCGGACTTTTATCGTCTTTAATTAGTACACAAGCATTGTCATCAAATTTAATATAAGATCCATCATTACGACGAACGCCTTCAACACTTCTTACAATTACAGCTTTAACAACTTTTCCTTTAGGAATATTACTATTTGGAATAGCTTTTTTTACAGTTCCAACAACTACATCACCAATATTTCCACTTTTAACTTTGCTACCACCTAAAACTTTAATTACTAAAATTTCACGAGCGCCAGAATTATCAGCAACTTTTAATCTTGATTCTTGCATTACCATAAGTATACCTCCTAAAGAATTACAGCTTCTTGAATAACAGCAACTAATTCATATTTTTTAGATTTTGAAATAGGTTTAGTCATTCTTATTCTTACTGTATCTCCCATTTTAGCTTGATTTTGTTCATCATGTGCTGCATATTTTTTTGAATATTTTACACGTTTATTATATAAAGGATGACGTTTATAAGTTTCAACTAAAACAGTAATTGTTTTATCGTTTTTATCACTTACAACTTTTCCAACAAACTCTTGTACTCTTTTAGTCATTATCCTTACCTCCATTTAACTCTCTTTCTTTTAAGATAGTTTTCATTCTTGCAACATCTTTTCTTAATAAACGAAGTTCAACTGGTTTTTCTAATGTCCCATTTGCTTGTTGCATTCTTTTTGTGAATAATTGTTCTTTTGTTTCTTTTATCTTTTCTTTTAATTCTTGATCCGATAATTTTCTTATTTCTTTAATATCCACTGTTATTCACCATCCTTTTTTACAAATTTACATTTGATTGGTAATTTGTGTGATGCAAGTCTTAATGCTTCTCTTGCAATTGCTTCCTCTACATCACTAATTTCAAACATAATTTTTCCTTCTTTAACAACAGCAACATATTGGTCAACGCCACCTTTACCTTTACCTTGTCTTGTTTCTAAGGGTTTTTTTGTAATAGGTAAATGTGGAAAAATATTAATAAATACTTTACCACCACGTTTCATATAACGAGTCATCGCTATACGAGCTGCTTCAATTTGGCGAGCACTAATCCAATTTCCTTCCATTGCCATTAGACCATAATCACCTTTTGTTAAAGTTGTATTTCCTTTAGCTTTACCATCATAAGTAAGTCTGTGCGACTTTCTATATTTAGTTCTTTTTGGCATTAACATCTGAAGTCGCCTCCTTCTTATTTAATCTTTTAGCAGGTAGAATTTCATCTTTATAAATCCATACCTTAACCCCAATTTTTCCATAAGTAGTATTAGCTTCACTTTGTGCATAATCAACATCAGCACGAATAGTATGAAGTGGCACTGTTCCTTCAGTATATCCTTCACTTCTAGCCATTTCCACACCATTAAGACGACCTGATACTAATGTTTTAATACCTTTAGCACCAGCTTTCATAGTATCTCTAATAGCTCTTTTTTGAGCAGATCTAAATGGTGCTCTATTTTCAATTTGCATTGCAATATTATCAGCCACTAATTTAGCATTTAAACTAGGATTTTTCTCTTCTAAAATATTAATAAATACTTCTTCGTTAATTAATTTTGCAATTTTTTTGCGTAACTTTTCAATATCTTCACCACCACGGCCAATAATAACACCCGGTTTAGCAGTTTTTACTGTAACGTCAACTCTGTTTTTCTTTCTTTCAATAATAACAGAAGAAATTGCAGCATCTTTTAAATTAGTTAAAATATATTCTCTTATTTTAATATCTTTATTTAATTTGTCAGCATAATCTTTTTTGGCATACCAACGTGATTCCCAATCTTTATTAACACCTAAACGATATCCGACTGGATTAACTTTTTGTCCCATTATGCTACACTCCCTTCATTTTTGTTATCAGTTACAACTACTTTAATATGACTAGTTCTTTTATCGTGACGATCAACATTACCACGACTGGCAAATTGAATTCTTTTTAATACTGTTCCTGGATTAACAAAACATTCTTTAATTACTAATTCTTCTTCTTTTGCACCATTATTATTAACAGCATTTGCAACAGCAGAATTTAATACTTTTAAAATCATTTTGCTAGCTTTAGTATTGGTAGTTTCTAAAATTCTTCTTGCAGTTTCTACATCTTTACCACGAACTAAATCCATTGTCATTCTAGCTAAGCGAGGTTTAATTATCGCTCCTTTATGTATTGCATAAGCTTCCATTATTTATTACCTCCACCAGCATGACCAGTAAATTTACGAGTACTCACAAATTCACCTAGTTTATGTCCAACCATTTCTTCAGTTATATAAACTGGCACATGTTCTTTACCGTTATGAACAGCAATTGTATGTCCAACAAAATCAGGAAAAATTGTACTTCTTCTTGACCAAGTTTTAATAACTGATTTTTTATTTTCTGAATTTAATTTTTGAACCTTTTTTAAAAGTGATTCTTCAACATAAGGTCCTTTTTTTAAACTTCTTGCCATATTATCCTCCTATTTGCTCTTTCTACTAATAATAAGCTTTTCAGAAGCTTTTTTAGATTTACGAGTTTTATGACCAAGGGCTGGTTTACCCCAAGGAGTCATAGGACTCTTACGTCCAATTGGTGCACGTCCTTCACCACCACCATGAGGGTGATCATTAGGATTCATAACACTACCTCTATTAGTAGGTCTTATACCCATATGACGTTTACGTCCAGCTTTTCCTAAATTAACTAAGTTATAGTCTTCGTTACCAACAACACCAATTGTTGCTATACAAACACCTAGTACTTTTCTTGTTTCACCTGATTGTAGTCGAACTAAAACATATTTTCCTTCACGGCCAAGAATTTGAGCGCTTGTTCCAGCAGAACGGCAAACTTCCGCACCTTTTCCTGGTTTTAATTCAATACAGTGAACCATAGTACCAACTGGAATATTTTGTAATGGTAAAGAATTACCAACTTTAATATCAGCACCTTCACCATTTTCGATAATCATACCTACTTTTAATCCATTTGGTGCAATAATATATCTTTTTTCACCATCGCGATAATTTATTAAGGCGATGTTAGCATTACGATTAGGATCGTATTCAATTGTTGCAACTTTTCCTGTAACACCAACTTTATTTCTTTTAAAATCAATAACTCGATATTTTCTTGCAGCTCCCCCACCAATGTGACGAACTGTCATTTTACCTTGATTATTTCTGCCACCAGTTTTATTTACTTTTTTAAGTAAAGATTTAGTAGGATTATTGTTAATAGTTAACTCTTCATTTTGAAGGGTTGTCATTCCCCTACGTCCATTTGTGGTAGGTTTATAATGTTTTATTGCCATATTCTTATTCCTCCTATAAATCTATTGTAGAGCCATTTTGAAGTGTAACAATGGCTTTTTTATAAGTTTTAGTTTTACCAGTGTATCTTCCTACTCTACGTCTTTTGCTTTTAGTATTCAAAGTATTAACTTTCGCTACATTTACTTTAAATGCTTCTTCTACAGCATATTTAATTTCATCTTTAGTTGCATCTTTAAAAACTTTAAATGTATAAACATTATTTTGTCTTTCAGCCATAGATTTCTCAGTAATAACTGGTGCAATAATAATATCACTATAATGTTTCATTATTTTATGACCTCCTCAATAACGCTTAATGCTGCTTCTTCAACAACTAATACTGATGCATTAACAATATCATAACAATTAAGTTCATCAGCCATTAGCACTAACACATTTCCTAAATTTCTAGATGCCATATATAAATTTTCATTTTCTTCTTTTGTTACAAAAATTATTTTACCATTTAATTTTAATGTTTCTAAAATAGTAATTATTTCTTTTGTCTTTAAAGAATCTAAATTAATATTATCTAAAATTACTAATGATTTTTCTTTATTCTTATATGTTAACGCAGTTTTTAGAGCCAAAACTCTTTCTTTTTTATTGATTTTGAATGAATAATCACGAGGATTAACACCAAAAGCAATACCGCCACCACGCCATTGAGTAGCACGAATACTACCTTGACGAGCACGTCCTGTTCCTTTTTGTTTCCAAGGTTTGCGTCCGCCACCAGATACTTCACTTCTAGTTTTAGTTTTTCTTGTTCCTTGACGCATACTATCTAATTGTAATCTAAGCATTTTCTTTAATGCATCATCATTAACTTCAATATTCCATATTGCACTATTTAAAGTAATATCTTTAACAGTTTCGCCTTTTATATTTTTAACACTTATCTTTGTCATATTAATTCCTTTCTAAAGCCTATTTGCTTTCTTCCGGAGTTTTTACTTCAGTTTCTGTTTCAGAATTTTCAATAGTAGTTTCTTCTACTTTGTTTTCTTCTACAGTTTCTACAGAATCAACAATTGTTTCTTCTTCATAAGCAAGAATTTCTTTTGGATTTTTCTTACGAGAATTTTTAACTGCAGTTCTAATATAAACTAAAGAATTTTTTGCACCTGGAATATTGCCACTTATTAAAATGTAATTTTCTTCTGTATTGGCTTCAATAATTTCTAGATTTTGAATAGTAACTGTTTCAACACCCATATGTCCTGGAAGATTTTTACCTTTTAAAACTCTTTTTGGTAACATTGTTCCCATTGAACCAGGACCTCTGTGATAGTGTGAACCATGTCCCATAGGTCCTCTTGATTGATTATGTCTTTTAATAACACCTTGAGTTCCTTTACCTTTAGAAGTACCTGTAACATCAATTACATCTCCTACTTCAAAAATGTTTACTCCTATAATATCGCCTACATTATAAGTTCCTTCGGCGTCTCTAATTTCTTTTAAGAAGCGCTTAGGAGTAGTTTTAGCTTTTTGTGCATGACCTATTTCAGCCTTGTTAGCACGATTTTCTTTTTTTTCAAATACACCTAATTGGATACTATTATAACCGTCTTTTTCAACAGTTTTTACTTGCATTACGACATTTGGTTCGCAGCTTACTACAGTAACTGGAATTAATTTACCATCTTTCGTAAATACTTGAGTCATCCCAATTTTGCGTCCTAAGATTCCTTTCATAATTTATTTCCTTCCTTTATTATAATTTTATATCGATGTCAACACCACTTGGTAAATCTAAGTGAGTTAAAGCATCAATTGTTTCCTTACTTGGATCTTTTATGTCAACAAGTCTTTTGTGTGTTCTTCTTTCAAATTGTTCACGAGAATCTTTATATTTGTGAACAGCTCTTAAAACCGTAAACTTCTCAATTTCAGTTGGAAGTGGTACAGGCCCTAAAACAACACCACCAGTTCTTTTGACAGTTTCAACAATTTTACTTGCAGCAACATCTAATAAACGATGATCATATGCTTTCAAATTAATTCTTACTTTACTACTTGACATTTTCATGTCCTCCTTTCGCCTATATCTAGTATAGACTCGCTCCACCCGAATTACCTGAGTTTGCTAGAAATATATTTACCAACTATCCCTAGTGTGTCAGCAACCTCGCGCATCATCGCAGTCATACGAATATGATTATAGCACAGTAATTATATGTTTGGCAACATATAATTAAGCTAAATTTAAATAATTTTTCAGTTATTTTTGACAAAATTAAAAACACTTTACGTTAAATAAAGTGTTTGTCGATTATATACTTTTCATTAAATCATTAAAAGCTGCTGAATTATTAATTAAGTTTTCGGTAATTTTATTAAAATCTTCGTCTGTCATTTCATCAATATCAATATAGTTTTTTACATCTCTTACTTCAACTTTGGAAACTTCTTTTATATTCATATTAAAATTTATCTTAAAATCAAAGTCATAATCTGGTACTATAACATTAATTTCACCATTAACTTTATCTTTACTACTATTAATTTCAAAACTTAAGACTACATTAGAAATAGCAATTTTAATGTTAAAAATATTTTTTTCTTTATTTTTGCCAATTTCGATATTGATAGTTGTATTTGTCTCTTCATCAATTAATACTATTTTAGTTTCTTTTTCTGTTTCAACAATTGTTCCTATATTATTATCATTAGACTTAATTATGTATTCATTATCCTTAATTTTTTCAATAATTAGTTCGTCTTCATCTATTTTAATTACCATTTTTACTAATTCTTTTTTAGTATCAAGATATATTTCGCTAACTACATTATTTTTAGTTGTTGGTTCAACCTTATATTCATTAAGTTTGCTGATAATACTATTTTTAGATTTATTACTAATATTTGATAAAGCTTCAATTAATTTATCATTGTCTTTAATTTTATTTAGCATTTCTTTTTGAATATCCTCTAAATCTTTAGAAGTTAATTTTAGGGTATGTTTGATAACTTTTTCTTTATGGTTATCTATATTTATAGATACACTTTCTTTGCTAAAATATTCTTTTTTTAAACTATCCTTTAATATTTCTTTTAATTCCTGAATGATAATTTTATAATCTTTAGAATAATCATTCCAAATATTTTGATCTGATAATCCTTTAAATAATCTAATATCTTTTTCATATAAATTGTCTAAATTACAATACATTTCATTTTTATTTAATAACAAATTAGCTTTTAGTAAAGTTTTTTCATCATATAAAATATCATACAATAAATTTCCTTTTTGATTTTGTTGATCCATTTCTAAATCCATATTTATTTTGGTTTTATTAAGAATTTTAAACATTTCTTGCAAATCTTGGGAATTTGTCGTTCCCGAAAAATCTATTGTTCCTGTACCTTTAAGTGGTTTACTATTTTCATTATCAAATATTTTATATAACGCCTCACCTAATTGGTCAATCGTTTGATAATAAATATTTTGAGTTTTATTTTTTGCGTAATAAATATAACCCATACCAATTAAACCAATTACAAATATTATTACTAAACTAATTATAATATTCTTTTTTTTATTTTGGCTCTTATTTGATAAATTTTTTTCAGTTTGCTCCATTTTCTCACTCCTAACTAAATTTACAAACTATTTTAATAAGTTCTCAGTATTTTTCATTTCTTCCGGTGATGCAATATCCATATATTCTAAAATAGTTGGGGCAACCATTGTTAAATCTCCTTCTTCTTTTAAAGTTACATTTTTATCCATTATGATAAAAGGAACTTTACTGGTTGTGTGCGTAGTTACAATGCTTCCGTTAGTATCTAACATTTTATCGGCATTTCCATGATCAGCTAAAATTATCACTTTATAAAAATTTTCTTCGGCGGTTTCAACTATTTTTTTTAAACATAAATCCACTGTCATACATGCTTTCATAGTGGCTACATAATTTCCTGTATGGCCAACCATATCTGTATTGGCAAAATTTAAAAGAATAAAATCATAATCTTGAACCATACATTCTACACATTTTTTAGTAACATCAATCGCACTCATTTCCGGTTTTAAATCATAAGTAGCTACTTTAGGAGATGGTATATGGAAAAAATTACATTTAGCTATTTTGCCACTATATCCACCATCAAAAAAATATGTTACATGAGGGTATTTTTCTGTTTCAGCAATTCTAGCTTGCGTAATACCTAATTTTTCTAAATATAATCCTAAAGTATTACTTATTTTTGGTTCCTCAATAAAATTATATGTTGGAATATCTAAATCAATTGGTAAAAAACTAAATACTTTTAATTTATCCATTAAGCCAGTATCAAATCCAGCAAATAAAGTATCTGTAAAAGCTGCTAAAATTTGTTTAGCTCTATCAGCACGATAATTAAGCCAAATTAATACATCACCATTTTTAATATATGAATTTTTAGAAATAACTAACGGTTTTAAAAATTCATCAGTTATATTATTTTCATATAATTTATTTATTAAAGCTTCAATATGAGTATTATAATAACCTTCTTCTTTTGTTACTAAATCATAATATATCTTGGTACGCTCATAGTTTCGGTCCCGATCCATTGCATAGTATCTTCCACAAATAGTAGCAATATTGCCAATCTTATATTTAGCAATTTCCTCTTCTATCAAATGAATATATTTATAAGCAGAATGTATTTGAGTATCTCTACCATCAGTTATTAAATGAAAATGAATTTTTGTAAAACCATTTTTAACGAGGTGATGATACATTTTAATAAAGTTTTCAACACTACCATGCACATTACCATCGCTACATATTCCCATTAAATGAATATCTTTTTCTTTATTTTTAAGTAATTCTTGAAATTTAGCATTTTCTAAAATATTACTATTTAAAAAGTTAGCTACTAACGTTTCATTTTGCAAAATTTTTCGACCAGCCCCAATGGTCATATGTCCTGTTTCACTATTACCAAATTGTCCTTCATGAAGACCTATTTTTGTACCCGAAGCTTCTAATAATGAATGAGGATAGTTTTCCCATAGGTTATTAAAAAATGTCATTTTAGCTTCTTTTATAGCGTTACCATAAGTTTCTTCACGAATACCAAAACCATCTAGAATAATCGTTAAAATTTTTTTCACTTTTGTTTCACCTTGTCTAAATAATAGCATAAATAGAAAAAAATTACAATAATTGTAATTGCAATTTTCTATCTACTACTAACTAGATTTTGGTTGATTTTAAGCCTATCCGCAATAGTAGTGAGATATTCAGCATTCGTGGGTTTATCCCGATTTACGTTTAGACTATTTCCAAATATCTCTTCCATTAAATTTATATCGCCACGGTTCCAACTGGTTTCAATAGCATGTCTAATTGCTCTTTCAACTCTAGTGGGAGTAGTGTTATATTTCCTCGCAATTTCCGGGTATACATCTTTTGTTATATAAGATATAGCATGATTATTTTTATAAATAATATGAATGCCATCCTTAATATATTGATACCCTCTAATATGTGACGGAATTCCTAAATTATGGAGCATATCCGTTAAAACTATTTCTTGATTGAAATTTTTACTATGTTGGGGACGTACACTCATATTAAGAATTCTTTTTTCTAAATTCATAAAGTTAAGTGGTTTCAACATATAGTAATTAATGCCATATGAATTTGCTTCCTCCATAACTTTATCATCTTTAAAATTAGTGGCTATAATTACATTTTTAGAAATGCCTCTTTTTTCAAGCTCTCCTAATATAAATAGCCCATCTAATTTTGGTAAAATAAGGTCCATCATTATAACATCGATATTAGCGGTGTTATTTAAAATGTATTGTAATCCTTCTTCTCCATCTTTTTTACAAGCTACTACTTCAATTACTTCATGACTGCTAAAGTACTTCTCAACATCCTTTGTTAATGATTCATTACTATCAATAACTAAAACTTTAATACTAGTTTTCATGATTTTTTTCTTTTTTCTCTCCTTCTATAATATATTTTGTACTGCTTGTAAAATCATTATAAAAGATTATTTGACAAAAATCTAGAGTAAATTTTGACAACATTTGTCAACCTTTGTAAAATTTTGTCGAATTATAGAATATTTTTTTTATTTTTATTAAATTGACAGTTATTTTTAATATATTCTAAAGCTTTTAGCTTACCATAAGCAACATATTCTAAGGTGGCACCACCGCCACTTGATAAGTAAGTAAACGAATTATCATAACCAAATTTAGTTACAGCAGATACTGTATCACCACCACCAATATAAACTTGAGCATCGCTAACTAGAAAATCATTTAATAATTTTTTAGTACCTTTTTGATAATTTAAATTTTCAAATTTACCACATGCACCATTAAAAAAAATTAAATTGGAATTCTTAATAATATCTGTTGTTATAATATTATCATATATAATATCGTCATCTTTTATTTCATTAATATTTACTTCTAAATATTTATTATCTCTTAATATCCCAAAAGTTTCACTATATCTAATGCGATCTTTACAAGTATTTAATACTCTTTTAATACTTTCAATAATTTCGGGATCATTACTTACTAAACTTTTTCCGACATTATAGCCCATGACTTTTAAAAAAGTATTTAAAATGCCTCCTGTTAAAATTAAATAATCACATTTTGTCATCATGGTTTCGATAATTTGGATTTTATCATCTACCTTAGCACCGCCCATAATTACTGTAAATGGCTTTGATACTACATTTATAAGTTTATCTAAATTATTTAATTCCTCTTCAACTAAAAAACCTAAATAGGTTGGTAGATATTTACTAATTCCAGCAGTAGATGCATGAGCACGATGAAGTGATCCAAAGGCATCTATAACAAAAGCATTTCCAAAATTACTCCAATATTTAGCTAAATTTAAGTCATTTGTACTTTCTTTTTTTTCTGGAACATCTGTAAATCTGGTATTTTCAACTAAAAAGCACTTTTTGTTAGACTTATTTACTTGTTCTAATTCTAACGGATTTGCAATAAATTCAACATCAATATATTTTTTAAGTTCTTCATAAACAATTTTTAAACTATTAGTCATTTTATCGCTTTCTTTTTTAACTCGTCCAAAATGACTAAAGATAATAACAGTATTATTATTTTCTAATAAATATTTAATAGTTTTAATGCTTTTAATAATTTTACTATTGTCACTTATTTCATTATCAATTATTGGTACATTAAAATCACATCTTAATAAAACTCTTTTGTTTTCTAATTTTACATTACTTAGATATTTCATATTATCACCACTTTTATTGTAACAAAATAAAAAAGTATTAACCAATTACATTAATACTTTTGACATTAAATTTACTATTTCTATGAATTCTAACTTTTAGTTAATTTTAATTTTGGCAATATCACTTTCTTTTAAACCAGTGTATTTTGCTACTTGATGGGGATTTATACCATCAGCTAATAAATTTTTAGCTGTACTAAGGGCTTTTTGTTTTTCTCCTTCAAGCCGCCCTATATTCCGACCTTCTTTTAACTTCATTTGGGCAGTATGCTCGATATCGGCTGCATGATAACTCTTCTGCACATTTATAAAACTGAAGTATTCGCTTGCAAACTCACCTTTGCGAAATCTCTCCATTACACTTTGCATCTCTGTTAATATTTTACTCCCTTCTACTATTTTTTGTTCTTCTTCTACACTCCTTGCTTTCATTAATAAAAACAATTTCTTTATATCCTCATCTACATCATATCTACTATCTTTATAATTGTCAATGTTGATAACGTCTACTTGGATTAAGTCATCTACTAGTAGTTTATTATTTCTTTTATCTAACATTAAATATGTTCCACTAGTATACTTTTTATCAATTATAAAATTTATTTGTAAATGTTTCTTATCCATATAAAACTGACAATATATAGTCTTATTACTTGTTACTGTTGGTTTTCCATTGGTTACAGATATAGACCCACTTACTATATTGCCATTAGCATCTTCACAACTACTCTTTTCTAAGTTTATTTTATAGCCATCAGGAAAATTATCTCCTTCATATTTATCATAACTACCTTCTTCATTTTTGATATACATTGCAAATTGTTCTTTTTTATTCTTTTCTTTTTTTAAAACATTATTATTATTATTTTTTTTTATTCTTTCTTTTTTATTAAATAATTTATTGCCACTAAATATTGATATACATAATATTATTCCTAATATTACTACTATTATTTTCTTGGTTTTTATGTTGATATCTTCACTCATAATTAAGTCCTCTTTCTTATTTTTACTTAATTATAAGATACCCCCCCCGGTTGCAAGTTTTATTGTTTTTTTGACCGAATTTTTGTTAATATATATAAATCATAAATAAAGGTGTTGAAAACATTAAAGTTATCAACACCAATATTATTTAAACATACATTTTGCTACTCGTAACATTTGACAAGTATAACCATATTCATTATCATACCAAGCTACAATTTTATATAGTTTTCGACCATTGACTTCTATTTCTTTGGTTAAAAGACTATCAACTAATGAGCCATAAGGTTTACCAATAACATCACTAGAAACAATTGGATCTTTAGTTATTTTAATTGCCATGCTTTGTTTTTGATATATAGCATTGTTAATCATATCAGGAGTAGCATTATTTTTTAAATCTAAAACTACTTCAACTAAGGAACCGTCAGAAACTGGAACCCGATAAGCACCACCATCTAATTTTCCTTGTAATTCAGGAATTACTAAGCCAATTGATGCTGCAGCACCAGTAGAAGCAGGTATTATATTTTGACTAGCAGCTCGCCCTCTTCTTGCATAAATTCCTTTTTTATGAGCAATATCTAATGTAACTTGGTCATTAGTAAAGGCATGAACTGTAGTCATAAATCCTTTTTCAATCCCAAAATAATCACTTATAATTTTTAATAGCGGTGCTAAACAATTAGTTGTGCAACTAGATGCAGATACAATTTGTTCACTACCATTAAGATTTTGTTCATTTACACCATAAACAATAGTTTTCATATCCCCTTTTCCTGGTGCAGAAATTAATACTTTTTTTGCTCCAGCTAAGATATGTTTATTGGCATCTTCTAATTTTGTAAAAGCTCCAGTACATTCTAGTACTAAATCAACATTTAAACTACGCCATGGTAAATTAACCGGATCTTTTTCAGCAAAAACCGGAATTTCTTTTTGATTTGCAATAATTATTTTATTATCTTTATAAGTTATAGCATCTTCATGAAATGACCGATGAATTGTATCATATTTAATTAGATGACTTAATTCTTCAGCAGTCGATAAGTCATTAATTGCTACTATATCAAAATCATTACTTGTTACTATTTCACGAAATGCTATTCTTCCAATTCTTCCAAAACCATTAATTGCTATTCTAATCATTATTTCCTCCTATAAATTCTCGTAATATTGAATCATTATTAACATATTCACTTGGAATAGTATAAAATATTTTTAAAAAGTTTAATAAACGTCTTGCTTCTTCATAATATTTACTATTAACATCAATCGATCTTAAAAGGGGCTCAACATAAACTTTTTCAACACCTATTTCATAAGGCAAAGCAGTATTTATAATGGTATCTGCTTGATGAATAAAAGGAAATATATATTTTTCCTCGCCTTTTCGGACATTTTGCCAAGAATGAATGGTTTTATTTACATCATAATTTCTAGTTCGATTATCTCTAATTATTCTTCTTATAAGTCGTAAATCTAAAGTTGATATATAATTGTGTTTGTCAATATTTAAAGGAATGAAAGGACTTAAATAGATTTTATATTTAAGTTTATTATCTATTGTTGGTAATAAATCATCATTTAAGGCATGCAATCCTTCTATTAATATGATGCTATTTTCTTTTAATTTAATACTATGATTATCAAATTCTTTTTTACCAGTTATAAAATTATATGTTGGAATATCTACCGTTTCATTATTTAATAGTTTTTGAAGTACTTCGTTAAATAATTTTAAATCAATGGCTTGTAAACTTTCAAAATCATAGTTACCAAACTCATCTTTGGGAGTTTGATCTCTTTCGAGAAAAAAGTCATCTATAGATATTTTAACTGCATCTATTCCTTTAGCCATTAGATAAGAAGATAATCTTTTGGTAGTAGTTGTCTTACCACTACTAGAAGGACCGGCAATTAAAATAAATTTAATATTTTTATTTTTAGTAACATTTTCAATAACTTCTGATATATGTAAATTAAATACTAGCTCACAAGATTTTATAAATTCTGCAATTTTATTGTGAGTAATTGTTTCATTTATGGAAGTAACATATGGCATGTTTAGCGTTTCTAACCAATTTTTGCCAACTAAAAACGAATTAATTATATTGTCATAATGCACATATTCTGGCAATTGGCCATTACTTTTAATACTGGGAATAACAAAAACTAAACGATTTCTTCCTAAATATATAATGTCATATTTATTAATACTTCCTGTTGAGTAGGGCATATCAAAATAAAAGTAGTTAAATACATCATTTAGTTCATATAAAGTTACAATTTTATCAGAAATATTTTGTATATTTTCGGCTTTTTCATAATCTTTATTTTTTTTGTAAAACTCAATAGCTTCTTTTTTCTTAACATTATATTTTTTAAAAGGTATATCCTCAGTAATCATTTTAGCCATAGTATTTTTAATTTTAAGTAAATCTTCTTGAGTAATAACGTGATTCCCAATGATTTCTCCTAATACTCCTCTTGGGACACTATGTTGATACGTAATTTCTAATTCTGGAAAATGTGTTTTAAGAGCTACTTCAAAAATAAATTCTAAAGCATATTTATACATTTTATTACCATTAATATCATTTAAATCAATAAACTCTACATCACTACTTTGAATGGCAGAATCTGATAAAGATAACACTTCGTTATTAACTTTTGCCCCTAAAATACTTTTTGGCATATTAAAAGCTTTACTAATTTCATAGTAAGTTGTAAATTTTGGAAAATCAATTGATTTCTTATTTCCTTTGTTATCAATACTATTTATAGTTATCTTATCCATATTGCCAACCCTTTACTATAATTAATTTTAACATAAATTTAAGTTTTTTTGAATAAAAATATGCTTTTTTTTATATTATATTTATAGGTGATAAAATTGAACGTAATACCAACAGTAATTGAAAAAAGTAGTAACAAAGAATATGCATATGATTTATATTCAAGATTATTAAATGATCGGATTGTTTTTATTAATGGCGAAATTAATGATAATGTAGCTAGTATTGTTGTATCAGAATTATTGTATTTAGATAATTTAAATCATCAAGATATTTATTTGTATATTAATTCACCAGGTGGTTCTATAACTAGTGGAATGGCGATTTATGATACAATGAATTATATTAAAAGTGATGTTAAAACAATATGCATTGGTTTAGCTGCAAGTATGGGAGCATTTTTACTTGCCAATGGAACCAAAGGAAAAAGATGTAGTCTTCCAAATTCTGAAATCATGATTCATCAACCACTAGGGGGAACAAGTGGACAAGCAACTGATATTAAAATTGCGGCGGAAAGAATTTTAAAGATTAAAGATAAATTAAATAATATTTTAGCGAGTGTTACTAATAAAGATTTAAAAACAATTGAAAATGATACTGAAAGAGATAATTTTATGGATCCAATAGATGCCTTAGAATATGGGCTTATAGATGAAATAATAAAGTAATTAAAAAATGCATCATTCATGCATTTTTATTATGGTATCACCACTTGTGGATAACATATATTTTTCTTTAGCATAACGAGCTAAGTATGTATCATCTCCAAGTTTAGTAATTTCGGCATTTAATTTTTCTTCATTATCTAAAAGATTTTGATATTGCCGGGTTAATTCTGCTTCTAATCGACGATTTTTTAATATTTGTTTCCAATCGTTATAAACACTGCCAACTAAAACAACTAACAATATCATTATTGTTAGTGAAATAAAAACTAATCGTTTTTTCTCCTTTTTACTTGCTTTAGCCACTATGAAATCATCCTATTCATTTTGAATAGTAGCATAACTATTATAAATTTTCAATGTTTAAGAAGCTTTTTAATGGATATTTTACTTAAAATTTTACATTGGATGAGTAAACCAACTAAAAAGCCAATAAATACCATTACTATAAAGTAAATATGGAAATACCCTTTGTTTAAATGATAGAAAATAATAATATAAATAATTGTCATATCCATTGTATAAATGAATGACAAAAGATGTTTTTGATATTTTTTTAGATTCTTAATTAACTTAAAATTTAAATCAGTTAAAAAATAAAAAACTATCCCATAAACAAAAGATACTAAAAAAGATATTAATTGTAGATTACTATTCATTATTTAAACAATTTGGAAATAAGACTTTCTTCTTTATTTTTTTTGATATTTTCAATATATGCAAAACTAATTAATTTACCTTTAATTTTAACATTACCATCATGGGTATCTAATTTAACAATTTCTAAACCTTCACCTTTTAATAAAATCATGCCCATATTTGATTCCATTAAAAATTCTTGATCATCAAAACTACTTATTTTATTAATACCACTTAAACTAATCATACTACGATCAGTTATTTTTATTTCATGATTACCATAACTAGTCATATCCATTATACTTTCCATATTGCCTCCTGATAAAATAGTATGCCTGAGAAATATTTTTAGAACAAAAAAATCCTTAAAGATTTCTCTAAGGATTTTTATTCTTCTTCAGTATTATTGTATGTTTCTAATATTTTAGTTTCAAACATATCTCTTGTTTCAGCATTAGTAGGATGAACTATATCTTCAAATTTATCATCATTAACTTTCCGACTAGGCATAGCACAGAATAGTCTATTCTCTCCTTCAATAATTCTAATGTTGCTTACAACAAAGCAATCATCGATAGTTACAGTTGCATAACCTTTAAGTCTTGAACCTTCTCTATCAATCTTGTGAACACGTACATTTGTAATTTCCATATTACCCACTCCTTATCTTGATTATCACAATTATATTATCATTGTAAAACAATCATATTTTTTTTGCAATACATTTAATTAATAGTTTACATTTTATTTGGAAATTCCTGCCATATTATTATTTAATTTAACTAAACTTTCGCCAATTGATTTTAAAGTTTCTCTAACCTCTTCATCGGTTCTTAAAATAGTTTCATTAATTGTTGTTAAACTTTCTTGTGATATTATTCTGTATAATGGTAATGCGGTTGTAGAAACTAATTGGGAAGTAGCAATTAATTGTTGCATTTCTTTAGAAAAAACTAAATCTAAATTAGGCATAAATTTACTATATACGGGATCTTGATAACTAATTTCTTCACTGCTAACAAATAAACTAATTCCTTTTTCTTGTCTTCTTCTTGTAGCTTCAGTTGATAATTTCCAATTCATTAAAGTATTAATATTTTGATTAGTTAAACCCATAACTTGATTATTTGCTTCAACATAAAAACAAATTCCTTTTTTAACAAGATATATATATTTGGCACCATTCATGGCTTCATTATTATTAGGTTTCTTTTCTTTAGTTGTTTCAATTACTTCCCGAACCAAACAATCAAAATCTATATCAGCATATACATATCTAGTACTTAACGGTGCAAAAACAATGGTGTCATTTAGTGCTAGATTATCTCCTCTAAGAATACTATCTCGTACTTGTAAATCCGTAATTTGGTATGTGCCATGAACATAAGCATCAGCAAGCTCATTTAAACACTTTTGTTTTTCGGATTGACGTCTCGTACTAATTCTTTCCACCATTCCGCTACTTGGTAATTTATCTTTTATACTTGGTATTTGATACCAATCTTTTGTAAATAACTCTGCATTGGTAATTTTTATTTCACTTGGGGAAACACCCATTTGGGTTAAACATTCTAATCTTTTAGCAATTATTTTGGCTTTTAATTTATTATCAGTTGAAGTTAATAAAATTTCAGTATTTTTTTTAGAAAAATATTCAATTAATCCAGGTGCTAGTGGACCATCATTTTCTAAATCATCTTCTTCATCATGACTCTGAAAATCAGCACCACAAATTAATGCTATATCTTGTAAAGAATCTAAATCGGTATCGGGATTTTGTTCTAATTTTGTTTTATCCATAGCACTCATAAATTCGCGGCAAGAAAATATATAATCTCTTTCATGAGCTGCAATAATTTTCTTTCTTTTTTGAGTAAGACTTTGATAATATTCCTCTAACGGTTGTAATTCTTTTTGAAATTGTTCTTTATATTCACTCATTAGTTTTTCAGATGAACTCATAAAATCATTAATTTGACCATATTCAGGAGAAGCCATAAATAATTTTATATCACTTCGATCGTTTAAATAGCCCATTTTTTGTAAAACAATCGCTTTTTTTAGATTATTGTAATCGGTATTTTCTTGGTTATTAACCCCAAAACTAAAAATTCCTAGTTCAAAATCTTCAGGTTGCAAGTATCCATTACTAGGAAAAAACGCACTCATCATTGCTGCTACTTTGGGATCTTTAGATGATAATGTGCCATCTTGCAAATAAATTTGGGTAATATCAATACCAATTCTTTTAAGAAAGTCAATCGTATATCTTATTCCTAATTTTTGTTTCTTTTCATCAATACATTCTTTTAAAAGTTTTGGAGTTTCAAAAAAACAAAATTTTATGGAATTAAAACTTGTGGTTATTTGATTGCGAGTAGTTTCGCCATAATCTTCGACATAATTTTCAATTAAAGCATTTCTATTTTTCCTTACAGTTTCCTCCCAATTGTTTGTTTCCATAATAGCCACCTTTATCTTCCTATTATAGATTATACCACATTTGTTAGTTTTTTAAACGCATTATTTACTATTATGTGTCAAAAAAAATTAGATATTATCTAATTAATTATTCTTATTTTAACATCACCCGATATATATTCATTATAAGAAAAGCTTTTTTCAATACCATCATAATATATACTAAAGATATTAGGATATGTTTTATAAAGAATGCCTTCATATCTAGTTATTTTATTACGAAGTCCATGCACGGTTACAACTACTTTCTTGTTTAAATTAGCATTTATTTTATTTTTAACAATTTCAATATTCATTATCTTGGATACCCCACATACATTAGACCATTACCCATGATACCGCCCATACCGTCTTTACCATATTTGGTTTTTTCTAGGGTACTTTTCAAATCTATCTCCCTATTTCGTTCGGTTAAGGCAATTGTAATTGCGATAATAGCTGGATCAAGCGCATGAATATTTACTCTTTTAGGACTTGAAGCATAGTTAGCCCCTGCTTTTATTAATTCTTCATAATTACTTTGACAAGCACCTGCTATTATTACAAGTTTGTCATGACTTTTTTCATAATTTCTGGCAGCTTTAACTGCTTTAATAAAATTTTTAGTATTTTTATAATTATCATTATTACTTATATTACCTTTTTTCTTATAATAAGCATCATGACCAGTTATAATTACAATATCAGGTTTATATTCTTTTAAAAGTAATCCAATTTGTTCATAAATGTCTTCTTCATTTATTTTTTTGCCAATAGCATAAACACCAGCATGTTTATAAAATTTTAAGCATTTTTCAAGATATTCATTATCGCCATCAATATGAAGTATTTTACCAGGTAAGTAAAAATAATCGCTTTTTTCTATATCATCTTTGCTTGCTCTTTCATTTTGGTGAGAATAATCATCCTCAATTGGTTTTTCACATTTGACTAAATCATTAAAATCACTATCAGCATATAATCTTACTTCAGCACCTTTTAAATAATAAGTATTTTCTATAATATTTACAACTTTAAAAATCGTATCATGATTATAGCTTTTTCTAGTGACAAAATCCCCCTTATTAATTTCCAAAAATATCACCACTAAAATATATGCTAATTAATTAAATATTATAATAAGTTGTTAGCTATTTCTATAAATATTTCTTCACTTATCTCTTCCGCACGCACAAATTCATTTAAATTATGTTTTTCTAAGACTCTTAATACTTTGGCAAAATCATAGTCTTTTAAATTATTTTTTAATGTTTTTCTTTTCATTTTAAAAGCAGCATTTATTAAATTAAAATATTGAACTTTATTAACATTAGGTAAAGTTTGACGTTTATTAAATTTAATTATAGCACTTTCAACTTTGGGTACCGGTTTAAATGAATATTTGCTAACTTTAAATAATTTATTAATATGATAATAATATTGTAAATATAAAGTTATACTACTATATTCTTTTGAATTTGGTTTGGCCGAAAAACGTTCTGCAACTTCATCTTGAACCATAAAAAGCATTTCTTTAATATCTAATTCTTGATTAATTAGATATTTAATAATTGGTGTTGTTATATAATATGGTAAATTACCAACTATATATAAATTTTGATATTTAATATCTGCAATATCTTGTTTTATATTACTTTTTAAAATATCCTTATAAATAATTTTAGTTTTAGAATTAACAATTGAATTTAAATATGGTTTTAAATCTGTATCAATTTCATAGCAAGTAATAGGCACTTCTTTTTCTTGGATTTTTTTAGTTAATGCTCCCATTCCTGGTCCAATTTCAATTATTAAATCATTTGGACTAGCATCTATACAATTACTTATATTGGTAATAATTTTTTCATCAATTAAAAAATTTTGTCCTAAACTTTTTTTAGCTTTCATAATTAGTTTTCTGGTGTCCCCCAACCTTCTCTTAAAACATCATAAGTAATAACACTTCTTCCTAGTGTTAATGCATAATCTAAATCTTTACTTAATAAATCAATTGAATTGCCAGCTACTCCCCGATCAAGGACAATAGCAATAACTGGTTCAGAAGAAATTCGAATATTTTCAAAACGAATAATTGAACCACATGGTAAATTGCTAGATGAAGCAACAATTCTCACATTACCATAAGTTAAATCGGGATAAGTAGTTTTGCCATCAGTAATATCATAACTTCTTAAACAACCTAAAGTACCATTACACAAAGGACAATTAAAAATGTATCCAGTTAAATCACCAGTATACGTATCTTTAGCGCGATATATATCATTTTCAATTAACTCTTCAAGTTTTAAAGCCATAGTTGATAAATTAACATTTTTATTTACGTTATCACTATAAGATTTTGTTTCAATAATGTGAATGTAACTTGTAGATGCAACAACAAAAAAGATAATTATTAATGTTCGAATACTAATGTTGAATATTCTTTTCATTGTACCACCTTCTACCAAGTAAATTATACATAAATTCTATTTATTTGTCAAAAATTACAAAATTGAAAATAAATTTGTAAGTTTTAAATATGAAATAATTTGGCTATATTTTTATTGGTAATTTCGGATAGTTCTAATAATGAACATTTTTTTAAAGTACAAATAAATTTTGCTATTTCAAATATGTGACTAGGATTATTTTTTTGACCTCTAAATGGTTCGGGAGTCAAATATGGGCAATCAGTTTCTAAAATAATATTAGATAGATCGATTTCTTGAATAACATTTTTTAAATTTGCATTTTTAAAAGTTATAACTCCATTTATTCCTAGCAAAAAACCCATTTGAATATATTCTTGAGCAATTTCATAACTACCACTAAAAGAATGAATAACACCCTGAACATGGTATTTTTTTAAAGTATTAAGTGTATCTAATGTGGCATCCCGACTATGAATTATTACTGGTAAATGATTTTTTTCGGCTATTTGTAATTGTTTTTCAAAAAGTTTTAGCTGCTCTTCTTTATTATCTTTAGTATAGTGGTAATCTAAACCGATTTCACCAATAGCAATAACCTTAGGATTATTTAAGTTATGTTCAATAAATTCTAAGTCCGCATTTTTATAATCAAGAACATTTTCAGGATGAATTCCTAGCGCTCCATACATATTATCATAGCTATTAATTAAATTTATAACTTCTTCATTAGAATATTTATCACAACCATTATTAATCCATCTATCAGTATTATTTTGCATAGATATTTTCAAAACAGAAAAAATATCGTCATAATATTCTTTATAAATATGGCAATGCGTATCTGTAAACATTAATCTTCTTTAATCCTCTCAAATAAGTTTGCAGGTTTTTCAGTTCCTAATTCGTAACATAAATTTGGTTCATAAATATCTTGAAATTTACGATTTTCTATTTTTAAATCATCTAAAATTTTAGTGGCAGACTCAGGAATAAATGCTTGTAGTAAAATGGCACTTACCCGAATGCACTCTAGTAGGTTATATAAAACAGTTTCTAATCTTAATTTATCTTCCGGATTTTTAGCTAAAATCCAAGGAGTTGTTTCATCAATATATTTATTACATTTTCTTAGTAATTCAAATATGACCTCAAGAGCTTCATTTATTTTTAATTCATCAATTTTTCTAGACACACCATCAAATAGTTCGTTAAAAGAATTCAATAAATCAGTATCAATTTGTTCTAGTTGATTAGGATTTTTTATAAAGCCATCAAAATATTTAATTCCCATTTGAATTGTTCGACTAATTAAATTCCCTAAAATATTACTTAAATCACTATTAGTTCTAGTAATTAAGGCTTTTTCAGAAAAATTGCCATCATTACCAAAAGGTACTTCTCTTAAAGCAAAATATCTAACTGCATCTACACCATATTTAGTAATATATTCTCGTGGGTCTTTATAATTACCTAGACTTTTACTAATTTTTCCCCCATCTACTATTAACCATCCATGACCAAAAACTTTTTTTGGCAAAGGAAGATTTAAAGCCATCAATAAAGCCGGCCAGATGATTGTGTGAAAACGAATAATTTCTTTTCCTACTAAATGTAAATCTGCAGGCCAAAATTGATTAAATAATTCTGTATCATCGGGATAACCAAGACTAGTAATATAATTAGAAAGGGCATCAATCCAAACATATATAACGTGTTTTTTATCAAATGAAACTGGTATTCCCCATTTAAAAGTGGTTCTGGATACACATAAATCTTCTAAACCTGGTTTAATAAAATTATTTAACATTTCATTTTTTCTAGATAAGGGCGCAATAAAATCTGGATTTTGATTATAAAAGTCTTCTAATTGTTTTTGATATTTGCTTAATCTAAAAAAGTAAGCTTCTTCTTTTACTGGTTCAACATCGCGATTACAATCTGGACATTTACCATCTACAAGTTGGGAAGTTGTCCAAAATGATTCACAAGGCACACAATATAATCCTTGATATTCTCCTTTGTAAATGTCACCATTTTCATATAATTTATCAAAAATTGCACTAGCTCTTTTAATATGTTCTTCATCTGTAGTCCTGATAAATTTATCATAAGAAATATCTAATTGTTCCCATAAATCTTTAGCATCTGCAATTATTTTATCAACATATTCTTTTGGAGTTACTCCATTTAATTTAGCTTTATTCTCAATTTTTAATCCATGTTCATCAGTACCTGTTTGATAAATTACATTATAGCCATCTAATCTTTTAAAACGCGCAATGGCATCCGCAGTTATGGTTGTATAGCAGTGACCAATATGAAATTCAGCACTAGGATAATAAATAGGTGTTGTTATATAATATTTTTTCATTTTTATTCCTTCTTTCTTTATTTATAATATATTTTTAAGTTCATAGATATTCTTAATTATTTTATGTTGAGCATTTTTTGTACCACTATTGTGTTTGTCTAACCAAATTGCATCCATCCCTAAGGAAATTGGCACTAAAACATCATTTTTTAAATTATCACCAATAGAAATACAATTCTTGGCCTCATGATCTTTTAGAATAACCTCGAACGTTTTTATATGGGGTTTAAAATAATTTATATCAGCTCCATATACCTTTTTAAAATATTTTAATATTCCCATTCTTTCTAATCTTTTTGTTTGAGTTTGTGTAAACCAATTACTAATAGCATAGAG
This sequence comes from uncultured Mycoplasma sp., assembly GCA_947642635.1. Taxonomy (GTDB): domain Bacteria; phylum Bacillota_I; class Bacilli_A; order RF39; family UBA660; genus SIG200. The sequence goes on along the minus strand of CANRTI010000002.1, from coordinate 44,402 downwards.
TTCATATTTACTACTTAAGTATTTAATAGTACTAATTAATTCTAAGTCTTCATATGTACAATAACTTTGTGCTTCAATTAGTTTATCAACAAAATCTTTGGAAATATCAATATTACATGTTGTATTAATAAAATTTAATAATTCATTTTTAAATAGTTTAGGATAATGATGTTCATGCTCATTGATAGCACTATCTATTTTGAGAATTAATTCTTCAGAAAAATTATAATGCATTTCTTTTAAAACATGCTTTAAAGCTCCAATAAATTCATCTCGCCATTTAATTAAAGTATCATCAATATCAAAAATTAATGTTTTCATAAAATTGTTCCTCCAATAAAAAAATCATAAATAAGTGTAAAGGACGAATATATTATCCGCGGTACCACCTTTATTTATGATTATCATACTCTTTATTATATAACGTTTTTCGCCGATTTAACTCCCAAGCCCATACTTAATTATTTCAAATATTAATTCACACCAACCATTAACTCTCTTTGAAAAATCCATAATTATCTTTTACTTGTTCTTTGTTAATTGTTCTTATTTTAACATAGTATTTTTTAAAAATCAAGTTACATCAATTTTTTGAACAATTAACTTTTGAATTATTTTTGCATATTTAAGAGCTTCATTATCTTTATTTTCAGTTAAAATAATTATAAGTCCACTACAATCTAGGGAGGTAATTATCGGAATGATTGTATAATATGAAAGAATTTCAAATATGGTTTCTTTATTTTCTGAAAAATAATTTTCGCGACTATCAATTAACTTTTTTTGACTTTCTAATAATTTTTGATTTTCAAGATTTTTTAAATTATTACTGGTTGCTATTATTTTTTCACGATCACTAATTAAAATGCCTACTTTACAAATATCAGAAAAAATATTACATAAATTATTACTTATATCTTTTATATTTTCAACTTGTGAATATTTTTTGATAATTATAGCATTATCATTAGTATATATTTCTAGTGGTTCACCATCCCTTATCCCTAAATTATAACGTATTTCTTTGGGAACAACTATTCGGCCCAATTCATCTATTCTTCTGGTAATTCCACTTTTTGCCAAAACTACTCACTCCATTCTTTTATATTGTGAATAATTTTTTAAAATCTATACCATATCTTCTGCAATAGCTAATAATAATTTTACTAAATAATATACATAATGTTCTTTTAATCCTTTATAAAATAAAGTAATAATAATGTTTTTATGAACATATTTAATATTAAATTTATTAGAAATACTCATAGTTTCAAATAATAATTTATCACCTTTAATATTATTTGATAGTTCTTCTGGAAGAATGATTTCAATAGAACGATCAGTTTTATTAATTTTAGTAATATTTAGTTTTTTACACAAATTAGTAAACCATTCTTCATGCATGTAAATTTCCATTTCATAATCAATCTTACCAAACCGGTCTTCTAATTCTTCTTTGATAGCTTGCAGTTTTTCATAAGAATCTATTTCACTTATTTTTTGATGAATTTCAATTTTGATATCTTCATCACTAACATATTCATCTTTAATATGAGTAGATACTTCAATTAAATTAGCACTTTCATCTTCCATATCTTCAACATATTCTCCTTTGGCTTTTTTCATTTCATCCTCAATTAATTTCATATATAAAGATATACCAACAGAGTCAACAAATCCGGCTTGGTCACTCCCAAAAATATCGCCAGCTCCTCGTAAAGCTAAATCTCGCATAGCTATTTTATATCCACTACCAAGTTCTGTAAATTCTTTAATGGCTTGTAATCTTTTAACTGCTATTTCATTTAACATTTTATGTTTATCATATAAAAGGTAAGCATAAGCAACTTTATTACTGCGTCCTACTCGTCCTCTTATTTGATATAATTGTCCTAAACCAAAATTGTCAGCATCATAGACAATTAAAGTATTTGCATTAGCTATATCAATACCATTTTCAATAATTGTTGTACAAATTAGAATATCATATTTAAACTCTACAAAATCATCCATGATATTCTCCAATTGTTCTTTAGTCATTTTCCCGTGGGCATAATTAATTCTGGCTTCCGGAACAAGATGAGCAATTTTATCAACAATTTTATCTAATCCTTCAATACGATTATATAAAATAAATATTTGACCTTTACGAGACATTTCTTTATATATCGCATCTTTTACTAGTAAATCATTATCTTCAATAACATAAGTTTGAACAGGATAACGATTAACTGGCGGAGTATCAATTATGGATAAATCTCTTAAACCAGAAAGAGCCATCTTTAAAGTTCTAGGAATTGGGGTGGCTGATAAAGTTAAAACATTAACATCTGTTTTTAATTCTTTAATTTTTTCTTTGTGTCGTACTCCAAATCGTTGTTCTTCATCGACTACTAAAAGTCCTAAATTTTTTGGTAAGATATCATTACTAAGCAAACGATGCGTACCAATTAAGACATCTATGGTACCTTTACTAAGTTTATCTAATATTTCCTTTTCTTCTTTAGCTGTTGTAAAGCGATTTAAAAGTCTTATTTCAATAGCTTCTTCATTAAATCTTTTTTTGATTACATTATATTGTTGCTTAGATAAAATTGTAGTTGGACATAAATACATAACTTGATAATTATTAATAATTGTTTTATATATTGCCCGCATTGCTACTTCGGTTTTACCAAATCCAACATCACCACAAAGAAGTCGATCCATTGGAATCTTACTATTTAAATCATTTTTGATTTCATTAATTGCCTTTAACTGATCTTTTGTAGCTGTATATTGAAAATTATCTGCAAAAATACTTTCTTCTGCATAATCACTATATGGTGTTCCATTTATTTGTGCTCTTTTTGCATAAAGTCGTAATAGTTCTTTTGAAATATCTTTAGCTTTACTTTTAACATAAGCTTTTGTTTTCGCCCATGAAGTAGAATTTAACTTATTTATTTTGGGTTTAATACTGTCTTTTCCTGAATATTTGTAAATTGAATTTATTTTTTCGACAGGAATATATATTTTATCATTACCTTCATAAAGTATACTAATATAATCTTTTTTTAAGCCATCTTTTGTAAGAGTAACTAATCCATTATAAACACCAATACCATGATTAATATGAACTACATAATCACCTTTTTCTAATTCATTATAGTTTTTTACTTTTTTACCAATATGAAGATTATTACTATATTTTGTAGTTTCAACATGAATGCCAATGTCATTTTCTGATATACATACTATGTTATTAAATATAAATCCTTTATTTAGAAATTTTTTGATAATATTAGCATGAGGAATTATTTCTTTAATGGTTTTAATTTCGCTATCTTTAGTTAAATAAAAATAAACATCTTTTTGATTTTTTTCCCATTTAAATACAGTTTCTTTTAAATATTCGAAATTTTCATTAAAGCTTGGTAGTTCACTAGAACTTATATCAGTAGGATTATTAATAGTATCAATAAATAATTCATAAGTAGGATTTATTTCGGCAAAGTCATACATGTGTTTTTCAAAAATGTTATTAGTTTCATTATATTCCGTTATTTCTTGACATAGTTTTTCATAAGCGACATCTATTTGATTTTTATTAAAGAACACTACAATACCATCTTTTGTGTAATCATATAAAGAACTCTTATTTTTTGTTTCTATCTCTTTAAAAGGTTTTATTTCAATTTCTGAAATATCATTTATTTTGCGTTGATTATTTTCATCAAAATAACGAATAGATTCTATAGTATTACCAAAAAATTCAATACGAATAGGATGAGTTTCATTAGTTATATAAACATCAATTATAAATCCTCGAACTGAATATTCACCACTTCCTGTTACTAATGATTCTTTTGTATAGCCAGAATTTTCTAAATATTCAATTAAACTTTGACGATTAAATTCTAAATTAGTAGATATTTTAAGTGTATTTTTAGAGTTTATATTAGGAAGAAATTTAAGATATCCCATTAAGTTTGTTATAATAATTTCTTTACTAACTTTTAATTTTTCTAAAACATTTAATCGACCTAATTGAAATTCGGGAGAAGATGCGAGTATCTTTGAAGAAACAAAGTCATCCATGGGAAATATTTCTGTGTTATCAACATGACTTTTAATAACATTATATAATTTATTACTTTCATATAAATTACTAGTGACAAGAATTATATTTTGATGGAATTTAGTATATAAACTTTCCATGTAAAAAGCGATTAACTCATTAGTTAACCCATATGTTGTGGCTTGATTAGTAAAATTAAAATATTTTTCAAAATTCATATTTACCTCAATTTTTACTACATAAATTTAGAGCAGAATCATGGCCATTATTAATAAATTCTTCAATGATTTTATTAAAAGAAGTAAATTCACTTTCTAAAATTTCGGTTTCTTTTTTAGTAAACTTTGCTAAAACGTATTTATCAGTTGGGATTAAATTACTTTTTCCAATACCAATTTTTAAACGAATAAAACTCTCACTACCTAATTCTTTAATAATAGATTTTATTCCGTTATGTCCTCCCGAACTACTATTTCTTTTTAATTTATACTTTCCTAATTCAATATCTAAATCATCTTGAATGATTAAAATGTTTTCAATAGCAATTTTATAATAATTACATATTTTTTGAACGGCTAATCCTGATAAATTCATATATGTTTGAGGTTTAATAAAAATGACTGGGACATTATTTATTTCTGTAGAATAGATTTGAGATTCCATTTTATTTTTCCATTCTACTTTTCCTAAATAATTATCTAAAATCATAAACCCAATATTATGCCGAGTATTTTTATATTCTTTTCCAGGATTTCCTAAACCTACAATTAATTTCATATTTCCTCCTTGAACAAATTTTGATACGTTTTTAAATTAGCAATATTTTTAACATCATTAATCTTAACACCTATTTTTGAATCTTTAATACATTTTACTAAAACTAAATATGGTTTACTATTAGAGGTAGTTTTAATAAGCTCTATGTTTTTAACATTTAATTTATATTTGTTAGCTAAAATTATTAATTCATCTAATCTTGTCGCACGATGGACTAAGTATAATACACCTTTAGTATTTAAATGACTTTTAGAAATATTAAAGATATCTTCTAAATTAATTTTTATTTCATGTCTAGCAATGGCTAAAGAATCAAGATGATTAATAAATTCTTTATTTGCTAATTTGAAATAAGGTGGATTACAAGTAATTATATCATACTTTTTATTAGGCAAAATGTTGTTAATATCTAAAATATCATTATTATATATTTTAATCTGACTACTTAAATCATTATATTGTACACTTTCTTCGGCTAGTTTAGCTATTTCTGGTTGAATTTCAAAAGCATCAATGTTAGCAGAAGTTTTGGTTGACAATATTAAAGGAACAACTGCATTACCAGTACATAAATCAAGAATATTAGTCGTTGTTTTGGTTATTTTTACATATTCAGCTAAAAGAATTGAATCAATTGAGAATTTAAAACCTTCTTTAGATTGATAAATTTTTAAATTTGCGTAATCAAATAAATCATTTAAAATTTTATTTTGCATTGTCAAAATCAATCTCTTCTTTATTACTGCCTATTAGTATTTTACATTTACGATTTAAAATATCTACGCTTACTACTTTTCCTTCGCCTCTTGCAGTTTTTAAATTATCACCTATAGCGGGAAGGCCTTTACTACATTCTAAATAGTTCTCATCTTCATATTGTAAACAACAAAGAAGTCTTCCACAGACACCATTTATTTTTGATGGGTTAAGCGCTAAGTTTTGGTTTTTAGCCATGTTCATTGAAATAGCATCAATATGATCTAAAAAACGAGAACAACAAATTTTTTGACCACATACACCAACACCACCAATTTCTTTGGCTTTATCTCGTGCCCCAATTTGTCGTAATTCGATTCTAGTGTGATATATACTCGCTAATTTTTTTGCTAATTCACGAAAATCCACTCTTTCATCTGCAACAAAATTAAATAATAATTGGGATTTATCAAATGTAAATTCTGCATTTATAACATTCATATTTAGTTTTAATTCTTGCACAAATTCTTTGCATTTAATTAATGCTTTTTGAGCTTCTTTTAATAAACGATGATAAGTATCAGTATCTTCTTTAGTCGACTTTCTTATAATCATTTTATATTTTTCTTTATCAGAAATATCATTTAACTTATTAATTATTTGCCCATATTGTAGACCTCTTTCAGTTCCAACAATAACAAAGTCATTTTCTTGATATACCTCTTCACTATAGAAATAATATTTTTTGCCATTATTTTTAAAATTCACACTATAAATTTGCATTATTTATCGCATCCATTTCTATGATAAATTTATCTAATATAAGTTCAAGATTAACATTATAATTAATTTCTTTTAAAATTTTAATTATTAAGTTTATTTTAGCGATTATATTCTTTAATGTCAATTCGTTTAAATATTTAAAATCTGAATATAAATCTTTATTTTCTAATTGAGACTTATAAATGTCTAATACAATTTTTAAAAAAGTAGTAATTTGATTTCTATCATAATCATTTAAATAAATTTTATTATATAAAATTAATTCTTTTCGTTCAACTTCAATTTTATATATGTATTCTTTGACAATTTCAAACATCTCTTCAAACTCTTGGTTTGTTATATTTAAATTATCGCATAAATTTGTAATAAAATTGGCTTCTATATATTGGCAGCGACTTTGAATAGTGGGTAAGATATTTTCTTTATTATTAGTGATGAAAAAGCCAATAACACTACCTTCTGGCTCTTCTAAAAATTTTAAAATAGTATTGGCTGCTTCTTTATTCATTTTTTCAGCATTTTTGATTATATAGATACTTTCTTTAGTATATAGTGATTCTCGAGCAAATGTATCACGCAGGGAAATTATTTGATCTTTTTTTATTAAATTCCCATCTGGCTCAATAATTTTTAAACTAGGTAAATTATTTTTATCAATTATATGGCATAAAGAACATTTTTTACAGTTTTCTTGATATTTATCCATACAAAAAATATTCTTTATAACTTTTAAAAGAATTTCTGAACATATTTGAATATTATTTGTGCCAATTAGATATGCATGTGATAGCTTACCTTCATGATAATAATCAATTAAATTTTCTAATTCACTACTTTTTATAGTAACCTCCTATTTTAGAAGATAGAAGATAGCAAATAAAGATAGTAAACCAGGAACACCGATTAAGGAAGTAACTGATATAGTAATTACATTTATTGGTAAATATACACCAACATTTTTAAGCATAACATTTATACCATAAATTATTCCGAAAGCAAATATTACTTTTTTGAAAACGGTTCCTAGTTTACTTTTCATAAAATCACCCAATAAATTATATTTTTATAATATGAAATTTATTCGGAAATCTTTTTTCGATCTTCTAGAGCTTTATCTAATGTTATTATATCCAGATAATCTATTTCGGCTCCCATAGGAATTCCATAAGATAATCGAGAAATCGTTACATTTTTCTTTTCAAATATTTTTTTTATATATAAAGTGGTTGTTTCTCCTTCAATTGAAGATTTTAATGCTAAAATAAGTTCGGGATTTTTTAAATCATTAATTCGACTTACAAGATTAGAAATATTAATATCTTCTGGACCAATACTATCCATTGGCGAAATTAAACCATTTAGAACATGATAAACTCCTTCGTAATTACCAACTTTTTCAAATGAAAAAACGCTTTTATAATCTTCAATTACACATATCAAATTATGATTACGATTAGGATTATCACAGATAGAACAAATTTCATTTTCTGTTAAATGCCCACATATTTTACAGTTATGTAAGCTTGTTTTTGAATTAACTAAATTCGTTGCAAATTCTGTTATGTCTTTTTCACTAATTTCTAGACTAGCTAAAGCCATTCTTTCCGCAGATTTTTCACCAACTCCAGGTAATTTTTTATAAAAATTAATTAGTTTTTGCAGCAATTCTGGATATATCATATTACATCAACCCATCTAATGCACCAGCATATTGACCTAATTTTTCATTCATTGCTTTATTTATTTGAATAAAAGCATCTTTTGTAGCAATTTGAATCATATCCTCTAAAATTTCTTTTTCTTCTTCTTCAATGATTCCTTCTTTAATTATTTTAACATTTTTTATTATTCTAGAACCATCAAAAGTAATTTCAACCCATTCAGATTTACCAACAAATTCCATTTGTTCTAATTCCGCTTTTTTCGCAGTAATTTCTCGTTGCATTTTTTGAGCTTGAGCCATTAAATTTTGCATATTCATGATATCACCTCCTTAAATTATTTCGACTTTTGAGATGTCGAAAACAGCATTTATTTCAATATTATCATTAGAATTATTATTTGCTTCTTCTATATAAGTATATATTTTTTTGCTTTTTAGATTTGTAATATATTTTTCTTTTTCTTTTAGCCACTCAGACTCTGTTAAAAATATCATATGATAATTTTTATTAGTTTCTTTATTAAATGACACTTCAATTTCAGTTATACTACTATTTGCAGGTATTACGTTATGTTCATTAGAACAAGTTAAAATTAAGTTTTTATCAGATGCAGCCACTACAGCGCTATCTAAAATTATTGATTTTATTTTGCCACTAGCATTAATACTCATACTATAATCGGCAAGTTCTTGTTTAGCTTGTTCTAAATATTTTTTTTGAGCATTAGCAAAACAGTTGTTTATCCGAAGTTCGATTAATTTTAAGTCGATTTCAGGAAGTTTTTTAAAAGCTTTTTCTTCATTATCAAGACTTGTTGTTCGAGTTTCTTCCATTTTTGGTGCATTTTTTGGGGAATTTGCATCATTTTGCAAACTTTTGTTCTCTAAAACTGGATTTTCTTTGATATTTTCTTCATCACAATCAAAGTAATTTATTAAAATCATTTCCAAAATGGTATATGAATCAACATTTAAATTTGTTTTTGACAACGTATCTGCTAACTCAATTACAATATTTTTATAATCTAAATAATATAATCTCTTATATTTACCTGTTTTTTTAATATCTTTGGCCCTTTTACTGGCTATATCAATGATTTTTTTGCCTAAAGTTTTATAATCTAAAGCTCGATTACGGTATTCGTAGATTAAATCAAGGCATTTATTAACATTATTTTCTTCTATACTATCCAATAATTCATTTATTCCTTTCAAAGAAATTGATTTTATTTGATTTTCAACCAACTCTAATGTAATTTCTTGCGGATTTTTAGATAATTGATCTAATAAACTTAAAGCATCACGAAGACATCCTTCAGATAAATAAGAAATTTCTCGTAGTGCCTCGTCAGTTATGGCAATTTTTTCTTCATTAGCAACACTTTTTAATCTTGATATTAAAGCATCAATTTGAATTTTTTGGAAATCAAATCTTTGACAACGAGATAAAATAGTAATAGGAACATTTTCAACATTAGTTGTCGCCAAAATAAAAATAGTATGAGCTGGTGGTTCTTCTAAAGTCAATAATAAAGCATTAAAAGCACTTTGAGTCAACATATGTACTTCATCGATAATATAAACTTTATATTTACCATTAGTAGGGGTTAGTTTTACATTATCTATAAGCATTCTTATTTCATCAACTCCATTATTTGAAGCTGCATCTATTTCAATAATGTCTGGATTGTCTTGAAAATTAGTACAAAATTCACATTTTCCACATGGAGAACCATCTAGGGGAGATAAACAATTGATTGATTTAGCAAATACCTTGGCAGTTGTTGTTTTTCCTGTTCCTCGAGGTCCTGAAAAAATATAAGCATGAGAAATTGTATGATTAATTATTGAATTTTTTAAAGTTTTCTTTATATATTCTTGTCCCACGATATTTTCAAAGTTTTCTGGACGATATTTTCGATATAAAACCTTGTAAGCCATATTATTAGTTTCCTTTCAACAATATTATAACATGAGAATGGAAAAAATTAAGTATTATTGACGTAATTTACCAAAAAAATCTTCCAACATTTTTTTATAACATTCTATTTTATCAACATTATAGTTTTCAACAAAAATATATTGAGAGTTTTCAACACCTTCTTGCTTTATTAAATAGTATACCTTTGATATACGAGCTTCTTGAATGATCATTTTACACATTTTGCATGGTTCTAAAGTCACATACATTTCAAAACCATCTAATCGCCAATCTTTCAACACTTTTTCTGCTTTTAAAATAGCATTTATCTCTGCATGTCCTAAAATATAGTGGTTTTTTTGTCTGTTATTATGACTTTTAACAAAAAAATCATCTTTTTTAACTAAAACAGCTCCGATTGGAATTTCATTTTTTTTATAAGCTTTTTGTGCTTCTTTTATTGCAATATCAAAAAAATCGTTATTCATAATAATCTCCATTAAAAAAGCACACACAAATAGGGATTGATGTGGCTGCTGTCTTCCAACTCTGACCAAGTTACAATATATTTGTTGTGCAAATTAATAATAACATATGCTTCAATCTAACGCAAGTCAAAAAATAATATTATGTAAACTAATTATTTCCCGGGAAATAATTTTTAACACAAATAATATTGACTGTTTTTGAATTAATTTTATTTAAAAAGTGCAAATTTTCTAGAGAATTGGTAGAATTTTTTTGCCAATTCTCTAGAGTTTTGGCAATTTTAACTTTATTCAATGTTTCACGTGAAACATTGAATAATTATTTTTTTATTTATTGATTATTTTTGCTTTTTGATGATGTTTCACGTGAAACATTGATTACTATTTTTAAATCTTTAGAAATTTTAATAATATCAAATTTAAATTTTTTTTAATTAATGATATAATAAATTAAACGATCATAAAAATATGCTGTAATTTAAATGATATTTTTAACTAATACGCTATTTTATTTTTACCTAACGATGTTTCACGTGAAACATCGTTTATTTTTTTGAATACATGTAAGTAAATCAATTCTATATTTAATATAATATTGTTCTTTTTTAATTTTTTTTAAAGGAAATCAAAATTAAAGAATTTTAAATTATGTCAAAAATTTAATTTTAATGTTTATTTAGAATATTATTAGCTTTTTAAAATATGTGTTCAATGTTTCACGTGAAACATTGATTGTTGAAATAATGACAAAAATTTATTCAAATTCTTAATCTAAATTTCATTTCCATAATATTTATTATGTAAACTAATTATTTCCCGGGAAATATTTTAATAGAATGAATTGTATACATTTTTCAAAATAAGATAATAACATTTAAATTTAATTTTATCAACAATATATAATTTTCAACACTTTTTAGTGCTTAACCCATGTTTTATCAACATTATTTTTTTGAATAGCTCTGGATATTATGTAAACCAATTATTTCCCGGGAAATAATTGGCTATAAAAAAACACCTATTATTAGGTGTTATCATTCGAAGAATTATCCTCCTCAATTATTTCTTCATTTTTTACTTGATCAACAATACTTACTGTGGCAACAAATTGATTATCTCTTAAAGAGATTAATCTTAAACCTTGAGTAACTCTTCCTAATGTAGATATTTGATCGACTGGTAATTTAATAGTAATTCCAGCATTTGTCATAACAATAACGTCTTTATTGTCTTGAACTACTTTTGCAGCAACAAGGTTACCATTTTTATCGGTTACATTTAAAGCAAGTACACCTTTACTACCACGTTTTGTTTGACGGAATTCACAAACTTTTGTTCTTTTGCCGTATCCTTTTTCAGTTACTAAAAGAATTATATCGTCTTCGTTAACTACTTCACAGCATATACATAATCCACCATCAAGATTAATACCTCGAACACCAGTAGCGGTTCTTCCCATAGATCGAATTTCATTTTCAGAGAATTTTACCATTCGACCATGGTCACTTCCAATTAAAATAATATTTTCACCAGTAGTTTTTTTAACATCAATTAATTCGTCATCATCATTTAAATTAATACAAATTTTACCAGAAGTACGAATATTTTCAAATTCTGAAAGACTAGTTTTTTTAACAATCCCATGTTTAGTAGCAAATAATAAATATTTATGATCATCATCTTTATTAACTGTAACAATTGAATTAATTTTTTCATCTTTATCTATTTGTAATAAATTAATAACAGGTATTCCTTTTGATTGACGGCTAAATTCTGGTATCTCATATCCTTTAATACGATAAACTTTACCTTTATTTGTAAAGAACATTATGTAATCATGAGTTGAAAGATTAATTAAGTTATCAACATAATCTTCTTCATTAGTAGTCAAACCTTTAACACCCACACCGCCACGATTTTGGACTTTAAATGTATCATTTGTAGTTCGTTTGATATAACCTTTATTAGTTAATACAACAACAATATCTTCTTCAGGTATTAAAGATTCATCTTCAATATATTCAATCGCCGTCATATCAATTTTAGTTTTACGTTCATCGGCATATTTATCTTTGATTTCTAATAATTCTGTCTTAATAATTTCAAGTATTTTATCTCTTGATGCTAAAATAGCTTTTAATTCAGCAATTTTTAAGATTAAATCTTGTAATTCTTGTTCAATTTTAGCTCTTTCAAGACCAGTTAATCGACGTAACTTTAATTCTAGGATACTATCGGCTTGAATTTCAGTTAAAGAATATTTGTTTATTAATTTATCTTTAGCAATTTGATCAGTTTCTGATTCACGAATTATTTTAATAAAATCATCTAAATTATCTAAAGCAATCTTATAACCTTCTAAAATATGAACTCTTTTTTCAGCTTTATCTAACTCAAATTTCGTTCTTCTAATTATTACTTCCTCTTGATAATTAATATATTTGGCAATAATATCCTTTAATCCTAGTGTTCTTGGAACTTTATTATCAATCATTAAGAAAATTATGCCATATGATGTTTGAAATTGTGTATGCTTGTATAAATTATTTAATACAACTTGAGGATTTGCATCTCTTTTTAAAGTTATAGTTATTTTAACACCATTTTTTAAATCTGTATGATAATCAGCTATTCCATCAATAATTTTATTATGAACTAATTCAGCTACTTTATCTTTTAAATCTGATGTTTTAGTACCATAAGGGATTTCATCAATAATAATGTATTGTTTACCATTTTTTTCTTCAATAGTAGCTTTACTACGAATAGTTATGCTGCCACGTCCTGTTTCGTAAGCTTTTTTAATACCACTATTACCAAGAATGGTTGCTCCTAGAGGAAAATCTGGTCCTTTAATATATTGCATTAAACCATCAACATCAATATCAGGATTATCAATATAAGCAACACATCCATCAATAACTTCCCCTAAATTATGAGGAGGAATATTTGTTGCCATTCCAACTGCAATTCCCATTGTACCATTTACTAAAATATTTGGATAACGTGATGGTAATATTTCTGGTTCTTTTTCCGATTCATCGAAATTTGGTAGAAAATTAACAGTATCTTTGTTAATATCTCTTAATAATTCTAAAGATATTTTAGATAATCTTGCTTCTGTATAACGATAAGCAGCAGCAGCATCCCCACGAACATTACCGAAATTGCCATGACCATCTACTAGAACATTACGATAGCTAAAGTCTTGAGCCATCCGAACCATTGCATCATAGATACTTATATCACCATGTGGATGATATTTACCTATTACATCTCCAACAATACGTGCGGATTTTTTATGTGGTTTATCTGGGGTATATCCTGATTCATACATTGACCATAAAATTCTTCTATGAACTGGTTTTAATCCATCACGTAAATCTGGTAGAGCACGAGAAACTATAACACTCATTGAATAATCTAAAAATGATTTTTCAATTTCTTCTATAATATTATTTTCTTGTATTTTATCTTTTCCATAATCCATATTAAAACCTCCCATCTATATATCTATATTTTCTGCAAATTTAGCATTTTCGACAATAAATTGTCTTCTTGGTTCAACTTCTTCACTCATAAGCTTTGCAAATGCGGCATCAGCTTCAATAGCATCTTCAACCGTTATTCTTCTTAATACTCTAGTATTTATATCCATTGTAGTTTCACAAAGTTCTTCAGCATCCATTTCTCCTAACCCTTTCATTCTTAAAATATCTCGTTTAGTATTAGGATTTAATGTTGCTAAATACGCATCTCTTTCTTTTTCATCAAGAACATATTTTATTGTTTTACCATGTTTTATACAAAATAACGGTGGTTGAGCTGCATAAATATGTCCCGCCTCAACAATCGGTCTAAAAAAGCGATAAAATAAGGTTAATAATAGTACTCTAATATGAGAACCATCGACATCGGCATCGGTCATAATAATAATTTTATCATATCTTAATTTATTTAAATCAAAATCTTGACCTATTCCGGTTCCAAATGCTGTAATAATAGTTCTTATTTCTTCATTGGATAATGCTCGGTCTAATCTAGCTTTTTCAACATTTAAAATTTTTCCTCTTAATGGTAAGATCGCTTGAGTTAAGGAATTACGACCCTTTAGTGCTGAGCCACCAGCTGAATCTCCTTCGACAATAAATAATTCACATAATGTCGGATCTTTTTCTTTACAATCTTCTAATTTACCACCAAAATGCACAATATCTAAATCGTTATTTCTTCTTGCTAAAGAACGCGCTTTTTTAGCTGCTACTCGAGCTCTTGCAGCAGTCATAGTTTTTTCAACAATAATTTTTGCAGCATTAGGATTTTCCATTAAAAAGCGTTCAAAACCTTCTGAAAATACATTATCTGCTAATTTTCGTACTTCGGAATTACCAAGGCGTCCTTTGGTTTGACCTTCAAATTGTGGATTTGGATGTTTACAAGAAACAATCATAGTCAATCCTTCTTTAACATCATCACCAGTTAATGATTCGTCTTTTTCTTTCAATATATTAGTTTTCCTAGCATAATTATTTATAACTCTTGTTAAAGCTCTTCTAACACCTTCTTCATGGGTTCCACCATCATGAGTATTAATGTTATTAACAAATGAATAAATACTATCACTATAACCAGAATTATATTGCATTGCTACTTCAAAAATAATGCCATCTTCTTCGCCTTCTAAATGAATTATTTCTTCATGAACTGGAGTTTTATTAGCATTTAAATATTTAACATATTCTTTAATACCACCTTCATAAAGAAATTTTTCACCAGTTGTATCTTCATCATCACGATCATCTCTTAAAGTTAAACATAATCCTTTATTTAAAAATGCTAATTCTCTAATTCTAACTTTTAAAGTGTCATAATCATATATATCAGTATCAAAAATATCAGGATCTGGTTTAAATGTTACGGATGTACCAGTTCGATTTTCTTCACAGGTTCCAATTTCAGTTAATTTTTGGGAAATTTTACCACCATTTTCAAATTTAACTTCATGAATTTTACCATCTTTATAAACAGTAACTGTTACCCATTTAGATAAAGCATTAACTACTGATGCTCCAACACCATGAAGGCCACCACTAACTTTGTAACCGCCGCCACCAAACTTACCACCAGCATGTAAAACTGTATAAACTGTTTCTACTGTAGATATTCCCGTTTTAGGATGAATACCGACAGGAATTCCTCTTCCATCATCGCGGACAGTTATACTATTACCTTTATTAATAATAACTTCAATATTATGACAATATCCTGCTAAAGCTTCATCGATGGAATTATCAACAATTTCCCATACTAAATGATGAAGTCCTTTTACATCTGTTGTTCCAATATACATTCCTGGTCTTTTGCGTACTGCTTCTAAGCCTTCTAAAACTTGAATAT
The DNA here is from genome assembly GCA_947642635.1 of uncultured Mycoplasma sp. Taxonomy (GTDB): domain Bacteria; phylum Bacillota_I; class Bacilli_A; order RF39; family UBA660; genus SIG200. The sequence continues at coordinate 28,617 of CANRTI010000002.1, read as the reverse complement.
CACTATCATTATAATGTGTTTCATTTTCTTTCATTTTTTTGCCTCCTTTATTGCATTTTCATAAACATTAAACAACTTAGCTTTTTGCAATAATTCATCCCTTATTCGTTCTAATTCTGTCGTTGTTATAAATGTTTGAATATTATTATTTAGTAGTTTAACAATATTTGCAATTTTATTGTCGTCTAGAGCACTAAATAAGTCGTCTAATATTAAGATGGGATAAAGACCTTTTTCTTGTTTAATTATCTCTATTTCTGCTAATTTGTATGCAAATATAGCATTTTTCTGTTGACCATTACTTCCCCATTCTGAAATATTTTCGTGATCTAATAAAAACTCAATATCATCATGATGAATACCATTTAAAGTTTTTCCCATAATTATTTCTTTATTATAATTTTTCTGATAGTTTTTTAATATATCTTCAAAATTCTTATTATTATAATCAGAAATATATTTAATTTTTAATTCGCCACTTCCAAATACATTTTGATAATTATTGTTTAAATATTGATTTATTTGCTCAATAAATTGATGACGATATTGATATATTTTCCAACCATAATCTACTAATTTTTGCGTTAAGATATCTAAATATTCTAAACTTCGATTCCCATTGATATATAATTCCCTTAAATAAAAATTTCTTTGTTTTAAAGTTTTATTATAATTATTTAAATATATAATATAATCTTTTTTTAATTGACTGATATCTATATTTAACATTTTTCTGCGACTAGATGGTGCAGTTTTTAAAATCATTTGTTCATCAGGTTCTAATAAAACAACATTAATATTAGAAATATAATCACTTATTTTAGGAATAATATCCCGATCAATTTTGACTTTTTTACCATCAGAATTAATTATAATTTGATAATTATTGGGACAATTTGTTGTCACTACTCCTTCTATTTTTGTACTTATTTCTTCTTTTTTTATTAAATGGCGATCATTATTTGTTCGAAAAGATTTTGAAAGCGCTAATGTATAAATTGCTTCAACTAAATTAGTTTTACCAACACCATTATTACCATAAATAATATTTAAATTATCACTAAAACTAAGTTTTATACTTTCATAATTTCTAAAATTGACCAATTTTATAGAGTTGATTTTCATATTATGCCTTTCATTTAGTCACTATTTAATAAAATGGTATTATAAGTACTCCTATACCTATAATTAATTATAACATATATGAGTCTTTAATTAAAGCAATTTTGCTAATTTTCGTGATTTTAAAACATTATTTAATTTAATTGTGTTAAGTAATAATTTTTCTAAACTATATTGAGAAATTGAGACTTTAAAAACGTAGTTATTAAAGCATTTTATTAATGTATAATTTATTTGACTTTTATAATCTAAGATTTTATTTGCAACTAGGTATAAACAAGAATTTTGACGCATAGAATTGAAAGGTATTAAAATAATATTTTGTTCTAAATTAAGGCAAATTGGTATTTTATATTTACTTGCTAATATTTGTTTAGCACTTTTAATCTTTCCTTGTAAACTACTTCCATAAAAATTACAATTATATTCTAAAACAGTATTTAAAGTTTTGTTGATAACTTGAATGTTTTCAACATTAATAATAATTGTTTTCTTTTTATTCTTTAAAATTGCTATAGTATTTTTAGTAATTAAATGTTTTTGCATTATTTTTCCTCCTGAAATAGTCCTACTATAGCATAAGTTTGAGAAAAAAATTGTCGAATAAACGTAGATATAAAAAAATTAGGAAAAATCCTAATTAATATGTTTTTACTGGTAAAATTAATTCAATTAATGATTCATCTTTAACTGATTTTATTAAAATTGGTTTATCATCACTATTTATTAATAATAAGATGTTATCATCTTTAATAACTTTTAATGCTTCTAACATATATCTAGAAGAAAAAGCAATGTCTAATTTTTCTTTATTACTACATTCTATAGCTATTTTTTCTTCAGTTTTACCAACTTCACTAGCACTTGAAGAAATAATCATTGTTTTATCATCAATTCCAACCCGAACAATATTTTTATCTTTACTTTGGGCAAGTAAGGAAGCTCGATCGACTGCGTCATTAAAACTTTTTAAATCTAAATTAATCATGTAAGCAAATTCAGAAGGGATAAAATGACTAGTATCAGGATAAGTACCACTTAATAAATTAGTTTGAAATTGGATATTATGATATTCAAATAAAATTTTGTTATTAAAGATGTGCATAATAACATCATCTTCGGTATCTAACATTTTTTCTAATTCATTAATACTTTTACCTGGGATAACTATATTAATTGTATTATTAATTAAATTATCTAATTTAACATTCTTTTTAGCTAAACGATATGAATCTGTTGCAGTACATTCTAACATATCTCCACTTATTTTAATATTAATTCCAGTTAGTAATGGTCGTACCTCTTGAGTAGATACAGCATAAGCTGTTTCATTAATTATGGATTTTAAAGTTTCAGCTTTAATTTTTATTGGTTCTTTAGATTCATCAATTGCCATATGTGGATAATCTTCAATATCATAACAATTTAAATTATATTCATTATTTTCAGTATAAATTTTTATTTTACTACTATCAACTGCTTCAAAATAAATTGTATCAGAAGGCATTTTACGAACAATTTCTAATATATATTTACTTTGAATAATCATAATTCCGTAACTTTCAATTTTTTTGATATCTTTTTCGGGGATGTTAATTTTTATTGTTAATTCAGAATCACTTCCTAACAAACTTAAACCTGCTTCAGTTAGTTCAAATTTGATTCCGTTTAAAACTGGTATTGTTGTTCTTGTTCCAATTGCTCTTGTAACATTAGCAAGAGCTTCTAATAAGATATTTTTATCAATTATAAATTTCATTTTATTCCTTCTTTCTTATTTATAATATTATAGTTTTTATTATAGTGTTGAAAATGTTGAAAACTATGTTTTTATATGCTTAAACCATGATATTTTTGGTGTTTATAACTCTAAAGTTTTCAATATTTTTATAACTTTGATTTAATTTCTTTTAACATATTATCTAAGGTGGTGTTATTTCTTAATTCATTTTTAATTTTTTCACAACTTGCAACAACAGTTGAATGATCACGTCCGCCAAATTCTAAACCAATTTTTGCTAAATTTTCTTCAGTTTCTATTCGGCATAAATACATGGCGATATGTCTTGGTCTAGCAATATTATTGCATCTTCTCTTGCTTTTTAAATCTTCCACCGTTATTTTGAAGAAGTCCGCCACTACTTTTTGAATATGGGAGATAGTATTTTCTTGATAAACATTTATATTTACATAGTCTTTTATAGCTTCAATAGCAAAATCAAGGGTTATAATATCTGGAGCCATCATAGCTGTGTAAGCTAATAATCTGTTAATGGTTCCTTCCATGTGTCTTACATCATTAGGACAGGCATTGGCAATATATTCAATGACATCGCGATTTACTTTATCTTTTATACTTGTATTTTTTAATTTCTGCTTAATAATTTCACAACGAAGTTCAAAGTCTGGTGGATAGATATCAACTGGTAATCCCCAAGTAAATCGACTTCGAAGTCTTTCTTCGATTTTTTTTAGGTCATCAGGACTTCGATCGCTAGAAATTATTATTTGTTTATTCTGTTGATGGAGAGCTTCAAATGTGTGGAAAAATTCTTGTTGTGTAAGTTCTGCCCCAACTAGAAATTGGATATCATCGACAATTAAAACATCCACATTGCGATATTTATTTTTAAAATTATTAGCATATTCTAGTGATGCTTGGCCTTTTTCTAACTTGGATATGCCAGTGTATTCATCACGAAAATCATTACTAGTTGTATATAAGACTTTTTTATTGGAATGTTCAGTAATATAATTACCAATCGCATGCATAATATGCGTTTTACCTATTCCGCTTCGACCATATATAAATAAGGGATTACGAATAGTTCCTGGTGATTGTGCAACATTCATAGCCGAAATAAATGCTAATCGATTAGATTCACCAACAACATAGTTGTCGAAGTTAAGATTTGGATTTAAATTAGTATTCCATTCTACTGTTTGTTCATTATTATTATTTATATTTTCATTATTTATAACTTCCGTAACTTCATTAATTTCATCTTCTGTAACTAATTTAAATTCATAATTAATACCAGTTAGAGAAAATATTGTTTCATCTAGTAAATCCATGTATGAAGTCCGGATTATTTGTTTGTGTACTGGTAGAGGTACTTTAATTGTAATTTTTTTGTCCTCTATACTAACTAGTTCAAGATCATTAAACCATACTGAATATGTACTTGAACTAACTGAGTTGGCTATTTCTTTTAAAAATTCTTGAAATAGTTCTTTTGTTTTCATACCTCACCCCGCAGTCATCTGTATCCCAAATTCATTTTAACGTAAATAAGATTTTATTACAAGAAAAAAATTAAATTTTTGTTATTAATAACATTGTTTTCAACATTAGAATTTTAGGTGGATGTTGAAAAAGATTTGTTTTTCAACATTATTAACATTTATTTATTAACTTATTAACTTTTACGCTATGGGTTAAGTAGGTTTAAATGTTGAAAGTGTTGAAAACTTATATTTCGCTAGGAACTACCGATGCTATTTGATAATAATTATTAACATTTTTTTAAACATTTGGAAGTTTTATATAGGTTTTAGAAAAAATGTTGTTGAAAACCTATGATTTATTAACAAAACTTTTTGGATTTTTAATTTTGAAAAATGCGGTAATTCTTGACTTCTTTAGTAGTTTAATATTATAATAAAGGCGCTTAGAAGAAAGAGGTGGAATTTCCAGATGAAAAGAACTTATCAACCAAATAATCGAAAAAAAGCTAAAAAACATGGTTTCTTTGCGCGTAAAGGAACAAAGATTATAAATAATCGTCGTAGAAAAGGTCGTAAGGAATTAACTAAGTAGTTTCTTACGGATTTTTTAATTATTATGAAAAAAAGAGATACTTTAAAATCAAAACTTTTATTTAATGATGTAATTCAACATGAAAAACGTATTAGTAATAAGTATTTTGTTATTTGCTATCAGAAAAAAGATTTTGTGAAAAATAATTATGGATTGGCCGTAGGAAAGAAATTAGGAAATGCGGTTAAAAGAAATAGAATTAAAAGACAATTAAGAAATATTATTGATAGAAATGTTCTTTCTTTTCCAAATTTTCACAATTATATTATAATATGTAAGAAGGAAGTAATTAATTTATCTTTTGCTGATATGGAAAAATGGTTAATTAAATTATTAAGTGAAAAAGGAGAAAAAATATGAAAAATAAAATATTAGGTGGATTATTAGTTGCTACTATTCTATTAACAAGTGGTTGTGGTACTAATGATTATATTAAGGATGAGAATAATAAAGTTATTCAATATGCTGAGACTGGTCAAAATTTACCCAACAATATATTATGTAAACCAGAAGAAAATTCGGAATTATATAAATTGTATGAAGAATATGATGAAGAATTAAAAATTTCAATTGATAAATTACCAAGTTGTAAAGATTTTAAATTGAATTCGAATAAGAGTTCAGGAATATGGGAAATGATTTTTGTAAAACCCCTTGCCTATTTAATTTTGAAATTAGGGAATTTAATTGGTAATATGGGAGTGTCATTAATAATTATTGGATTATTAATAAGAGTTATTTTATTACCATTTTCTTATAAAACACATAAACAAAGTAAAAATATGCAAAAAGTTCAAAAAGAAATGCAAAAGTTGGAATATAAATATCGAGGTCGCGATGACCGGGAATCAATGATGATGAAAAGTCAAGAAATGATGGGTATTTATAAAAAATATAATATTAAACCAATGTCAGGATGTTTAGTGGCTTTCTTACAATTACCAATTTTCTTTGCCTTTTTACAAGCTATAAACCGAGTACCGGCAATTTTTGAAGATCGTTTATTAGGTTTTAATTTAGGTATGACACCTTATGTGGGATTAACAACGGGAAATTACTTATATATTTTATTGATTATTTTAATAGCCGTATCAACTTATTTCTCATTTAAGTATTCAATGAAATCTACAGCAGCTATGAGTGATTCTAAAGATATGCAAAGTCAAATGGGAATGATGACTAATATTATGGTAGCTTTGATTGTTGTAACTTCTTTCTCTTTATCTACAGCATTAGCATTTTATTGGATTGTAACTTATGCCTTTATTTCAATTCAAACATTTATTTTTAAAAAATTGTCGAATGAAAAAAGCGATGGTAATAAAACGAGTAAAAAAAATGATAAACAAAATAAAATAAAAGATAAGTTAGAAGTTAAAAGAGGTCTTAAGTATGGAAATAATAAATAAAGAAGGTAAAGATTTAGAAACTATTATTGAAAGTATTTGTGAAGAATATAATATTTCAAAAGAAGAATTTTATTATACTTTTAATGAAAAGAAAAATGGTTTATTTAATAAAAATAGTGTTATAAGTGTAAAAGGAATTTTACGAGGAGATTTAATTAGTTACGTTAAAGAATATTTACAAGATATTTTAAGTAAAATGGGTTTAGATGTAACTATGGAAAGTCGTATTAGAGAAAATTGTATTTATATTAAAATATTTTCAAATAATAATGCTGTTTTAATTGGACGTAATGGGAATACTTTGAAATCTTTAGAAAATATTGTAAAACAAAAAGTAACTACAGAATTTGGTGTTAGAGCTTATATAAATTTAGATGTAGAAAATTATAAAGAAAAACAACAAAAAAGATTGGAATATATGGCAAAGAAATTAGCTAAAGAAGTTGTTGCTACTAATATGGAAGTTCATTTAGAAAATATGAATGCTTATGATAGACGAATTATTCATAATGTTTTAGTTGATTTTAAAGGTGTTAAAACAATTAGTGAGGGAGAAGATCCTAATCGTCATATAGTAATTAAACCAGAATAAAACTCGGATGCGAGTTTTTTTAATGCTTTTATAAAGGAAGTATGTTAAGATAGAAAGCGAAAGGAAAAGGACTATGGAAGATACAATTTGCAGTATTGCAACAGGAAATAGTATTGGAGCAATTTCGATAATTAGAGTAAGTGGTAAAGATAGTATTAAAATTGTTGCTAAAATTTTTAAAGGAAAAGATTTAAATAAAGTAGTTAGTCATACTTTAAATTATGGTTTTATTATGGATAAAACTGAAATAATAGATGAGGTTTTAGTAGCAGTAATGCGTGGTCCTAAAACTTATACAAGAGAGGATATTATAGAAATAAATTCCCATGGTGGAATAGAAACTACTACTAAAATATTGGAATTATTATTGGAATTTGGTTGTCGTTTAGCAGAACCTGGAGAATTTACAAAAAGAGCATTTTTAAATGGAAGAATAGATTTAACACAAGCTGAAGCAGTTAATGATTTAATAAATTCAAAGAGTAATAAAGCAAGAGTTTTATCTTTAAATAATTTAGGAGGTTCTTTAAAAGAAAAAATTGGCGGGATAAGAAAAAATTTAGTAGATATAATGGCTAATATTGAAGTAAATATTGATTATCCAGAGTATGAAGATAATGTTTTGGTTACGAAAGAAAATTTATTGCCTAAGTTATTGAATTCTTTAAAAGATATTGAAGATATTTTAAATGGTTCTAGAAATGGAAAATTAATTCAAAATGGTATTAATGTAGCGATTGTTGGTAAACCGAATGTCGGAAAAAGTAGTATTTTAAATCGTTTTTTAGATGAAGATCGGGCAATAGTTACTGATATAGCTGGTACTACAAGAGATATTGTTGAAGGTAGTGTTACATTAAATGGTTTTTTAGTTAATTTTATTGATACAGCAGGAATTAGGGAAACAGATGATGTGGTAGAGAGAATTGGAGTATTAAAAAGTAAAGAAGTTTTAAATAAAGCTGATATTGTAATTATTGTTTTAAATAATAATGAAGAGTTAACAGATTATGAAAGAGAATTAATTAAAAGTGTTTCACCAATAAAACGAATTATTTTTGTTAATAAAAGTGATTTAGAAAATAAATTAGTTTTTAAAGATGATTTTGTATTAGGTAATACTTTGGATGATCAAGGTTTAGATGATTTGAAAGCAGCAATAATAGAGAAATTAGGATTAAATAGTTTAGATAAAGATTTAACTTATATGTCGAATGCTAGACAAATAGATTTAATTAAAAAAGCTTTAAAAAGTATTCAAAATGCAATTCAGAGTTTAGAAAAAGATATGCCAGTTGATATTGTGGAAATTGATATTACTAGTGCATGGAATTATTTAGGAGAAATTACCGGAGAAGTTTATCAAGATGAATTATTAGATACTTTATTTAAGAATTTTTGTGTAGGAAAGTAGGGATTTTATGTATGATGTAATTGTTGTTGGCGGTGGCCATGCAGGATGTGAAGCTGCTCATATTACAGCATTTAGAGGTTTAAAAACTTTATTGTTAACATTAAATAAAAAAAATATTGCAGATATGCCTTGTAATCCTTCAATTGGAGGTTCAGCTAAAGGAATAATTGTTAGAGAAATTGATGCATTGGGTGGTTTAATGGGGCAAGTTGCGGATTTAAGTCATTTTCAAATTAAAATGTTAAATAATTCAAAAGGTCCTGCAGTAAGAAGTTTAAGATGTCAAGCTGATAAAATTACTTATCCCCAAAAAATGTTAGAATTTTTAGAAGAAACTCCTAATTTGACTATTCAAGAAGGGTTAGTTGAAAATTTATTAATTGAAAATAATTGTGTAAAAGGAGTTATTTTAAATGATAATACAATTATTAATAGTAAGATAGTTATACTAACAACTGGTACATATTTGAAATCTAATATTTTAGTAGGAAGCGAAAATATTCCTGAAGGTCCACATGGCGAAAAGAGAAGTAATTATTTAAGTGAAAATTTAAAAAAATTAGGATTAAATATTATTCGTTTAAAAACAGGAACACCCCCAAGATTAAAAAGAAATTCAATTGATTTTAGTAAATTGCATGAAGAAACAGGAGATGATTGTTTGTTATCTTTTAGTTTTGATTTAGAACCAGTTTATAAGATTAATGAGCAACAAAAGTGTTTTTTATTATATACAAATTATAAAACCCATCAAATTATTAGTAATCATCTAAAAGATTCTGCAATGTATGGAGGGTATGCAAGTGGTGTAGGACCAAGATATTGTCCTTCTATTGAAGATAAAGTAGTGCGTTTTAATGCTAAAGAACGCCATCAATTATTTTTAGAACCTGAAAGTTTATTTTATGATGAGTGGTATCTTCAAGGATTTTCTACAAGTATGCCAAGAAAAGTTCAAGAAGAAATGGTTCATAGTTTAGAAGGATTAGAAAATGCGGTTATTACAAAGTATGCTTATGCAATTGAATATGATGCAATTAGTCCATTACAAATAAAACCATCTTTAGAAAATAAAGTTATCGAAAATTTGTTTACTGCTGGCCAAATAAATGGTACTAGTGGTTATGAAGAAGCTGCTGGACAAGGAATTATTGCTGGAATAAATGCTTGTCAAAAGACTCAAAATAAGGAACCTTTAATTTTGAAAAGGGATGAAGCATATATTGGGGTTTTAATTGATGATTTAGTGACAAAAGGGATAACTGATCCTTATCGAATGCTTACTAGTCGGGCAGAATTTAGATTGTTATTAAGACATGATAATGCTGATTTAAGATTACGAGAAATAGCGTATCAATTTGGTAGTATTACTAAGAAGCAGTATGATAAATATTTAAAAAAGAAAAAAGATATTGAAGAGTTATTTGAACAAGTTCGAAATACTAAAATGGTAATGCGGCCAGATATAATTAAGGAATTTCAACAAAATAATTGGGAATTACCAAAATATAATATGAGTTTAGCAGAGTTATTAAAAAGACCAGAAATAGATTTTAATTTTTTAAATAAATTTTTTAGTTTTAATTACTCGAAAGATGTATTAGAACAAGTTGAAATTGAATTAAAGTATAGTGGGTATATTAAAAAATCTTATAAAGAGAAAGAAAAATTAAAAAAAGTAGAAGCTAAAGAAATTCCGGAGGATATTGAATATCAAAAAATTAAAAATATGGCTAGTGAAGCTCGCCAAAAATTAAGTGAGATTAGACCGAGAACTATTGCTCAAGCGGCTAGAATTAGTGGAGTTAATCCAGTAGATATTACGATATTAGCTGTTTATTTAAAGAAAGAGTATAATAAAAATGAATAAAGAAGTATTTATTAGAGAAGTAAAAAAACTAGGTGTGGAAATAAATCCAGAAAAGTTAGCAAAATTAGAAATTTATTGTGAATTTTTAAAAGAATATAATAAACATACTAATTTGACAGCTATAAAAGAAGATGAAGATATTTATTTGAAACATTTTTATGATTCTTTAACTATTATGAAAGCTATTGATTTAGAAAGATATCAAACTTTGTTAGATGTTGGTAGTGGAGCTGGTTTTCCAGGAGTAGTTTTAAAAATATTTTATCCGCATTTATTGGTAACATTAATTGATTCAAATAATAAAAAAACTAAATTTTTACAAGAATTAATTCAAAAGATAGATATTAATATTGAAATAGTTAATGACCGAGTAGAAAATTTTGCAAAACATAATTTAAATAAATTTGATATTGTTACATCTCGTGCCGTAGCAAACTTAAGGGTTTTAGCAGAAATTTCATTACCACTTGTAAAGTTATCGGGTTATTTTGTGCCAATGAAGGGCAGTATTGAAAATGAACTTGGTGAAGCAAAAGAAACAATTGAAATTATGAATGGCAAAATATTAAAAAATGTTGATTTTGATTTATTTAATAATAGTGGTTTACGAAATATCTTAGTAATTGAAAAAATAAAGTGTAGTTTAATTTCGGATTTAAGGAGTTATGATAAAATTATTAAAAAGCCATTGAAAAATCATAATAAATAAGATAAAATTAAGTATAGGGTAAAGGGGCTGAAGTAATGTGAATTTAGAATCACAAATTTTAAACATACCTATAGAAGATATTTTACCTAATCGTTTTCAACCACGGTTAAATTTTGATGATTCAGCATTAAAAGAATTAGCAGCATCAATAAAAGAGCATGGGATAATTCAGCCGCTTGTTGTGCGCAGATTGGGAGAAAAGTACGAAATAATTGCGGGAGAAAGAAGATATAAAGCTGCCAAAATGGCGGGATTAACTTCAGTTCCTGCTATTGTGTCTTCCATTACTGATAATCAAAGTGCGGAAGTAGCAATTATTGAAAATGTTCAAAGAAAAGATTTATCTTCGATTGAGGAAGCAAAATCATATAAGATGTTGTTAGATAAAGGTTATTTAACTCAAGATGAATTGGCTAAAAAAATGGGATTAAGTCAATCAGCTATTTCAAATAAATTAAGATTATTATCTTTATCTAACAAGGTACAAGAAGCTTTGATGGTTGGAAAAATATCAGAAAGACATGCTAGAAGTTTATTACAAATTGAAGATAGTGATTTGCAAGATGAATGGTTAAATAAAATTTTAGAAGAAAGATTAACGGTTAAAGAATTAGATCGTCGTCTTAAAGATATAACAAATAAAAAAGATACTAAAGTATCGAATGAAAAACCAAAAGAGGAACCAATAAAGAAAAGTAAAAATAATGATATAGAAGATACTGATGAAATACCTTTAGTATCTTTAGCTCCAAATATTGCAGAAATAAGAGAGAAAGCTACGGATATTTTAGCACCTAAAAAGGAAGATATTGTAGATATTGCTAGTTCTTCAGCTAATAAAGAAAATTCTAATGAAATGCCTAATAAATTTTTTAATTTTTTAGAATATGAAGAAGCTAATATGAACATTGGAAATGACATAAATTCTGAAATAAAATCTAAAAAAGAAATTTTAGAAGAAGAAAATTTAAAAGACTTAGATGATAGTTCTTTAGAAAAAGATGAACAAGAAGTTCAAAAAGAAGAAAAACCTTTAAAAGAGGAAGAAGAAATTGAAATGTTAGATTTCGATATTCCAAGTGCTAGTTCAATAGAAAAAAAAGATATGGCTGTGGCAATTTCATTAGTTAATAATTTAAAAGAAGATTTAAAAAATGAAAAGTATAATATTGATTTTGAGGAAGATGATACTGAAAATGCAATTAAATATACTATAATTATAAAAAAAGATAACTAGAATGATGATGTTTAGTTATCTTTTTTTTCATAATTTACAACTTGTTCTTTACTTATATTTGGTTCACTTCCTTTTAAATAATAATACATTGTTGCACGGTTTTGATTGTTGGTTAATTCTCCTGTTACAGCATCTAATATTACACCAACAACATTTTCAGGGGTAGCATACCAGTTATCTTGGTAACCTGTTTGAATTTCTTCCATAGTGTCTGCCCAAATAGTTTTAGCCATAAATCCATTGTTTTGTGTAAATTCGCGATTATTATCGTAACCAATCCAAACAAGCATTAAGTCATCTTTGTTATAACCAACAGTCCAATAATCAGTCGGAGTAGTTCCAGTTTTAATAGCATATTTGCGACTTAATTTGCTAGCTATAGTACTTGCTGTTGCAGATGTATAGTCTTTAAAATTAGAACTGGTGGTATTTGCTAATAATTCATTTAAAATATAAACATAATTAGGATTTAAGACTAAACTGTTTTTTTCTTCTTTACTATAGATTACATTATCATCTTTATCTGTAATTTTTCTAATTAAATATAAATCTTTTTTGTAACCTCCACTTGCAAATGTAGCATAACCAGTAGCATAATCAATGATATTTATTTCGCCACTTCCTAATGCTAGGGAAGGAACTGGTAATAGTTCTTCTTTAATTCCTACTTTTTTGGCTGTTTCAACTAAGGCATCACATCCTAAAAACAAATTTGTTTTAACTGCATATATATTATCCGAAAAAGCAATAGCCGCTGCCATAGTGATATCTTTGTTAGCATATTTATCATTATAATTTGTTGGCGAATATGTTTGTTTATTGTTGATATTAAAAATAGTATATTCACTTTTAAATTTTGAGGAAGAAACTAAGTTATTTTCTAAGGCAGTATAATATAAAAATGATTTCATTGTGGAACCAACTTGGCGTTTTGACTGAGTAGCACGATTAAATTGACTTTTACTATAGTCAAGTCCACCCGTTAAAGCTTCAATTTTTCCACTTTCAGGATCAACAATAATACTAGCAACTTGTAACTCATCATCAGTATTCATAGTCTTTAATATATTTTGTTCTAAACTAGTTTGTTTAAGCATGTCTAAGTTAGTATAAATTTTAAGACCCCCAGTTTCTAATATTTTTTTATCAATTCCTAATTCTTCTAATTCTCTATATACAGCATCTTGATAATACATTAGCATTTGTAAATTATTTTCATTATTTTTACCATATATACTAACATTTTCAAAATCTAAGTTATCATATTCTTCTTGGGTAATCATTTTATTATTTAATAAAGATTTTGCGACTAATTTGGCTCTTTTAAAGGAAGCTTCTTTGTTAGTTACTGGATTATATTTATTTGGACTTTTAGGAATACCTGCTAAAATAATAGCTTCTTCTAAAGTTAAATTATATACATCTTTATTAAAATAATAAAGAGATGCATTACTAACGCCATAGTTTCCATTACCATAGTTGATAGTATTTAAGTAAGCTTCTAAAATATCATCTTTGTTATACTGAATTTCTGCAATAATTGTTAAAAATGCTTCTTCTATTTTTCTTTTCCATGTTTGTCCAAAATCTAAATAAATATTTTTAACTAATTGTTGAGTAATTGTACTTGCTCCTTGAACAATGTGCCCAGTTTCTATATTTTTTAACATTGCTTTTGCAATTCTGGGAATATCAAATCCTTTATGTTTGTAAAACTTTTTATCTTCAATGGAAATAACCGCATCAATTAATTTTTGATCAATTTTTTCAATATCCACCCAAGATGATGTACTACTACCTTGATAAACTAAGTTATCTTGGTTGTCATAAAGATAATATGTTCCATTATTTGTGATGTTTAATTTAGGAGACATAATGGCATATATATTAATACCAATATAAAGTACGATAAAAGAAATAAAACCAAAAATGGCTAATTTTGTGAAAAATTTTATAATTTTCATATTACCACCTAATTTTATTATGTAAAGAATATAAAAAATTATGTTGAAATTATATATATGTTATGATATAGTTTTTAGGAAAAAAGAGGTGATTATATAAAAAAAGTAGTAAACTGGAGTTTACTTGATAATAATGAAGTAATCATTGATGAGAAAAAAATAGAGTGTGAATATGAAGAAAATAACTATTTAGAATATATTGAAAAAGATTGTACGAGAAATTATTTTGATTTTAAAAAGGGTTATTATCTTAGAGAAAATAAAGAATTTCAATTTAAAATAGATTTTATAAATAATTTGTTTGAATATATTTTAAAGGATTTGAATAAAAAGATGAAAGGACAATTACTTAGTTCAAGTTTTTCTTGTGAAAATCCGTTAATATTGAAGTATAAATTAGATGAAGATGAAAAAACTATTATAATACATTTGTTATAGTAATAAATTTGATATGTGCATATAATGTGTTTGAAAAGGAGATTTTTATGAATTTTAAAGATATATCAAAAGAAGAATTAGAAACTATGAGTTATGATGAAATAGCTTATTTAGTATTAGAAAAAAAAGGTAAAAAAATGAAACTTTTGGATTTATTTCAAAATGTATGTAAAATTTTAAATCTTCCAGAAAGTATGGTGGAAGAAAGAATTGCTGATTTTTTTGAATTACTTTCAATAAATAAGAAATTTGTTTTATTAGAAAATGGTTTTTGGGATTTAGCAATTAATCATTTACAAGATATTGTAGTTGAAGATGAAGAAGATACTGTTTCGGAAGAATTATTAGAAGAAGATGACAATGAAAATAGTAATGAATATCAAGATGAAGAAGATATTTTTTATGATAATGATTTAGATGATTCTGATGAAGATGAGGATGATTTAAAAGATTTAGTTGTCATTGATGAAGATGAAAATATTGAATAATTAACCTTTTTAAAAAGAGGACATATAATATATATAGCAATGTGGAACTTAGAGTTTCACATTTTTATATGTTAGGAGGATTTTTTATGAAAAGAATTTGGCAAAATGTTGGTGTTAAAGTGTCAATAATCACTATTATTATTAATTTTGGTTTATTTTTATTTAAGTTACTTGTGGGAATATTTGCTCATTCAACTGCTATGATATCGGATGGAATACATTCATTATCGGATGTTTTATCAACTATTATTGTGATTTTTGGCTTATTAGTTAGTAGTAAAAAAGAAGACGCAAAACATCCCTATGGTCATGAAAGAATTGAATCAGTGTTAGCAATTTTTTTAGCTTTTATGTTATTTTTAACAGGAGTGTATATTGGTTATTTAGGATTAGTGACTATTTTAAATAGTTCTAAAGAAGTACTTTTAATTCCCGGAGTTATGGCTGTTATTTGTGCAATTGTATCAATAGTAGTAAAAGAATTAATGTTTCGTTATACTATAAAGGTGGCTAAAAAAATAAATTCTTTATCGATGGAAGCAGATGCTTGGCATCATCGAAGTGATGCATTGTCTTCAATTGGAAGTATGCTTGGCGTAATTGGTGCTCGAATGGGTTTACCTATTTTAGACCCACTTTGTAGTATTGTGATTTGTTTTTTGATTGTTAAAACAGCTTGGGATATTTTTAAAGAAGCTATAGGTGGAGTTTTAGATATGGCTTGTGATAAAAATATGGAAAATAATATTTTAATGACTTTAAAGACAATTAATCCAAAAGGAGATATTATTGATTTAAAAACTAGATTATTTGGAAGTAAGATATATGTTGAAGTAACTGTTGGGGTAAAAGAGGATATTTCTTTAAAAGAAGTGATGGAAATTAGAACTATAATTCATGATAAAATTGAAGCAAAATATAAAGAGATTAAACATTGTAGTATAGAAGTCGTTTTAAATGAATAAAAAATATAGAGAAATTTAAGGTATCATGTTATAATTTTGTTTGAAAAAGGAGCTTATTTATGTTTGAAAGATTAGAAAATATTTTAAAAAAATATGAAGAGTTAAAAATTGAATTAACTAAACCAGAAGTTCTTAGTGATTATAATCATCTAAAAAAGTTATCTAAAGAACATAGTGATTTAGAAGAAATTGTATTAAAGTATACAGAATATAAAAATGTTGAAAAAGGAATAGAAGAAGCTAAGTCTTTGTTAAATGATAGTGAATTTAGAGAAATTGCTGCAACAGAGTTAGAAACTTTAACAGAAAAAATTGCAGGATTAAAAAAAGATTTAGAAATATTATTGGTGCCAAAAGATGAAAATGATGGTAAAAATGTTATTATGGAAATAAGAGGAGCAGCTGGAGGAGATGAAGCTAATATTTTTGCGGGTGATTTATTTCGGATGTATTCGTATTATGCTGAAGAAAATAGCTGGAAGATTGAAGTTTTAAATTCTTTAGAAGGAACAAGTGGTGGTTTTTCACAAATAGAGTGTTTAATTAAAGGACAAAATGTATATTCAAAATTAAAATATGAAAGTGGCTCTCATAGAGTTCAAAGAGTTCCAAGTACCGAAACCCAAGGGCGAGTTCATACATCGACGGCGACAGTTTTAGTGATGCCAGAAGTAGAAGATGTGGATATTGAAATTAAAGAAAGTGATTTAAAAATTGATGTTTTTCATTCAAGTGGAGCTGGAGGGCAATCTGTTAATACATCTAATTCTGCGGTAAGAATAACGCATATTCCTACAGGAATTGCGGTTGGTTGTCAAACTGAGCGAAGTCAATTAAAAAATAAGGAAAATGCAATGCGACTTTTAAAAATTAAATTACATGATGATATAAAAATGCGTCAAGAACAAGAAGTTGGAGCGACAAGGAAGACAAAAATTGGTTCCGGGGATCGTTCTGAAAAAATAAGAACATATAATTATCCTCAAAATAGAGTTACTGATCATCGAATTAATTTCTCATTAATGGAACTTGATCGAGTTATGAATGGTAATTTAGGTCCAATTATTGAAGCTATAATTACAGAAGATATGCGTTTAAAATTAGCGGGAGAGGAAATGACTGGCTTATAACAGATAAGGAATTGTTACAGAAGTATTTATCAAAAGATAAATTAGATAATGCAATGGAAAAGTTAGAAAAAGGGTATCCTGTCCAATATTTAATTGGCAATGTGGAATTTTATAATAGTATAATTGATGTTAATGAAAATGTTTTAATTCCGCGATTTGAAACAGAATATTTAGTTGAAAAAACAATTAAATATTTAAATAATATGGGTTTTAAAAAACCAAAAGTTTTAGAAATTGGTACAGGAAGTGGCTGTATAAGTATTGTTTTAAAAAAACTTTTAGATTGTGATATTGCAGCAATTGATATTAGTGCTAAATCCATAGAATTAGCTATACATAATGCCAAAAAGAATAGTGTTGAAATTAATTTTTTAAAGCAAGATATTAATAGTTATGAATTAGATAGAAAATATGATGTTATTATTAGTAATCCACCATATGTTTCTAAAAATTCTAAAATTGATGAAAAAATCAAATATGAACCAGAAATAGCTATTTTTGCCCCAAATGAAGGATTGTATTTTTATGACATAATTTTAAAAAAAGTAGTTGATCATTTAGAAAAAGATTTTTTGATTGCTTTTGAAATTGGTGATAAACAAGGCGAAGAAATTAAAAAGTTAGCATACTTGTATTTACCAGGTAGTAAAGTAAAAATTGAAAATGATTTAAATGGTTATGAAAGGTATGTATTTATTACTAATAAATAAGAAAAAAATACTATGGTGTTGAAAACTTAAATGTTTTCAACATTTTTTTGAATAAAATTTTTAATAATCAATCATTATTAAGTTAGGTGATATGATGAAAAAAATAATTATTGGGTTATTTATATTCATGGTAAGTGCAGTTTTACTTAATGAAAAAGAAAATTTATTAATACCTGATAATGCAATTAGATTTCGGGTTATTGCAAATAGTGATACAAAATTTGATCAAGATTTAAAAATGACTATTAAAAATGAAGTTGAAAAAGAGCTTTATAAAATTATTGCAAATGTTGATAATATTGATGAAGCGAGAAAGATTATAAATAATAATTTAGAACAAATTGATAATATTGTAAAAAAATATAATGTTACGTATGATATAAGTTTTGGTGATAATTTTTTTCCAGAAAAAGAGTATAAAGGTGTAAAATATCAAGCAGGTAATTATGAGAGTTTAGTTATTAAATTAGGAAGTGGTGAAGGTCAAAATTGGTGGTGTGTTTTATTTCCACCCTTGTGTTTGTTAGATGAAAATAAAAACTTAGAAAATGCTGAGTATGAATTGTATGCTGCAAAAATAATTAATAAATTTAAATAAGAGAAATATATATTATTAGGGTGATTATGTGTCTATAATTATTTCTCTTTTTATTATTGGGGTATCTTTATCCATGGATACATTTTCTATTTCGCTTTCAATAGGAGCTTTTAATATATCTAAAAATAAAATTATAATATTTTCTATGATAGTAGGGATTATGCACTTTATTATGCCATTTATGGGTTCTTTATTAGGAAGTAAAATTGTGCAATTTTTAAATATTAATGTCAATATGTTATTAGGAATTATTTTATTGCTAATTGGGGTAGAAATGGTTATAGAATTAATTAAAAATGAGGATAAAAAAATAGAATTAAATATGCTTAACATGATATTAATTGCATTTTCGGTTAGTCTAGATAGTTTTTCAACTGGTTTAGGGTTAAAAGCTATAACTGATGATGTAATATTATCGGGACTTATTTTTAGTGTTTGTGCTGCTTCTTTTACTTTTCTAGGTTTATTATTAGGCAAGTATTCTTCTGAAAAATTAGGGGTATATGGAAATATTTTTGGGATAGTTTTATTATTTATTTTAGGAATTATGCATTTATTTTTATAATTTATGAATAAAAATTGGTATTTTTTAGCATTATATAAATGAGTGGTGATATTTTGAAAAAGAAAATATTAGAAATATGGCAAGAATATGTAAAAGATGCTAAAAGATTAGGCCATACAATTAAAAGAAAATGGCGGTATTTTAAAGAAAATTTACAAGATGCTGTATATGATGCTGTAATGCGAATTAGAAATACAAATAATAAAAAAAAATATGTTTTGATAGCGTCATTTTTAATAGTTTTAAATGTTTTAATAATCAATTTGTTAATATCATATAGTTTTTATAATAATGAAGCAGCAATACCAATTGTTCATTCTAAAGTAGGAGATATGTATACAGCAAATTATGATTATGTTTTACAAGTATTTTTAGAAAATACTAATCCTAATAGTAATGATAAAAAATATTTTTTAGCTAATAATATTCCTAGTGGTGGGGGATATCGTTATAGTGGTTATAAATGTGTTAAAGGTTCAACTTTAAATTATGATGAAGAAAATAAAAATACTAGTATAGATTTATTACAAAAAGAATCTTGTTCTATTTATTTTGATTTAGAAAGTTCTTTAGATGTTAAAGTAAATATTATGTTAGAAGAAGGTATTAATAGTGAAACTTATGTACTTGGAAAAAATATTCCAGTATATGGGTATCGATATAATAATTTTAGTTGTGAAAATGGTAGTGAACTTACATATAATAGTGAAACTCATGCTGTAAATGTTTTAACTGATGGCAAAGAAAGTTGTAATATTTATTTTAAAAAAGAACAAGCGGATGTCGTAATTGACTTATTTATAGAAAATGGCTTTGGAACGGGAGATTATATTGTTAGAGAAACAATTCCGCAAAATGGCACTTACAATTTAAATGCAACTAAGAGTTATTGTGAAAATAATTTAAAAGAAAGGTTAGATGGTGTGTTAAGCTACAGTGATGGTTATATTGAGACTCTTAGTGAGTCAGTAGCTTATTGTACAGTCTATTTAGATAAAAATGAATAATTATATTACTAAGAAAATGTTTTTAATAATAAATATTGTTTTATTCTTATTAGAAGTATTAATGATTTATTTAATTATAAAATCAGTTCTTTCAAAAGATTTAATAAGTCCTAATGAAATAAGTTTTTATGAGTATTTAAGAGTAAAGTTAAGTAATTTAATATAGGGTAATTAAATAATTATATTGACAAATATTCCAAAAAATCATATCATAATTCTAGTAATCCGGCAAAATGGATAAAAAAGTAAAATGATAATGTTTTTTTGGTTTTTTTATATAGCACAAAAACCTAGTTTTGACATAAATAATAGTAGAAGGTAGTGAAGATTATCTTTATGTGAAAAAGGATGTTTGATTATGGAGAGAATTGTAATTGAGGGTGGATATCCTCTAAAGGGAACAATTACTATTGGAGGAGCAAAAAATAGTGCAGTGGCTTTGATACCAGCTGCGTTATTGGCTGATGGGGTTTGTACTATTCAAAACGTGCCAAATATTACAGATCGTGATGCTTTATTTGATATAGTTAAGTTATTAAATTGTGATATTGAACAAGATGGTAATGTTATTAAAATTGATTCTTCGAAATTACAAAATGTTTTAATCAATCAAGAATTAAGTGTTAAGTTAAGAGCTTCTTATTATTTTATGGGAGTTTTGTTAGGAAAATATAAACATGTGGAGATATTTTTCCCTGGAGGATGTAATATTGGTACTAGACCAATTGATTTGCATTTGAAGGGTTTTAAAGCTCTAGGAGCAAAAGTAACAAAAACTAAGCATAAATATATACTTGATGCTGAGGAATTAAAAGGAACAACTATTAATTTGGAGTTTGCTAGTGTAGGAGCAACTTTAAATATTATGTATGCAGCTGTTTTAGCTAAGGGAACAACTGTTATTAAAAATGCTGCGAAAGAAGTAGAGATTAGTAATGTAGTAGATTTCTTAAATAAAATGGGAGCCAAAATAAGTGGAGCTGGAACGGATACTTTAATAATTGAAGGAGTAGATCATTTAGAAGGGACAACAATTGAAGTTATTCCTGATCGTATTGAAGCTGGGACATATATAATTATGGGCGCTTTATTAGGAGATGAATTGGAAGTTAAAGGGATTGTGCCAGAGCACAATAAGGCTTTATTTGAAAAATTTGATGAGATGGGAATAAAATATCAATTAAATAATAATAGTGTTATTATAAGTAAATGTAGTAATATAATAGCAAGTGATGTAAAAACATTAGTTTATCCCGGATTTCCAACTGATTTAGGACAACCAATGAGTGTTTTATTAACTCAATCAAAAGGAATTTGTCAAATGGAAGAAACTATTTGGGAAAATCGGGTTGGTCATTATCCTTATTTACAAAAGATGGGAGCTAATATCCATGTTGATGGCTTGTGTGCTAAAATAACTGGTCCGTCACCATTAAAAGGAACAGAAATAAATGCGACGGATTTACGAGGTGGAGCAGCTTTAATAGTCGCTGGATTAATTGCTGATGGAAAAACATATATTTACGATATAGATTATATTTTAAGAGGGTATGAAAATATTATTAATAAATTAAGTAATGTTGGTGCTAAAATAAAATTGGAACAAATATAATGTAGTAGATTACTACATTTTTATTTTGGGGGATTTTTTTGAAAAGAAAGTATAAAATATTAATAATTGTTTTAATTAGTTTATTTTTGGCATACTTTATTTATTTTTTTAATCGTGAAGAGAAAATAAATTTAGTAGCTATTGGTGATGGTATTGCTAGTGGTGAAACTTCATATCATGTGGATGGTGTTAGTTATAATGATTATTTAAAAGATTATTTTGAAAATAAAAAATTATTGAAAAATTATTATAAAACTTTTGCTAGTAAGAATTATAAATTAAATGATTTATTAAATGATTTAAAAAGTAATATTTATTCTAAAGATGATGATTTATATATTAAACAAGTAATGCATAAAGCAGATATTATTACAATAAATATTGGGGAAGAAGAATTAGTAAAATTACAAATTACAAAAGATTTAAATAAAGAATATTTACAAAAGTTTATTAGTAATTTTGATAGTTTATTATATATTTTAAAAAGTATTACTGAAGCTAAAATAGTTATAGTAGGATTTTATGAAAATAATTATTTAGATAAAAGTAATGTTATAATTTTAAATTCCGAAATTTCTAATATTGCAATTAAATATGATAGTTCTTTTATTAATATTAATGATTTAATGCAAAATAAAGAATACTTTTTAAATGATAAAAATTTATATTTTAATTATAAAGGTCATAAAGTAATTGCAGAAATGATTATTCATAGTCTATAAAAAAAGTATAATAATTATTGCTAGTTATTATACTTTTTAATTATTTACAAGTAAATCCGCCATCTTCTAAAGCTTTTTTAACATCACTGTATTTTGCTTTATTATCGCTTAAATTTAATTTGCTAAAATAAGAACTATTTTCATCAGCTGTTACTTGGATTCCTTTTTTAGTTTCTTTTACTTCCATAGTTTTGTCAGCTTGTTTAAGACTGTCAATTAAAGTTTGTTTTTGGTCTTTGTATTCATCAGGTACTTCAATATCCATAACAACTTTCATTTTTTCAACTTTATCATTTTTAAAATTAATTTCAACATTGTTAGTTGTATTCATTCCTGAAGTGCTGCTTTCCATTGTACAACTTAAATTTTTGTTTCCACAACCAGTTAAAACTGCTAAACTACAAAATGTTAACAAACCTATTTTTATTCCTTTCAATTCTCACACCTCCTCTATAAATATAATAATATCATTTTGGACAATAAATTACAATAATTGATTAAATAGGTAGTATTTTTGTTAATTTATTGGGGTTATATTAAGTAATTGCAATTTTTATTTGCAGTATTTTAAAAATATGATATAATACTTTTGAACGAAAGTTACTATACTTAATAATGTAAGTATGGCGGAAAGGTGAGGTATATGAGAGCTAATATTCATCCAGAAATGAAAGATGCCGTTGTAAAATGTGCTTGTGGACATACTTTTAATACTAAATCAGTTAAAGAAGAAATTCATGTTGAAGTTTGTAGTGAATGTCATCCATTTTACACTGGAGCACAAGGAAAATCAAAAAGAACTGGAAATATTGAAAAATTTAATAAAAAATATGGTTTTACTAAAGAACAATAGTTGTTCTTTTTTTCTTGGAATGTTATTATAATAAAGGTGATAAAAATTATGAAAGTATATATAGCAGGAGATCATAGAGGTGTAGATTTAAAAAAAGAACTAATAAATTATTTAAGTAGTAATGAAATAGATGTGTGTGAAATTGGAATTGATAATTATGATACAGATGATTATCCAGATTTTGCTTTTAAATTAGGGAGTTTGATTAAAGAGACTCCTCACTCTTTAGGTATATTATTTTGTAGTAATGGAATAGGGATATCAATTGCTGCAAATAAAGTTAAAGGGATTAGATGTGCAAGAGTAATTGATGTTGATGATGCTTTTAAATGTAAAAATCATAATGGTTGTAATGTGATAGCACTGGGTTCTAATTTACAACTAGATTTAGTTAAAGAGATTGTTGATACTTTTATTTCAACTAAAGAAGTTAGTGATGAAAGACATTTAAGAAGAGTTAATAAAGTGATAAATTATGAAAATGGAGCATATAATGAATTATAAAATGTATGTATATGCAATATTTACATTTTTAAGTATTTTTATGTTTTCGGGAATTCATTTTGAAAAGTTTATGAAAAAAAATAAGGTTGTTGAAGCTAAAATGTTAATTATGGCTTTAAGTTTAGCTTTAGCTTATTTATTAACTAATTTTGTTTTTGATTTTTTAAATATTGCTTAAAAAGGAGAAATATGCAAAATAGAATACTTGTATTAGTAATAATAGTTTTAAGTATTGTGTTGATTTTAGTAAGTAGTAATGAAATGAGTACTACTTTTTTTAATAGTAGTCCTAAAATAGCAGTTAAAAATACATCTACTAATAATGTTTCCAAAATGGATATTGAGGAATATATTGTTGGCGTAGTAGCAGCCGAAATGCCCGCTTCTTTTAATATTGAAGCTTTAAAAGCTCAAGCAGTTGCTTCTAGAACTTATGCTTATTATAAAATGGAGTCTAGTAACGGAGATTATGATGTCGTAACAGATGTTTCTAATCAAAGTTATATTACAGTAGCTCAAATGAAAGAGAAATGGGGAAGTGATTATAATAAATATTATGAAAAAATAAAAGAAGCTGTTTTGGGAACTAAAGGGTTAGTAATGCTTTATAATGATAAAATAGTTGAAGCTTATTATTTTGCAATGAGTAATGGTTATACAGAAGATGTTAGTTTAGTTTTTAGTGAAGAGCGAGATTATTTAAAAAGTGTAGAGTCCTTAAGTGATCGAGAAAATAAAAATTTTTTGGTGGAAACTAAAATTAGCAAACAAGAATTTTGTACAAAATTAGAAATAGATTGTAGTGGGATAGTTATAAAAAGTATTGAGCGAAGTAGGACAAATCGAGTAAATTCGCTAGTGGTTAATGATAAAACTTTTAAAGGAACAGTTTTTCGAACGAAACTTGGTTTAAGATCAACTGATTTTGATATTGATATAGGTAGTGATTTTGTTAATATTACAACAAGAGGTTACGGTCATGGAGTAGGAATGAGCCAATATGGTGCAAATGAAATGGCGAAAAATGGTAGTAATTATGAAAATATTTTAAAATATTATTATAAAAATGTTAAAATTAGTTCTATTTAAAGTATAAAGATAGAAAATCCGTTAATACTTTAAATAGGACGGTGAAAAGATTGAAGAGAAGGAAATTAAAAAAGTTTGTATTACCAGCGTTGTATTTCTTAATTACAGTTAGTATTTTTGGAGGCGTAATAATTCTCGGGAAAGATGTAAATTTAACTAATAAAGATTATAAGTATGGAGTAAGCGCAATAAAAGATAATGTAAAATCGGTTATTGTGGAAGATGTTGTTACAACTAGTGATATAGCATCTCCAGTAGAAGAAGGAAAATCTAGTGTAGCAGTGCATTTTTATAGTAAAGATGCAACGGAAACAGAACAAGCTAATAGTTTAATTTATTATGAAAATACTTATTTACCGAATACAGGAATATTATATACTTCTGATGATACTTTTGATGTAAAAACTGTATTTGATGGGAAAGTAACAGATATTTTAGATGATGAGTTTTTTGGTAAATATATTGTTATTGAACATACACCTAATTTGAGAACTTATTATTATGGTTTAGCAGATATTGAGGTTTCTGTAGGGGATGAACTTACTAGTGGAGCAGTACTTGGAGTTAGTAAAAATAATGAAATTATGAGTACGAAAAAAACTTTCTTATTTGAAGTATATCATAATAATAAATTAATAAATCCTGAGACCTTTATTGGGACAAAAGTAACTGATTATAATTAATGATAATCCCCTAGAAGGGATTATTTTTTTAGGAGGATAAAGATGGATAATATATTATATTTAGATGATTATATAAATTTGTATAATAAAAGAGATAATAAATTAATTATTTATAAACCATATAAGAAAACTTTAAAAGTTGGACATATTATAAATAGTGAGAAATTTCTTAAAAGTTTTAGAAAACTATTAGATAAAAATGATATAAGTAATAAGATATTAAGTAGTAGTATTAGTGTAGTAATTAATTCATCTTATAGTATTGAGGATAAGAAATTAATTACTACAATATTAGAAGAATTAAATTATAAAAAAATAACATTTATTAATGAAATAAATTATTTTAATTTAAGTAAAAATACTGTATTAATTAATTGTAATTATAGTTATTATATTTTGTATTATTTAGATCAACTAGGTAATGTTTCATTAAATATAGTAGATTATAATATTTATAATTTTGATGTTATATTAAAGTTATTGGGATTATTACATAAGAAAATAGTTATATTATATGGTAAAAATTATCAGGAAATTGAAAATATTTTAAAAAAGAAAGCAATAAATTATTATTTTTATGAAGAATATAGTAATTTAATTATTCATAAATTAATTAGTAAATAATTTGTCAAAATCATTGGTTTTATTACGAAATAACTTTAAAAATTATAGGGGATTTGCTATGATGAGATAGTCCCATACGGTCATGATTGTCGTTTTTTGTCGAACTCTTTTTGTTGATTAGGGCAACACTTTTGTGTCATAATAAGATTACAAAAGAAAAGAGGTGGGATGTATGCACGGAAAAGTTAAGTGGTTCAATAATGATAAAGGTTATGGATTTATTGAATACGATAATTTAGAAGATATTTTTGTTCACTATTCTGCCATTGTTAAAGATGGCTACAAAACTTTAAGTGAAGGATCGCTTGTAAATTTCAAACTAGTCGAAACATCTAAAGGATTACAAGCAATTGATGTAGTAGAAGAACAAAAAACTATTGCGTAATAGTTTTTTCTGTTTTCTTGGTGTATATTCCATTTAGAAAAATGACAAAAAACAGACTTTGTTTGCTGTTGGATATATTTTTTAGAAAGAGGAAAGGTTTCTTTTCTTTTTTCTTTGGGATAAATGAATAATATGATATACTAATAGTAGGAGATGATGTATGATGAAATATAATATTAGAGGGGATAAATTAACTGTTACAAAGTCTATTAAAGAGTATATTGAAGAAAAGTTAGATAGACTAAATAAGTATTATGAGAATTATAAAGATATTGATTGTAAAGTAATAGTTAGAAGTAAAAATAATTTACAAACTATAGAAGTAACTATTCCATTAAATAAATATATATTGAGAGCTGAGGTAGAAGATAGAGATTTATATAAGTCTATTGATTTAGTAGTAGATAAATTAGAAGGGCAAATTAGAAAAAATAAAACTAGATTAAAAAAGAGATATGATAAAAATAAAGATGATGTTTTAATATTATTTGATAATATAGAAGATATTGAAAGTGATGATAGTATTAGTAAAAGAAAAGATATTGATACTAAACCAATGGATGAAGAAGAAGCTATTTTACAAATGAATTTATTAAATCATGATTTCTTTGTTTTTAAAAATATTGATGAAGATTGTGTATCAGTAGTGTATAAAAGAAAAGATAATACTTATGGTATTATAAATGTGAAGTAACACTTATTTAGTGTTATTTTTTTATTTCATTTAAATGTGTTACAAGTTGTTTGACA
The DNA here is from genome assembly GCA_947642635.1 of uncultured Mycoplasma sp. GTDB lineage: Bacteria > Bacillota_I > Bacilli_A > RF39 > UBA660 > SIG200. The sequence continues at coordinate 1,357 of CANRTI010000002.1, read as the reverse complement.
AAAAGTGTTATAATGTTTATACTTAATATAGATAATAATCGGTATAAGAAACAATTTGAATAAATAATAAGTGAATTGTTCATAATAAGAGTAGAATAGGAAGATGTTAGTATGAAAGAAAATATGCCAAAAGTAATAGCATTAATAATATTAATAACAATTATTAATTGTAGTGCATTAGTATATAAAGGATATCAAAGTAAGAAAGATGCAGAAATAAGAGAAGAAAATAGAATACAAAAAGAGAAGAATAAAAAAGAACAATTTGCAATGTATATCAAAAATGAAGAAGGCAGTTATGATAAATATGATGGAAAAGAGTTTCCAGATGGATATAAAGTAAATTTAGAGAAAAGTAGTTGTGAAGATGCTAATGGCAATATAGTAAGTGGGGCAATATCCACAACTAATGGTAAACCAACAGTAACAAGTAATAAGACCATATATTGTACATTTTATATGGATGAAAAAACATTAATTGATAATATAGTAGATCAACCAGAAACAACAGAAGGTGGAGCAGCATTAACAGAAGTAGCAGAAGATGAGCTTGCAGTTAGATACTATGGAACAAACCCACCAAACTATATATGTTTTGGAACAACGAATAAAAGTACATGTACAAGCGCAGATGGACAAAAGAAATATATGTATCGAATAATCGGAGTAGATAAATCAGGAAGATTTAAATTAATAAAGAAGACACCAATAGAACAAAATAGTAGTAAAATTTTCTACTGGCATAATGTATATACATCAGATATCAAATGGAATGCAAGTGATTTATTTAAAGGATTAAATGGAATGAGTGGTGGAACATACAATAATTTATTCATAGGAAATACAACATATGTACCAAGCGGATGGGCTGATAAAATAGAGACAGTAAACTGGAAATATGGAGATATAACGACTTATAATACAACAGCATCAGAAATTGTAAAAATAGAACAAGCATGGAGTACAACAGTAAGTGCAAAAATAGGACTAATGTATATGGCAGATTATTATTTTGCATATCAAAAAAGCGGATTAAACTGTAGTGGTTCAGGACAATATAGTACATGTAAAACAAGTTGGATGTACATAAGCAACAATGATAGTAATCCACCACATTCATATGAATATACAATGTTGCGTTACGGTCAGGTTAGCAATGGCAATTACTATGCGTGGCATGTGCGTTCGGACGGCGGTGTCGGCACTACCAGTTTGCATTATACGTATTCGGTTCGCCCAGTCTTCTATCTGAAATCCGATATAGCAATAAACGGAACAGGGACACAAAGTGATCCTTACATGATAATAACTTAGTTCCGGACACTTTTGAATAAAGGTAGAAAATAAAACGGATTTT
>CANRTI010000001.1 GCA_947642635.1 uncultured Mycoplasma sp. | reverse complement strand
AAGACTAAATTCAGTTTAAAAATATTGAAAATGGAATTTACTTTTTCATTTCACTGTTAAAATTTATTTACAACTTGTTGGCTTTTGTTATTGTCAAATAAAAATGGTAGTGGTATAATAGTTTTTAGAAAAAAGCGAAGGGAGGGCGATTTATGACAAAGGTAGTAGTACCCAATGGTGATTTAGAAAAAGCATTAAAGAAATTTAAATTTAAAGTTGCTAGAAGCGGAGTCCCTTCTGAATTCAAAAAAAGAAAATTCCATATTAAACCAGGAGTTGAAAGAAGAATAAAAAAAGAAGAAGGAATTAAGAATTTCCGAAAAAGAAATCATAATTAAGGAGAAAAAATGTTTGAACAAATTAATAGTGATTTAAAAGATGCTTTAAAACAAGGTGATAAATTTCGTCTTTCTGTTTTAAGAATGTTAAAAAGTGCTTTGCAATTAGAAAAAACAAAACCAGGTACCGATTTAACAGATGAAATTGTAATTAGTGTTTTAAAAAAGCAATTAAAACAACGTCAAGATTCTTTAAAAGAATATGAAAAGTTAAATAAACAAGAAACTGTTGCTGATTTAGAAGAAGAAATCAAAATTATTCAAGGATATCTTCCAAAAGAAGCTTCTCTAGAAGAAATAACTAAAACTATTGAAGAAGCTTTTAATGATATTAATCCAACAAGTATGAAAGATATGGGTTTAATTATGAAATATGTTTCATCCCATTTAAGTAATGCTGATATGACAAAAGTCAGTACGATTGTTAAAGAAAGACTATCAAAATAGTCTTTTTTTTCTGGCATTAAAATATAATTAATTGATGAAAAATTTGCATTTTAAAGACAATTTTAAAAGTTTTTTATTTGATTTAGAAGAATTCATAACGATATATGATAATAATTTGCATGTTTTTAATTATCAAAAATTAAATAAATTAAGTGACCAAGAAATAATTTTAAAACTTCAAAAAGAATTAATAATCATTACAGGTCTTAATCTTAAAATAAAGCAAATGACAAAACAAGAATTATTAATTCATGGTCAAATTTTGAAAGTTGAGTTTAAATATGAAAGATAAGCTAATTTGGATAAAAATCGAAACCAAAAGTTATTATAATTTACTTTTAAAACTAAATGAAATTGGCATTAATTTGTACGATAATAAAAAAATTGGCGATTATCTTCTTCTTAAAATAAGTTATAGTGACTATAAAAGAATAAAAAAATATTTAATTAGTTATAAAATCAGTTTATATAGTGAAACTGGTGTAGCTAAGATTAATCAAGTTATTCAAAAATATGTTGTTTTTTTAATTGCAAGTATTGTATCTATTATCTTTTTATTTTTCGTAAATAATATCGTTTTTAAAATCGAAGTCAAGAGTGCAAATAGTAAAATTCAAAATTTAGTTTTAAAAGAATTAGAAAAAAATGGTTTAAAAACTTTAACACTTAAAAAAAGTCATCCTCAGATTGAAAAAATTGTCACTAAAATTTTAGATGACAATAAAGATAGTTTAGAATGGCTAGAAATTAAATATGAAGGTTTAATTATGATTGTTAATGTTACAGAAAAAAATATTCCAAGAGAAGAAGTAAATTATCCTAATTGCAATATTATTGCTAAAAGTGATGCCAAAATAACTAGTTTAAATTTATATCGTGGTGTAACTTTAAAGGAAATAAATGATTATGTTACCAAAGGTGAAGTTATTATTAGTGGGAGTATTACTCATAATGAAGATTTAAAAAATATTGTTTGTGCAAGCGGAGAGATATATGGTGAAGTTTGGTATAAAGTAAAAGTAGAAGTTCCCTTTGAAGAAACATATATTGCTTATACTGGAAAAAATCGTTACAATTTAAATGTTGAAGTAAATGATCATAAATATCAAATTTTAAGAAGTAGAATTGATAAGAAAAAAGAAGAAGAAACAAATCTTTATCAATTAAATGATTTTAAAATTAATTTAGTTAAAGAAAAAGAATTTATTGAAAAAAAGCGTATTTTAAGTGAAGATTCTGCTTATGAAAAAGGATTAAATTTAGCTTTAGAAAAAATTAATTTAAAATTAAGTGAAAATGAAGAAATATTATTAAAAAAAGTTTTGAAAAAAGAAGTAAAAAATAGTACAATATATTTAGAAGTATTTATAGTAACCAAAGAAAATATTGGTGTACTACAAGTAGTAGATGGAGGGACTAGTAATGATAACCAATCTCATAGTGAAAATTTTTAATAATATTTGGCCCATGCTAGTCGTTTTTGTTAGTGCCATCTCGCTTATGCGCTTTTTTTACTTACAAACCCATCATGAAAAATTTGTCCTTCATAAAGAGCTTAACTATTTAGTATCAATAATTTATATTTGGCTTTTATTTGAAATCCTAACAATGGCTGAACTAAATAGTGCAGGCGGAATGAATTTAGTACCTTTTTCTGAAATTATGCGTTATGAAGTAGGAAGTGTCATGTTTACTTATAATGTAATTGGTAATATTGTCTTATTTTTACCTTTTGGTTATTTAATTGGTGTTTATGTGAATCCTAAAAAGATTTGGCCTGTTTTAATTACTACAATGCTTACTAGTAGTATAATTGAATTTGTGCAACTAAAAATTGGTCGTTCTTTTGATATTGATGATATATTTTTAAATATTGTTGGGGGATTAATTGGTTATTTATTATATATTGGTTTAAGTGCAATCAATAAACATTTACCAGCTTTTTTAAAAAGTGACTTATTTTATAATATTTTATGGATTGTAATAATTTTGTTATTTAGTATTTATTTTTTAGGTTATTGGAAAGTTGTGTTTTAAATGATTGATTATAGTATTACAAATGAGTTTGGTTATCAAAAAGATTATAGTTATTTAGATGCTATTATTAAAAGAGTGCTCGAACATGAAAAAGTTTCAGCAGCTAATTTTAGTATTGTTTTTGTAGATAATGCCAAAATCCAAGATTTAAACAAGAATTATCGTCATATTGATAAAGTGACAGATGTTATATCATTTGCATTTGAAGATAATGGAAAATTATTGTATAATAAAATCAGGTTTTTAGGTGAAATATATATATGTATTCCTAAAATGATTAGTCAAGCTAAAGAGTATCAACATAGTGAAGTAAGAGAACTTGCTTTTTTAACAGTGCATGGTCTTTTGCATCTTCTAGGATACGATCATATGACTAAAAAAGAAGAAGAAATTATGTTTAAGTTACAGGAGGAAATTTTGGATGAAGACGAAAGAACCAGAAAAAAAAGAAGTTAGTTTAATAAAAAATATGGTTAATAAGTGTAGTTACTCTTTAGATGGTTTAAAATATTGTTTTAAAAACGAATCTAGTTTTATATTAGTAGCTATTTGTGCTTGTATAATTATTATTTTAGGAATTTTATTTGATATTGATTTTTTAGAGTGGGTTATTTCTTTTGGAAGTTTAGCTCTTATTAGTATTATTGAATTACTTAATACTGCAATTGAAGCCACTGTTGATATGGTTACTAGTGAATATAATCCATTTGCTAAAATTGCTAAAGATTGTGGATCTGCTGCCACTGGTGTGATGGCTATTTTAGCTACTATTGTTAATTTAATTATTTTTGTACCGCACGTAATAGCTTTTTTCATTAGATTATTTGGGTGATTTTATGAAAAGTGGATTTGTAAGTATTGTTGGAAGACCGAATGTTGGAAAGAGTTCTTTATTAAATTATATTATTAATCGTAAAATTGCCATTACATCTAATGTTGCTGGAACTACTAGAAATATTATTGAAGGAATTTATAATCAAGAAGATACTCAAATTATTTTTGTCGATACCCCAGGTATTTCTAAACCATTACATAAATTAGGCAAGATTATGAATAAAGAAGCTCTTGCACATACAAAAGATGTTGATTTAATTTTATTAGTTGTCGATATTGAAGCGGGAATTGGTAAAGGAGATCGTTTCTTAATGGATTCTTTACTTGATAAAGATGTTCCTATTATTTTAGTTATAAATAAAATAGATCGCGTTTCAAAAGAAGCTTTAATTATGGCTATTAATGAATATAAAGACTATTCTTTTGCCGAAATTGTTCCTATAAGTGTGCGGGAAGGTGATAATATCAATCATCTTTTAGAAGTTATTCGTAAATATTTAAAAGATGATGTCAAATATTACGAAGATGGAACATTTACTAGTAGTGGTGTTAGTTTTTTAGCTGGGGAATTTGTTCGCGAAAAACTTTTACAAAATACAACTGAAGAAATACCGCATTCAATTACTTGTCATACAACCAAAATTGAAAATAAAAAAGATATTGTTAATATTTTCATCGACATTATAGTTGACCGTCAAAGTATTAAAAAAATTATTATTGGTTCAGGTGGTGAGATGCTTAAAAAAGTTGGTTCACTAGCAAGAAAAGATTTAGAAGCTATGTTTAATAAAAAAGTTTATTTAGAATTATATGTAAGAGTTATAGAAAACTGGAAAGACAAAGAAAAATACTTAAAAGAGCTTGGATTTTTTGATTATGAATAAAATTTTGTAATTCTGCCCATTATAATAATGGAGGGATTAAGATGAATAAAAAGGAAGCTTGGGAAAAGTTTAAAAATAGTGGAAAAATTGAAGATTATTTAAATTATAAAAAATGTAGATAAGATGTGGTAAGTAGTGATTACAAGTGTTGAAGGAATAATAATTAGTGAAACTCCTTATGGAGATACTTCAAAAATTATCAATGTTTTTACAAAAGAGTATGGAGTTATTGGCCTTATTTGTAAAGGCGCTATGGGTATTAAATCTAAATTACGAGTTGGTACAATGAAATTGACTCATGGTTTATTTAATATTTATTATAGAGAAAATAAATTATCAACTCTTTCGGAAGTCACTATAATAAATCATTTTAAAAATATTAAAAGTGATATTCTTTTAATTAGTTATGCTGCCTATTTATGTGATTTAATTAAACAAGTTTTAAACCAAGCACATGATTCTAAAATTTATGATGATTTTATTAATGGTTTAATTAAAATTGATACAGGGTTTAATCCAATTGTCATAACTAATATTTTAGAAGTAAAATTATTAGATTATTTAGGTGTAGGTCTTAATTTAACTAGTTGTATAAGTTGTGGTAATCAAAAAGAAATAGTTACATTATCTAGTGAAAAAGGTGGCCTTATTTGTAAAAACTGTTATCAAAATGAACGAATAGTTCCTATTAGTATAGTTAAAATATTTCATATGTATTACTTAATTGATATTAAAAGTATTAGCAAATTAAATATTAAAGATGCTGATATTCTTGAAATTAATCGATTTTTAACTAATTATTATGATGATTATACTGGTCTTTATTTAAAAAGTAAGGATTTCTTAAAAACTATTGCTAAGTTATAATAGTACATTTGGTACTATTTTTTTTATTTTAAATTATTTTTTAATAAAATATAACAAATAAAAAAGGAAATCGAGGGTGTAGTGACGAATATATATAGTGAAGGGTAGTTTAATAATTACTCTTTTAATATAAAAAAGAATATCAAAGAAAAGGAATTGAGTTAAACATAGTGAACATTGACAGACCTGAGATGTCCTGTTATGATATAGATGATGAACTAAGAAAGTTTTTTAAATTAATGAGTGCTGAAAGTATAGAAGAAGCAAAATTAATAGCACAAGAAGGAGGTATAGTAGAAGAAATGGCAAAAGACATAGAGAAGTTTAATAAAGATGAATGGATAACAGATTACTTTAGTGTTGGATCAATGTGGGAACGAAAACTAAATGATACAGCTGAGTTAAAACTACAAGAAGGAATAAACTTAGGAATAAATCAAGGAGCAAATACTAAAGCAATAGAGACTGCTAAAAATATGTTAAAAAACAACTTAGATATTGAAATGGTTCATAAATGTACTGGTTTATCCTTACAAGAAATAGAAGCAATTACTTTATAAATTATTTAAGAAGAGATTATTATATCTTTTCTTTTTTAAACTATAAAAAAAGTCAACTAACTATCAATTAAATTAATAATTATTGTATATTAGAAAGTTATCATTTATTATAAATATAGGTGGATAGAAAATGGCAGATATGATATTTAAGTATAGTGCGATGAATGGTGGAAAAACGCTTAATATTTTACAAACAGCATATAGTTATGAAGATAACAATTTTAAAATAATTATTATGAAATCTAGAAAAGATACTAAGGGTAAGAATAATATTATTTCTCGCAATGAAATGAAGAGAAAAGCAGATATTTTACTAGATGAAAATGAGTCCCTATTAACTGAAAAAAATTATAAATTATATTATACAGCAAAAGTTATTTTAGTTGATGAAGTAGAAATGTTAAATGATTATCAAGTAAGAGAATTATGGACAATTGCCCATTTAATTAACATCCCAGTTATCTGTTATGGGTTAAAAAGTAATTTTAAAGGTAAAATTTTTAGTAAAGCAATTGCTCAAATTTTTGCAATTGCTGATCATATTGAAGAAATTGGCAGCAGCAGTATTTGTCAATGTGGAAGAAAAGCGATTTTTAATGCTCGAAAAGAAAATAATGTTTTCAAAGATATTGGTCCAGATATAATTATTGATGATGGTAAAAGTAAGCAATACGAATACGTTCCTCTTTGTTCTGATTGTTATTTAAAATATGTTAAAATAAACAGTGAAGAATGTAAAAAATTAGCTGAATTAATAAATACAGTAAGATAAAAATATTATTTAAAGAAAAAATTAAGTTTTTAATTATGTTGCAGTTGCTAAATTATAAAAAATTGTATATAATTTAGATATAGAAGTGATGACGGTGTGGAAAGCCCGAGCTATATACTAATGAGATTCTTCTAAGAATAATTAGGGTGGAACCGTGGATTTTATAATTCACCCCTAAGTTTTTTAGAAGTTTTTTGTTTCATAAGAAAGGATATGATAAGATGGAAAAAGTTAGTATGGAAGAAATAGTAAATTATGCCAAGAATTATGGTTTTATTTTTCAAGGAAGTGAAATTTATGGCGGTCTTGCTAACGCATGGGATTATGGACCTCTTGGAATTTTATTAAAACAAAATTTAAAAAATATTTGGTGGAAAAAATTTATTCAAGAAAGTCCTTATAACTATGGTCTAGATTCAGCAATTTTAATGAACCCAAATGTTTGGATTGCCTCAGGGCATGTCACAAATTTTGCTGATCCTTTAATTGACTGTAAAAATTGTAAAAGTCGGCATCGTGCTGATAAATTAATCGAAGATTTTACAAAAGGCGAAATTACAGGTGATGGATTAGAGAATTCAAAATTAATTAATATAATTAAAGAAAAAGGAATAAAATGTCCTAAATGTGGTAGTCAAAATTTTACGGATATTCGAAAATTTAATTTATTATTTGAAACTTATCAAGGTGTTACAGAAGATGCTAAAAGTAAAGTTTATTTAAGAGGTGAAACAGCTCAAGGTATTTTTGTTAATTTTAAAAATGTTGAACGAAGTATGCGAGCTAAATTGCCGTTTGGTATTGGACAAATTGGTAAAAGTTTTCGTAATGAAATAACTCCAGGAAATTTTATCTTTCGGATGCGAGAATTTGAACAAATGGAACTAGAATTTTTTTGTAAACCAGGTACTGATTTAGAATGGTTTGGTTTTTGGCGAGCTTATTGTTTAGATTTTCTTAAATTATTAGGAATTAAAAAAGATAATATTCGTTGTCGAGATCATGAAAAACATGAATTATCCTTTTATAGTAATGCAACTACAGATATTGAGTATCATTTTCCTTTTGGATGGGGTGAACTTTGGGGAATAGCTGATCGCACTAATTACGATTTAACTGTCCATATGAATCATTCAAAAGAAGATTTAAAATATTTGGATCCTGAAACAAATGAAAAATATTTACCGTATGTTATCGAACCCTCAGTTGGAGTTGATCGTCTTATTTTAAGTATTATCAGTGATGCTTATCAAAAAGAAATGGTAGATGATGAAGAAAGATTAGTTTTAAAAATTAATCCTGCTTTAGCACCAATAAAAGCTACTATTTTACCACTAGTTAAAAAATATCACTCAGAAAAAGCGAATGATATATATGCTAAATTATGTAAATATTTTTCATGTACATATGATGAATCGGGAAGTATTGGAAAAAGGTATCGAAGAAGTGATGCGATTGGAACACCATTTACTATTACAGTTGATGATAATACTTTAAATTCTAATACTGTTACAATAAGAAATCGAGATACAATGGCTCAAATAACATTAAATGTAGAAGATGTCAAAGATTACATAGAAAGTAAAATAGTCTTGTAAAAATGTTATTTATTTGATAGAATAAAGAAGTAATCTAGGAGGAATTTTTATGGCGCTTAGTAAATTAAAAAGTTTATTTAAAGATGATGACGAAACAGAAGTAATTGGAACTGAAGATGAATATTATTCTGTTTCTGAATCTGATGCATTAAAAGAAGCGGATAAAGTTGGCAATAAGATGATTTTATTAGAACCAAGATCATTTTCTGAAGCTCAAGCTATTGCTGATCATTTAAAAGGACGTAATAGTGTTGTTGTTAACTTAAAACGTGTTGCAGCTGCTCAAGCTAAAAGAATAATTGATTTTCTAAGCGGTTGTATATATGCTATTGGTGGTAATATGCAAAAAATAGGTGTTGGAATATATTTATGCACTCCTAAAAATGTTAATGTTCAAGGCAAAATTACTGACGATAGCGACAAAGCCAAAAGTGGAGCTGAAAACGAATTAGAGTGGTAAATAATGATTGGTTGTGAGTTATGAAAAGATTTGGGAGTAGTATTCCGGGTTATAATAAAAATGAAGTTAATGCTTTTGTTAATAACGTAACAGCTGAATATGAGAGTATGCTTAATAAATTAAAAGCTCGCGATCAAGAAATTATGGAATTAAGACAAGAATTAAATCGTTTAAAAAATCTGGAAAATACATTAAATAGAGCAATATTAATTGCTGAAGAATCAAGTCAAAATATTAAGAAATCGGCTTTTGAAGAGTCTAATGTAATTATTGAAGATGCCAAAAGAAATGCAACCAGAATTATTAATAATGCATTAATGAAATCTGAAAGAGTAGAAAATGCTTCGATTTTATTGCGAAAACAAGTAGAAGCGTATCGTCGAAAATATAGAGATTTATTAGAAAATCAGTTACAAGAAATTGAAAGATTTGATATTAATGATTAAGTGTAAAAAAACTACACTTTTTTTCTTTACTTAATTTGAAATTAATAGTATACTTTATTTAGAATATAATATATGGAGGTTATTTTATGAAAGTTAGAGTTATTAGTGCGATAGTGGCGTTTGCTATATTAATTCCAATTATTTGTTTAGGAGGATATCCTTATGCAATAGTTATGGGAATTTTAAGTATTCTTGCTTATAAGGAAGTTTTAGATTTAAAAAAATCACATAATAAAATTCCTAATTTAATTAAAATTATAGGTATGGTAGTATTACTTTATTTAATTTTAGGCAATTATGGTATATATTCGTTATCATATTCCATAAGTTATTCACGAATTTTATTACCAGTTATTTTAATGTTAATTCCTACTATTTTTTATGATAAAAAGAAGTATTCAACTAGTGATGCTTTTTACATGATTGGTAGTATTTTCTTACTAGGATTGATTTTTAACTTATTAATTGTCTTAAGAAATATTAACGTTTATTTATTAGTTTATTTGCTTTCAATTGCTGTTTTAACAGATACATTTGCTTTTGCAATAGGTTGCCTTATTGGAAAACATAAATTATTACCTAGTGTTAGTCCTAAAAAAACTTGGGAAGGAGCACTTGCTGGTCTAATTGGCGGAACTGCAATTTCACTTATTATTTACATAAATTTAGTTGGTGATTTTAGTATTAAATTATTATTTATTACTTTAGCATTATCAATAATAGGACAAATAGGAGATTTAGTTTATAGTAGAATTAAAAGAGAAAATGAGATCAAAGATTTTTCTAACATTGTTCCTGGTCATGGAGGCATTTTAGATCGAATTGACAGTTTATCATTTATTATTTTTGCTTATGTTATTATCCTATGGTTTTTATAGAAAGCTGGTGAACGCAACATGTGGTTTTTAACATTACTATTATTTATCTTTATTTTAGGGATAATTGTATTAATTCATGAATTAGGCCATTTTCTTTGGGCCAAAAAATTTGGGGTATATATTTATGAATTTTCTATTGGCATGGGCCCCGTAATTTATTCTAAAAAAGGAAAAAAAGATGGTATTTTATATAATATTAGAGCTTTTCCAATTGGTGGTTTTGTTTCATTAGCTGGCGAAGTTTATGAAGATGATAAAAAAATACCTAAAGATAAGTTCTTATGCAATAAACCTATATGGCAACGAATAATTGTTATGGCAGCAGGAGTAGTAAACAATTTTTTAATGGCTATAGCGATTTTGTTAGTGATGGCCTTTATTTGGGGAAGTAATTCCTTAACTCCCAAAATTGAAGCAGTAGTTGAGGGAATGCCAATGGCAGAAGCTGGAATTGTTAAGGGAGATATTATAAAAGCCATTAATAATAAGAAAATTAGTACATGGGATGAAGCTGTTATTTTATTGTATTATAAAAATAAAACTGATTATTATGAATTTACAATTGAACATGTTGATGGCAAAGTTGAAAATTATAAAATTACACCAAAAGTAGAAAAAAATGACAATGGTGAAGAAACAAAAACATTTGGTGTTAATATCAACCAAGAAGAAACACATGGCTTTTTAAATAAAATTCGTTATGCTTTTGAAAAATTCTTTGCAGTAATAAAATCAATGTGGTTGACATTAGCAGGACTATTTACTGGAAAAATATCCCTAGATGCTTTATCAGGTCCGGTTGGTATATATAATGTTGTTGGTGAAAGTGCTAAATATGGAGTAGAAAATGTTATTTATTTAATTTCCTATTTATCAATTAATGTTGGACTTTTAAATATTGTTCCGTTCCCGGCTTTTGATGGAGGAAGAATATTATTCTTAATTGTTGAAAAAATAAAAGGTAGTCCAGTTAATAAAAATTTTGAAAATTGGTGTCATACAATTGGATTTATTCTTTTGATGTTACTAGTATTATTTATAACAATAAAGGATGTCATTAATTTATTTTAAAGAGATTTCATTTACGAAATTTCTTTTTTTTGGTATAATAAAATCGTTCTTGTAGCTCAGTAGGATAGAGTGTACGCCTCCGACGCGTAAGGTCAAGGGTTCGATTCCCTTCAAGAACACCAGATTTGATTGATACTCGAACTTTTAAATTATTTTATGAGTTCGAGTTTTATTATGCTTTAAATTATTGTATAATATATTTGTAATAATCAAACTAAACTTATTTATTCAGGAGGTTTTAATGAACAAAGAAATAGTCAAATCAGAAATTAAGGTTAATGATATAAAATAAGCATAATAAGAATACATATCTTTAACTGATTTGGCAAGATATGCAAATCCAGAAGAACCTAAAGTCTCTATACAAACTTGGATGAGAAATAAAGATGTAATTGCTTATTTAGGATTGTGGAAAAAATTAAATAACGAAAATTTCAAAGGTGTCGAATTTACGACCTTTGAAAATTCTGCTGGTAGAAATAGTTTTTATATGTCACCACAAAAGTGGGTTAAAGAAACTAACGCAATAGGAATTATATCGAAATCGGGAAATAATGGTGGTACATATGCTTGCAGTGATATTGCTTTGGAATTTGCAAGTTGAGCCATTATTTATCAAAGTGAAAAGGGTTTGTTTGTTATAACAGGATGTTCTCATAGTGGCATATGTAATATACTAGAATATGCTAAAAAAGTTTGTGAAGATAATAGAATATATGGAGTTATTGGTGGATTTCATTTATTTGATATAGATGAAAGATTAGAAAAAACAATAAATTATTTAGCAGATAATAATATTGAATTATTATATCCATGCCATTGCATTTCGTTAAATGCAAAAATAGAAATGGCTAAAAAATTAGATATAAAAGAAGTTGGAGTAGGATTAGATATAAAAATTTAAAGTTGTCGTACTCCTTCCTTCAAGAACACCACTAGATAATATCATCGAACCAAGCGATTTTAATATAAATCAATCCAAGTATGATTGATTTTTTGTTTATGCAAAATAAAAAACATGTTATAATCACTATGAGATGATTGATATGAACCAATACTTAAATATTTTTATTGATACTGACTATCCTGATTTTATAGATAAATATTTAAATACAAATACTTTAAATAGATTAAAACATATAACACAATTTTGTGGCTGTGATTATACCAATTTATATTCTCCGTTATTTAAATATACAAGATTTGATCATAGTTTAGTTGTCGCTCACATGACATGGCATTTTACACATAATAAAAAAGAGACTATTATAGCTTTGTTACATGATATTTGGACTCCATGTTTTGCACACTGTATTGATTATGTTTTTGGAGATTATATAAACCAAGAAACTTCTGAAAAAAGTATAATCGAAATAATAAATCAAGATAAAGAAATGCAAAAATTTTTGAGGGAAGATGATATATCTTTTGAAGATTTAGATGATTATTCAAATTTCCCTGTTTTAGAAAATAAATTACCAAAACTTTGTACAGATAGACTAGATGGTGTTTTACATACATGTTATATATGGCTACATACCCATTCATTAGAACAAATTAAAGAAGTTTATGACGATATGACTATTTTAAATAATGAGGAAGGTTGTATAGAGATTGGATTTAATAATATTAAGATTGCCGAAAAATTTGCTTTTATGGTTTATAATTATGCAAAAGAATTACAGGGAAATACTGATAAATTTGTGATGAAATATATATCTGAAATTGTTAAATTATCGGTTGCCAAAAATCTCATATCACTAGAAGATTTATATGTAAAAAAAGAAGAAGACATTTGTAGTATATTCCACCAAAATTTTTTATCTTGGAAGAAATTTAATGAAACAAGTAATTTGATTAGAACCAATCAAAAACCAAACAATCGATTTTATATTTCTTTTGAAACAAAGAAAAGAAATGCGCTTCCTTTGGTGCATTTTGGTGATAGTAATAAAAGAATAACTGAAGTCTCAACTGTAGCTCGAAGTATATACTATCAATTAGAACAATATCATGATAGTACTTATGCATATATTGAAGAGATAAAAAATCTTTAATGTTAGTTAATTTAAAATGTAGAGTAAATTAAATGGTTATTAGTAAGAAAGAAGTGTTTAAAATGAAGGGAAAACCTCCTATTTTATATCGAGGATTAAAAATTGATTATAATAAATTATTAGATTATCAGTTTACTGGTCAAGAATTAAAAGTTAATTATGATCCAATTATTGATCAACATGGTCGTAAAACAGTAATTGATGGAAATGAATATGGAGTTTATATGAGTGACAATCTTCAAATGGTTTTAGCAGCTTATGGTTCACTACATCATGATGGAATTCCTGTCGATAATTCTTTACAAATAAATTATCAAAGAATTTTAATTCCTTCAGTTGCCGTTATATATGAAATAAATCCAAAAGGTTTAAATATTCGTAAGCCATTTATTACAGATACTTTAAAAGGACATTATAATAATGGCTTTTTAGGAGATGAATGGATTGCTGATTCCATCCCACCAAATAATTATCGTTTATATCAAGTAAAAATTGGTAAAGATATATTACATGATGAAGAAGAAATAAATTTAGCTCAAGTAAAAGATATAGAAAAAGAAGTAAAGGATAAAATTGCAATGCGAAAATATCGACTTGAAGTGTTTGCTAATGCAATGAAAAAAATCCCGTATGCCACAAGAAGTTTTTGGACTATTAAAGAGCTAAATATTCTTAAAATGATTTATGGCGCTAATGGTTTGAAATATATTAATGAAGAATGTATTATAACAAGTACTGTTTTAGGAATGCTTAAATATTTAATAGCTAAAGTTTTTAAACAAAATGAACTTGAAATAGATTTTCAAACAATAGAGTATATTTCAAATTTAGATAAAAGAGCTACTGACATTTCATCCCTTATCATAATTATTAAAAGTGATTTAGCATTTAATAGACAAGAGAGATTAGCATTTATAGAACGAAAGAGAAAAGCAGGTGAGAACTTTACTACTAGTAAATATGATAAACAAGAAAGAATTTTACTGCATTTATTAGAAATGGTTATTGCTCGTCAAAAGCAAGATGACTTAAATTATTCTAGTATTGAAGAATATAATCCAAATATTTCTCAAGGTAATAACCAAAGAAAACAATAATTATTATTTAATAAAAAAAGATTAATTACTTTAGATATTATAAAATAGTTTAAATAATAATTTTATGCTATAATAAAATTGCAGTAGTGATTGGAATTATTTTCCTACTTTAACGAGTCGTTAAGGGACTATATTTATTTATAATATATAAATAGTAATATTTCAAAAGAACTAATCTACACGTGGTGTAGGCGCTTCATTGCATTACGCTTATAGAGTTCATTTTCCATATTACAATATCATTAAGTACTGCACAACTAAAGGAGGTAGTAAAATGTGGAAATACATTGGTTCTAAAGAATGTAATGAATTTTTACTATCTCTTCATTTATTTAATTGTCAAAATAAAAATAAATATATAAAAACGCTTTATTCATTAAGTAATAATATTTCGAAAAATTATAAAATATATAAAATAAAAAAGCATAATGGTAGTTTTAGAACAATTTACGAACCTAATGATTTATTAAAAAGCATTCAAAGAAATATATTATTAAATATTTTAAATAATAAAAAAATATCAAAATATGCTAAATGTTATCACAAAGGACTATCTTTAAAAGATAATGTAATGCCCCATATTCATAAAAAAATTATTTTAAAATTAGATATAAAAAATTTTTTTGAAAGTATTTCTTTTATACATGTTTACACCAAGGCGTTTTCGATTGAATATTTTCCTAAACCAGTAGGAATAATTTTAACAAAATTATGCACTTATAAAGACCATTTAACCCAAGGTTCTCCAACCTCCGCTTACATCTCCAATTTAATAATGAAAGATTTTGATGAAGAAATAGGAGCCTGGTGCGAATTAAACAAAATAGATTATACCCGTTATTCAGATGATATGACTTTTTCAGGAGATTTTAATCCTACTGATATAATAATTAGAGTAAGAAAAATGCTTGCGAAAATAAATTTAGAATTAAATAATCAAAAAATTCACATTATCAATCATTCAAAATCGCAAAATGTAACTGGAATTGTTGTTAATGAAAAAGCTCAAGTTGGTGTTAAGTATCGCCATAAAATTCGGCAAGAAATGTATTATATAAAAAAATTTGGCATAAAATCTCATTTAAGTAAATTAAATATAAACATTGATGCTTTAAAATATTTAAATAAACTATATGGACAAATACTATATGTTTTACAAATAAATCCAACTGATCAAGAATTTATAAAATATCGTGAACTGGTTATGTCGAAAATAACTAAATTTTAATGACTTCCTGTCATTCCAATGATATAATTATATTTAGAGGTAGATAGCATATGAATTATTTAGACACCCTTAATAAAGAGCAAAAAGAAGCAGTACTTCATATAAATGGTCCATCTTTAGTTGTTGCCGGAGCGGGTTCTGGTAAGACCAAAGTTTTAACAACTAGAATTGCTCATTTAATTAATGAAGGCATATATAGTAGTAATATTTTAGCTATAACTTTTACGAATAAAGCTGCTAAAGAAATGAAAGAAAGAATTAGTCAAATAGTCACTAATAACTATGCTTTTGTGGGAACTTTTCATTCTTTTGGATTACGAATTGTTAAAGAAAACTATGAAAAGTTAGAATTACAAAAGAATTTTACTATTATCGATTCAGATGATGTTTTAAGTATTATAAAAAAAATCATGAAAGATAAAGGAATTGATATTAAAGAAGTAGCTCCATCTTATGTAAGAAGTCGCATTAGTTTTATCAAAAATGAAATGTTAAATGAAGCTGAAATAAATAAATATTTTGTAAGCGAACCAGAAAAAGTTGCTAGTAGCATTTATATTGAATATCAAAAAGTTTTAAAGAAAAATAATGTTATTGATTTTGATGATTTATTAAGATTACCAGTATTATTATTTCAAAATTATCCTGATGTTTTAGAGCATTATCAAGACAAATATCAATATATTTTAATTGATGAATATCAAGATACTAATGAAGTTCAATATAAATTAATTAAATTACTTAGCAAAAAATATCGTAATATATTTGTTGTAGGAGATCAAAATCAAGCTATTTATGGTTTTCGTCAAGCTAATTACAAGAATATTTTAAATTTTGAACGCGATTATCCCGATGCCCATGTTATTGTTTTAAGTCAAAATTATCGTAGTACAACGACAATTTTAAATGCTGCTAATTCGGTTATAAAACATAATGTTGAAAGAAAAGAAGTAAATTTATTTAGTGAATTAGGCGAAGGTGTCAAAGTTAAATATCTACGTAGTAATAATGGCTTACAAGAAGTAAGTCTAGTTGTTGAAGAAATAAAAGAATTATTAACTATGGGGTATCAAAAAAAAGATATAGCTATTTTTTATCGAACAAATGCTCAATCACGAATTTATGAAGAAGCTATGTTAAAAAATAATTTTCCTTATAAAGTTGTTGGTAGTTTTTATTTCTACAAACGAAAAGAAATAAAAGACTTGATAAGTTATTTAAAATTAATTGCCAATCATGATGATGATATTTCTCTAAAAAGAGTTATTAACGAGCCTAAAAGGGGTATTGGTATTAAGACTATTGAAGCTTTAGAAGAAAGAGCTAATAGAAATAACACATCAATGTATAATACGATTAGTACAGGTAAAGAATTAGAGTTTAAAAATATTATTGAAGATTTAACTAAAGAAAGTGTTAATTTTTCGTTAACAGAAATTATTGATGCCGTTTTAGAAAAATCCGGTATGAAAGCTGCTTTAGAAAAGGAGCATAATTTAGAAAATGATTTACGAATTGATAATTTAATGGAATTTAGAAGTATCACAGAAAGTTATCAAAACATGACTGGAAATGTTAATCTTCAAGATTTCTTAGATGAAATAAGTTTGATAGCAGATATTTCGGAACATCAAAATGTTGATGATGCTATAACTTTAATGACATTTCATTCAGCCAAAGGTTTAGAGTTTAAAATCGTTTTTATGGTTGGAATGGAAGAAGGATTAATGCCTCATGCTAATTCCATGTTTGAAGAAAAAGAAATTGAAGAAGAACGACGTCTTTGTTATGTTGGAATTACAAGAGCTAAAGAAAGATTATATTTAACGAATGCTAAGATAAGAATGCTTTATGGTAAAGATATGATGAATCCACCATCGAGATTTATTTCTGAAATTTCTCCTGAATATTTAGAAGCAAATAATTATGAGGAAAAGAAAGAAAATACAACAATGCCATTTAGTAAAGATGCTTTATTTGCTAGTGAAAATACTGAATATAAAAGTGGGGAAATTGTGTTTCATATGTCATTTGGTAAAGGTGTAGTTATTGATGTTGATGAAAGATTTGTGACAGTTGCCTTTAATAAAAGATTTGGAATAAAAAAAGTGTTAAAAAATTATAACGGATTAAAGAAAGGAAATTAAAATGAAAAAAGATTTAACATTATTAGTATTAGCGGCAGGTATGGGAAGCCGTTTTGGAGGTTTAAAACAAATTGAACCAGTTGGTCCTAATGGAGAGTTTATTATTGATTATAGTATCAAAGATGCAATTTTAGCAGGATTTAATAAAGTTGTTTTTGTAATAAAAGAAGAGAATTTTGCAATATTTCAAGAAACAGTAGGAAAAAGAATTGCTAATAAAATTCAAGTAGAATATGCTTTTCAAAAGTTAAGTGATGTTCCAGATGATGTTATATTATCTTCTGAAAGAGTTAAACCATTAGGAACAGCACATGCATTATATACAACAAGAAATATTATTAAAGAAAGATTTGCTATTATTAATGCTGATGATTTTTATGGCCGTGATGCTTATATAAAAGCTGCTCTATTTTTAAATAATTGTAAAGATGATGAATATGCCAATGTTGCGTATGAAATTGGTAAAACTTTAACTGACAATGGCAAAGTTAAAAGAGGTATTATTTTTGCCGAAGATGATTATTTAGATCGAATTGTTGAAAGTTCTGTTGCCGAAATAGATGGTTTAGCGGTTTGTGAACCCCTAGAAGGTGGCGAAAAATTTACAGTATCTTTAACTCAACCATGCTCAATGAATTTATTCTGTCTAACACCTAAAATTTTTAATTATTTAGAAAATACTGCTAGTGAGTTTTTTAAAAAAAATACTGCTTTAGATAGCGAATGGCTTTTACCAAACGTTGTATTTGAAAGTGCTAATGAACTTGGTAAAAAAATTAAAGTTGTTACAACAACAAGTAAACAATATGGCATGACTTACAAAGAAGATTTAGAAACTTTAAAAAAGGGTATTAATGAAGAAATAGAAAAAGGCATTTATAATCAAAATCTTTGGAGTTAATTATGGATATATCTAAAAGAATAGAAGAATTAGTTAAAATTTTAAATGAAGCTAATTATAATTATTATGTGTTAGATAATCCAACAATTACCGATCAAGAGTATGACAAATATATAAGAGAACTTCAAATATTAGAAGAAAAATATCCTGATTTAGCTATGGTTGATAGTCCAACTAAAAGAGTTGGTGGTGAAGTATTAGATAAATTTTCAAAAGTTCAGCATCAAATTCCCATGCTTAGTCTTGGAAATGTTTTTAATGAAGAAGAAGTTCGGGATTTTGATAGTAAAATTAGAAAAATGGGTATCAATCCTGAATATGTTTGCGAATTAAAAATTGATGGTTTAAGTGTTTCTTTAGTTTATGAAAAAGGCATTTTAATTCGGGGTGTAACTAGAGGTGATGGTATTGTTGGTGAAGATATTACACATAATGTTAAAACGATTAAAGCTATACCTTTAAAATTAAAACAACCTATTGATATTGAAGTTCGTGGCGAAATTTACATGGATAAAGAAACTCTAATCAAAATTAATAAAGAAAGAGATTTAGAAGGATTACCACGTCTTCAAAACGTAAGAAATGCTGCTGCTGGTAGTATTAGGCAATTAGATTCTAAAATTGCAGCTAAAAGAAATTTAAATAATTTTATTTATCATTTACCAAATCCTTTAGATTATGACATTGATAAGCATTTTGATGCCTTATCTTTTATGAAAAATCTTGGATTTAAAGTTAATCCCCATAATCGTTTAGTTAAAAATATTGATGAAGTTATGGCATTTATTAATGAATATACTTTGCTACGTGAAACACTACCATATGAAATAGATGGTATTGTTATTAAAGTTAATAATCTTAATGAACAACAAGAATTAGGATTTACAGCTAAATATCCAAAATGGGCAACTGCTTACAAGTTTCCGGCAAATGATGTTTTAACTAAATTAACTGATATAATTTTTACAGTAGGAAGAACTGGCCAAATAACTCCTAATGCTGTTTTAGAACCAGTTTTAGTGATGGGGTCAACTATTTCTAGAGCAACTCTTCATAATGAAGACTTTGTTAATAATTTAGGTTTAATGATTGGCGATATAGTAGAAGTTCACAAAGCTGGCGATGTAATTCCGGAAGTAAAATCTGCTAAAAAAGAACGTCGAACTGGTTTAGAAAAACCTTTTGTTATGATTGATAGTTGTCCTATTTGTGGAACAAAATTAGAAAAAAAAGCAGGTCAAGTTGATTATTATTGTTTAAATGAATTTTGTCCTGCAAGAAGTATCGAAGGTTTAATTCATTTTGCCCATCGCGATGCGATGAATATTGATGGCCTAGGTGATGAGATTATTGAAGATTTTTATAATGAAGGTTTTATAAAAGAAATTCCCGATTTTTATCATCTAAAAGATCATGAAGAAGCAATTCTTTTATTAGAAGGTTTTGGAAAAAAAAGTTTTGAAAATATCGTTAATGCTGTTGAAGCAAGTAAACAAAATAGTTTAGAAAAGTTATTATTTGGTTTAGGAATACCGGGAGTGGGAAGTAAGACAGCTAAATTATTAGCTAGTCAATTTGAAAATATAGATAATTTAATGCAAGCATCCAAAGAAGAATTAAAAAGTATCAAAGATATTGGTTCAATTTTAGCTACCAGTATTTACGAATACTTTCAAAATAATCAAGATTTAATTTACAAACTAAAAATGTTAGATTTAAATATGAAATATTTAGGAGTTAAAAAGAAAATAAATGAATTTATTACTGGTAAAAAGTTTGTGATGACAGGTTCAATTTCTTTTATGAGTCGTGATGATATTAAAGCTTTAATTGAAGAATATGATGGCACTTTTTCTGAAAGTGTTAGCAAAAAGACTGATGTTGTCATTGTTGGCACTGATCCAGGTAGTAAATATCAAAAAGCTAATGAATTAGGAATTTCAATTTGGAATGAAGAAACATTTAAAAATATAATTGCTAAATTAGGGTAGGTACAAATTGCGAAAATTAGATATTATTTATGAAGATAAAGAAATAATTGTTATTAATAAACCAAGTGGGGTACAAACAATTGCTACTGCCAAAGTTAGTTTTAGCTTATATCAAGAAGTTAGTGCTTATGTCAAAAAACAATATCCTAAAAATAAAATTTTTATTGTTCACCGTTTAGATCGGGATACTGAAGGATTGATTTTGTTTGCTAAAAATATTCAAGCTAAAAAATTTTTACAAGATAATTGGCAAAATTATACTAAAGAGTATCTTGCTGTAGTTGAAGGTAGACCAACTCCAAAGATTGCAACATTAACTAATTATTTACAAGAGTCTAAGACATTTAAAGTATATGTTAGTAAGAAAAATTCTTTTAGTAAATTAGCTATTACGCATTATGAAACCATAAAATCAAACTCCAAATATAGTTTATTAAAAATAATAATTAAAACAGGACGTAAAAATCAAATTCGCGTTCAATTAAGTCATATTGCGCATCCTATAGTTGGTGATAAAATATATGGTGCCACTTCTAATCCATTAAAAAAATTATGTTTACAAGCCAGTAGATTAGTTATTACGCATCCTAAAACTAAAAAAGAAATAGAATTTAAAATTAAAAATTTTCAAGGCATGCAATTAATAAAATAAAACTAAAGACTTATCAAAGTCTTTTTTATTGAAACAAAAAAGAGAAAAATCAATTTCTCTAATTTAATTAAGCAACTTTTGCTCTTTTTGCTTCTCTGGCACTAATAATTACTTTTTTACCATCAATTGTCTTTTTTTGTAAATTTGGCTTTTGGACCATTTTTGTAGCATTTAATGCATGGCTTCTTAAATTACCAACTAAAGGTTTTTTGTTTGTTACTTTTTTTGCCATTTTAAAGCCTCCTTTTTCACTTTAAAACTTTATCATATATTAAAAGATATGTCAAATGTTTTTGCATGTGATATAATGAATTAAAGGAGTTAATATGTACGTCCCATTAAAAGTTACAACAGATTATACGTTACTTAAAAGTTTAATTAAAATAGATGATTTAATTACTTTTTGCATGTCTCAAAAAATATCTTGTTGTGGGATATGTGATACTAATTTATTCGGCGCAATTGAATTTTACAAAAAATGTCAAAATAATCATATTAAACCTATTATTGGTTTAGAAATTTCTATCGATAATTATTCTATTTATCTCTATGCTAAAAACTATTTGGGTTATAAAAATCTTTTAAAGATTAATACCATTATATGTGAACGATTAATAAATATTAACGAATTAAAACAGTATGCCTCTAACATATTAATTATTATTCCATATCAAAGTACTCATTTAAAAGATAATTTAAATTTTTTTGATAACATTTATTTAGGATATAGTCAAAAAGAAGAATTAACTAATGTTTTATCTTTAACTAAAAATGTAGTATACATTAATGATTTAAGAACATTTCAAAAAGAAGATATAGTTTATTTAAATATTTTAAATAAAATGAGCGATAGTGTTAAAGAAGATATTCATAATTATTATTTTGATTATCAAAAATTAACTAAATTTGATTTCGAAAAAATTCTTGAAGTTACGAGTCTATTAAACTTAGAAATTCCTTTTAACGAAAGATATATTCCCAAATATAACCCCCAAATCGATTCTTATCAATTCTTAAGTAATTTATGCTTAAAAGGATTAAATAAAAGATTAAATAATCAAGTATCATCAAAATATTTAGAACGCTTAAAATATGAATTGAAAGTTATTAAAAAGATGGGGTTTGTGGATTACTTTTTAATTGTTTATGATTATGTTTTATATGCTAAAAAAAATAATATTTTAGTTGGTCCAGGAAGAGGAAGTGCTGCTGGTTCTTTAGTAAGTTATGTAATTGGTATTACAGACATAGATCCTATTGAGTATAATTTATTATTTGAACGTTTTTTAAATTATGAACGAATTAGTATGCCAGATATTGACATTGATTTTGAAAATACAAAACGAGACTTAGTTATTGATTATGTCAAAAGTAAATATGGATCTCTTAATGTATCGGGAGGACTTACTTATGCTACTTTAAAAACGAGACTTGTTTTACGGGAAGTAGCCAATATTTTAAAAATTAATGAACACTTATTAAATAAGTTTTTAAAAGTAATTAATAAAGATATATCTTTAAAACAAAATTATGAAAATAAAACTATTAAAGAATATTTAAAAATGTATCCTGAGTTAAAAAAATTATATCATATTTGTTGGCATTTAGAAGGTCTTAAAAAGAATATTAGTACTCATGCAGCAGGAATAGTTATTGGTAATCAACCATTAGATGAAATTATCCCCATGTATAAAAATAAAGATGTTTATCTTACAGGAGTAGCTATGAATTATTTAGAAGATTTTGGTCTTTTAAAAATGGATTTTCTAGCTTTAAAAAATTTAAATACTATTAGCAATATTATTAGCAATATCCCAAATTTTGATTTAACTAAAATTCCTTTAGACGATATTGATGTTTACAATTTATTTAGTCAAGCAGACACTGACGGTATTTTTCAATTTGAAACCAGAGCTTTTAAAAATATGCTTATTAAATATCGCCCGCAAAATTTTTCTGAGTTAGTTGCAAGTATTGCCCTTGTTAGACCAGGACCTAGTGAGGAATTAGAAACTTATATTAAAAGAAAAAATGGTTTAGAACCAGTTACATATTACCACGAAAATTTAAAACCCATTTTAGAAGAAACTTATGGGGTAATAGTTTATCAAGAACAAGTTATGAGTATTTTAGTATGTATGGCCAATTTTAGTTATGCCGAAGCGGATAATATAAGGAAAGCTATGTCCAAAAAGGATGCAAAGTTACTATTAAAATTTCAAGAAAGTTTTTTAAAAAATAGTACGCAAAATGGCTACAATATTTCTTTAGCCCAAAATATTTATAATCATATTTTAAAATTTGCCCTTTATGGGTTTAATAAATCGCATTCCGTATCTTATGCCAAAGTTTCTTATCAAATGGCGTATTTAAAAGTCCATTATCATTCTTTATTTATGTTTGAACTATTAAACAATTCTCTAGGTAGTGTTGAATTAATTAAATTATATTTAAATGATTTAAAAAAACATGATTTAATTATTGAAGCTGCTAATATTAATTATTCTGAAAATACATATAAAAAAGTTAATCAAAAAGTTTATTTACCATTTAAGTTAATCAAAAATTTACGAAGTGATACAATTAATTATATAATTGAAGAAAGAAATACCCATGGTTTATTTGAAAATATTTTTGATTTCTTTAAGAGGACTTATAATAAGTTGACTAAAAATGAATACTTAATGCTAATCAATGCTGGTTGTTTTTTAGGTTTAAATTATAATACTAAAACTTTAGTTGACAATTTAGATGTTTTAATTAATTATGGCATGCTTTATAATGATTTAGGAGAATATGCTTTATTACCAGAGATCACGGCATCGAAAGAGTATGAGTTAGATATTTTAAAGAATAATGAATTAAATAGTTATGGTTTTTTTATTAGTAATCACCCAGCTAGCCGTAAAACTGAACCAAATGTGATGAAATTAGAAAAAATTGTGGAAAATGTCTTTAAAAATATAGAATGTTATGTTATGGTGGAAAATGTAAAGAAAATAAAAACCAAGAAAAATGAAGATATGGCTTTTATTGATGCTAGTGACGAAACGGCATTAGGAGATTTTGTTTTATTTCCTAAAAATTATAATATGTTACAAAATATCAAGAAAAATGATATGATAAGAGTATGGGGTTATGTGACTAAAAGATATGATAAATATAGTATTACAATTAATAAAATGACAAAGGAGTAAACAACATGGAAGAATTAAATCGATTTTTAAAAAGTATCAATATGGAATGGAATGCTGAATTTAATAATACTGTAATCCAAAAAGTAGTTTTAAATAGGGAAACTAAAGTTTATAATGTCTATTTAAAAAGTTCTCATGTTCTTAATTATGATTTAGTAACTGATCT
This sequence comes from uncultured Mycoplasma sp., assembly GCA_947642635.1. Classification (GTDB taxonomy): domain Bacteria; phylum Bacillota_I; class Bacilli_A; order RF39; family UBA660; genus SIG200. The sequence goes on along the minus strand of CANRTI010000001.1, from coordinate 119,330 downwards.
TTTTACCAAAGCTAAAAAAGGGATTAATGGTATTGATAAATGTTATATTGAATTAGTATATGATCATATTGAAACAGAAGATATTAGAAATTATGTTCAAAGTATTTTAAGTGCCATTATTTTTGAACATCCTTCTTTAGCTGGTTTTGAAGATTGTTTTCAAAATTTAGATAATAATAAAATAACTTTTGTGGTTGGAAATAATGCTGAAAGTTTAACATTAAAAGATTATCTGAAAGAAATAATTACTAATTTAAAAAACTATGGTATTGGTGAATATCTTATTGAAATTATTGTGGATACAAATAAAAATGCTGAAATTCAAAAAGAAATTGCTAAAACTAAGGAAGTGAAAGTTGAAAAAAAAGAAAGTAGTCCGATTATATTTGGCTTTCATAAAGATGGAGAAGTAACTAAAATTAATAATATTGTTGGTGAACAAAAAAATGTTATTATTGAAGGGTATGTTTTTGGAATTGATGCTAGTGAGAGAAAAGGTCAAAGAGGTTCTATTTATATAATTAATGCTAAAATTAGTGATAAGACCGATAGTTTTTTAGTTAAATTTGTTAGATTTAAAGAAGAGGAATATCTTCAAATCAAAAAAGGTTTAAAAGAGGGAAATTGGTATCGAATTGTTGGTAATGTTGAAATGGATAATTATTCAAGACAAATGTTACTAAATGGTCGTAGCATTGAAAGTATTCCTTCAAAAGATATACCTATTAAAGATGAAGAAGAAATAAAGAGAGTAGAACTTCATACTCATACTAAAATGAGTGCTATGGATGGTGTTATCGATGCTAAAAAATTGGTTAAGTTTGCTAAAAATATGGGACATAAAGCAGTAGCAGTTACTGATCATAATTGTTTGCAATCTTATCCTGAGTTATATCATACGGTTTGTGATATAAATAAGGGAATAGAAAAAGAAGAAGATAAATTTAAAGTTATTTATGGAGCTGAAATGAGTATTGTAAATAACGAGAATGATTTAATATTTAATTTAAAAGATTATGATTTACTTGAACAAGAATTTGTTGTTTTCGATACAGAAACAACTGGTTTTACTCCTTATTCTGATCAAATGATTGAAATTGGAGCAGTTAAAATCAAAAATGGCGAAGTAACAGAGAGATTTGATGAATTAATTAATCCTTATCGAAAACTTCCACCAAAAATTATTGAATTAACTAATATTACTGATGCAATGTTAGAAGATAAAGATAGTGAAGAAAATGCTACTAAAAGATTTTTAGAATTTGTTGGCGATTTACCAATGGTAGCTCATAATGCAAAATTTGATATTGGTTTTATCAGTGCTGCAATGAATAAATATAATTTAGGAGAATTTAAAAATACAGTTATTGATACAATGAGTATGGCAAGAACACTTTACCCAGAATGGAAAAATCATAAATTATCAACACTAGTTAAAAACTTAGAAGTGCCTTGGGATGAAAGTGCTCATCACCGTGGAGATTACGATAGTGAAGGAACAGCAATTGCTTTTTATAAAATGGCTAAAACTTTAAATAATCGTAACATTGAAACAACTATTAAATTATATAATTCAGTTGATCAAGATGCTTTATTACGTTTTTCTAGACCTTTTCATATGTCAGTATTAGTGCAAAATAAAGTTGGTTTAAAAAACTTATTTAAAATTATTAGTTATGCAAATACTAAATATCTTTTTAAAGGTGATCAAACTAAGCTTCCTCGTAATGAATTAAATAATCATCGTGAAGGTTTACTTTTTGGTAGCGGATGTGTAAATGGTGAAATATTTGAAGCAGCTTTTACTAAAGAAGATGAAGAGCTAGCTAAAATGATGCAATATTATGATTATATTGAAGTTCAACCACCTGAAGTTTATTCTTACCTTTGTGATTTAGAATCATCTAGTATAAAAAGTCTTGGCGATATTTTTAATCATCTCAAAAAAATTATTCGGGTTGCGGAAGAAGCTGGAGTAATAGTATGTGCTACTGGCGACGCGCATCATTTAACTAAAGAAGATAAAATTTATCGTGACATTATTATTAATCAACGTTTTAATGGTAAATTACATCCTTTAAATAGAAGTGGTATAACCGTTCCTGATATGCATTTTTATACAACTCGTGAAATGTTAGATGCTTTTTCTTTTCTTGGTGAAGAAAAAGCTAAGGAAATAGTTATAACTAACCCAAATCTAATAGCAGCTAAATGTGAAATCATAGAAGTTATTATTGAAACGGGTGGAGTTCCTTTTTCACCAAAAATTGAGAATTCTAAAGAAATTGTTGAAGAAATGGTTTACACTAAAGCTAAAGATTGGTACGGAGATCCACTTCCAGATAATATTCGGGAAAGAATTGAACAAGAATTAAAAGGAATTATTGGTGGGGGCTTTGATGTTATTTATCTTATTGCTCAAAAGCTTGTTAAAAAAAGTAATGATGATGGCTTTTTAGTGGGTTCTAGAGGTTCAGTTGGTTCTTCATTTGTTGCTACTATGATGGGAATTACCGAAGTAAATCCTCTTCAAACTCATTATCGTTGTCCAAAATGTAAGCATAGTATATTTAAAAATGATGCTGGTGAAGATTTAGCTATTGAATATGCCGTTGGTTTTGATCTTCCTGATAAAGATTGTCCTAAATGTGGAACAAAAATGCTTAAAGATGGCGAAGATATGCCATTTGCTACTTTTTTAGGATTTAATGCGGATAAAGTACCAGATATCGATTTAAATTTTTCAGATTTAAATCAAGCAGCCGCTCATGAATATACGAAAGTTTTATTTGGGGAAGATAACGTTTACCGAGCCGGAACTATTGGAACAGTTGCTGAAAAAACTGCTTATGGTTTTGTCAAAGGATATTGTGAAGATAGAAATATTATTATGCGAAATATTGAAATAGAAAGATTAGCAGCTGGTTGTGTTGGTGTTAAAAGAACAACTGGTCAACATCCAGGTGGTATTGTTGTTATTCCAGGGTATATGGATGTTTATGATTTTACACCATATCAATATCCAGCCGAAGATGTTGATGCAGCTTGGCGTACAACCCATTTTGATTACCACGCTATCGATCAAGACGTCTTAAAATTAGATATCTTAGGACACACTGATCCAACACAATTAAGAATGTTACAAGATCTAACAGGAATAGATGTTAAAACTGTTCCTTTAGATGACAAAAAGACTATGGGTTTATTTTTATCACCTGAACCACTTGGAGTTACTAAAGATCAAATTATGAATGATACCGGAACTCTAGGAGTTCCTGAGTTTGGAACTAATTTTACGATTGGCATGTTACGAGATACTAAACCAACCACTTTTGCAGAAATTATTAAAATATCAGGTTTATCTCATGGAACTGATGTTTGGCTTGGTAATGCTCAAGAATTAATAAAAAAAGGTATTGTTCCTTTTAAAGAAGTTATTGGTTGTCGTGATGATATTATGGTTTTCTTAATTCAATGTGGGATGGAACCATTAAAAGCATTTAAAATAATGGAATTTGTTCGAAAAGGTCGAGCTAGTAAAGATCCAGAAGGGTGGCTTGAGCATAAAAAAACTATGGAAGAAGCTGGTATTCCTAGTTGGTATATTGATTCTTGTCAAAAAATTAAATACATGTTTCCTAAAGCCCATGCGGCAGCATATGTTATGAGTGCTTTTCGAATTGCGTATTTTAAAGTGCATTATCCAGCCGAATATTATGCTTCTTACTTTTCGACTCGTTTTGATGATTTTGAATTAGAAACAATGATTAAAGGTTATGATGCAATTAAAGCAAGAATTAATGATATTATTAGTAAGGGTTATGATGCTACTAGTAAAGAAACTGCTCTTTTAGAAACATTGAAGTTAGCTCTAGAAGCTACAGCAAGGGGCTTTAATTTTGGCAATATTGATATTACTAAAAGTGATGCCAAAAATTATGTTATAGCAGAAGATGGCAAAACTTTAATTTCGCCTTTTCGAACTATTGATGGCCTAGGCGATGCCGTTGCTAAGCAAATAGTTATTGAACGAAATAAAAAAGAGTTTTACTGTATTGAAGATTTCCAAATTCGCGGTAAAGTTAATGTTTCTACTATGGAAAAATTACGAAATTTAGGAGTTTTTGAAGGAATGCCAGAAAGTGCTCAATTAAGTTTATTCTAGACTCTTTATTGACAAAAGCGAAGGATATAGATAATGATAAAAAGTTATCTATATTTTTTTTAATAGAAAGAAGGAATAAATGAATTATTATAATGCAGTAGAAAATATAATAAAGAAAAATGAAGTAAATAAAAAAGCCAGAATACTAGAGGAAAACTATGAAAATGTAAATAGTTATTGGCATATAGGAAAAATTATAGTAGAAGCGAGAAGGTGGCGAGAAAAGAGCTAAATATGGAAATGAACTAATAAAAAAGTGGTCAGTTAAATTAACTGAAAAGTATGGTAAAGGTTATGATAGTTCAAATTTAAGTAATTTTCGAAAGTTTTATTTAACTTTTCCAATTCTTGACGCAGTGCGTCAAGAATCTTGGACAAACATAAGAAAATTGTTATCAATCAAAGACGAAAACAAAAGAAATTATTATCTCAATTTATGTATTAGTAAAAAATTAAGTTCCAGAGAGTTACAAAAAGAGATAAAAAATAATTCTTATGAAAGATTAATTGCTAAACCAGACAAAATTGAAATTACTAATTATCCTTCTAAATTAACAATTAAAGAAAATATGAAAAATCCAATCTTAATAAGTATACCTAGTAAAACAATAATAGCTAAAGAACAAGATTTAGAAGTAATTATCTTATCCCAAATAAAAACCTTTTTTAATCAACTAGGAGAAGGGTACACTCTAGTAGGAAACCAATATAAAATAAATGATGAGAACAATAAAAATTATTATATAGATATTTTATTATTTAATTATAAAATAAATTGTTTTATTGTAGTCGAATTAAAATTAAGAAAACTAGAAAAAGAAGATAAAGGACAAATTGAGTTTTACATGAATTTAGTGGATGAGAAAATAAAAGAACCATTTCATAATAAAACAATTGGTTTGATAATAACAAAAGAACAAGATAAATTAATTGCCAATTTTGTACAAAGAGAAGACATTATTCCTTTAGTCTATGAATTAATAAATTCCTAAATATCTGAATAATAAATAGCTATAATGGTTACTAATATATTTATTTTTGAAATGTTCAAAAATTAATTTTACAAACAATCTAAAAAATGTTAAAATTCTTTTAGAACGAAAAGAAAATAAAGGAGAAATCTATGGATAATTTTGTACCAGATATGTATCAGCAAAGCATTTATACTATTAATTATAAAAAACTCAAAAAAAATGGGATAAAATGTTTATTATTTGATTTAAATAATACTTTAGCTAGTTATGAATTTGATTATCCTGATGATAAATTAAGGGAGTTAATTTTTGATTTAGAAAAAAGTTTTAAAGTTATCATAGTTTCTAATAGTAATAAAAATCGTATTCGTCCTTTCAAAGAAAAGTTAAATATTGATGCTGCTTTTTCTTCCAAAAAACCATTTAAGAAAAAATTTAAAAAAATTATGGAATTATACAATTTTAATGATACTGAAATTGCGATGATTGGTGATGAATTAATTACTGATATATTAGGTGGCAATAGAATGCATTTTACAACCATTTTAGTTAATGGAATATCTGAAACTGAACCATTTTGGACGAGAATTATTCGAATTATTGAAAGAAAAATTGTAAAAAAATTGAACAAAAAAGGAATTTTATTTAAAGGAAAATATTATGAGTAGATGTATAGGTTGTGGAATTAAGTTACAAAATACTAATAAAAAGTTAATAGGATTTACTCCCAAATTAGATAATAAATATTGTGAAAGATGTTTTAAAACAACTCATTATAATGAAGAAATAAAAGTATCAAATATTAATAATACTAATGTTTTAGACAAAATAAACAATTTTGGATTGTACACAATATTTATAAGTGATTTATTAAGTTTAAATAATGCTAGTATGAATTTATTTAAAAATATTAAAAATCAAAAAATGTTAGTTATTAACAAATGTGATCTTATACCTAATAATTTTAAATTAGAACATTTAGAAGAGAACATCAAAAATAGTTTTCAGATTGATTGTGATATTACTTTTATTAGTGCTAAGAAAAAAATGTATTTAAATAAAATTATTGATGCAATCACTGACAATCAAAAAGTTATTATTTGTGGTGAAACTAGTAGTGGAAAATCAACTTTAATTAACGAATTAACTAATAGTAATTTAACAATTAGTCAGTATAATAACACGACACTAGATTTCATTAAAATTAATTATTTAGATTATTTAATTTATGATACTCCAGGTTTAATAATTAATGAAAATAAATATCCTAATAATAAAATAGTAGTTTATACTAAAAAATTACAATCAGATTATGTTTTGAGAATTGATGATGTTAAAATAACTGGTGAAGGTTATGTAACATGTGTAGTTAGTGATCAGGTAAAAATCAGTAGTAAAAAAGAAAATAATTCTTTAAAAAATTGTCAAATAATTTCTAATAATCAAGATATAGAATTAAATAATGGTTTTATTTTTGTTAAAAAAGGTTTAAAAATTCAAAGTAATCAAAAATTAAATATCCGCAGTTCAATTATAGGTAGGTAAGTAGTATGAGTATTATAAAAGTAATGAGTGAAAATTTAGCTAATAAAATAGCAGCTGGTGAAGTTGTCGAAAAATGTGCTTCTGTCGTCAAAGAATTAGTTGAAAATAGTATTGATGCCATGTCATCTAATATTAAAATAAATTTATTAAAAGGTGGTTTAGAAGAGATTACCATTATTGATGATGGAATTGGAATGGATAGTACAGATGCTTTAATGGCCTTTGGAAGACATGCTACTAGTAAAATATATAAAGATGATGATTTATTTTTTATTGATACCTTAGGATTTCGAGGGGAGGCACTTCCTTCCATCGCCAGTGTATCAGAAGTTTTATTAGAAACTTGTAAAGAAGAAGTTGGAACCAAAATTCATTTAAAAGGAGGTACTGTTTTAGAACAAACTTCTTGTAATGCTAGAAAAGGAACAAGAATTACTGTAACTAATTTATTTTATAATACTCCTGCTAGATTAAAATATTTAAAGAGTGAGCAAACAGAATTAGCAAATATTACAACTTTTATTGAAAAATTAGCTCTAGCTAAACCAAATATTGCATTTACACTAACTAATGGTGGTAAACAAGTAGTTAAAACAAGTGGAAGTAATAATCCCTTAAAGTGTATTCATGAGATATATGGATTACAAGTATCTTCTAAAATGTTAGAAATTAATGCTTTAAATGATGATTTTGAAATAAAAGGATATGTTTGTAAACCAGAAATTTTAAAAGCTAGTCGTAATCACCTAATAACTTTTATTAATGGCCGAGTTATTAGAAACAATGATATTAACAGGGCAATAAATGATGCATATTACACATATAAACCGGATGGCAAATACCCCATAGTAGTTATAAATATTGAAACTGATCCCACTTTAGTAGATGTCAATATTCATCCAACTAAACAAGATGTTAAATTAAGTAAAATTGCTTCTTTAACTAAACTTCTTTATGAAACTATAAAAAGTAGTCTATATAATAGTTTATTAATTCCAGATGCCATTAACAAAAAAGAAGCTAAAGAAATTGAAGAAAGTTTTGTTCCTATAAATGAATTACCAGAAATAATTAAAGAAAGTAAAAATTTTCAAACAACTTTTGATTTTGGCAACGAAGAAAAGGGGGAACTAGTTAAAAATGCTGATTTTAAAAATTTAGTATTATATCCAGTTGGTTTATGTCTTGGTACTTACATTGTTTGTGAAAATGATGAAGGAATATATTTATTAGATCAACATGCTGCTCAAGAACGGATTAATTATGAAAATTATTTACAAAATTTACAAAATGAAACAGTATTAATTACTGATATGTTAATCCCTATTAATATTGAACTTTCGACTAGTGAATATCAAATATTTTTAAATTATCAAGAAGTTTTTAATAAACTAGGTTTTGTATGGCAAGAATTTGGAATTAATACAATTAGTATTAAAAGCCATCCAACTTGGTTAAAAAAAGGTTTAGAAGAAGCAAGTATTAGAAAAATAATTGATTTAATAATTAATATGGATGGAAATTTTAATGTTATTAAGTTTCGTGAAAGTATTGCCATTACATTAGCATGTAAAATGGCCATTAAAGCTAATGAACACATAAGTATGTTAGAAATTGAAGGATTATTAAAAAATTTAGTTAAGTGTGATAATCCATATAATTGTCCCCATGGTCGACCAACAATAATTAAATTTAGTATATATGATTTAGAGAAAATGTTTAAAAGAGCAATGAATTAATTGTTCTTTTTTTAGTTTCATGCTATGATTTAAATGGAGTGTAAATATGCAAAATAATTATGATGTAATAATCGTTGGTATGGGACCAAGCGCTATTTTTTGTGCTTACGAATTAATTAAATTAAAAAAGTTTTCGAAAGTTTTATTAATTGATCAAGGTAAAAGAGTTGAAAATCGATATTGTCCCATTGAAAAAGTAAAAAAATGTATTCATTGTAAACCTATGTGTAATATTACTAATGGTTTTTCAGGAGCAGGTGCTTTTTCTGATGGCAAATTATCTTTATATAATGAAGAAGACGATCAAATTTATGTTGGGGGTAATTTACAAGATTATATTGGAGTTTCAAAAACCAAAGAATTAATTGATTATACTGATCAAATCTATTTAAAGTTTGGAGCCGATCAAAAATTAGAAGGAACAAAATATAAAGAAGAGATTGCTAAAATATCGCAAAAAGCCTATAAAGAAGGAATTAAATTAATCAATATTCCAATTAGACATTTAGGTACTGAAAAAAGTCATGAAGTTTATAAAGGTTTAGAAGATTATCTAGAAGAAAATGGGATAAATATGATGTTTGAAACAGTTGTGACTGATTTAATAGTCGAAAATAATAAAATAAAAGGTGTTGAAATTACTAAAACTTGTGATTTAGAAACCAAAAGTAATTCGACAAAATTATATGCTTCGAAAGTTGTTTTAGCTGTTGGTAGAAAAGGTGCTTCTTGGTTAGTAGATATGTGTAATAAATATAATATTTTATCTTCTTCAGGAGTAGTCGATATTGGTATTCGTTATGAACTTTCTGATCAAGTTATGCAAAAAATTAATAAATATATGTATGAAGCAAAATTTGTTGGAACAGTTGGACCATTTCGTGATAAAGTCCGTACTTTTTGTCAAAATCCTAGTGGGTTTGTTTCGGCTGAAGTTTATGATAATGCGCTAACTTTAGTCAATGGTCATTCTTATAAAGAGAAAAAGAGTACTAATACCAATTTAGCTATTTTAGTATCCCATCATTTTACTCATCCTTTTGATAAGCCTATTGAGTACGGCCGTAATGTTGCTAAAAATTTAAATAGTCTTGGGGCTGGAAATATTGTTGTTCAACGTTTAGGGGATATTTATCGTGGTAAAAGAACTTGGGATTATGAACTTTCCCAAAACAGTGTAGTGCCCACATTAAAATCTGCTGTTGCAGGTGATATAACTTTTGCCATTGGTTATCGAACTATGATTAGTATTTTAGAATTTATCAGAGCAGTTGATAAAATAGTTGAAGGTTTTGCTAATCCAGATAATTTATTGTATGGACCTGAAATTAAATTTTATAGCAACAAAGTTAAAATAGATCAAAATTTTGCTACTAGTATAGAGGGATTATATTGTATTGGTGATGGTGGTGGCATGACTAGAGGTTTAATGATGGCATCGGCATCCGGAATTCAAATGGCTAGAAATTTATAAATTAAGTAATCTTTCTTGAAAAAAAAGAATATTTATAATAAAATTAGTTTAGGTGATGCATTGTGTTAGAAGAATTTAAAAAGTTTATTGCTCGAGGTAATGTGTTAGATTTAGCTGTTGGAGTAATAATCGGTGGTGCATTTCAAGGCATTGTTACATCATTAGTTAATAATATTTTTACACCTCTTATTGGAATGCTTTTTGGTGGTGTGGATTTTTCGGGATTGTCCTTTACTATTGGGGATGCCAAAATCATGTACGGAGCTTTTATTCAATCAATTTTTGATTTCCTAATTATTGCGGCTTGTTTATTTCTAATTGTTAAAATAATGAATAAACTTAATAGTGATATTCAAAAAATTGGCAAAAAAGGTCAAAAAGGAGTAGAAAAGAAAAAAGAAGAGGTTAAAAAAAGTGATGATATTCTACTTTTAGAAGAAATAAGAGATTTATTAAAAGATAATAATAAAAAGAAAGGAGCTAAAAAATAATGCTTCAAAATATATTATATTTAATTGGTGGTTTAGTAGTTGGTGTTATTCTAGGATTTGCTATTTCTAGAATTGTTATGAAAAAGTACTTAACAAAAAATCCGCCAATAAATGAAAAAATGATTGAAACTATGATGAGTAGTATGGGAAGAAAACCAAGTCAAAAACAAGTTAAACAAGTAATGAATCAAATGAATAGATTTAAATAATTTGTTGATAATAAAAAATATAGTTTAAAATGATGAAAAAAAGAATAGTAACTATTGAAAGTTTTTATAGAGAATTAGTGGTAGGTGGAAACTAATAAAATTTTAATAGTGAATCTACTTTTTGAGTGCATCTAATAAATGCCGGTTTGAAAAGCCGTTATCATAATTAAGTAAAATAGAAGGATGGTACCGCAAAAAAGCTCCTTATGAGTTATTTTTGTGGTTTTTTATATTAGAAAAGAGGAGATATTAAATGATAGATATTAAATTAATAAGAGAAGAAAGAGAATTAGTTAAAGAAAATATTCGCAAAAAATTTCAAGATGAAAAATTACCATTAGTAGATGAAGTTTATGAATTAGATAAAAGATATCGGGAATGTAAAAATAAAGCTGATAATCTTCGGAGTGAAAAAAACAATTTAAGTGCTAGTATTGGTAAACTAATGCATGAAAAAAATTTGGAAGAAGTAGAAAAAGTTAAAAAGCAAGTCGCAGATATAGCAAAATCTATTCCAGCTTTAGAAAAAGAAGAGGAAGAATTAGCAGAAAAAATTCAAAAAATAATGCTAGTTATTCCAAATATTATGGATAAAAGTGTACCAATTGGTAAAGATGATAGTGAAAATGTTGAAATAGAAAAATTTGGTGAACCCGTAGTTCCTGAATATGAAATACCATACCATGCTGATATTTGTGAAATCTTAAATGGTCTTGATAAAGAAGCAGCAGGAAGAACAAGTGGAAATGGCTTTTATTATTTAATGGGTGATATTGCAAGACTACATTCAGCGATGATTAGCTATGCAAGAGATTTTATGATTGATAAAGGATTTACTTATTGTATTCCCCCTTTCATGATTAGAAGTGATGTTGTGACTGGTGTTATGTCTTTTGCTGAAATGGATGCTATGATGTACAAAATTGAAGGCGAAGATTTATATTTAATTGGTACAAGTGAACATTCAATGATTGGTAAATTTAAAGGTCAAATAGTTAAAGAAGAAGAACTTCCGATTGCCTTAACTTCTTATTCACCTTGTTTTCGAAAAGAAGTTGGCGCTCATGGTTTAGAAGAAAGAGGTTTATATAGAGTTCATCAATTTGAAAAACAAGAAATGGTAGTTTTATGCAAACCAGAAGAAGCAATGAATTGGTATAATAAAATGTGGCAGTTTACAGTTGAATTTTTTAGAAATTTAGATGTACCAGTAAGAACTCTTGAATGTTGTAGTGGAGATCTTGCTGATTTAAAAGTTAAATCATGTGATGTTGAGGCATGGAGTCCTAGACAAAAAAAATATTTTGAAGTTGGATCTTGTTCAACATTAGGAGATGCTCAAGCTAGAAGATTAAGTATAAGAGCTAAAGGAGTAAATGGTAATTATTTACTTTCGACTTTGAACAATACCGTAATCGCTTCACCTCGCGGGATGATCGCTGTAATTGAGAATAACGTAAATGAAGATGGTTCTATAAATATTCCTAAAGTTTTACAACCTTATATGGGTGGTAAAACCAAAATTGAATTAAATAAATAATAATAGAAATTGGGCTTATCTAGCTCATTTTTATTTTTAGATTTTAATGTCGAATTTTGCTAACATTTGCTAACGTTTGTCGAAAGTCTTGTACTTAGAGTTTTAATGGAGTATTATCGTTAATGAAAGCGGGTTTTGGTTGATTTTTTCAATTATTTTCTATTTTATTTGTTATCTACCCTAAAACTTATCCTATTACTTTAACCCGCTTTCAAAATATTATGATATATGTTAAAATACGTAAGTAGGAAGTGAGTTTATGCATTTACCAGATTTAAATATTGCAAAAGATCGAACAAAAACAGAAAATAAATATATTAATTTAGATGAAAATTATCCAAAAGTTTTTTCTAATCAAAAATATTTTTTAAGAACATATGGTTGTCAAATGAATGTTCACGATAGTGAAGCTATTAGAAGTTATTTAGAAACATTAGGTTTTATTAATACTGATAATATTGAAGAAGCCAATTTAGTTGTTTTAAATACTTGTGCTATTCGTGAAAATGCTCGAGATAAAGTAGTAGGATTTTTAGGAAAATGTAAATATTTGAAAAAAAATCATCCTAATTTTAAAATAGTATTAGCAGGTTGTATGTGTGAACAACCAGACTTTGTTGCTGAAGTTCAAAAAAATCATTCCTATGTTGATTTATTAATTGGAACTCATAATATTCATGAACTACCAAAATTATTAATGCAAAATTTTAAAAAACAAGAAATTGAAGTTTACTCAAATAGTGATGAAATAATCGAAAATATAAAATATCTTCGGGACTCCAAATATACAGCGTGGGTTAATATCATGTATGGTTGTGATAAATTTTGCACATATTGCATCGTTCCTTATACTAGAGGAAGAGAACGCAGTCGCAAATTAGATAGTATTTTAGAAGAAGTTAATCATTTAAAAAATAATGGTTATCAAGAAGTTACATTATTAGGTCAAAATGTTAATGCTTATGGTAAAGATATTGGTGAGAGTTTTGCGCATTTATTAGAATGTGTAGCAAAGACTAATATTCCTAGAATTCGTTTTGTTACTAGTCATCCATGGAACTTTACTGATGAAATGTTAGATGTTATTGCTAAATACAAAAATATTATGCCTTTTATCCATCTTCCGCTCCAATCAGGAAGTGACAATATTCTAAAAAAGATGAACAGAAGATATACTAAAGAAGAATATTTAAAATTATTTCGTAAAATGCAAGAAAAAATTCCAGGAATTGCTATCACTACAGATATAATTGTTGGATTTCCTAATGAAACCAGAGAAGATTTTGAAAATACTTTGGAAGTTGTTAAGGAATGTGAATTTGCTGGGGCTTTTACGTTTATATATTCTAAAAGAGAAGGAACACCTGCGGCTAAAATGCTTGATACAATTACTCTTAATGAAAAAGAACTTAGACTCCAAGAATTAAATAAGTTAGTAAATCATTATTCCAATAAATTTAATCAAAAATTATTAAATAAAACAGTAGATGTATTAATCCTTGATGTTAGTGAAAAAGATAATCGCAAAGTGTATGGATACACAGATACTATGAAACTAGTTAATATAACAGGTTCTCAAAAACTTATTGGTAAGATAGTCCCTGTTAAAATTACTGAAGCTAAAAGTTTTAGTTTAGACGGCGAAGTAGTAGAAGAGATAGTAGTATAATAACTACTATTTTTTGTAAAATTGACATTTTTTTACAAAAAAGGTTACAGTTTGCCATAAAATTTATAATATAGTATAATATTATTAGCCAAAGAGGTGTGAAATTTATGAATAAAATAAAAAAAGTTTGGGAAGAAAACAAAGTATTAATGGTTCTTGCCATTATTTTAGCGGTTTGTTTATTAATAGTAGGTATTGTTGCAATAACATACTTTTACGGTTCTAGCGACAGTGTTTATGGTAATCGATTAGACACTATTAAAGATATACCTTTAAATGACAAATTATTAAATGAAATTAAAAGTGAATTAGAAAAAAATGAAAAAGTAACAAAAGTAGAAAATATTTTAAAAGGTAAAATTCTTTATGTAAGTATTAATTATAGTGACGATACAACATTAGAAGATGCGAAAAAAATTGCTGAAACAATTATTCCATTATTTAATGAAGATGAATTAGATCATTATGATATTGAATTTACCATTGCTAATAAAGAATTTACTTTAATGGGAGCCCGTAATAAAAATGGTAGTGGAATGGTTGTATGGAATAATTATAATATTCCTGAGGATAGTGACGAATAATCATGAAAAAGAAAAAATGGTTATTACCTGGAATCATTGGGGCAATACTATTAATTATTATTAGCTTTATTATTTTTCAAATTTTAAGTGATGAAAACAAGTTGACAAGTGAAGAAAGAACTTGGATTAATAGTAATATCAATAATGTTCAAAATATTTATGTAGCCAAAGACGAAAATTTATTTAGTAAAGATGGTAATGGAGTCTTTTATGATTTTTTAGAAGATTTTGAAACAGAATATGGTTTAAAAATAAATGTTGTAACTTTTGAAAATTCAAATCCTGACGGAATTAATTTAAATAATATTGATTTAGTTACTACTAATTCTAATGTTTTTTACACCGATCATTATGTTTTAGTTAGTAAAAATCTTGAAATTATAAAAAGTTATGATGATTTAAAAGATAAAACAATTGGTGTTTTAAATAAAGATTTAGATTATTTAAAAAGTTATTTAAAAAATACAACTATTAACTATAAAGGATATGATAATATTGAAGAACTTACCAAAGACTTAAATAATCAAATTTCTTATATAATTATCCCTAGAGTTTATTATTTAGATACTATTCTTACAAACAATTTAGAAATAATTTATCATTTTAGTGATATTAATAGGCATTATGTTCTAAATGTTGGTGATGATTTATTTAGTAATGTAATAAGAAAATATTTTAATATTTGGCAAGAAAATATTCCTCAAAGTATTAAGAAATATGAGTTTGATCTTTTTACAAAATCTTTAAATATTACTGAAAGTGATAAAGATAAGTTATTAAGTATTGATTATCGTTATGGCTTTATTAATAATTCACCATATGAAGTAATTATGAGTGGTAATTATGGTGGTATAGTTGCTGAATATCTTCAAGAATTTAGTGAATTTTCTGGCGTTTACTTTAATATTACTAAATACAAAAATACTGAGAAATTAGTACGAGCTATTAATAGAGGAGATGTAGATTTATATTTTGCCTTTGATGAAAATATAAAATCTAAATTTATTAGTACCAATAGTGGTATTAATGCAAGTTTATCTATTATAACCAATCGGGAAAATGCAAAGAGTTTCAATTCTATTTATGGTTTACAAGGTGAAACAGTTTATGTTTTAGAAAATAGTCATTTAGAAACCTTTTTAAAAAGTATTGGTAATATAAAAATTTTAACTTATAAAAATTTAAAAGAATTATTTAAACTTAATAATTCTAATAATATAATTGTTATGGATACTTATATTTACAATTATCTTAGTGAAAATAAATTAAATAATTATATTAGTAAATATAATGGTACAATTAATAATAAATATGGTTTTAAAGTTAAAAATGAATATAAAACCTTAAATTTGTTATTAGATCGTTATATGAATTATTTAGATAATTTAGAAATAGTTAACAAAGGAATGAATAGTCATTTAGAAACTATTTCGAAAGGCCAAATATTAAATAATATTGCTATTTATTTAATTCTAAGTATAATAGGTATTCTTTTAATAGGATTATTAGTTTATCGAAAGAGTAAGAGAATAAGAATTGCTAAAAGAATAAGAAAAGATGATAAAATTCGTTTTATTGATGATCTTACTTGTTTAAAAAACAGAGCTTACCTAAGTGATTTTATTAAAACATGGAGTAATAATACAATTTATCCGCAAACAATTATTGTTGTTGATTTAAATCGTTTGAAAGAAATAAATGATAAACATGGTGTTAGTGAAGGGGATAAACAAATTCAAGCAGCAGCGAATGCTTTAATTAAAACTCAACTTGATAATAGTGATTTAATGCGTAGTGATGGTAATGAATTTGTTATTTATACAGTAGGATATAGTAAAAAACAGATTATCAACTATATTCACAAGTTAAATAAAGAATTAAAGAAAATGCCTTATAATTATGGTGCTGAATTTGGTTATAGCATTATTGAAAACAATTTAAAAACTATTGAAGATGCTCTTAATGAAGCAACTCAAGATATGAAGAATAAAAAAGCGAGTGGTCATAGTGAAAAATAATGTAAAAAAAGCGCAAAATACAATTAAAGACTTTTTTGATAATTTTTTTAAAGTTTTAAGAAGACCAGATATGATTGTCTTACCAGGTAATCTATCTTTCTTTTTTGTTCTTGCTATTATTCCTTCCTTAAGTTTAATTTCCTACGGGGCTGGTGTTCTAAATTTATCGGTTGATTTTCTTCATAATTTTATGGCTAGCTCTTTTTCGGAAGATATTGCTAATATGATTTTAGGAGTTAGTTATGTTGATCATGTTGGAATTGACTTCTTTATAACATTACTAATTGGGTTATATATTGCAAGCAATGGAGCAGATTCGATTATTACAGCTAGTAATGCAATTTATGGTTTAGAAAATGAAGCTTGGGTGAAAAGAAGAATCAAGGCATGTTCTTTATCATTTTTAATTGTTTGTCTTTTAATATTTATGTTAATTGTTCCTGTTTTTGGTAACAATATTGTACATTTAATCGAGGAAGTTAATATTAATGCCACGGTTGAAAATCGAATTTTAGCAGTTTTTGATTTTCTAAAAGGTCCAATTTCTTGGCTTATTATGTTTGCTATCATTAAATTAATTTATGTTTTAGCACCCAATAAGCGTAAAATAAAAAAAAGAAGAGTAACTAATTATGGCGCAATATTTACAACTGTTTGTTGGATAATTGGAACTAAAGTTTATTCTACTTATGTAACTAATTATGCAGATTACACCGCTTTATATGGTGGTCTTGCTAGTATTGTTGTTTTAATGATGTGGATATATTTCTTATCCTATATTTTCACTGTTGGAATAGCACTAAATAGTCAAAAAGATGAAAATAATTTGTTAAAAACTGGCACTATAAAAGTGGAAAAAGAGTAAATAATAAAAATATGTACACAGGTATTACTTAGTACATATTTTATTTTTTTCGATCTCTTAAAGTACTTGTTACTGGCGATTTTGAAAAGTAATATTCTAAAAAGAAACAAAGGTCTAATTGTTTCTTTTTGTTTTATTTAAAAAAATTAGTAAAAGAAATGTTAATAAACAGTTAATGTTTCATTTATATTTACATAATTAAGTTAAATTTAATAAAAAAATATTGAAAAGTTAATGTTAAATAAAAGATAAGTGGTATAATGAAATTATGAAGAAGATTAGTTTGTTTTTAGTATATTTTTTAAGTTTCTTATACATGGAGTTTATATTTAAAATTTTTACATTTGAACACATATTTCGTTTATCAATAATTAATATGTTATTCTTTTTAATAACATTTAGTTTCTTTTGTGCTTTAATATCTCGTGTTTTTAACAAGATAAAATACAATAAAATTGTATATTTAGTTATTATAGGCTTAATTGCTTTTTGGTTTAGTGCAGAATATGTTGTAAAAGGTTATTTTGATTTCTATATATCTTTATCAACTTTTAAAGTTGCTGATCAATTAACTAGTTTTGTTGGAAAAGGAATTATAGAAACTTTAAAAAGATTACCAATCATTATTTTATTTTTTGCTCCAATAATTGTAACTATTTTATTTCATAAACACATTGAATTTGACAAACGTAAAAATAAAAAACATCTTTTTGTTCTAGGTTTAACGTTTATTAGTTATGCTCTTTATTTATTAAGTTTAAATATTGGAGCTTCAAAAGAGTATTCTGCCTATGAATTATATTATAAAATTAATAATGTCTCTCTTAATATGGAAAATTTTGGAGTTATAAATACTTTTACCATTGATTTAAAACGAGCTATTTTTGGTTTTGAAGAAAAAATTACTTTGGATAATAACTTAAACGATTCCCAAAATCAAGATAATAAACATCCTAGTGAAGAACCAACCTATACTTATAATAATTTAGATATAGACTTTGATAATTTAATTAATAATACTAGTAATAGTACCATAAAAAAAATGCATGAATATTTTAAAAATGATACAGGTACTTTAAAAAATGCCTATACCGGAATGTTTAAAGGAAAAAATTTAATTTTATTTATGGCTGAAAGTTTTAATGATATTGCTGTTAATGAAAAATTAACTCCAACATTATATAAATTAGTTCATAATGGTTTTTCGTTTGAAAATTTTTATACACCAACTATTTACAGCACTATAGGAGGAGAATTTCAAGAATTAACTGGACTTTATGCTGAATCTACAGCAACATTAGCAAAATTTCGTTCTGGAGATATTAAATTTCCCCAAGGCATTGGAAATGTTTATAAAAATATAGGATATCAAACTTTTGCTTATCATAATAATTCTTATGTTTTTCAAGATCGTAATAAGTATTTAAAAAGTATTGGTTTTGATAATTTTAAAGCATGTTATAATGGCTTAGAAAAATTAATTAATTGTAATGAGTGGCCTCAAAGTGATGTTGCCATGATTGATGCTACAATTAATGATTATATTAATACAGAAAATTTTATGGTGTTTTATGCTTCTGTTTCAGGTCATGCAAGTTATAATTTTAAAGCTAATGCATCAGCTAGAAATAATAAAGAAGAGTATGATAATGCTGGATTTAGTTATTCAGAAGGACCAGCATCATACTTAGCTGCCCAAATGGAATTAGATAAAGCTTTAGAAAAATTAATTCACTACTTAGATGAAAAAGGAATTCTTGATAATACTGTAATTGCTCTAGTAGGAGATCATTACCCTTATGAATTATCAATAGATGAAATAAATGAAATAAGTAGCTATAAAAAAGAAAGTGAAATAACAGTTAATAAAAGTAATTTTATTTTATGGAATAATAAAATGGAACCAGTTAAAGTTCAAAAAGTTGGTAGTCAACTTGATGTAATTCCAACTATCTATAATTTATTTGGAATTTCATATGATTCAAGACTATTTATTGGTAAAGATATTCTTAGTACTGAAGGAGGACTTGCCATTTTTGGTAATCGTTCATGGGTAAGTGATAAAGGATCTTATTATGCTTCCAAAAGAAAATTTATTCCTAATAAGGAAGTAGTTGTTGAAGATGATTATGTTAAAAAGATTAATCAAATTGTAAATAATAAAATAACTATGAGTAAACAAATAATTGAGAATAATTACTATAGTCTTGTTCTAAAATAGGCGAATTTTGCAAACATTTGCTAAGATTTGTCGAAAGTATTGCTAAAGTAATTAAAATCTTTATAATAAAGTAATGTGTTGCTGATAATCACTTTTTATCTAACAAACTTCCTCGTATATAAATCAATACTTAACTATCAGCAACACTTTTTAATTTTTGAAAATTTAAAATAATAGCTAAAAATAAATAATTAATTAAAGTATTAGTACCACCATATGATAAGAAAGTTAAAGGAATACCCATTATAGGTACTAATCCTAAATTCATGGCAATATTATAAGTTTGTTGAAATAAAAATATAAAGAAATAAGTATATGTAAATAATTGATATTTTGGTTGTTTCATTTTCTTAATAGTTTTAAAAAAATATATATCAATTACTAAAAAAGATCCTAAAATTAAAATACCACTAAATATTCCATAATTACCACAAGAAAAAGCAAAGAAGAAATCTGTTGGAGCTTCTGGAATATATAAAAGTATTTTACCAATTCCTTCGCCAAAAAAGGAAGCAGAACCAATTGTAATCAGTGCATTTTCTAATTGATAGCCAGTTCCATTTGCAAAGTTAATTAACCGATCCATCCGGTAGAAAAAAGTAGTTCCAATTATTTTAATTAATGTATCTTGATAGAAAAAATAACCAATTAGGAATAAAGAAATAAATAAAATAAATAAGATACCCGCTAAAATATACCACCATTTATTTAGTTTTAAAAATATTAAAACAACTAATAAAATAATTAAAAAATTAATAATTGCGCCAGTATCTGGTTCTAGAAAAACTAAAATTGATGGTATTAAAGTTATTAAAAACAATTTTGTGATTATTAAAATTTCATCTTTAAAACCTTTTAATTTTGTGGAAGTTGCAATATCAGTTAAATACAAACCCAATGCTAATTTTGTTATCTCACTTGGTTGAAATGAAAAATTATAAATATTTATCCAACATTTGGCACCATTAATATCTTTTCCAATAAATAAAACTAATAGAAGCAAGATACAAGAAAACCAATAAAAATATTTTGCATAATTAAATATTTTTTTAAATTTTAATTTTCGAAAGCCCCAAATTATTCCATATCCTAAAATAAACCAAATTAATTGTTTCCAAAATACATCTTCATAAAGAGGACTAATTAATTTAGAGTTAATCATATTTAAAAGACTTATTCCGTTTAAAATAAGTAAAGGTATAAAAAGAAGTAAATTTTTATTTTTTAATATTTTCATATTATTATTATGGTGCAAAATTAGTTATTTATCATAAAATATAATGGTGATTAAAAATGAAAGATTTACCGCGAGTATTTGCAAACAAAATAGGAAATATTAATAATACCCAAGATGTATTTTATGGTCAAGATAGACTAATTAAAAATCCTAGTAATGATGGTATAAGTATTGTTAAAAAAATAAACAATATTTTTGCAGCTTCTAATCATGTTTATAAAAGTTTAGTTAAAATTACCCTTAAAGATAAAACAATTGAAAAAGTAATTGTTGGTAAGACTAGTACAAATTTAATAACGATTGATGGGGAATTAATTAAAATTGTGGATATTGTCAATATTGAAAAAATATAGCTTAGATAATTGAATCCTAAAGATATTTTTGATATTATTGTTCTAGTGATAGTATGAAAAGGGAAGATATTAGAACATTATTATTATTTATTATAATTGTTTTATTAATTGGCTTATGTTGTTTATATAATGATTATCGTAATCGGACATTAAATAATATTGATCGCAAAGTAGATGTTATATTTAATAAATATAGTTATGATCTTATGGTTGAACAAGGCCAAACTTTATTCTTTGACACCATTAAGTTTTTAAATAGTGAAAATTATGGTTATGAAGAAGAATTTGGTGGCGATATTCGTATTTATACAATTAATGATTATAATCGTTACAAAAAAATTGTAAATTTTTCGGTTATTAAAGACTTAATTAATAGTACAGAATTAGCTAATTTTATGAATTTAAAAAAAATAATTAATTATGAAGATGAGTATTATATTGAAAGTTATAAAGAAGAGATTAATGAAAATTATGTAGGTAGTATTATTGAATTAATGAATTATGATACAAATTTTGCTAATTTCAAAAGTACTAATTATTATTGTGAAAATGCCAATTATCAAGGGTTACTAACTAATGCTCCAAATTGTAATTATACTTTTACTGAAACCAATTATTCCCTTAATTTAGAAGGAAATATACTAAAGATTAATAATATAGAAGATATTTATAAAATCATAAAAAAAATATATTAAACAATTTCGTCAATATATTTTTTTAATTGTTTGGAATTTTTATCAAAAATAATCTTTAACTGATTATCAATTTCAACAATTCCTTTAGCACCTAGACGTTGAATTGCTTCTTTTTGAGCAAGACTAACATCTCTTAATATTACTTTAAAACGACTCATATTACATTCGGCATTAATAATATTGTCTTTTCCACCTAAATAGCCAATCAATTTATTTTCTTTAATAGCAAAATCTTTTCGACTAAGTTTAATAGCTACTGCCAAAATTATTAATATGACTATAGCTATAACAACATATTGAAGTGCTGTATTCAAATTCATCACCCAATATAATTATACTATAAAATATCTTTTATTAAAAGTTATTTTGATTTATTGTTAATTTCTTTAATTCTGAAGTTTCAATTTGTTGAATCGATTTTTCGGGAGTGGGTAAGTCTTCGGGCATAGTACCACCTAATTCAGAAATTGTTTTCCGAATAGTTTTTCCGACATTATAATGTGTTGTACAAGCATTTTCTTCATTATCTATTTTATCTCTTTTTAATTTCGCATCAGTTTGCGTTATTCTAAATAAATTTGCTCCTAATTCTTCGCTACCCATGTAATCTAAAATATCATCTTTTTCATCAATATTCTTTCTATTAGCTATTTGTTTAGCAGTTTCTCCATTATATAAACCTTCATAACCACAATTATTAAACTTTCCATAATTTATAACACCAGCAATTTTTGCGGTATCAAAAAGATATCTATTTTTATTTCTAACATTAATTCTTGTATATAATCTTTTTTCATCTTCTGATAAATTCGAAAATTGTTCCTCGGTAATTTCCATTTTTCTAGTTTTTATTGCAAAATAAGTTTGACCTAAAGAAACAATTTTCTTACGCGGATCAGCATTTTGTACTATTAAATAACAAGCATAACGAGATAGCTTATAATCTTCAACTTTCATTTTAGCATTATTTCCTACGTTTAACACTTTCCTGATATCAAGAAAGTGTTCTAAAACATTATTCCCGCTTATTTTACAAGTTATTTTTGCTTTATCAATAACTTTTTTAAAATTTTCCCATTTATTATATTCTAATACTTTCATAAGTTCCCGAGCATACCAATATTCTTGGGTCAATTCATCGATATGTTTAATATCTTCAAATGTTTTTCCTTTGTAAATTTCTAATTCTTTTTCCATAAATTTCCCTTCTTCCCTTACTATATATTTTTGTAAAAACTTAAAAGTTAAATTTAACCCCAATATTTAGCTAAATAATAGTACTCTTTATTCTGATTATAACGCAAAACTTAATATTGTCAAATTATAGCAAAAATATTAATTTGACATTGATGTTATTTGCATATTTTAATTAATCTAAAGGTAGTAAGTATGAATAAAAGAAGTAACTTTTTATTAGCCATTGTTGGTGTCTTAATTATAATGACTGTTGTATATTAGGTGGATATATTATCTATTAAAATCAATTTGTTCTAAAAGATGGTGATATCTATATAAATTGGAGATTAGTTAAAAATATTAAATCATAATATATCGTCCACATAGGAACAAAATATTTTATATTTAAAAATTAAACATTATTCATCTAAAATATCACTATTTCTAAAAACAATCATAAATTAATAATGAGAATACATGAAAGGGTGAAAAGATGAATAATAATAATTCAAAAAATTCTGGAAATTGTATTAATGAAATTTTAAGTATCATTTTAGTTCTTCAAGAAAATGCTTGTCCAGATAATTGTTTAGATACTTGTGACAGACCAATGCTTGGTGGCGGTAGTAATTGTTTAGTATGTAACACAAGACCAGTGATGCTATATACCTGTTGTGGAAATGGAACTCCTTGGAGTATGCCAATTAGCAAAGATACAACAGTAAATTGTAGCGGTCAAGGTAACAGTGGATCTTGTAGTTCAGTATTTAGAGTTGAAAAAATTGAAGGTAATTGTTGTACTTTTAGAGTTCTTGCTGATAATACTGATTCTACGTCATTATATCCATATGTAGCCACAAACTCATTCTTTACAATGGATTGCAGCTGCTTATGTAGTATAAGATGCTTATCTGATACATATGTTGATTGTGTTTGTTAGTTAAAAATGAATGTGTAAATAGAAACCATAAGCAATTATGGTTTTTTGATAGCATAAAAAAATGTTACATGGTATAATTAGCAAAAGGAAGTATTATAAAGATGTGGAAAAAAATTAAAGTTGCTTATCGCGAAAATGATAAAAAATTATTAATGGTTTATATTATCTTACGAAGTTTAGTTCTTATAACTTTTGTAAGACAAATATTTTTGAGGGAATGGGATAATGCTTTTTTATGTTTATTATCATTATTTTTATTTACAATTCCTTTTTTCATTCAAGAAAAATTTGAAATAAAAATTCCTAATGGATTAGAAATAATCATTTTATGTTTTATTTTTTCAGCTGAAATTCTTGGGGAAATAAATAATTTTTATATGCATATTCCCGAGTGGGATACAATTCTTCATACAATCAATGGTTTTTTATGTGCTGGTGTGGGTTTTTCTCTAATTGATTTATTAAATGAAAATAGTTCTTTAATTAAATTATCGCCTTTATTTGTTGCGATAGTTGCTTTTTGTTTTTCGATGACTATTGGAGTTATTTGGGAATTTTTTGAATTTTCGATGGACCAATTTTTCTTGACGGATATGCAAAAAGATCGAATTGTTCGTACGATATCAACTGTTAATTTAGATATAACTAAAAGTAATAAACCAATTGTTGTAAAAGATATTGATAAAACAATTTTATATGACACAAATAATCAAGTATTAGCAGAATTTTCTGGATATTTAGATGTTGGAATAATTGATACGATGAAAGATTTAATAGTTAATTTTATTGGTGCTATTTGTTTTAGTATTTTCGGCTATTTATATATTCATAATCGTGATAAGTATAAATTTGTTAATAATTTTATTCCCAAGAAAAAAGTAAAAAATAATTAGAAAAAATATAGTCAAATATCTTTCTTTTTGCTTATTTGCAATTGTTTCCATAGAATTTATCCTTTATAATATTAATGATAGGGTGATAAGATGGAAAAAGTATTAACAGAAAAAGAAGTAGAATTATTAGATAAATATTTTCGTGTTTGTAATTATATGTCTTTAGGAATGCTTTATTTAAAAGATAATCCGCTTTTAAAAAGAAATTTAAAAGAAAGTGATATAAAGAAAAAATTAGTTGGGCATTGGGGAAGTGCCCCAGGTCAAAATTTTATATATACACACTTAAATCGCATTATTCAAAAATATGATTTAGATATGTTTTATATTTCTGGCCCAGGTCATAGTGGGCAAGCAATGATTGCTAATAGTTATATTGAAGGTACTTATTCTGAAATTTATCCAGAATTTACCCAAGATGAAAAAGGATTACAAAAATTATTTAAAAATTTTTCTTTTCCTGGTGGTACATCTAGTCATGTAGCTCCCGAAGTTCCTGGTTCGATTAATGAAGGGGGAGAATTAGGTTATAGTTTAAGTCATGCCTTTGGAGCTGCTTTAGATAATCCGAATTTAATTGTAGCATGTGTCATTGGTGATGGAGAAGCTGAAACTGGCCCACTTGCCACTTCTTGGCATTGCAATAAATTTTTAAATCCTAATAAAGATGGTTTTGTTTTACCAATTTTGCATTTAAATGGTTATAAAATTGCTAATCCCACAATTTTTGCTAGAATTAGTGAACAAGAAAGAATTAATTTTTTCAAAGGGTGTGGTTGGGATCCTATTATTGTTGATGTTATTGACAAAAATAATTATCATGAAATAATGGCTTCTGCTTTGGAAAAAGTAGTTCAAAAATATAAAATTATTAAAGAATATACTAAAAATAATAAAGAATTTGAACGCCCAATTTATCCAATGCTTATTTTCAAATCTCGTAAAGGATGGACATGCCCTAAAGTTTTATATGAAAAAGATGTTGAAGGAACATTTCGTTCGCATCAAGTCCCAATTAATTTTTCTAAAATCCAGGATGATTTAAATATTTTAGAAAAATGGTTAAGAAGCTATCATCCCGAAGAATTATTTAACGAAAATGGAAAGATAAAAGAAGAAATAATTAAGCTAGCTCCAATCGGTAACAAAAGAATGAGTGCAAATCCTAAAACTAATGGTGGATTAATTTTAAAAGAGATTATCACACCGGATTATAAAAAATATCAAGTTGAAATAGAAAGAGGAAAAACCAAAGCCGAAGATATGCGAGTTTTGGGAAGCTATATTAAAGATTTAATCAAATTAAATAACCATAACTTTAAAATTTTTGGCCCTGATGAAGCATTATCTAATCGTCTTAATTATGTTTTTGAAGTTACTAACCGTAAATGGAATGCTGAAAAATTCGCGAGTGATGAATTTTTAAATAGTGAGGGTAGTATTATTGATAGTTTTTTATCTGAACACGTTTGTGAGGGGATGTTAGAAGGATATCTTTTAACGGGACGTTATGGATTTATGCATAGTTATGAAGCTTTTATTAGAATAATTGATTCCATGGCTAGTCAACATGCTAAGTGGTTAAAAGTAACTAAAGAAATTCCTTGGCGTAAACCGATTGCCAGTCTAAACTATATTTTAACTAGTCATATATGGCAACAAGATCATAATGGTTATACGCATCAAGATCCCGGATTTTTAAATCATTTAGCAACCAAAAAAGCCGATATTGTAAGAATGTATTTTCCTATTGATGCTAATACATTGCTATCAACATTTGATCACATAATTAAAACTAAAGATTATATAAATGTTATAGTAGCATCTAAACATCCAAGTATTCAGTGGCTTAATCAAGAAGAAGCTAATAAACATTGCCAAAAAGGGCTAGGAATTTTCAAATGGGCGTCTAATAATTATCAAAATCCTGATGTTATTTTAGCTTGCTGTGGTGATACACCAACATTAGAAACTATCGCTGCTGCTAAGATTTTAAAAGAGTACTGCCCAAATATAAAAACTAGAGTAATAAATATTATTGATTTAATGCGTTTACAAAGTAAAGAAAAACATCCTCATGGTTTAAAAAATAGTGATTACGATAAATTATTTACTACTGACAAACCGATTATATTTGCCTTCCATGGTTATCCAAATTTAATTCATGAACTAACTTATAATCGTACTAATCATAACTTACATGTTCATGGTTATAATGAAGAAGGAACTATTACAACTCCTTTTGATATGCGTGTTCAAAATAAAATAGATCGTTATAATTTAGTATTAGATGTATTAAAATATACTAAGGAAACTGAAGAAACAAAAAAAACTAAATTATTAATGCACAAAAAATTAAGAATTCATCAAAGTTATATTGTTAAAGAAGGAATTGATATTGATGAAATTAGAAATTGGGAGTTATAGATGAATATATATGATTTTGATGATACTATTTTTGCTGGTGATTCATCTAAGAAATTTATTCTTTATAGTTTAAAAAGACATCCTTTTTTAGTAATTAGTTGTCTTTTTAAAGGCGGTTGGGAATTAATTTGTGGTTCTAGTATTGGAATTGTTAAAAGTAAAATGTTTAGTTTTGTTAAAGATATTCCCAATTGGGATGATTATATAAATAATTTTATTATTAAGTACCAAAAAAATATTAAAAATTTTTATTTAGAAAATCAGCAAAAAGATGATGTCATAATATCTGCCTCTTTTGATTTTATAATTGAACCTTTTTGTCGTAGCTTAGGCATCAAAAATATTATTGCTACTAAATTTGATTTAAAAAAAGGGAGTATCATTGGTCGAAATTGCAAAGGCCCTGAAAAAATAAAACGGTTTCGGGAAGTATTTCCTAATGCCAAAGTTGCTAATGCTTATTCAGATTCTTTAACTGATATTCCTATGTTTGAAATTGCTAAAAAAGCATATTTAGTCAAAAAAGATCAATTAATTCCTTATGAAATAAATAATTAATCTCTAAAGATTATAAATTAATTAAAAATGTAATAGAAAAATTCAACTAAATAAATATTATTTTAAAATAAGCATAAAAATTAGTAAGAGGTGTTTATGAAAAAAATAATAGTGTTATTTAGTTTTTTCTTTTTAGGAATTACAAGTGTTATAGCAGAAGATTTAGTTGAATATAGCCAAAGTGCTATTTTAATTGAAACTTCTACTGGTAAAATTTTATATGAAAAAGAAGCTGATCAAGAGAAAGCTCCTGCTAGTATGACTAAAATAATGAGCATGATTTTAATTATGGATGCCATTCATAATGGTAGTCTTAAATTAGATGATCAAGTAGTTATTAGTGAAAATGCATCAAGTATGGGTGGTAGTCAAGTATATTTAAATGTTGGTGAAACTTATAAAGTTCAAGAATTAATTAAATCGATTGCTATTGCTTCTGCAAATGATGCTGTAGTGGCAATGAGTGAAAAAATTGGTGGTACAACAGAAAAATTTGTAGAAATGATGAATAATAAATGTAAGGAATTAGGTTGTACTCATACCAACTTCGTTAATCCGCATGGTTTAGATGCCGAAGGACATTATAGTAGTGCTCGAGATATGGCTTTAATGGGTGTTTATTTAGTGGAAAATTATCCCGAAATTTTAGAATATACAAGTACTTATGAAGATTATTTAAAAAGACCAGATGGTTCAAGTACTTGGTTAGTCAACACAAATAAATTAGTTCGTTTTTATGATGATGTTGATGGTTTAAAAACGGGGTTTACATCGACTGCTGGTTATTGTTTAACTTCAACTGCTAAAAAAAATAATATGCGATTAGTTGGAGTTGTTATGGGAGTTGATACTTCTGATAATAGAACTAGTGATACGGTTAAAATGTTAAATTATGGTTTTAATTCCTATAAATTATCAACTATTTATGAAAAAAATAAAATTATTGATGAAGTAAGAATTGAAAAAGGTAAAAAAGATCGGATTGAAATAATTTTAATGGATGATGCTACAGAATTACTTAATGTTAATGATAAAAATAAAGAATATACTATTAATGTCAAAGTTGACAAAATAGTTGCTCCAGTCAAAAAAGGTGAAAAAGTAGGAACTGCTGAAATAATTGATAATGAAAATAATATTATTAAAGAAGTAGATATTACAGTTAAAGAAGACGTTTTAAAAGCTAATCTTTGGGATTATTTTAAAAGAAATTTTGAAATGAGTTTATCTGGGAAAAAAATAATCAAAAACTAATTGTATTATTTTCTAAAAAAGTTTATAATGAACTAGAAAAGAGGTAGTACAAATATGAAATTTTATTTATGTCCTAAATGTGGTAATGTTCTAAATAACTCTAATGCCAATTGTTGTGGAGAAAATTTACAAGAATTAGTGCCAAATACAAAAGAAGCTGCTATTGAAAAACACATTCCTTTTTGTGAAATAAAGGATAATGAAGTCCTAGTTCAAGTAGGAGAAATTCTTCATCCTATGAGTCAAGATCATTATATAACTTTTATTGCTCTTGTTAATGGTGAAGAAATAACTAAAGTGGAACTTTTACCAGATAGCATGCCTACGGCAAAATTTAAATATATTCCTAATAGTGAAATATATGCTTATTGTAATAATCATGGTTTATGGTCTAAAAAAATTGATTAAAGATGAGTTATCATCTTTTTTTATTTGACACAATTTTGTCACAATAATTTCTTAAGAATATCTTAAATTGCCATATTATCGCGTATTTTTGCTATAATAATTAACAAGGAGAAGCTTATGGAGAAAACACAAAAAAAGAAAAAAAGTTATAAAAAAATTGGTCGTATTATTACTTTTATTTTATTAATTATCGTTCTAATCTTGTTTGGTATGATTTTTTCATTAAATATAATCCCCTTAATTTATACAATAATTGCTTTTATTTTAGCCTTAGGCATTATCTTTGTTTTATTAATGTGTAATTTAAGTAGAAAAAAAGGATTTCGGATTATTGGTTACTTTTTTAGTATTTTAATTATCTTAACTTCTTTAATTGGTGAATTTTATCTTTATAATACCTTAGGATTTTTATTTAGTATATCAGATGGTAATTATGAAATTAAAAATTACAGTGTCATGGTACTAAAAACAAATGATTATAATAAAATTAGTGATTTAGAAAATGAAAAAGTAGGTTTAAATGCTAGCAATAGTGATGAATTATTAAAAAAAGCCCAAGACAAAATTAAGAAAAAAGTTCATTTGAAATATACAACTTTAGAAGATTTAAATACCCTAATTGATAGTTTAATGAATAATGAAGTGGCAGGTATTATTTTAGAAAAGAGTGAATTAGATTTATTAAAAGAAGAAGATTCAGAAAAATTTAATAATTTAAAAGAAATATATAAAGTAGAAGTTAAAGGAAGTATTAAAGATTTACAAGATCAAACAAATATTAATGAAGATTCTTTCAATATTTATATAAGTGGTATTGATACTTTTGGCAAAATTAATTCTTCATCTAGAAGTGATGTTAATATGGTTGTTAGTATAAATCCTAAAACAGAGAAGATTTTAATTACTTGGATTCCTCGAGATTATTATGTTTTTATTAATAATAGTAATTATAAAGACAAATTAACACATGCTGGTATATATGGTATTGATTCAAGTATTTATGCTGCCGAAAAATTATTAAATATTGATATTAATTATTACGTTAAAGTTAATTTTACTTCAGTTATTAAAGTAGTGGATATTCTTGGAGGAATTACTGTATATAATGAGGAAGCGTTTACAGGTTATGATGTTGATGATAATTTTAAACCTTATTATTTTAAAAAAGGCAATATAACTTTGAAAGGTAAAGAAGCGCTAGTATTTGTTCGTGAAAGACATCATGTTACAGGAGGCGACTTAGGAAGGGGAAAAAATCAAGTTAAAGTTTTAGAAGCGTTAATGAAAAAAGCAATGAGTAAAGATATTATTAAAAAATATAACAGTTTATTAAATTCTTTAAATGGTGCTTTTGTTACAAACATGAGTACTGGTTCAATGACTAGTTTTATCAAAAAAGAACTTGTCAGCCCAAGAGATTGGCAAATCACTAGTAATACTTTAACGGGAATTGATGCATCAGAATATACGTATACTTATAAGAAAACAAAATTATATGTTATGAAACCTAAAGAAGAATCAGTAAATACTGCCAAACAAATGATTCAAGAGGTTTTTAAAAATAATGAGTAATTACCATTTATTGACAAAAGCGAAGAATATGATATACTTCTAACAAAGGATATAGATAATGATAAAAAGTTATCTATATTTTTTTTAATAGAAAGAAGGAATAAATGAATTATTATAATGCAGTAGAAAATATAATAAAGAAAAATGAAGTAAATAAAAAAGCCAGAATACTAGAAGAAAACTATGAAAATGTAAGTAGTTATTGGCATATAGGAAAAATTATAGTAGAAGCGAGAAGGTGGTGAGAAAAGAGCTAAGTACGGAAATGAACTAATAAAAAAGTGGTCAGTTAAATTAACTGAAAAATATGGTAATGGATATAATATAACAAATTTAAAAAGATATCGAAAATTTTATTTATTGTTTTCAAAAAGTGCCGCAGTGAGGCACCTTTCTTGGACTAATATAAGAATATTATTACCCATCAAAGATGAAAACAAAAGAAATTATTATCTCAATTTATGTATTAGTAAAAAATTAAGTTCCAGAGAGTTACAAAAAGAGATAAAAAATAATTCTTATGAAAGATTAATTGCTAAACCAGACAAAATTGAAATTACTAATTATCCTTCTAAATTAACAATTAAAGAAAATATGAAAAATCCAATCTTAATAAGTATACCTAGTAAAACAATAATAGCTAAAGAACAAGATTTAGAAGTAATTATCTTATCCCAAATAAAAACCTTTTTTAATCAACTAGGAGAAGGGTACACTCTAGTAGGAAACCAATATAAAATAAATGATGAGAACAATAAAAATTATTATATAGATATTTTATTATTTAATTATAAAATAAATTGTTTTATTGTAGTCGAATTAAAATTAAGAAAACTAGAAAAAGAAGATAAAGGACAAATTGAGTTTTACATGAATTTAGTGGATGAGAAAATAAAAGAACCATTTCATAATAAAACAATTGGTTTGATAATAACAAAAGAACAAGATAAATTAATTGCCAATTTTGTACAAAGAGAAGACATTATTCCTTTAGTCTATGAATTAATAAATTATATTTAATAAAACTTATTTTATATCAATAGGAAGCTTTATTTTTTCTTTGTCTATAATATTTTTTAATCTATTATCAATAAAACATTTAATATCTTTACTAAACTTTGGATGTTCTTCAATTTTTTTCTTATATTCATAGACTTTATCTAAATCATTTTGCTTATTAGATATAAGATATTTATCAAAATAAATTAATAATAATTCTTGTAAAGATTCGATTAAAGAAGAAGATTTATCAAAATATTGAATAGCTATATTTGAATCTTTTAAAGTGTTTGTTTCTAAATTACCAATTAAATAAAAATATTTAGCAATATTATAAAATGCCCAAGGAGTTATTTCTTTAAAACGACTCTTTAAAGCTTTTTGATAATATTTTAAAGCTTCTTTGTAATTGTTTTCGAGGCGATAATATTCTCCCATTTTATTACAAGCAAAACTTTCCCCTAAATTAGCACTTTTTAAAAAATATTTTTTTGCTTCCACAATATTTTTTTCTTTTTCAAAATGAATTCCTAAGTTATTAAATGCATAAGCATAATTCTTTTTCGCAGCTTCTTGAAATAAACTCAAAGCTTTATCTAAATCTTTTTTAACTCCTAAGCCATTTTGATAACAAAGTCCTAGTGAATTGATAGCTGCAATATTGCCTAGTTCCTGAGCTTTTTCAAAATACAAAATAGCAGTTTTATAATCTTGATGGCCAATTTTTTCATTAATTATCATATTACCAATCATCCAACAAGCAGAAGGGTGATTAGCATTAGCGGATTTTAAAAAATATTCATAAGCTTTATCATAACGAGGTTCTCCACTAAATTCTCCTCGATATTCCATTATTGCTAAATGATAGTTAGCATAGGGATTATTTTGATTTCCTAAATTTATTAATGAATGACTAAAATTCATTCCTTCATTTAATTCTAATATTAAAAAGTCTTGTAAATCAACTACTGAAATATCAGTATTTTGTAAAATAGTTTCAATAACATTTTTGGTTTTCTCATCTTCATACAAAGGTTGTTTTTTTTCTAATATTGCATAAAATAAAAATTCAATAAATAGTTCATAATAGTTATTTTCTTTTAATAAATTTTTAAACAAATTAGTGGCTTCTTTAGAAACATAAAAATCATTTTTACTAATGTTATATAAATTATGACAAATATTTTTTAACGAAAGATTATCATTTATTGCCTCTATATTCTTTAAATCAAAAATAGTTCCATTAATAATTGATAAAATATTACACACAATATCTATAAAAATTAATTTATTACTAGAATATCTTTTTTTTAAATTAATATATATTTGTTTATAATCATTACCTATTCCTCTAGATCCAATACAATAATTATTAATTGTCGAATCATTAATATAATCAATATTAAAAATTGCACAAAAAACCTCACTCTGAATAGCAGAAGTTTTATTTTTACTTTCATTTTTAATATTAATAATTATATTTCCTAATGAAAGATGACTGTAATTATTATTTAATTTAATATATTTTCGTTCCATATTTTTATTATATCACAACCTCTGAGTAAAATGTGGGTAAAAAAATAAAATAGTGGGTATTTGTGACAATAAACTATTTTCACAATTATAATATAATTTTTATAGGAGGAAAAAATGAAAAAGATTTTAAAAAATTACAAAAGTACCATTATACTTTTAGGAGCCATTATTTTAGGTGGCATTATTGGTTTAATATTTGGTGAAGATGCTAAATTATTAAGTCCATTTGGCGATATTTTTATTAATTTAATGTTTGTAGTAATAGTACCTTTAATATTTTTAACGATTACAACTGCTATTATTAAAATGCAAAGTCCTAAACGTCTAGGTAAAATTATGAGTCGAATAGTGATTGTTTTTGCTATCATGTCAGTTATTTCTGCTTTAATTGGTCTAGCTGCCACATATACAACTAAATTAGTTAATAATGAAGATAGTACAAAAATATTGGATTTAATGGATAGTGGAAGTGAAGTTGATACTGAAATTGGTATTTTAGAAAGAACTGCAAGTTTGCTTACAGTAAGTGATTTTAATTTATTACTAAGTAAAGATAGTATTATACCATTACTATTATTTGCCATAATCTTTGGTTTAGCTGTTCGTAAAAGTGGCAAAAAAGGCGAAAAAGTAACTGAATTTTTAATAAGTTTAAATGATGTGGTTTTAAATATTGTTAATATAATTATGTATTATGCTCCAATTGGTCTAGGTTGCTATTTTGCAGCATTAATTGGTACTTATGGTGAAAGCATTGCTGTAGGATTTTTAAAAACATTTATAATTTATACGATAGTATGTATTTTAGTATATGGGATTGTTTATTCAATTTATGCATTAATTGCTGGTGGTAAAAAAGGACTAAAAAAATATTGGTTAAATATTTTAGCTCCAACAGCTACCGCTTTAGCAACATGTTCTTCTGCTGCTTGTATTCCGGTTAATGTTAAATCAACTAAAGAAGTTGGGGTATCTGATGATATTGCAGAGACAACAATTCCTATGGGAACAAGTTTTCATAAAGATGGTTCTGTTATTGGTAGTGTTTTTAAAATAATGTTCTTAGTTTACTTATTTAATATGACACCTAGTATTTGGACTGTTTTAGGAGTATCTTTATTAGCAACATTACTTATTACGGCGGTTCCTGTTGGTGGGGGAACAATTTCTGAAATGTTTATCATTAATCTAATGGGCTTTCCAGCTGCCGCCTTACCAATCTTAACTATTATTGCCACAGTTATTGATGCTCCGGCTACCGTTTTAAATGTCGTTGGCGATACAGCTAGTTCTATGTTAGTTGGTCGAATGGTTGATGGAAAACATTTCCTAAATGAAAAAAAGAAAAATAATTAAGTTTTATTATTAAGATAGTACTGTTAAAGATAGTATTATCTTTTTATTTTTATATCAATTTAAGAACTAATCTTTATGTTAAATGGTATCCATGATATAATAATGAAGAAGTAAATAGAGAGGAAAAGTAGTATGAAATTTAAAGTAAAACCCGAAAAATCTAATTTTATTTTTATGAGTTCAATTATAATTTTATGTTTCATCAGCTGTTTAATGTGGTTATCTCTAAGACTATATTTTTATAGTTTAGTTTATTTGTCCTTAACATTAATAATCGCCCATATTTACTATTTTACCTTTTATATTTTAGAAAAAAATTTCTTAGTTATTAAATTAGGTTTTTTAAAAATTAAAATTCACTATCAAAATTTAGAAAGTGCCACTTTAAAAAAGAAGAGTGTTATTCTCAAATGGCATAAAATATCTTTTAAAATTTATCCTGAACACAATGATGTTTTTATGGCTAAACTAGGAGAAAATTTGACAAACAAAAATTCGTAAGCTATAATTAAATTACAATGAGCGAGGTATTTATGGAGTTATATATTATTATAGGATTATTAATTATTGCGATTATATTTTTAATAATTATTTTAAGTAAAAATAGTAATAATAAAGATATGATAGAAAGAATAGGGAGATTAGAAACAAATTTAACTAAAGAAATCGGGGAGTTTAAATTAAATTTTAGTAAAGATTTACGAACTGATTTTGAAACCCTTGATAATAAAATAGAATATAAGTTAAATTTAATTAATGATCGTGTCAATAACCAATTAAGTGAAAATTTTGAAAAGAGTAATAAAACATTTATAAATGTTTTGGAAAGATTAAATAAAATTGATGAAGCCCAAAAGAAAATTGATGGTCTAAGTACGGAAATTGTTTCTTTACAAAGTGTTTTAACGGATAAAAAAACTAGGGGAACTTTTGGTGAAGTAAATTTAGAATATATTTTAAATAATGCCTTTGGTTCACAAAGTAGTGGTATTTATAAAATTCAACATAAGCTAAGTAATGGTTCGATTGCAGATTCTTTATTATATGCCCCATCTCCATTAGGTACTATAGCCATTGATAGTAAATTTCCTTTAGAAAATTATCAAAAAATGGTTGATAAAAATCGAACTAAAGAAGAACGTGTGATGTTTGAAAAAAATTTTATTAATGATGTTAAAAAGCATATAACTGATATTTCTGAAAAGTATATTGTTCCTGGTGAAACAAGTAATGAAGCTATTATGTTTTTACCTGCTGAAGCTATTTTTGCTGAAATCAATGCTTATCACCCAGAATTACTAAATTATGCCTATGATAAAAAAGTATGGATCACAGGACCTACTACTTTAATTAGTACCTTATCAATTATAAGTATGGTATTAAAAAATATGGAACGAGATAAATATGCCAAAGTTATTCACGAGGAATTAGAACGTTTAGGACTTGAATTTAGTCGCTATAAAGAAAGATGGGATAAATTATCGCGAAGTGTTAAAAGTGTCAATCAAAGTATTGATGAATTACATACAACAACTGAGAAAATTACTAAAAGATTTCAAAGTATTAAAAATGCTGAAATAGATAAATTAAAACAAGAAGAATTAAAAATAGATTATGATGATGAAGGTGTAGGAGTATGAAAATATATTTAGTAAGTAATAATTTATTATTAGATGGGATTAGTTATGATAATAATGCTAGTTTAGAACAAATAAGAATGATTAGACCTTTAAGTGTTAAGGGTGAAGAAGTAGCAAAGAAAATTGGCAATATTCCTTTTTTTAAAAATGTTGAGAATATTTATACTAGTTTTTATAGTAGTGCCCTAGATACTGCTAAGTATCTTGCTAAGAACTTAGATTTATCAATTACCTTAAATGAGAATTTAAATGATTGTCAAGTTGGTATTTTAGGTAGTAAAAATATGAAGATGGTTAAAGGATTACAAGATCATGACTTTAATTATAAGCTTCCTAGTGGTGAGTCTTTAAATGAAGTAGGGCGTCGAATGGATAATTTTATTAATTTAATTTCTGAAGAATGTGTTATTTTTACTCATAAAAGAGCAATCCTAGGATTTTTATTAAATTATGCCAAAGTTGGTTATAATCTTTATGATGATTTAATTTTAGAATTTAATGGCCATATAATTTATGATGAGAGTGAAACTGAATTTGATATTTATGAATTAACTATTGAAAATAGTCGCGTTACTTCAATTATTCGTTTATAAAAAGACTCTAGAAATTAATCTAGAATCTTTTTAATTATCACTTTGTTGCTCTTCGGAGTCTTCTTGTGGTTTTTCACTGGTGTCAATAGTTATCCATTCAGTTGTTCCACAATTTGTGCAAATTTGCGGCACTAAAACTTTTTTGTTTTTTGGAAGTTCAATCTTTTTAGTAAGAGTTACACAAAGAAGTCCTGTTTCTTCGTCAATGTAGCATCTTCCTTGAGTTTGAGTTTCTTCACACTTATTACAACCTGGTTTTTTCATTCTATCACCATTATTATTATGGCAAAAAATAACTGTAATTATTCATAAAAATACGATATAATAAAATTTAAGGAGGAACTAATATGGAATATATAGTAAACGCTAGAATAAGTAATCGGCATGTCCATTTAACAAAAGAAGTATATGATTTATTATTTGATGAAAAAATAAGTATGAGAAATCCTTTAAATCAGTTAGGAGAATTCGCTTCTAATATGACTGTTAATTTAAGAAATGGTGATAAAATACTTTCTAATGTTCGAATAGTTGGACCTTTAAGGGATTACAATCAAATAGAAATATCTAAAAGTGATGCTAGAATTTTAGGTTTAAATCCTCCAGTAAGAAATAGTAGCGATTTAGCTGATAGTTTAAATATAACTTTAGAAACACCCAAAAACAATTTGAAAATAAAAGGATTAATAATTGCTAATCGGCATATTCATATGAATGAAGAAGATGCAAAAAAAATTGGTGTTAAAGATAAAGAAATAGTCAAGGTGGCAATTCCGGGTCTTAAACCTGGTATTATTGATACAGTGGTTAAAATAAGTTCTAACGGAGTATTAGAAATGCATATTGATACTGATGATGCCAATGCCTTCCTATTAGAAGATAATACGAAAGTGAAAATAATAAAATGAGTTTTTTTATTGGTAATGTTGAAATTAAAAATCCTGTTATTTTAGCACCGATGGCTGGAATTACTAGTACAACTTTTAGAAATATTTGTAAAAAAATGGGAGCCGGGCTAGTTGTTGCGGAGATGGTTTCTGATAAAGCTTTAATTTATGAATCTAAGAAAACTTATGATCTTTTGAAAATGACTGAAGAAGAACGGCCTATATCTCAACAAATTTTTGGCAGTGATCCGGATACTTTAGCCCAAGCTGCTAAAATTATTGAAGAATATATGCACCCCGATATTATTGATATTAACATGGGTTGTCCTGTTCCAAAAGTAGCTATCAAAAATAATGCTGGTAGTAATCTTTTAAGATATCCGGAAAAGGTTCGAGAAATTGTTACAAAAGTAGTATCCTCTGTTAATGTTCCAGTTACAGTTAAAATTCGTAGTGGTTGGGACGAAGAGTCGATTAATGCGGAAGAAATTGCTAAAATTTGTGAAAGTGCTGGAGCTTCCGCAATATTTATTCATGCTAGAACTCGCAAACAAGGTTATAGTGGTAAAGCAGATTGGAATATTATTAAAAAAGTTACGGAAGCAGTATCAATACCAGTAATTGGTAATGGCGATATTTTATCATGTTATGATGCTAAAAGAATGTTAGATGAATGTGGTTGCGCTGGAGTTATGATTGGAAGAGGCACATTAGGTAATCCATGGTTAATTAAAGAATGTGTGGAATATTTAGAAAATGGAACTATTCCTAAAATGGTTTCGGTTTCAGAGAAAATGGCGATGATGCGAGATAATATTACAAAGTTAGTAGAAGAAAAGGAAGAACATATTGCTGTTTTAGAGTTACGCAGTCAACTAATGTTTTATTTAAAAGGGCTAGCTAATACGAAAGAAACGAAATTAAGAATTTGTGCGGCTACTACGAAAGAAGAATTATTCAAAATAATTAATGATTATGAAACAAGTTTAGTGGAGTAATAAAATGGATTTAAAAAAATTTATCAAAGACAAAACAATTATAATTTGTGAAAATAGTTACAAAGAATATATTTTAAAAGAGTTGTTTAAACAAAATGTTTTTTTAGATGTAACTTTTTATACTAAAAAAACATTTTTTCAAGAATATTTCTTTTCTTATAATAAGGAAGCTTTATATTATGTTGTTAATAAATATCATGTTAAACCTCAAATTGCTCAAGTTTATTTAGATAATTTATTATTAATTAATGAATCAAAAAATTACTCTAACTTCAAATTGAAATTTCTCACAGATTTAAAAAAAGAATTGCTAAAAAATAATTTACTCATTTATAATAATGAATTTAAAAATTATCTTCATAATTACCAAATAGTTGTAATGGGTTATGGTTATTTAGAAAAAAATGAATTAGCAATTTTTTCCAAAATCAAAGCTCAAATTATCCCTTTTAATAAAGTTAATGAAATCCCCAAAGTTTATAAGTTTACAAGTATAACTGAGGAAATAAATTTTGTTTGTAAAAAAATATGTTCTCTTATTAATAAGGGTATCAGTGTTAAAAATATTAAACTAATGGGCGTAACAAAAGATTATTATAATGAATTAGATAGAAGTGCTGAATTTTATAATTTACCTATAAAAATACCTACAAATAATTCTTTATATAGTAATCCCATAACGCAAGAATTTTTAAGTAATTATGATACTGATTTAAATAAAAGTTTAAAAACCATTAAAAGTAGGGATAGTCGCATTGTTAACAAAATTATTAATGTTTGCAATAATTATGCTTTTATAGAAGATAAAGTAAAAGTTAAAAATTTAATAGTAGAGGATTTAAAAAATATTGAAATAAGTAATTATAATTATGAAAATTATATTGAAATTATTGATTTATTTGCTAATGTTACATCTGATGATTATGTTTTTCTTTTAAACTTTAATATGGGAATATTTCCTAATATTTTCAAAGATGAAGAGTATATTACTGATGATTTAAAAGATATTTTAGAATTAAATACAACAATTGCCAAAAATAAAATAATTAAAGAAAATACTAAGAGAAGAATGGAAAGTATTGCTAATTTAACAATTACATTTAAAGAAAAAGATAATCGGGGTGAATGTTATCCTTCCATTCTAATTGAAGAAATGCATCTTTTAACAGAAGAAATTCATCCTAATATTTTAGAGAGTAATTCTAAAATTAATGATAAAATAAATTATGCTAAATGTTTGTATAATTATGAAAAATATGGCAAAGTTACTGATGATTTACTAGTTTACCAAAATAATTTAGAACTTATTTATAATACATTTGATAATAAATTTAGTGGTATATCCAAAAATTTATTACAAGAATATTTAGATAATCATCTTACTTTATCATATAGTTCTTTAAACAATTATAATAAATGTGCTTTTAGATATTATATTGCTAATATTTTAAAATTAGATAAGTACGAAGAATCTTTTGAAGCATTTATTGGTTCGATATTTCATCATGTTTTAGAAAAATGTTTTATTAATAAAGATTTAGACGTTTCAAACGAAATCAATAACTATTTAAAAGAATGTGCTAAAGAACTTAATTTAAAAGAGCAATTTTTTGTTAATAAAATAATTAAAGATATTGAATTTGTTATAAAATCTTTGAATGAGCAACAACAATACAATAGTTTAGACCAAGCTTTATTTGAGAAAAAGATTTCTATTTTTCCAAATTCATCTATTGAATTTAAAGGTTTCATCGATAAAATTTTATATAAAGAAGAAAACAATCAAACAATTATCTCTATAATTGATTATAAAACAGGTAATACTTCAATTGATTTAAAATATTTACCATATGGCTTATCTTTACAACTTCCAATTTACTTATATTTAGTTCAAAAATCTAATTTATTTGTTAATCCGGTTTTTGCAGGTTTCTACCTTCAATTTATTTTAAACAAAGACATTACAAGAAATCCATCTAAAAGTTATGAAAACCAATACCAAGAAAATTTAAAATTAGTAGGTTATTCTAATTCTGAAATTCATACTTTAGCTAGTTTTGATTGTAGTTATACTAATAGTGTTGTTATTAAAAGCTTAAAAACTAAAAATAATGGTGATTTTTATAGTAGTGCCAAAGTTTTAAATAATCATGAAATTTCCAAGATAATTGCTTTAACAGAAAAAAATATTCAAGAAAGTTCTAAAAAAATCTTAGATGGTGAATTTAATATAAATCCTAAAAAAATTGGTTTTGATAAAGATGTTGGATGTGTTTATTGTAAATTTAAAGATTTATGTTTTAAAAAAGAAACCGATTATGTAATTTTAAAAGATATTGATAATTTAGATTTCTTAAAAGAAAAAGTATAAAAAATAAAAAGAAAGTAGGAAAATAATATGCCAAAGTGGACTGATGAACAATTACAAGCTATTAATACAAGTGGGAAAAATATTATTGTCTCAGCCGGAGCTGGTTCTGGTAAAACAGCAGTTTTAACTGAAAGAGTAATTACTAAATTAAAACAAGGAATTAAAATAAATAAATTATTAATTTTGACATTCACTAATGCTGCTGCTGCAGAAATGAAAGAGAGAATTCGTAAAAGTATCACCAAATATCCCGAGTTAAAAGAAAATTTAGATTATCTTGATGGAGCATATATCACAACTTTTGATTCTTTTACTTTATCATTAGTAAAAAAATACAATTATGTTTTAAATATTTCTCCTAATTTACAAATTGTTGATAATGGTATTATTACTAATTATAAAATGGATTTAATAGATCAAGTTTTTGACGAATTTTATGCTAGTAAAAATCCTTTGTTTCATCACCTTTTAAATGATTTTGCTATAAAAAATGATACTTCAATTAAAGAAGCAATTATAAAGATAATTAAGAAGTTAGAATTAAAAAGTGATTGTGATAAATTTTTAAAAAGTTATTTAGATACTTATTTATGTAATACTAAAATTGATGAATATATTAAAGAGTATAATGCTATTTTAAAAGAACATTTATTAAATATTGAAGATAGCTTAATATTAATGGAGTCATCTAGTTTTAGTGATTATTATGAAGAATTAACTAAGAGTTTAGAAAAATTATTAAAATCAAATAATTATGATGAAATTATCCAAAATATTAATATAACTTTACCAAGGCGTCCTAAGGATAGTGAAGAAATAGCCCCATTTAAAGAAAATATTGATGCAAATATCAAAAAGTTAAAAGAATATTTACGTTTTAAAGATATTGAAGAAATAAAGGAAAGTTTTAAAATAACTAAAGAATATATTGAAGTAATAATAGCGATAATTAATAGTTATAATGTCAAAATAAAAAAATATAAAAAAGAAAATGATTTATATGAATTTACAGATATTGCTTTAATGGCTATTAATCTTTTAAAAGAAAACCCATTAATTAGAGATGAAATAAAAAATTTCTATGAGGAAATATGTGTTGATGAATACCAAGATACTTCGGATTTACAAGAGGAATTTATTAATTTAATTGAGAATAATAATGTTTATATGGTGGGCGATATTAAACAATCAATTTATCGTTTTCGAAATGCCAACCCGGATATTTTTAAAGAAAAATACAATTGTTATAGTACTACTGATGCAGGTATTAAAATAGATTTACTTAAAAACTTTCGT
Organism: uncultured Mycoplasma sp.; assembly: GCA_947642635.1. Taxonomy (GTDB): domain Bacteria; phylum Bacillota_I; class Bacilli_A; order RF39; family UBA660; genus SIG200. The sequence goes on along the minus strand of CANRTI010000001.1, from coordinate 76,647 downwards.
TCTAGAAGTGAAGTTTTAGATAGTATTAATAATATTTTTAAATATATTATGGACAATTTAATTGGGGGAGCAGATTATATAAAATCTCATCAAATGGTTTTTGGTAATCTTTCTTATGAAGATAATTTAAAAAGAAATCAAAGTTATGAAACAGAAATTTATAATTACTCTCTTGAAGATAAAACTTATACGAAAGAAGAAATTGAAAGTTTTATTATTGGAAAAGATATTTTAAAAAAGATTAAAGAAGGGTATTTTGTTTTAGATAAAGCTACAAATGTTTTAAGAAAAGCAACTTTTGCAGATTTTTGTATAATTATGGACCGCGGAACATCTTTTCATATTTATCAGAAGATTTTTGAATATTTAAAAATCCCCTTAACTATTTATGAAGATAAAAAATTAACGAATGAAATCGATATTATTTTGCTTAGTAATATTTTAGGGTTTATTTTAAAAGTTCCAACTTCTAAATTTGATCAAGAATTTAAATATTATTTTTTAAGTATTGGTCGAAGTTTCTTATTTAATTATTCTGATGCTGAGTTATTTAAAATTATTAAAGAACAAAGTTATCAAGAAACAATAATATATAAAAAAGCTTTAGATATTTATGGTTTTCTAGATACTTTAAATAATTATGAATTATTAAAAATGATTTTAACTAAATTTAATTTTTATGAAAATGCCATTAAAATAGGAAATATTGAAGATACAATTATGCGAATTGATAATTTATTAGATATTGCTAGAAATCTTAGTGATTTAGGATATACTCCAGAGAAATTTCAAAATTATTTAATGAAAATGATTAATAGTAAAAGTGAAATAACTTATAAGGGCTCTTTAGTTTCTAGTGATAGTGTTAAAATAATGAATATTCATAAATCTAAAGGATTAGAATTTCCAATTTGTTATTTTAGTGGCTTACATAAAGAATTTAATACTAGCGATATTAAAGATCGATTTATTTTTGATAATAAATATGGAATAATTACTCCATTTTTTAAAGAGGGAATTGATAGTACAATTTTAAAAGATTTATTAAAAGTGAAATATACTTTAGAAAATATTTCGGAAGAAATAAGACTTTTCTATGTTGCATTAACAAGGGTTAAAGAGAAAATGATTATTGTTACAAGTCTAGATTCCAATTATGGAACTCCAAATAGTCTAGTATCTAATAATATTCGTTTAAAATATAATTCTTTCTTAAGTATTTTAAATTCTATCTCAGGTAATCTAACTAACTATATAAAAAATATTAATTTAGATTTAATTGGTCTTACAAAAGATTATTTAAAAGGAAGTAGTAAATTAAAAACTGAATTTGAAAAAAACAATAAGATAATTAATTATGAACTTGTAAATTTTGGAAATAAAATAGTAGAAAATAAACATGCTTCAAAAACAATTAATAAAATTATTGATAAATCTGAATATGAATTGTTAAATAAAGGGACAAAAGCCCATCAAATTTTAGAACAAACTGATTTTTTAAATGTCTTAGATAGTAATCCTTATAAAGAAAATATCAATTATTTAATAGAAAATCTTCATATTGATAATAATACTTTAATCTATAAAGAATATGAATTCATGTATTTCCAAAATGGTATCAATTATCATGGAATAATTGACTTAGTAGTCGTAAATGAAGAACAAGTTAGTATTGTCGATTATAAATTAAAAAATATTGATGATCCTAAATATATTGATCAATTAACAGTTTATTACAATTATTTAAAAACTATTTTTCAAAAAGATATTAAAGTATATTTATATAGTATTTTAGATAATAATTTAAAAGAATTAATTATTAAAGAGTCAATTGGTATTTAGAAATTATTTCTTAAAAATTGACATTTAACAGTAGGTATGTTAAAATATTAAGCAATTAAAGGGGAATTGTTATGGATTTTGAACCGAATTTTGAAGGACATGAACATGATTTTGTAAGAATAAAATTAACTAATGGTGAAACTATTCTTATGTGTAATATATGTGGTTATATTAAAAAGATTAATACCTATGCTCAAGTTGAAGCTGATGTTATTAAAAGCATTGAAGAAGAAATGGCTTATATGGCGAATTTAAGACAAGAAAACTTAGGACAAGAACAACTAGAAAATGATATTTTATCTAGTATTGAAGATGAAATGACCTATAAGGGTAGATCAAGATAATACATTTTTATAATACATTAGAAAGTGTTAATCGCTTTCTTTTTTTTGAACTTCTGTCACAAAAAATCACTGAACTTTAGTATGTTTAGAATAAAAAACTGATTTATTATTGCAAACTTTTTAAAATGTCAACCAAATCATCTATGCTAATATTAGAACCTGATAAATGATAGCCAATATCATCATATACAAAAATTGCTTCTATAAATATTGCTTGATCATTATTTTTTAAATTTTGTTGCGAACTTACAAAATATACATCTGTACTTAAATTTTCTATATATTTTGAAGTGATAAAATTATCGATAGCAAAAGGTGTTCCAGACTCAAAAATATTAAAGCCATCTTCATAAATCTTAGAAAATTTTGTGTTGAATTGAAAACTCATTGTTACATAAGATTTTTTTAACTTTTCTTTTTCAATTTTAAAAGCATCTCTAATTACAAAAATGCCACTTGCTATTTTGTTTTCTACTTTTTCTATTCTTTGTATTGTCACTTTATTATTAATGAGTTTATTTGAATCAAGAAATTTTATTTCCAAAAGTTTTTCAATTTCTTTTTTTGACATTGTATTTTGTGTATTAGAGCCATAGTCAATTTCATTTAAATCGGCATTATAATTTATTTCCTTTAAATTTTTAACTTTGAAGCTTGAAATAAATAAGTCTCTGTGATTATTATTAGATATTTTTTCGGTTTTAAAAATAAATTGTATTGTTTCTTTTATTTCATTTGCAAAAACTATTCCACTTCCTATAATGCTTATACTTATTATTAGAATTATGAATTTATAACACTTTTTTAAAATTAAATTATTTGATTTTTGATATATTGTTTTATTAAATATTTTTTTGTCAATATCACTTGATGGATAGATATTATTATAATATTCTTTATATATATTTTTAATTTTTTTCATTTTCATATTTCTCCATTTCTTTTTTTAAAAGTTCTTTTCCTCTTTTAAGTCTTGTTTTAACACTTTCTTGATTAAGAGTTAATATTTCTGCAATTTCTTTAATTTTATATCCATAAAAGTAAAATAAATGAATCGGAATTCGATATTTTTTCGGGATTTTTTTTAATGATTCTGATAATTCTAAGTATTCATTTTGTAATATTATTTTTTCTTTTTCATTAGTTAATGAAATTACTCTTGATTTCCAAGGCGTTAATAAAAAATTTTTACATTCATTACTAGTTACTTTTAATATCCAGTTTTTTATAGTATCCATATCTAATTTGTCGAAGTTTTTGTATAACTTAATAAATGTTTTTTGAGTTATATCTTCAGCATCTATTTTGTTTCGTGTGTAGCTATAAGCCAATCGATAAACATCATTTTTGTAAAGAAAGTATATATTTTTAAAATTTTCATCTAGGGTCATTTTTTAGTCTCCTTTTATATATAATACAATTTAAATTGTTAAAAAGTTTCATTTTTATTATACTATAAAAAATGTTTTAGCTTATTAATAATAGATTATTATATTGTTTACGCGATTTTTAAATTTAATGTTTTTCGCAATTTGCAACTTTTTTCAAAATGTTTTGACAAATTAATTGCCTTAGAATTACAATTATATTAACAGAATATGGTTCTGTTAATAGTTATAACTTTAAAGACATTTGTCAAAAAATGAAAGGGAAAATTAAATTGAAAAAAAATTTGTTTTTTGCAATTTTACTTATGGTTATAAGTGTACCATTTGTATCTGCAAAAGAAAATGTGTATTTTATTAGCAGTGGTAATGTAGAAATGACACAATCTGAGTATGATTATTTAATGCAATATTTTTCAGAAGGATTTGTTTATAATATAGACCAAATAACATTTAATCAGGCCATTGAAAATGTTAATAATGTTAAATTGGTTTCACAAGATGTTATTTATGTTGAAACTATCACTTTTCCAGATTTTGAAGGGAATTATATTACTACTGAAAGAATAATTACAAAAGAAGAATATGAAAATTATAATCCAAAGTCCTCTTGTGATAAATGTAGAGGAGAAGTAGCAGGTTATGAAACTAATGCTAAAAAGATAACTCTTTATGTACTTAATTCTGATGGATATCAAATTGTAGAAATAGAAAATTCTTGGAAAGCTACGCCAAAAACTAAATCTTTTGATGTTATTGCACTTAGATGGACATCTAATAATAGTTATTATCCAGCAATAGAGTCAGCTTATGGTTCGCAAAGTTACAAAGATGCTAACGGGAATTTTGGGTTTGTTAATTATTCTGATGATAGTGCTAATAAAAAGCAAGAAAGTAATGGTGTAGGTATTTCAATGAATATTGTTGATAATGCTTCATCCAGTTTGTTAAATTCTTTGTTTATAAAATTTAAAATAAGAGAAAATGTAACGTTAACTTATTATGGTACATATCAACATGCTACAAAAAATGTAACATTAGCTCAATCTAAATCTTATAATTTTGCTGCTAATGGTCTAGGCGGGGTATTATATTATAGTAATGCAACAATTCGAGGATATTATGATGGTATGAAAGGTATCTCTGCTCATGTTGCATATATTCCTTAATATATAATAATAACAGATGATTATGATTTTGATATTTTATCTAGTATTGAAGATGAAATGACCTATAAGGGTAGATCAGGATAATACATTAGAAAGTGTTAATCGCTTTCTTTTTTATTTAAATTATATTAAATAATTAATTTGACATCACATTTACAATGCATTATAATAATTACCAATAAAGAGAAGACTTCCAAATTAAATTATACAAAGGGGGATCTATTATGGGAAAGAGAATTAATCTAAAAAAAGTTGTAAAATATGCAGGCATGGGATTACTAGCAATAACAGCAGGAATAAGTATCGTCTGTGCTTTAAAAGACCAAAAGAAAAAGAAAGATGATAATAAATCAAAATATTTTTCTCCAAAAACTTCAGTTAATAAAATAGATAATGCGGGTTATAACGCTAGGTGTGTTGATGATATAGGGGATTTATGGGTTTTTGATGATGATGATACTTATCCTAAAGAAATATCTAAACCTACACTTAATCCAGAAAACTATTCTTTTGAAGAACATTCTTTGACATTAACAAGAATAAAATGGAATAAAAAATAAAAGGACTGTTCTCTATAAATTATAGATTACAATCCTTTAACTAATAACTATTATAAAATATATAGATTTATTTATTAAGTAATTTTAATCCCACTTCATTAATTGGACCTGCTCCAATAGTTATTACTAAGTCATCAGGTTTTATATTAGCTTTTAAATATTCTACAATTTTATCATAACTTTCTAAATAAATTACATTACTATTATCTTTTTTTATTAAATTAACTAAATCACTTTCTGAAACATTAAAAGTATTAATTTCTCTAGCTGCATAAATGGGAGCAATAATTATATTGTCAAATTCTTTTAATACATCTGCAAACTCTTCTAAATGTTGTTTAGTTCTTGAATATGTATGAGATTGAAATACTGCCCAATTTTTGTGACACTTAATATTTTTAGTAGCTTCAACAGTTGATTTTATTTCAGTTGGATGATGAGCATAATCATCATATACTAAAATGTTATTCGGAATCATGCCAATAAATTCAAATCTTCTTTCTACGCCATGATAACTTTGCAAACCTTCTATAATACTATTTTTATTTAAGTTATACATCATACATAAAGTAGTAGTAGCAAGGGCATTATAGATATTATGATTACCAAGTACTTGTAAATGTAGATGAATATAAAAATTATTATCAACATAAACATCAAATTCTGGGTAACCTAAATCATCATAACTAATATTTTGAGCCATTACATCAGTCTTAGTTTTAATTCCATAAGTAAGTACTTTAATGTTATCGGGATAACTAATAGCCATTGTATTTTCATCATCACCATTTAAAACTAAGAAACCACCGTTTGGCAATCTTTTAGCATATGATAAAAATGATTTTTGCAAATCTTTTAAATTTTTAAAATAATCTAGATGATCTAAATCAATATTTAAAATAATTTCACTAGTGGGATAAAAGTGGAGAAAGCTATCTTGATATTCACAAGCTTCCATAATGAAATAATTTTTACTACCAACTAAATAATTAGCATTAATTTTTGGCAAAAATGCTCCAATTTGAATAGTTGGATTTTTTTGATCTTCTAAAAAACATGATGCTACCATACCTGTTGTTGTACTTTTTCCATGGGTACCTGAAATGCATATGACATTTTGATAATCCTTAGATAATAATCCTAAAAATTGCGCTCTTTCATATATCACTTTCTTTAGTTCTTTAGCTCTTATTAATTCTTTATTATCATTTTTAATTGAATTGGTATAAATAACGATATCTGCATCATCTACTAAATCCGGATTTTCTTCTAAACTTATTGTAACTCCTTTTTTTCTTAATAATTGTACTGGTTTAGACAAAGCAATATCACTACCAGTTATAGTATGTCCATCTTCTAATAAAATTTCTGCAATACCACTCATACTTATGCCGCCAATTCCAATAAAATGTATTTTTTTCTTTTCCATAAATTTACTCCTATATAAATTATATTATAAACTTTTCTGAAATATCTGGCAATAAGAATTAAAAATTTTAATTGACATTTTTTAACTTGTCAAACGAACAAAAAAATTAATTTCTTATAATAAATTTTATAGATATTGATATCATCATAGTTTGTATGTTTTTTTATATCATTTTTTTTAAAAATTAAAAATGTTCGTTTTACAAAAATATAAAAAAGTATAAAAAAAACATTGCCAAAATGAATAGTTATTAGTTATAATGAATTTGTAATTAGAGAGGTAATATTTTATGAAAGTTGATGTAATTAATGATTTAGTAGTCGTTAAGAGAAGTGGTCAAAGAGTCCCTTTTAACGGTGCTAAAATAGCAATTGCTATAAAAAAGGGATTTGATAGTGTCTATGAAGATTATGATGAAAAAGAAGTTAATAAAATTTATGAAAAAGTTTTAAAAGAAATAAACAAACAATTTCAAGAAAGAAAAACAATTGGAATTGAAGAAATTCAGGATATTATTGAAGAAAATTTAAAAAAAACAAATGAAGAAGTTTATAAATCTTTCAATGATTATCGCGAAAGAAGAGCAGCATCTCGTGATGCTTTCGTAGTAAAACAACAACACAAATTTGTGAAAGCTATTGAGTCATTAGGATTAAAAAGTGCTAAAGAAGAAAATTCTAAAAGAGAAAATGCTAATGTTGATGGTGATGGGCCTATGGGGACAATGTTACATTTCGGTAGTACTATTTCAAAAGAATTTGCTAAAGCGTATTTACTCGATAATAAATATTCTAGAGCTCATGATGAAGGAACAATTCATATTCATGATTTAGACTTTTTAGCGATGGGAACAACAACTTGTAACCAAATTGATTTAGATAAATTGTTTAAAAATGGTTTTTCAACAGGGCATGGTCATTTAAGAACTCCTAATGATATTATTAGTTATACTGCTTTAGCAGCAATTTGTATTCAAGCTAATCAAAATGATCAACATGGTGGTCAAAGTATTCCAATGTTTGATTATTATATGGCTCCAGGAGTTAAAAAAACTTTTAAAAAGCAATTAAAACAAATGATTTATGATTATTTAGATTTAGATGGTTTTTTAGGAGAAATTGATTTTGAAGAAGTAGTTAAAGTTATTGATAAAGAAAAAGGCATTGATTTTAAACCTAAAGAAGTATTTAGTAACTTTATTAGTAGTGAAAGATTAGAAGAAATATTTGTTAAATCTTATGATAAAGCATTAGCTAAAACAGATCGTATTACATATCAAGCTATGGAAGCATTTATTCATAATTTAAATACGATGCATTCAAGAGCGGGAGCTCAAGTACCATTTTCATCAATCAACTTTGGAACTGATACATCTGAAGAAGGAAGAATGGTAATTAAAAATTTCTTACTAGCAACAGATGCTGGTTTAGGTAATGGTGAAACACCAATATTCCCAATTTCTATATTTAAACTAAAAGAGGGTGTTAACTATAATGTTGATGATCCAAGTTATGATTTATTTAAATTAGCTTGTAAAGTATCAGCAAAAAGATTATTTCCCAATTTTTCCTTCTTAGATTCTTCATTTAATAAACCATATTTAAATGGGGATCCGAAAACAGAAGTTGGTTATATGGGTTGTCGTACTAGAGTAATTGGTAATGTTGCTTATCCTGATAAAGAAATTACACCAGGAAGAGGAAATTTATCATTTACAACAATCAATTTACCACGTTTAGGGATAAAATATGGAATATGTAATAATGAACGCGAAAAAGCCGATATGAAAGGTTTTTATGAAGAACTTGATGAAATATTAGATTTATGTAAAGGACAATTATTACAAAGATTTGAAATTCAATGTAGTAAAGGAGTTAATAATTTTAAATTTTTATTGGGAGCTAATGTTTGGTTAGATTCAGAAAAATTAGAGTCAGGAGCTAAAATTAAAAAAGTTTTAAAACATGGTACTTTATCAATTGGTTTTATTGGCTTAGCAGAATGTTTAAAAGCTTTGATGGGAAAACATCATGGTGAAAGTACAGAAGCTCAAAAACTAGGAATAGAAATAGTTAAACATATGCGTGAAAAATGCGATGCTTATAGTGCTGATACAAAATTAAACTTTACTTGTCTTGCTACACCAGCTGAAGGATTAAGTGGTCGCTTTGTTGGAATTGATCGTTCAATTTATGGTAAAATTAAAGGAATTACTGATAGAGAGTACTATACAAATTCATTCCATGTACCAGTATATTACCATACTACTATTCAACATAAGTTAGAAATAGAAGGAGTTTATCATAAATATACTAATGCAGGTCATATTTCATATATTGAAATTGATGGTGATACAGCTAATAACATTGATGCATTTGAAAAAATTGTTCGAATAATGCATGATAGTGATATTGGATATGGGGCTGTAAATCACCCAGTTGATAGAGACCCAGTTTGTGGATATGTTGGGGTTATTAATGATGTTTGTCCAAAATGTGGACGGAAGAATTTTGAAGGTATCCCATTAGAGACAATAAGTAATTTAGAATGTGATTGCTAAAATTTATTATAGAAAGAGGAGGAGATAAAAATGGAAGCAACAAAAAAAGTAAAAACTGTCGGTGAAGGAGTAGGATTTGAAAAAATTCGCCGTATTACCGGATATTTAGTAGGAACTACTGAAAGATTTAATAATGCAAAAAGATGTGAAGAACAAGATCGTGTAAAACATACAGGAGTAAAATAGTATGAATATAAGACTAGCAGCACCACTACAATCTGATAGTGTTGTTGATGGTTTTGGTGTAAGGACAGTTATTTGGACACAAGGTTGTTCTCATAATTGTCCTTTTTGCCAAAATCCTATTACTCATGATTTTAACGGTGGTATGTCTTTTTCAATTGATGATATTCTAACTGAAATAGATTCTTTAAAAACCCAAGATGGTATCACTTTAAGTGGTGGTGATCCTTTATTTCAAATCGAAGCTGTAACTATTATAGTTAAACATGCCAAAACTATTGGTTTAAATGTATGGTGTTATACAGGTTTTACTTATGAAGAAATATTAAATATGGGAAAGAAAAACAAAACTTATTTGGAATTTTTACAATATGTTGATGTTTTAGTAGATGGTAAATTTGTTAACGAATTAAAAGATTTAACACTTCTTTTCCGAGGTTCTAGCAATCAAAGACTTATTGATATGCCTAAAACTTTAAAAAGCAAAAATATTGTTTTAATTCCTGAAAGTGATGGTATAATTGAAAATTTTCAAATCAAAAATAAAGAAAAAATTTATATTTAAATACTTAAGATAGAAAGTTTAGTTACTTTCTTTTTTTGTCGAAAAATATTCTTTTAATAATTTATAAGTTAATACAAAAAAGACGCAAAGCCAAATGGTTTTGCATTTACAATTAGTAGGTGTGACCTTTTAAGTAACACTTTGAACGATTATTTAAAAAAATTAGTAATTATATTTGACAAATATTAACATCAGATTTACACTGGAAATGTGTTACTAAAAAGGACGTCTACTTACGACAAAAAATGGCAATATGATCACTGGGACAAATTCTGGGGTTAGCTATAAAAGGAGTAAGTTATGAGAGAAAGAGATGTTCTTTTAATTATTATAATTATATTACTTTTAATAATTTATAAGTTAATATAAAAAAGACGCAAAACTAAAAGGTTTTGCATCCACCATTAGTAGGTGTGACCTTTTAAGTAACACTTACATAAATGATTATACATTAAAATAATAATTTATGCAAATACAAATTGACTAATGGTTATATAACCAGTATAATAAAGTTGAACATAGGAAAGTATTTAGTGTTCAACTTTTTTGGTATATAAAACATTATCGGTATATATAACAAAAAGTATAAAATTAATATAAATAAACCATATTAATAATAAAAGGAGTAGGTAGTTATGGAAAATGTAAATAATAATAAAAAGAAAACAATTATTTTAACAATTATAGGTTTAATAACATTAATTAGTTTAGTAGTAGGAGCAACATTTGCATTTTATACAATGACTACTAATGATAAAACTAATCCAACAAATGTATCAGGTAATACTGAAGGATTAGGACAAGCAATATTAACAAATCCAACTCCTAAACTTCATTTAAAACTATCAGCAGTTGATATGAATAGTGCAAATAAAGGTAAAATTTATTATGCTACTAATGATATAAATAAAAATTATGATACAGAAGAAACCAAAAGAAGTATAGCTATTGCCTCAGTAGGAGGAGGATTAGAAGATACAAAAAACCAATGTGAAAGTACACTAACTATTGAAATAGATGGTAGTATGAAAGATGTCTTAACAAATGGTGATGGAAAGATAGTCTTAACCCCAACAAGTGGTATTGAAATAGAAACAACAGAAATAGATTTAAAAGACTTAGGAGATAAGACAAGTATAACACTTCCAGTAGTATATAAAATAACTGGAAGTAATGAAGAAAAAATAGAAGCCATTATGTTAATAAACAATAGAGAAACAGATCAATTAAACTTAGCTGGTAAACAAATAAATATAAATATAACTAATAGTAGTTTCAAATGTGAAGTAGTTAGTGAATTTATTGACCCAATGACTCCTGATGATATAATTAATAACCCAACTTCAGGAGTAGTAGAATCAACTGGAGTAGCAGAAGATGAACTTGCAGTAAGATACTATGGAACAAATCCAGATAATTATATCTGTTTTGGAACAAATAACAAAGATATCTGTGTAAATGACACCGATAAATATATGTATCGAATAATTGGTATAACAAAAGATAATAAAATGAAGTTAATTAAGAAAGAAGCACTAAACACAGCATACCACTGGCACAATTCATATTCATCAGATATAAAATGGCCAGAAAGTGATTTATACAAAGGACTAAATGGAATAACAGGAGGAACATATAATAATTTATTCATAGGTAATGAAGAATATCTACCAACAAAATGGTTAAATAAAATAGATAATCATAATTGGAAATATGGTGATATATATAATTCTAGTACACATGAAGCGACAAATGTAACAGCAGCAGAAATGTTACAAAAAGAACAAGGATTTACAACAACAGTGAGTGCCAAAATCGGATTAATGTATCTAGCAGATTATTATTTTGGGTTAAGTAAAACAGGAACAAATTGTAGTTTTAACTCAAGTGGTACATATCCAACGTGTAAAACAAGCTGGATGCATTTAACTCAAAACGATACAAAAGTAAGCGGAAATAGAGCAAATGAATGGACCATGTCGCGGTATGGACGTGATAATAGTAATTATCGTGCATGGAATATATATTCTGGTGGTAGTATTAACCTTCCTAATTTGGATTACGAGATTTCAATCCGTCCAGTCTTTTACCTAACATCAAATACAAAAATAACATCAGGAACAGGTACTATAAATGACCCTTATATTATAAAATAGTTAAAATTAAATAAGAATAAAATGTAATAGACATTGCTTTTATTCTTTTATTTTGCATTATTTAAAAGAGAATTATTGCTTTTTATATTTATAAAAGTATATAATTAATTAGTGAAAGAATGTGATTATATGTTAGAAAATAAAAAAATATTTGTTTTGGGTTTAGCCAGAAGTGGTTATCAAGTAACTAAATTATTACATGAAAAAAATGAAATAGTAGTTACAGATCAATCAATGCCTGATACAAAAACTTTAAAAGAGTTAGAAGAGTGGGGAGTAACTTTTATTAATAGTCCAACTGGTGAAGAACTATTAGACGAAACTTTTGATATTATGATTAAAAATCCCGGAATTGACCCTAAACATTTATGCGTACAAAAAGCGAATTTATTAAATATTCCTATTGTAAATGAAATGGAAGTAGCTTATCATTACTTACCTAAAAACGTTCAAATAATTGGTATTACTGGTTCTAATGGTAAAACAACCACAACCACAATTTTATCCGAACTTTTAAAATCTCATGGAATTACTACTTTTGTTGGGGGAAATATTGGAAATCCCTTAAGTGAAATAGTTCATGATATAAAAGAGAATAGTGTTTTAGTTTTAGAAATATCCGACCATCAATTATATAACTTAAAAGATTTTAAAACAGATTATAGTATTTTAACTAATTTATGTCCAACTCATTTAGATTTTCATGGTAATTATGAAAATTATAAAAATATTAAAAAAAGAATATTTCAACATCATAATATAAATTCTAAAGCATATATTAATTTTCAAAATCCTGATAGTCTAGAATTAATTAAAGACATAAATAGTACGAAAGTATATTTCAATAATGAAAATAATTACTATAATGAAAAAGGAATATGTATAGATAATAAATTAATTGTTAATTTATCGGATATTAAAATAAAAGGAAATCATAATTATGAAAATATTTTAGCATCTCTTGTAGTTTTAAAAGAATTTGCTTTTGACAAAGACATTATTTATCAATATTTTCAAAAGTTTAATGGTGTTCCTCATCGAATAGAGATAGTAGATACTAGTAGCAATCTAGAATTCTACAATGATTCGAAATCTACTAATCCGACTTCAACTTTAATAGCTCTTAAAACAATGCATAAGCCAACTCATTTAATATTAGGAGGAATGGAAAGAAAACAAGATTTTCATGAATTAGATAGTGAAATAAATATTGTTAAATGTATTTATGCTATTGGTGAAGTAACAAAGCGAGTTGTTGAGTATGCCAAAAGTCGAAAAATTCTTTGTTATGCCTGTTATGATTTACAAACAGCATTAGAAAAAATCAAAGATATTTCGGAAGATAAAGAGATTGTTTTATTATCTCCCGCTAGTGCATCTTGGGATCAGTATGATAAATTTGAAACTAGAGGCGAAGAATTTAAAAATATTGTTGAAAAATTATTCAATTAAAGTTATAATATGATATATAGTAGCAAAAGGGGCTAAGATAAAATGAATAATGAAAATAATAATTTTAATGGAACAGTTTTAGGAAGTGTTAATAATCAAAATAATAATCCGATGCCTAATGGAAGTACAGAAATGTTAAATAATGGAGTTAATCCCATCCCTAATCCAATGCCAAATCCAGGCGTTAATCCAACACCAATTCCTAATAATGGAGTTAATGTTACCCCAAGTCCGGTTGAACCAGTTCCAAATACTATGCCAAATAATAATTTGAATGTAAATCCTATGAATAGTCAACCACTTAACAATAATCCTATGCCTAATAATGGATTAAATATGGGGATGAATGAGCCGAGTAATTTAAACAATCCCAATAATTTTAATAACAATTTTCAAAATCCGATGCAACCAAATAACATGGAAATGAATCAAAATAATTTAGGCAATACTAATTTGTCTTCTTCCGGAGTTACACCAAATTATACTAATCCTAATACAATTAATAATCCAACACCTAGTTCTAATGTAATGCCAGGATTTGATACACCAAATTCAATTGGTACTACGCCGCCAATATCTTTTGAGCCAGAAAATCCTCAAAATCAACCAAAGAAAAAAGGAAACAATACTATTTTTATTGTAATAGTTATCATTGTTTTAGCAGCTGTTGGGTTTGGAACCTATTATGTTTTAAAATATACAGATATTTTTTCTCAATCAGCAGCGATTAATATAAAAACTAAAGATGTGGAAATTAATATTGGTGAAAAATTATCAATTGAATTAGGAAATTATGCAACTATTACGGGAACTGATGCTAAAAATTGTAATTTAGATGTTCTTGATGTTGATACAAATAAAGCAGGTACTTATGAATATAAAGTTACTTGTGGTGAAACTATGCGAAAAGGTAAAATAACAGTTATTGATAATCGAGCTTTAGAAGTTGAAACAGTTAAAGTTTATAAAGGAAAAGGCGAAACTATTGATGCCTCAGAATTCATCAAATTAAAAGATAATAATCAAACTTATGAATTTGTTGATACTGCAACTGTTAATAATTATTTAAATGGGGAACCAGGAACTTATACTGTCAAAATAAAAGTTACAGATAACAGTAACAAAACTGCTGAAATTGAAGGAACATTAATCATTACTGAAAATAAAATAAAAGGGTATTATACCTGTACATCTAATGAGCAAAGTATATCAAGCATAAATGCTAATATGACAATTAGTGATAAATTTGGTATTCAAGATGATGAAAATAATAGTTTTGCAAATGTAGCATTTGAGCAACATACTTTTACATTTACTGATGAAACTCAATATAAGAATTTAAAAGCTGAATATACAACAAATAGTTCAATTACAATTAATAATATTACGGGTACTCCTGAGTTTGATGATACTAATAAAAAGATTATTCTTTCTAATGAACTTAGTAGTGATGATGTTAATACAAAATTTGGAGCAGAAAATACATCTACTTATATAAATATTTCTACTTATTTCCGTAACACCCTTGGATATAGTTGTATTTATGAGAAAGTGCAATAGCACTTTTTTTTAGTTATTTGAACTTTACAAAATTAGTATTTAACCATAATTTACTATAGGAGGTTAAAATGAAAAATAATGTTGAAAGAGCAAGATGTATAATTGATAACTTCAATAAACATTATCAACCAACTGGATGCTGTTGTTGTAATAATAGTGGAACTCCTATAAATGCTAGTTTCACTATCGGAACTGTTACAACTGGTGCTCCCGGATCATTAGCTAGTGCTAGTATTACAGGAGTAGCTCCAAATTTCATCTTGAATTTAACAATACCTCAAGGAGCTACAGGCCCAATGGGTCCAATGGGTCCAACCGGACCACAAGGTGTTCAAGGACTTCAAGGTGTTCCTGGTCAAGTTGGCCCAACCGGTCCTCAAGGTTTACAAGGTAATCCAGGTGCTACTGGTCCAACAGGTCCTCAAGGATTACAAGGTATTCAAGGTGCTACTGGTCCAACAGGTCCTCAAGGATTACAAGGTATCCAAGGTGCTACTGGTCCAACAGGTCCTCAAGGATTACAAGGTATCCAAGGTGTTACTGGTCCAACAGGTCCTCAAGGTTTACAAGGTAATCCAGGTGCTACTGGTCCAACCGGTCCTCAAGGTTTACAAGGTATTCAAGGTGCTACTGGTCCAACAGGTCCTCAAGGTTTACAAGGTATCCAAGGTGTTACTGGTCCAACCGGTCCTCAAGGATTACAAGGTATCCAAGGAGTTACTGGTCCAACAGGTCCAACGGGACCTACAGGCCCAATTGGCCCTAGCAATGTTTAAAAGCAAAAAGAATTCTATTTTAATTAATAGAGTTCTTTTTTTAGGAAAATTAATTAACCAGAATTATAAAATATGCATATATTATGAATAGGTGATATTTTGAAAAAATATAAAGTATGTGTTTATGCTATAACTAAAAATGAAGAAAAGTTTGTAGAACGATGGTATGAGTCTATGAAAGAAGCGGATAAAATTGTTGTATTAGATACAGGTTCTACTGATAATACAGTTAATTTATTAAAAAAATTAGGAATCGAAGTTCACATTAAAAAATATGAAAGTTTTCGTTTTGATCAAGCCCGTAATGATTCTTTAGCTTTAGTACCAGAAGATTATGAAATTTGTGTTTGTACTGATTTAGATGAAGTATTTGAGCCAGGTTGGAAAAATAAATTAATTACTGTTTGGAATGAAGAAGTAAACCGTGTTCGTTATTCTTATAATTGGTCATTTGATGAATATGGCAAACCAGCCACAACATATTTATTAAATAAAATTCATAAACGAGATGCCTTTATTTGGACTCATCCTGTTCATGAAGTTTTAGCTCCAATTAAAGAAGAAAAAGAAATTGCTTGTGATGATATTGTTTTAAATCATTATCCTGATCGAACGAAATCTCGCAGTAATTATTTACCTCTTTTAGAATTAAGTGTTAATGAAGATCCATGGGATGACCGAAATATGCATTATTTAGGTAGGGAATATATGTATTATGAAAGATATGAAGACTGTATAAAAACTTTAAAAAAGCACCTTGAACTACCATCTAGCACTTGGAATGTCGAAAGAGCAGCATCAATGCGATTTATTGCACGTAGTTATCGGGCTTTAAAAAATACTGATGAATGTCTTAATTGGTATCTAAAAGCTATTGATGAAGCCCCATACATGCGCGAAGCTTATATTGAATTAGCATTTGTTTATTATGAAGAACATGAAATAGAACAAGCATATAATTATTTAAAAAGAGCTTTAACTATAGATAATAAAAGTAAAATATATATTAATGAAGAATTTGCTTGGAATGGTTTCATTTATGATTTATTAAGTATATGTGCTTATGAATTAGGATATTATGAAGAAGCCTTAGAGAATATAAAAAAAGCAATTGCAAAAGATCCTTCTAATATTCGCTTAAAAATGAATTTAGAAGAGATGGAACGAAAAACTCAAAAATAAAAAAATATTTATCAGCAATATTTTTTTATTTTAAGATAAATCTTTATAACATTTATCAAATATTTTTAAAAATTCTTCTAATTCTTCATGAGTAGTTAAATGTGAAATACTAATTCGGATACTTCCTTTAGCTAAATCTTTATCTTTAGTTAAATCGTAAACATTTTCGCTAAAACTTGTATCATCACTACAAGCTGTTTTAGTAGAAACATAAACATTATATTTTTCTAAAGCATGCATAAAAGTTTCAGCTTTAATATTTTTTAAACTAATATTTAAAATATGGGGAATAGAGTATTCATTACTATTAATAAAAACATGAGGATATAATTTTAAATTCTTTTGAAGATAATTATTCAAATTAGTTACTTTTTGCATATTTTCTTCTAAATTTTCCATACTTAATCTTAATGATTTAGCCAAAGAAGCAATTAATGGATGCATAGGAGTTCCACTTCGATAAATAGTCGTAGATTTTCCACCATTAATTAAAGGCATTAGTTGAATTTTTTCTTTTTTAATGAGAGCACCAATTCCTTTTAAACCGTAAATTTTATGACTAGAAAAAGAAGCTAAATCAATATTTTCTAAATTAATGGGTATTTTTCCTATCGCTTGGGTTAAATCAACATGAAAAAAACAATGAGCATTTTCATTTAAATACTTCCCAATTTCTTCAACAGGTTGTTTTAAACCAATTTCACTATTAACTGCATTAATAGTTACTAAAATAGTATCTTTTCGTAAAACTTTGACTAAATTTTCGATTGCAATAATCCCATTTGCATTAGTATCTAAGTAAGTAATTTCAAAACCATTTTTTTCTAAAGATTTTAAAGATTCGATAACTGAAGAATGTTCAAATTTAGAAGTAATAATATGTTTTCCCCGATTTTGATATTGATAACTAATCCCTTTAATAGCTAAATTATTCGCCTCGGTTGCTCCACTAGTATATATTATTTCTTGAGGTTTTATTTTTAGAATATTCGCTATTTGCATACTAGCATTATCAATTAGTGTTTGACATTTATTTCCTAAATTATGTAAAGAATTAGCATTTCCTAAAAATTCTAGAGAAGCCTTATTAAATGTATTTAAAACATCTTCATCAACAGGTGTTGTTGCACTATAATCTAAATAAATCATCTATTTTCCTCCCATTAACATTTTTTTGACTATTTAACTTTGTTTGCTTGCAATAATTATACCATAATTACTTTACAACATTTCAAAAATAATATATAATTTATAACGACTTAAGAAAAGGAGTAGGAATTTAGAAATGAAAAAGACAAAAATCGTTTGTAGTATTGGTCCAGCTAGTAATGAAGTACCAGTTATGAAAGAAATGGTTGAAGCTGGAATGAATGTTGCTAGAATTAATTTTTCCCATGCTACTTTAGAAGAAAGAGAAAAAGCAGCTAATTCTGTAAGAGAAGTGCGAAAATTAACTGGCAAATCTGTGGCAATTTTATGGGATACTAAAGGTCCAGAATTTCGAAGTGGTGTTTTAGAAACTGAAACAATTGAACTTGTAAAAGGACACAATATTCGTTTAGTTAAAGATAATGTTTTAGGAACTAAAGAAAGAATTACTGTTAATCATCCTGAAGCTTTAGATGACCTAGAAGTAGGAGATATTGTATTACTTGAAAATGCTAAAATGAAAGTAGAAGTAATTAGTACTGAAAGTGATGGAGTAACTTGTAAGATTATTAATGGTGGTACTCTAGGTAGCCGTAAGAGTATCAGTGTTCCTGGTAAAGCATTAAATATTCCTTATGTTAGTGAATTAGATCGCAGTGATATTGAATATTCTTGTCTACATGGAGGTGAATTTTTAGCAATATCATTTGTCACAACTAAAGAAAATGTTTTAGAAGTTAAAGAGATTTTAAAACAATATAATCGTGAAGATTTAAAAATTATTTGTAAGATTGAAAATCAATTAGGAATTGATAATTTACGTGATATTTTATCTGTTTCTGATGGTGTTATGATTGGTCGTGGGGATTTAGGAACTGAAATACCTTCTGAAGAAGTACCACATGCGCAAAAATTAATGATTAATATTTGTCGGGAAATGGGTAAAGTAGTTATAACTGCGACTGAAATGTTAGAAACAATGATGGAAAATATTCGTCCTAAAAGAGCTGAAACATCTGATATTGCAAATGCTGTTTTAGATGGTACTGACGCTGTAATGTTAAGTGGTGAAACAACTATTGGAAAACATCCAGTAGAAACAGTTAAAGCTATGGCCGATATTTGTGAAGTTGCTGAAAAATATGCTCGTTTTGATTACATTAAAGATATGAAAACTGATAGTGTTCAAACTGCTATTGCTAGTAATGTAGTTGAAAGTGCTAATAGATTAAATGCAAAACTAATTTGTGCAGCTACTATGAGTGGTAAAACAGCAGAGGTTATTAGTAATTTAAAACCAACTGCGCCAATATTAGCTTTATGTCCTGATGAAAAAACTGGTCGTTATTTAGCTCTTAATTGGGGTGTATATCCTGCACCATTAAAAGTATGTAACTCTACAGATGAAGTATTAAATTTAAGTAACAAGAGTGCTAAAGAATTTATGGATTTAAATCAAGGTGATAAAGTAATTATTACTGGTGGTTTTCCTAATACTGACACGAGTAGAACAACAAACTTAATGAAAATTGATGTAATTTAAAAAAAGCCCATAATTGGGTTTTTTGTTTGAAAAATTATTCTTCTAATAAAACTGCATGAATAACTAAACGATTTTTTCCATTATTAGAGCAAGTTGATAAAGTAATTATTTTGTCGCTAGTTGCAACTGGTGTATTAAAATTATAAATACTTCGATTAGTTATTAAATCTAAGAAGTCTTGAAATTTTTGTGGTGTACTAAAATCCGCTATTAAATAATCATTTGTTATTGGCACAACATATATTGAAAATATTTTCCATTTTAATTTGTAGTATTTTGTATCAAATTCAATTATTTGATTTTCTGGATTCTTATACCAATTAGATTGTTTAGTTTTATAAAGAGTACCAAACATAACACCACTATAATACATATTATGACCAAAAATAAT
Organism: uncultured Mycoplasma sp.; assembly: GCA_947642635.1. GTDB lineage: Bacteria > Bacillota_I > Bacilli_A > RF39 > UBA660 > SIG200. The sequence continues at coordinate 56,401 of CANRTI010000001.1, read as the reverse complement.
ATTGTTTTGACTTAAGTTTTCAGCATCAGCTCGGTAATCTAAAAATATCCAGCCACTTGTATCTTTTTGATTTTTAAAATTATGTGTTAAATAATAATCATTATCTGAATATTGAACAACAGGATAATCAACATTGGTATTATTTACTTTTAACCATCCTACGGTATCTTGATTAATCGCAGTTAAAGAATTTACATCATTATTTATTGGTTTTGGTTCTGGCTTTTCAGTTTCTTCCGGTTTTTCATTATCATCTGGATTATTTGGTTCAACTTCTTCTGGTGGCAAATCGGGTTCATTTTTCGATTCAGCAATCACATTCTCAATATCTTTTTGAATATCTTCAACAGTTTGCATCGAAGTATAATTTGAATAAAAAACATAGAAAACTAGGGAACTGATTAAGAAAAGAGCAATAATTATACATAGTTTAATAGTATTTAAATGAATTTGATTAATTAGATTTTTTTCTAAATATTCTTTAGAATAATCAATTTTAAATTGTATCCCATTTGTTTTCGCATTCTTTTTATTAATCTTTTTTAAGTATTCAATTAATTCCACGTCATGAATATTATCTTTAATATAAATTTTAATATTTTTAAGTCGTAAACTATACAAGATATCTAAAATATTTTCAATATCATTTTTATTTAGTTTGTTAACATAAATATTTTTTAAGTATTTATTAATATTGATAAACGAATAAAAATCTTCTTCATCTTCTTTACTAAAAGGAAGAGTTAAACGAATAGTAGTTTTATAATATAAAGAAGAAAAATTTTCTAAATTGTTATCTTTCATAAAATCACTAATAAATAGCATTTCACTACGAGACTCTACAGTAATATTGTTTTTATCTAACATTTCTAATAAATGTGTTGGAATATTAAATAAAGAAACATAATTTAAAGAATTTGTTTTGATAATTTTATCACAAATTTGATATGTTAAAATGGATTCTTCTAATAAAATTAAAGATTTTATTTTACTAATATGAGAAGAAATGTGTAATGCCAAAGGCGCTATTGGAAATTCTTTAATTACGATAGTATCAATCTGATATTTGTTTACTAATTCTTTGATAAAGTTATGTACAATTTTAATATTGTTTTTGATATATTCTTCACTAAATAATAATTCATTTTGATTAATAACACTAGTATTCATCAAATTCTTTTGCTCATTATTTAAACGCTTTTTTTCTTGAAAGTGAAGTTTATTATTTTTAATTTGTAAAAGTATCTTCATGGTTAATTATAGTCTCCTTATTATATATGATAACACAATTTGACATATTTTAATAAAAAAAATACAAAAATTTCTAAAAAATTGTAGTTTTTTGTATTTTTATGATATAATATTGACATAATAAAGAGTAGGAGGATAAAAATGAAAAAGATATTTGGGTTTGTTGCTTTGATGGTTGTGGCTTTATTACCTTTATGTGTTGCAAAAGCTAGCACTGGAATTAATTACAAATGTGATCAAGGTGAAGAAATTGTTACATGTACGGTAACATATGATATTAGTACTAATCCTGAAACAAATTTAACAGTTAAATTAACTGAAGAAGGTGGCGCTAAAATAGAACAATCATCTATTACCAATGCCGCTGATAGTAATTGGAATGTTGATGGGGCATCACCTTTAAATAATGTTTGGACAGTAAATCTTGCTTCAATGGAACCTAATGGTATAACAGGAACTGGAAATTTATTTACTTTCAAGTATAAAAAATCTGGAACAACAGATTGTAAAGTTATTCTTAGTTTAGGCGATAAAACAGTACCAATAACTCCACCAAAAACCCCAGATGAAGCTGCCGATAATAAACAAACTGGAGCAACATTACCTTACATTGCTTTAGGTACTATTGCAGTTGTTGCAGTAGGAGCTTATGTAGCTACAAGAAATAAAGCTAAAATGTATAAAATATAATTTATGCAATATTTTGATAGTCTTTTACAAGACTATTTTTTTATGTTATAATTTAGGAAGGTGATTTTATGCGTGAGTTTACTGAACAAGAATTAGTCAGAAGAGAAAAATTAGAAAATCTAAAAAGTTTAGGAATTGATCCATTTGGTTCAAAATTTACTGTAACAAGTAATTCTTCAAAAATAAAAGAAGATTTTAATAAATTTAGTAAAGAAGAATTAGAAGAAGCTAAAAATCCTGTTATCATTGCTGGACGTATTATGAATAAAAGACGAAGTGGTAAAGCAGGATTTATGGATATTCAAGATCGTTTTGGAACTATTCAAATATATATTAGTATAAGTGATGTTGGGGAACAAGAATATGAGTTATATAAATCTTGTGATATTGGTGATATTATTGGAATTAATGGCTGGATATGTAAAACTAATACGGGAGCTTTAAGCATTCATGCGACCAAATATACTCATTTAGTTAAATCTTTACGTCCACTTCCGGAAAAATTTCATGGTCTTACAGATGTTGAAGAAAGATATCGTCGGAGATATGTTGACCTAATTACTAATGAAAATTCTAAAAATATTGCTTTTTTAAGACCAGCGATAATTAAAAATATTCGAAATTTTATGGATAATCGTGGTTTTACAGAAGTAGAAACTCCAATACTAACCAATCTTTTAACTGGAGCAGCCGCAAGACCATTTATTACCCATCATAATACTCAAAATTTAGACATGTATTTAAGAATTGCATTGGAACTACCTTTAAAAAGATTATTAGTTGGTGGCATGGAAGCAGTTTATGAAATAAGTCGAGTTTTCCGAAATGAAGGCATGGATCCTAAACATAACCCAGAGTTTACTATGATGGAAGCTTATTTGGCTTATTCTGATTTAGAAGGAATGATGGAACTTACTGAAAATATGTTTCAAAGCATTGCCAAAAATGTTTTTGGAAAAATGACATATAATTGGTATGGCCATGTAATCAATTTGCAAGGACCATGGAAAAGAATTAGTATGACAGATGCGATAAAAGAAAAAACTGGTATTGATTTTAAAGAAATAAATGATGTTGCTTTATCTTTAGAATTAGCAAAAGAGCATAATATTCCTGTTGAAGAACATCAAAAATCTGTTGGTCATATTATCAATTTATTCTTTGAAAAATATGTTGAAGAAACATTAATTGAACCAACCTTTTTATACGGTCATCCGATTGAAATATCGCCATTAACTAAAAAGAATCCTGAAGATCCTAGATTTGTCGATCGTTTTGAATTATTTATTGGTGGTAAGGAATTTGCTAATGCTTACACTGAATTAAATGATCCAATTGATCAATTAGAACGTTTTGAGAGTCAATTAGAAGAGAAAAATTTAGGAAATGTTGAAGCTAATGACATTGATATGGACTTTATAGAAGCTTTAGAATATGGAATGCCACCTGCTGGTGGGATTGGTTTTGGAATTGATCGCTTATGTATGTTATTTACGGAGAGTGAAACTATTAGAGAAGTTATTTTATTTCCAACAATGAAGCCATTGAATTAGAACATTTGAAAAAATCTAATAAATCTTAATGTGTTTTAGGAGTATATGCAGTACATACAACAGAAAATGCAGATTTATTTATAAACGAAATAAGTATATTAAAAGAATATCAAAATAAAGGAGTTGGAAGAAAGATATTAGAAGAACAATTAAAAGAAAATAGACAAAAAGGAATTAGAACGATTCTACAAGTATCTAAAGATAATCCAGCTAAAAGTTTATATAAAAAATTAGGTTTCAAAGTATATGGAGAAACTGAAACGCATTATCAAATGGAAAATGTAAAATAAGATTAATAGAAGTAAGAGGTAAGGAAAATGAAATTATTTTCAAAAGAAGTAAAAGATATGAATGAATTAAATGAAATTCTAAAAAATAATAGTGAAATATCAAGAGAATATGAAGTTGCAGTTATTGTATAGCTTTTGATTCGAAAAATAAAATAGTTTTTCAAAGAAGAGGTTTAGGATGCAGAGATGAACAACTAAAACTAAAAACTATTGGAGGCAGAGTAAAGAAAAGTTATATGGATTTTAGAACAGCATTACAAAGAGAAATTGAAGAAGAAGTTGGAACATAAGCAAACATTGAATTACAAGAATTTATTGTGTCGACTTATGCTAAGACATTTGATGTAAGAAATAATAAAGAACAAGACTGGATTTATCTTGTATATAAAGGCAATTTAAAAAGTGGAGAATTAAGAATTGCAGAACCTAATAAATGTATAGGATATGAAAGATATAAAATTGGCGAAGTAGATAAAAATGAGTTAAGTAATGGTGCAAGAGAACTATATAATATTGTAAGTGAGAAATATAGTTATTTAAAATAAACGGAGGAAATCAAATAATGAAAATTATAGCAGGGTGTGTAATAAAAAGAGATAATAAAATATTAATGGTAAAAGAAGCAAAAAAATCATGCTATGGACAATGGAATTATCCAGCAGGACATTTAGAAGAATTTGAAAAAGTAATGGATGGAGCAATAAGAGAAACTTTTGAAGAAACTGGATGTAAAGTTAAATTGATAGGTGTTTTGCCTATTGCCAACATTGATTTAGAAAAAGAAACTCATATCTTAATAAGATTTATGGCAGAAATAGTAGAAGAAAACATAGAATTTGACAAAGAAGAAATTTTAAATGTTAAATGGATTCCAATAGAAGATATAAAGAAAATGAAAAAAGAAGAATTAAGAGGTTACGAAATAGGTATAAAAACTATTGATGACATTGAAAATAACAAAATATATCCTTTAGATATATTTGATAATAATAAATACAATTCATAAATATAAATAAGTTTAATAAAAAAGAAATGATTTGATATTATGAAAATTACAAAATTTCCACAACCATGTTTATTAATAGAAACGAAAGGAAAGAAAATGCTTCATATTCACAATCAGTCATAACAAAAGTATAGCAGCAATTACAAGGAGCTTTTATGATGCTAGAATCAGAGATATAGTAAATAAAAATCCTTTTGAATTAAAAGGTTACTTAATGAAACCTAAATCAAGTAAACCAACAAAAGAAATAGATGCATTAACATTAGAGGAAGAAGAAAGATTTATACAAGAACTAGATAAGGGGTATGATGATTATACAATAGTATTTTATATTTCTATATATATATGCAGGAATGAGAATAAGTGAAATATTAGCTTTGAAAAGAGAAGATATAGATTTAGAAAATAAGAAAATATATGTAAGGAAAACATTAAGTCATGTTGATAAAGGAAGAATTTTATTGGAAAATACTACAAAGACTTATGCTGGAATGAGAGATGTGCTAATATTAGATTCATTATATGATAAATTATTAGAATACAAAATTGATAAAAAAAGAGTAGAAATAAAGGGTGGAAGAAAAACTAAAACAGTATATCAATGTAATATTACTAAAAGCAAAGTAAATACACACATGTTGAGACATACATTTGCAACAAGATGTATTGAAAATAGAGTAAGTCCAGTTGTTTTATAAAGTATTTTAGGGCATAAAGATATTCAAGTAACATTAAATACATATACAAGTATATTTCACGAATTTAAAGAAAAAGAAATTGAAAAAATTAATTCTATTTTCTAAAATAGAGTTAAAAAATGCTTACATTTAATTGAAATTTCTATTATAAAATTTCTATTATAATATGATATAGTATGTATTGTAATTAAGACTAAGAAAAATATTAATAAGTTTTAATGAGTTTCAAAGAATTTAATGGGGTAGCTGTAAAATAGCACTTTTTCAACTAGAAAAAAACTTAGAAATGCTAATAATAAAGCATGATACAGCAAACTTAGAAAATTGTTCCATGAAACCAAATAATAATCAATAAGCATAAATTGTTAAAATAAGTATAAATGTAATAGTTTTTTTAGAAGAAATTTTAAAAAAGCTTTTTTTTTTCTTTATTTTGTGTTATATTTTCTAATAGGAGGTAGAAAGATGACAATAGCACAAATTATTGGTCTTATAGTCGTATTAGTAGTAGCTGGCTTATGTGGATATTTTATTACTAAAAAATCTCAAAAAAATGACTTGGTTAAATGGACAATTTTAATTGCTTGTTTAGCCATTGCCATGACTTGGATTTTTGCTAGTGGAGTATTCAATGGGACAGAATATGTTGAATATGGCATGAATAGTCAAGGAATAACTGATATTGTAAATTTGATTTATTATGCCATTGGTTTTGCTAGTGATAAAATCATTTTCTTATTATCTTTAGGAGCATTTTATGCAATCTTATGTCGTTGCAAAGGTTATAAGAAATTAGTTAATAAACTAGCCGAAAAATTAAAAGGAAAGGAATTTGTTTTTGCTTTAATTACATCACTATTGTTTGCAGCCATGGGTTCATTATTAACTCAAAATTTTGCAGCTTTAATATTTGTACCATTCTTTGTTTCAATATTATTAGCAATGAAATTGGATAAAATAACTGCTTTTGCTGTAACTTTTGGTTCCATAGTAATTGGTTTAATGGGTATTACTTATGGCGGCGATACTTGGTTTACGCATTATTCAAATATTGATTTTACATCAGGAATGCTTTATCGTTTAATTGTTTTAGTTATTGCATTTATCTTATATAATTTCTTTACAATTATGCATATCAAGAAAACATTAAAAGATAAAAAATTAAATGAAGTTGATAGTGATCCATTTAAAGTTGTTGAATATGACAAAAAAGCTAAAACTTGGCCAATTAGCATAATTTTAGGATTAGTATTTATTTTAGTAATTCTTGGTTATGTTAGTTGGGAAGCACAATTTAAAATTACTATTTTTAGTGATTTTCACAATTGGCTAATAGGTTTAAAAATTGGCGATTTTGAAATATTTAAAACTTTATTAGGAAGCTTAGCATTAGAATCTACTAAAGGTGCGTTTGGATACTGGACATTATTCCATGGTTCAGCTATGTTATTAGTATTTAGTATTTTAGTAGCAATAATGAGTGGTTTAAAATTAAATGATATTATTGATGCTTATGGCGAAGGTTTCAAAAAGCTAAGTAAAAGTGCATTACTTATAACTGGAGCTTTTACAATTATGTTAGCAGGTTATATGTGTACATATTTACCAACCATTACTAATACAATATTTGATGGAGTAAAAACATTTAATCCATACTTAGTTAGTTTAGATGCATTAATTTCTAATGCAGTTAATATTGACTTTGGATTATCTGGTTATTTAGTTGGTGCTTATTTCACAAGTGTTTATACAACAAGCAGTGAAATAATTCATGTAATCTTTACAACCCTTTATGGTTTTACAGGATTATTTGTTCCAACAAGTGCTTTCCTATTAGTAGGATTATCATATTTAGATATAGATTATAAGACCTGGTTTAAATATATTTGGATGTTTATTGTAGGAATTTTAGTTATTTTACTAATCCTATTTACCATCATGACTTATATTTAATAAAGGTTTAAAGAGTTTAGCTTATAGCTAGACTTTTTTATTTTTTTATCTTATATAATATTTTTATTAATTAAAAAAATTATTTGACGTAAAATTTATTATTCTTTTTACAATTTTAAAATTTAATTTCCCAAAAAAATAGGAATATGATACAATATGTATGAAAGGGTAGATTAATATGAGTCCAAGAAAAAGTAGTACTAATATTGAAACAAAAAAAACCACAACTAGAACTTCTCCAAAAACACCAAAGAAAGTAACTAAAAAAACTAGTGCCAGTGCCACAGCAGCGAAAAAAAAGACTGTTGCGAGTAAAGTTCCTCCAAAAGTTGTAAAAAAAGAAATTCCTAAAGAAAATTCTAAAGAGATAGCAATTAAGCCACAAAATTATTTATATTCTTTATTAATTTTAGTTGGTGCTATTCTAATTACCATTTATTTATTTTCATGGTATAACGTCAAAAAAGAAGAAGAATTAAAAACCAGTTATTTAATTACCACAAATACAATTGAATCTGATATTAAAGATTTAGATTCTTTAAGCCAAATTTTAGAGGAAGCTCCTTCATCATATTTCATTTATTTAAGTTATACAGAAGATGAAGATGTTTATAATCTAGAAAAAGAAATTAAAAGATTAATCGATACATATAAATTAAATGATATTTTCTATTATGTTAATTTGACAGAATTAAAGAAAAATAATAATCATTATTTAGATGTTGTTGAAGAGAAGTTAGATATTAAAGAAATAAATAGTATTCCTGCGGTAATTTATGTTCAAAATGGAGAAATAATTGAAAATAATATATTAGATGGAGTTAAAGATACTAAATTTAAAGCTAGTGATTTAGAACAACTTTTAGATATTTACGAATTTGAAAAAGTAAAATAAAAAAAGAGTTATATGAAATTTAAAATTTTTCATATAACTTTTTTTAATAACCTTTCTTTTTATAATATTTATATAATTCATTAAAGCGATCAAAATGCACTATTTCTCGTTGCCTTAAAAATAATAGTGGTGCTAAAACATCTTCATCTTCAGTTAAATCAATTAAATTTTCGTAAACAGCTCTGGCTTTTTGTTCGGCAGCCATATCCTCAGTAATATCTGCAATAGGATCAGCGGTTACAGCAAAATATGCTGCTGTAAAAGGAACACCCGATGCATCGATTGGATAAACACCAATATTATGATCAGTATAATACGAACCTAAACCAGCATCTTCCATCTCTTTTGGTGTCGCATTTTTAGTTAATTGTGATACCATTGTAGCAATCATTTCACAATGACCTAGTTCTTCAGTTGAAATATCATTTAGTAATGCCCTTCCTTTATCATCAGGCATTGTAAATTTTTGACTAAAGTATCGCATTGCTGCTGCCAATTCTCCATTAGCACCCCCAAATTGAGTAATTAAATATTTAGCCATCCTTAAATCTTTCTTTTTAATATCAATTGGATAATTAGTGTGTTTAATATATTTAAACATATAAACTACCTCCTAAATTTTCCCATGACCAAGGATTATCTATCCATTTAAATTTATCACCTGTAGTGTCATTTATACTTAATGGCCCATACATTTCAATATATTCATTTTTAGCTTTTTCTTCTTCTTTAAGCATTTTTTCTAATAATCTAAGCATTTTTTGATCATCTGGATGTAAATCCAAATAAAGGTTTAAATCATTAATTGCAAAACTATATTGCATAACATTAAATAGTTTTGCTTCTCGGTCACTTTTAGGTCGAATATTAATATAAGTCATATTTTTATAAGGTAAATATTCATCTTTAAACATATTACCTCTTAAAAATCCTTCTTTTGCATCTAAAACATTATTGTTATTATCTAAAGTCATAGCTTCAAAATTAGTAAGTCCTGCTAAATTTAAAAAATTTAAATCCAAATTAATATCGTTGTTATCAAATAACATAATATATACCTCCTACCATAATGTATGAGATATTTTTTTATTGATAGTTGCCTTTGCCTATTTATATTCAAATATATTCTTTTATTGACTTATTTCATTTAGCTTATTATAATAAAGTCTATTGTTAGAGGGGGATTTTATGGCATATAAAGTTAGTAGTAAAGATTTTGATGAATTAGATGATTGGATAAGAACCGCTAGTGCTATAAAAACAATTTTCCGAAAATTATGTTCTTTAGAACAAAATGGTTTAAAAAATAGTTCAGAATATTTAAAACAAATTGATTATTTAGAAATTGCTTTAGAAGTTGAAAATAAAATAGTATCTAAAATAACTCCACCAAAAGCTAAAATTTGGTTAAAACTTTTAGAATCTAATACTGATTTAGAAGAGTTTTCGCAATTTAATCAAAATGTTGCTGATATAAATGTTAAAAGCAGGTTAACTAATACGCTTCTAACAATTTTAGATTTTGAAGAGTTAGAAGAAAAATTATCAAGTATTCTTGAACCCGAAGAGTATCCTTCCAATCATTTAGATTATGCCAAATTTGTTCGTTCTAGTATGTATTCTACAATTTTTGGAATATTAAGAAATAGAATTAATAATTATAAATCTCAAAATTTAATTGAAGAATTTTATGCTTTAGCATATACAATTGCATTTTTTAATCAATCCCTAATTAGTTGTAAGTTTGACATCAGTCCTAAACATCAGTTAGGTAACAGTAAAGTATTTGAAGATTTCTTTCAAGTAGATGAAAATGACGCCTCATATATAAGATTAGAAGTTTGTGAATTTTTTTTAAGAGAAGAAGATGCCTTATTAGAATTGGCTAAAAACTACCGAGTTCCTAAAAGAAAACTCTTAAAATCTTTAATTAAAATAATCGCCGAAGTTGTTTTCACATTCTTAAATGAAGAAGAAGCTCGTAATTATATTGATTACTATAGTAGTAGTAAAGCTTCTGAACTTTTAATTAGGGCAAAGAAAAAAAGTGATGCAAAAAGAAAAAGACAAAACAGAAATAAAAATACACAATTAGACTTGAATCTTTGACGTTTTCTTGACTTAAAAAGCTTATATTATTCTTTATTTTAAATGATATTTTGGTATAATTTTTATAGAAAGTAGGAATAATAACTATGGAAGATAACAAAGAATTAATTGAAGAAAAAAAAGAACAAAAGAAAAATAAAAATAAGAAAAAAGTACCAGAAGTAAAAATAAAAAGTGCAATGTATAACACTGATAATGAAAAGTTAGAAAAAAGAGAAGAAGAAGCATCTGATGCCGTAATGTGGGGCTTTGTATTAGGCTTTCTATTATTCTTTATTTTACTTATTTGTATTATTATTTTTACACGTTAGATTAAGGTGATTTATGATAATATTAACTTGTCTAAAGATATTTGCAGCGAGAATTGTTGATGTTTCTTTAGGAACACTACGGACTGTTTTTTTTGTAAAAGGAAAAACAATCGAACCTTTTGTTTTAGCATTTTTTGAAGTTTTAGTTTGGTATGCTGTAGCAAGAGAAGCTTTAAATGTCGATGGCAATGCGATTTTAATTGCTATTTCGTATGCTGGCGGTTATGCCTTTGGTACTTTTATTGGCTCTATTTTGTCCAATAAATTAATTAAAGGAGTAGTTGGTGTTCAAATAATTGTTAAGGAAAATAGTACTAAATTAATTAAGAAACTTCGTAGTCTTGGTTATGCTATTTCCATAATTGAATTAAAAGATTCTTATGAAGGCGATAATAAAGATATGTTATATATTCAAGTTAATAATAATAAATTAAAAGAATTAACTAATGTTGTTAAACATTATGATCACAGTGCCTTTATTGTCGTTAATGAAACTAAATTAATCCAAAATGGTTTACTTAAATAATTAATTTTAGAAATAAGAATAAAAAACTTGTCGATAAGAAAATAATTTGATATAATTAATATACAGAAACGAAGTGGGACAGAAAATTCCCACTTTTATTATTAATTAGAGTGAGGTGGGTATGAAAGATATTACAGATTTAAAAAAGCGACTTACAGAAGTTTTATTAAAAGACGAAATATTAGTTGACGATATTTATACAGAGAAAAAAGGCAATTATACATTTTTAACAATTGTTTTAGATCGTATAGGTGGTATGGATTTAGATAGTATTGTTGCGGCAACTGATATTATTAATCCAATTGTCGATGAATATGATATTTGTGATGATTCATATATTTTAGATGTTATTAGTAAGGAAAGAGGTAATTAAAAAATGGATAGTAAAGCATTTATAAAAGCATTAGATAATATTGTAAAAGAGAAAAATATTAGTTCGGATATTGTATTTGAAGCAATGAGTTTAGCACTACAAACAGCTTATAAGAAAAATTTTGATTCCAAAACCAATGTTCGAGTTGATATTAACAGAGAAACTGGTGAAATTAAAGTGTTTTCATATTTAGTAGTTGTAGATGAAATTGATGAAGGAACAGAAACTACTGATGAAGAAGGTAACATTATTGACATTCCTCCAGAGATTAATCTTGATGCTCAAATTTTAATAGAGGACGCTCTAAAAATTGATCCGACTGCCAAAGTTGGCGATACAATTGAAAAAGAGGTTACTCCAAAGGACTTTGGGCGGGTTGCTGCTGGTACTGCTAAACAAATAGTAACTCAAAAAATAAGAGAAGCTGAAAAAAATAGCATTATTGAAGAATTTGCTGACAAAGAATTTGAATTAATGCTAGGTATGGTAGCAATGGAAGACCAAAGAAATTACTATATTGATTTAGGAAGAACAAGAGGTATTTTACCAAAAAGTGAAATTATTCCTGGAGAAACTATTAAAATGGGTTCAAATATCCGTGTTTATATTACTAAAGTTGAAAATGGAACTAAAGGTCCTGTAATAATGACTTCCAGAAAACACTATGGTTTTGTTAAAAGATTATTTGAGTCATTTATTCCAGAACTTCAAGATGGATCAGTTTTAATGTATGGAGTAGCAAGAGATGCTGGTAACAGAAGTAAAGTAGCGGTTTATTCTACTAATGATCGAATTGATGCCAAAGGAGCTTGTATTGGTGAAAAAGGAAGCCGAATTGCTAATATTTTAAAAGAATTAAATGGCGAAAGAATAGATTTAATTTTATATGATGAAGATCCTAATGTATTTATTGCTAATGCTTTAGAACCAGCTAAAAATGTTATTGTCAATATTACAGATGAAATGAAAAAAGAAGCTTTAGCTATTGTTACAGATGATAATTTAAGTTTAGCCATTGGTAAAAAAGGAAGTAATATTAGATTAGCTAGTAAATTAACTAAATATCATTTAGAAATTAAGACATTATCTCAAATCAATGCTGAAGGAAACAAAAGAAATGGTGAAGAATAAAAAAATTCCAATGCGTTCTTGTGTTGTAACAAGAGAAAAGTGTGAAAAAAAAGATTTAATAAGAGTTGTTAGAACTCCCGAAGGTCGTGTAATAGTAGATTTAACTGGCAAAGCGAATGGTCGTGGAGCTTATTTAAAAAAAGATTTAGCAGTAATTGAAAAGTGTGAAAAAAATAAAATAATAGAAAGAGTTTTAGAAGTCCCAATTGAAAGTGAGATATTTGAACAATTAAAAGACATTGTAAAATAAGAAAGGAGCCGATTAAATGAGCGTTAAAGAATATGCAAAAGATATCAATTTATCAGTCGCAGAAGTATTAAAGAAGTGTGCTGAACTAGGAATAAAGGTTAGTAATGGAGATGATACTTTAATTGATGATGATATCATTATGTTAGATAATACTTTAAATTTAATCAGTACAGATGCAGAAATTACATATGATGAAGATGAATTAGTAGAAAATATTGCTATGGATATTATGGAAAGTAATAATATTATAGAAACAAATACTAATAAGAAACAAAAATTAAAGAAAAAAGATAGTAGTAAAGAAAATAAAGAAAATTATAAAATTCTTAAAAAAGAAATGTACAAACATAAAGAAAAATTAATGACTAATAATAGTAATGAAGATATAATTTTATACAAACAAGGTATGAGTGTTTCAGAACTTGCTAGTAGTTTAAATGTTAGTGGTACAGATATTATTAAAAAATTAATGTCACTTGGATTAATGTTAGCTCTAAATGATCCAATTGATTTTGATAATGCTGAAATCGTAGTTTTAGATTATAAGAAAACTTTAAAGAAAGAAGAAACTCAAGATTTAGCTAATTTTGAAGAATATGAAATAATTGATAAAGAAGAAGATTTAATAAAAAGACCACCAATTGTTACAATTATGGGTCATGTTGATCATGGTAAAACAACGCTTTTAGATTATATTCGTAATTCTCATGTTGTGGAAGGTGAATTTGGTGGAATTACCCAACATATTGGGGCTTATCAAATTGAACATAACAATAATAAAATAACTTTTATCGATACTCCAGGCCATGCAGCTTTTACTGAAATGCGTGCTAGAGGAGCTAGTGTTACAGATATTGTTATTATCATTGTTGCGGCAGATGATGGTGTTATGCCACAAACTAAAGAAGCAATTGATCATGCTAAAAGTGCTAATGTGCCAATTATTGTTGCAGTAAATAAAATTGATAAACCAGAAGCTAATCCCGAAAAAATCCTAACAGAAATGTCTCAAAATGGCATTACACCAGAAGCTTGGGGTGGCGATGTTCCATTTATTAATATTTCTGCTCATACAGGAGAAGGTATCGATTTATTACTAGAAACAATTGAAACTATTGCCGAAGTAAATGAATATAAAGCAAATCCTAATCGTTATGCGACTGGGTCAGTTATTGAATCTAAGCTTGATAAAAATATTGGTGGAATTGCCTCATTTATTATTCAAAATGGTACATTAAGAATCGGAGATCCAGTTGTAGTTGGTGAATTCTTTGGAAAAATTAGAACTATGAAAAACGATTTAGGTGAACCAATAGTTGAAGCTGGACCTTCAACACCAGTAGAAGTTACCGGAATTAGTGAAAATCCATCAGCAGGTGATAAATTCATGGCTTTTGAAACAGAAAGTAAAGCTAAAGAAATTGCTAATAAACGGAAAAATATTAATATCTCTAAATATAAACAAAATGTTGTTTCATTAGATGATTTATTTAAACAAATTGAAAGTGGTAAAAAAGAAGTCAATGTTGTTTTAAAAGCTGATGTTAGAGGAAGCGAAGAAGCAGTTCGTAATGCTTTAGAAAAGATTAATATTAAAGATGTTGTTGTAAAAGTAATTCGTAGTGGAATAGGAACTATTACTGAAAGTGATGTTGTCCTAGCTAATGCCTCAAATGCAATTATTATTGGGTTCAATGTTGTACCTAATAATATAACTAAAGAAATTGCTAAAGAATACAATGTTGATATTAGATTATATACAATTATTTATAAATTAGTTGAAGAAATGGAATTGGCAATTAATGGTATGCTAGATCCCGAATATGAAGAAAAAGTAATGGGAAATGCTGAAATTCGTAAAATATTTAAGTTTTCTAAAATTGGCAATATTGCTGGTTGTTATATTACAGATGGAGTTATTAAAAATAATACAAATATTAGATTAATCAGAGATGGAATAATTATTGCCGAAGATAAAATATCATCTTTACAAAAAGGTCAAGATAGTGTTAAAGAAATGAAAAAAGGTTTTGAGTGTGGTATTACTTTAGAAACTTATAATGACATTAAAGAAGGCGATATCATTGAAGCTTATGAATTAGTCGAGGTTAAAAATGGCTAATTATAAGATTGATCGCATTGAAAGTGATATATTAAAATATTTAAGTAGTATTATTAATAATGAAACAGATGATAAATTAATGAAAACAATTACCCTAACAGATGTATCACTTAGTAAAGATTTAAGTTATGCCAAAATATTTTTTACTAGTATAAGTGATATGGAACATTCAACTTTAGAAAAAGAAATGAATGAAGCAGCCCCTTATTTAAGAGGATGCTTAGCTAAAGTTTTAAAGGTTCGCAACATTCCTGAATTACATTTTTCTTATGATGAAACAATTCTTTATGCAACTAAAATAGAAAGTATTATTAATAAAATACATGCAGAATAAGGAGGGTGTATGTCAAAAGAAGTATTTTTTGAAGTAGTAGAAAAATTAGATTTAACTAAAGATGAAATGGAGTTTTTAATTGAAGCTTATCGAAATCTTTATATTAATATGTATGGTGCCGATATTTTTGATTATTTTATCGCATTAGCTAAAACAGAAACTAATATTATTAAAAATGATTTTAGTATTTTAAAAGTTGCTAAGAATTATTGTAAAGCTATTGATACCATAAGGGGGGTAGAAAAAGATCCTCAAATTAAAATGGTTTTAATAAAAGATAGTGCAAATAATTTACTAGGTTCCGCAATTTTACAATGGTTAAATAAAACGCAAGTTAAATTAAAAGATATAGTTGTTGTTGCAGAAAAAGAACTGAAAAAAGAAATTTGGAAAAATGGTGTAAGCTATATAATTGAATATTTAAAATCATTAAATATTCAAAAAATGTATTTAGAAGTTCCTTTACGAGAACCAACTTTACTAATAAGAGCTGATGATTTAGGATTTAGTGAAGATAGTATTGATATACCAGATAATACGGAAGAATTTGCTTATATTATGCATAAAAATTTAAGTGATTAAAATGAATAAAATAATCATTGTTAACAAAGAAAAAGGTTTAACTAGCAGAGATGTTGTCAATAAATTATGTAAAATATTTAATACACAAAAAATTGGACATACCGGAACTCTTGATCCTCTAGCATCAGGCGTTCTAGTATGTCTTATTGGTAAATATACTAAATTAGTTGATTTGATAACCAGTTATGATAAAGAATATATTGCTACAATTAAACTAGGAATTAAAACAGATACTTTAGATATTACTGGTAATATTTTAGAAACTAAAAATGTTCCATTACTAGAACTAAAAACTATAAAGGAAGTTTTAAATAGTTTTGTTGGAGTATTTAATAGTGAAGTTCCCTTGTATTCTGCAATACGTATCAACGGTAAAAGACTTTATGAGTATGCTCGTAATAATGAAGAAGTAAAACTTCCTAATCGTGAGACTTATATTAAGAAAATCGAATTAATAGAATACCATGATGATTTAATTAAATTTCGGGCAGTTGTGAGTAAAGGAACATATATCAGAAGTCTTATTGCAAGTATTTGTGAAAAATTAAATATATGTGGTTGTATGAGTGATTTAGAAAGAATTAGGCAAGGAAATTTTCAGATTAAAGATGCTAATTCATTGGAAAGCATTGCTAATAACAATTATCAAGAGTTAAGTTTAACTGATGTTTTAAATGTTTTAATTCTTCCAGCAAATGATAATTATTCCAAAATAAAAAATGGCAATATTATATCTTTAAAAATTGCTGGTTATGTCTTATTTATGGATGGTGAAAAAGAGTTAGCTTTATACTATTTTGAAAACAATCTTGGTAAATTAAAAATCTTGTTTAATTAAAATAATAGTATGTTTAAAGAGAGTAAATAAACCTCTCTTTTAAAATATCATAAAAATTACTTGACTTTAACCTAAGGGCATAGTCTATACTTAAAAACTGTGAAAGGAGTGAAGGTATTGTTTATTAATGAAGTTGAGCACAAAGTTGGCTTATCAAAAAAAAGCATTCGTTTTTATGAAGAAAATGGTTTATTAACTCCTAAAAGAGATGTTAATAATAAATATCGAATTTATGAAAAAAAAGATATTGAAAAGTTAAAAGTAATTAAATTTCTAAGAGAATTAGGAGTACCTATTCGGGAATTACAATTATTAAATACTAATCAATTATCATTAAAAGATTGTATGATAGATCGTATTCAAAAAATTGATAATGCTACCAAGAATTATGAAAAAGTCAAAAATATGTGTTATGAAATTTCTAAGAGTGCAGAAACTTTTGCCAATATTGATTTAACTAAACATATTGAAGTAATGAATACACTAAACAAGGAGGGATTTACAATGCGGGATGTTAAAACAAATAAAGCTAAAAAAATTCGTGGGGCAGTACTATCAAGTTGTGTATTTGGTTTATTTTTTCTATTTTTAATTAGTATTCTTTCTTATTTTCAAATAACTGAGAATAGTAAAATACCATGGGTAATATACATATTTATTATAACTATACTTTTATTACCAGTCATTGGCATTATTTACAATTTAATTCTTCGGATTAAAGAGATAAATGGAGGTGAAGAAGATGAAGCTAGTAAATATTGACTATCTTCCTGGTGAAGAAATAACAGAAGTTTTAGGAATTGTTAAAGGGCAAATAGTTCAATCTAAAAACATTGGTAAAGATTTTATGGCAGGAATGAAAACTATTGTAGGTGGCGAAATTGGTAGCTACACAGAAATGATTTGTCAAGCTAGAAGTATGGCTACTAAAAGAATGGTTGATGAAGCGACTAATTTAGGAGCAGATGCTATTATCAATATTCGGTATGGTTCTTCGCAAGTAATGAATGGCGCTGCCGAAATTATTGCTTATGGAACAGCTGTTAAAACCAAAAAATTAAAATAAATATTACCAACTTTACACACGACATTTGATACCATAAATTTTCCTTTATATAATCGGTATAATGAAAAAGAATAGAAGTGTGCTATTGTAGTTTTAGGGCACCATAAAGAAGGAGATTATAGAAAATGGAAAACGAAAATGAAAACAAAAATAAGAACATGACAATTATTTTAACAATAATTGGTATTGCAACTTTACTTGCCGCTGTCGTGGGAGCAACATTTGCATTTTATAGTATAACAAGTAATGATAATACTACTGAAACCACTGTTACTGGTGAAGCAGAAAGTTTAGGTGGAACGCTACTAACTAATCCAACTCAAGATTTACATATTAATCTAGCCGCTACAGATATGAATATGGCTAATCAAGGTAAAACATATTATGCTGCTAAAGAAACTGACAAAAATTATGAAGAAACAGCTAAATCACACGTTATAACTCAAGCTGAAGTAAGTAATGGTGAAATTGGTAGTAAATATTTATGTACTAGTAATTTAAAAATTGCTTTAAGCGGAACAATGAAAGATGAATTAGTTGTTGGTGATGGTAAAGTAACTTTAATTCCAAGTGCCAATGTAACTATTGGAACAACTGAATATGATTTAAAAACATTAGCAGATGCCACTGATGGTGAAATTTCAATTCCTGTTACTTATAAAATTACAAAAGCTACTGCTGAAAATGCTATAGAAACCATTAGTGCTCAAGTCAGCATTAATAATACAACAACTGATCAATTAAAATTAGCTGGTAAACAAGTTGTTGTTAAAATGAATGTAAGTGAATTTGGTTGTAATCCAGTTGAATCTTTTGATTAATCTAAAAGTATTCTTAAAAGAATGCTTTTTTTTATTTTTGTCTTGCAAATTTTTAGTTATAAATGTACAATTATATTAGTAAATTTATAGAGGTGATGTGAAGTGGAAAAAGATAATATTTTAACAGTATCTAAAAAAAGTTTAATTATTAGCTTGGTTTTAGTAGTGTTAATGGCTGGAAGTTATTTAGTCGGGAGTTATGTAATTAAAAAGCAAGAAAAAGAGTTAGTTAATTATCAAACATTATTTGATGATGGTAAAGATGTATCTGAAAAATATGTTAATTTAAAATTTAATAGTTTTCCATACTTATTTGCAGAGAAAACTAGTGATGGCAGAAAAGAAAAATACTATATAGTATTTGATAAAGATAATTTTATGTTTATCTTACATTTAAATAATCGTTTATATGAGAAAATTGAAAAAGAATATGATGCTTTAAGTGAAGAAGACAAAAATAAATTTGAGTTTGAAGTTGATGGAACAACTAAATCTATTCCAAGTGAAATGAAAAGATTAGCTATTTCAGCTTATAATGAAGAAGTAAAAGAAAATTTCTTAACTTATGCGAACTTTGAAGATTATTTTGGTAAAACTTATTTAGATACTGCAAGAACTCCAAAAAGTGAAGTTATGATTATTGTAGTATTAGTTGATGTTTTATTAGGAATATTTACAATTATTAACTTAGGTGGTTATATTAATCAAAAACGAAAATTGAAAAAAGCTTGTGATAAATATGGTGAAGAAATCATCAGAACTGCTTTAATGGCTAAGGATGTTGATGAATTTAAAAATGCTAATATATATTTTACAGATAAATATGTCATATCAAATGTTAATGGTTTAGAAGTAACACCTTATGAAGATATTTATTGGTCATATAAATTAACTAGAAAACAAAATGGCATTACTATTGGTAAAACACTACTTGCATTTAAGAAAAATAAAAAGAGTATTTCAATTGCTAGTAATTTTGATGATAAAACTCTTGAAAAAATATTAGAAAAATTACATGACAAAAACAAAAACATTTTAATTGGTTATACTAAAGAAAATCAAAAAGCATATAAAGCTTTACCTAAAATAAAAGATTAAATCAAGTATTTTATAAAAAGATAATAATATATATTTATTTACTTATCTTTTTTTTTATGTTATATTTTTTATAGACATTAAGGTGGTACACAAATGGAAAAAAGAAATAAAATTATTTTAGGTGTTTTAATTGTTTTAACAATCGCAGTTTTAATAGCATGCATTCTAGCTCTTCGAGATAATAATGCCAAAACAATTACTGATGCTATTAAATTTCGAAATGAATATATGGAATTAAATGATCAAACTAATAAAGATGGAAAAGTTTATCCCACAGTTACAATTGGTGAAAAAAATACAGTTATTTATGCCACACCGCAAAAAATAATTGAATTATTAAAAAGTAAAACAGGTATTATTTATTTTGGTTATCCTAGTTGTCCGTGGTGCCGGAGTTTAATAACTTCATTAACGAAAGTGGCAGAAGAACTTGAAGAACCAATATATTATTTAAATATTCAAGATATTCGTTCTGCTTTTGCTTTGGAAGAAGGAAAGTTAAAAAAGACTAAAGAAGGAACTAAAGAATATTATCAAATATTAAAACTATTAGATAAAAATTTAGAAAAATTTGTTTTAGAAGATGCTGAGGGTAACACTTTTGATACAAAAGAAAAAAGATTATATGCTCCCACAATTGTTAGTGTCAAAGATGGAGTAGTTAAAAAAGTGCATGTTAGTACACTTAAGTCACAAAAAAGTGCTTATGATAAACTTTCATCTAGTGAAGAAGAGGAATTAGAAAAAGTTATTAAAGAAGTTATTAAAAGCAAAAACTATGAAGAATCTTGTTCAAAAGATGATAAATGTTAGGATATTTATTTAATTTATGATATAATAATTAAAGTATAATAAGGGTGAATTAAAATGGGAAAAAATAAAGGAAAAAATAATGTCGTTTTAGAAAATATTGAATTAAAACCGCAGGTAATTGGAAATGTTTATAAGAAAAAGAGTAATTTAGGACGCGTAATTTTTATATTTATTGTATTCATTTTAGTAATTTATTATATTAATGATATAAGTGTTTTTATTAATGATTTAATTGGTAAAAGTTCATCTCCCGCTATTAAGGATAATATTAATGATAAAGATAATGATAACATGGATAAGCCAAATAATGACAACAATAATAATAATGATAATGATTTAGAATATTTTGAATTTAATACAGATTTAACTATTACTCAAAAAGATTTAGTATTAAATAATTTTCAAAATCAAAATAATTTATTAACTTTTGATTTAACTAATAATGGTAGTACTAATATAAATTATAGTAATAGAAATTTTTATATTGAAACTTATAATACTAATAAAACTTTACTAGAAAGATTTAAAATTGATATAGGCACTATTGCTTCAAAAGGAAAGAAGAGTTTTTCCTTTGATGTTAAAAATACTATTAATTATATTGTCTTAACCGAAAAAAATAAGGAAGATTATCCAAATATTAATTTGAATAAAGATGATAATTTAAGTAGTCAATTAACTTGTGTTAAAGGTATAGAAAATATTGTTTATACTTTCCAAAATGACGAATTACGTCAAATAACGCATACTATTAGTAATAGTAATCCGCTAGACCAAAATTATCAAGAACAATATAATTTATATCAAAATAAAATACCTTCTTATAATAATATGAGTGGAATATCAGCAACATTTAATGGAAATAGTAATGGTTATACAGCAGTAATATCTATTAATTTGACAAGTGCTAATATTAATAATTTAGACAGTCGCTATTATTATAGTTATAAAGAAGAACCAAAAGTAATTGATTTTGAAATGAAAACTTATGGGTTTACTTGTAAATAACTAAATTAGGGGGATTTTATGAATTTACACATTGAAGATTTTGATGGACCTTTTGACTTATTATTGCATTTAGTTAAAGTTTCCAAAATGGATATTTATAAAGTAAATATTGCTAATATTATTAATCAATATATTGAATTTATTAATAGTCTTGATAAATATGATATTGATAGTAGTAGTGAATATCTTGTATTAGCATCAGAACTAATTCATTTAAAAAGTAAAATGTTAATTAATAAATGTGATGAAGAAGAAACGACGGAAGAAACTGAATTTGGTATTGTAAGCGAAGAAGATTTACGTAATAAATTAATTGAATACGAGCGTTATAAAGAATTAACTGATAATTTCCGGGAATTAGAAAATAAAAGAATGGACTATTTTACCAAAATGCCTGAAAATTTGAAAGATTTTGTTGAAAGTGAAAAAGTCATTAATAGTGATGTAACAATTAATGATTTATTAAATGCTTTTTTAGAAATGCAAAGACGCATGAATTTTAAAAAACCAATTAATACTAAAGTTACGAGAAAAGAGTATAGTGTTAAAGAACGAATAAATGAAATTAGAAATTTTTTAAAAGCTAAAAAAAGAGTTGAATTTCATGAATTATTTGATATTATGACTCGAGAAAGCATTGTTGTAACATTATTATCACTTTTAGATATGAGTAAAAATAAAGAGATACAACTTAAGCAAGATAATGTATTTAGCACAATTATTATAGAAAGTCAGGATGTTTTATGAATTTATTAGGAGTTTTAGAAGGGTTGTTATTTGTTGTTGGAGATGAAGGTGTTACTATTGAAGATATTACTAAGATATTAGAAATATCTGAAACAGAAGCTAAAAATTTGCTAACAGCATTGAAACAGATTTATGAAAGTGCTGATCGTGGAATTAAAATAAGTTTTTTAGCTAATCGTTTTAAATTAACAACCAAAAAAGAACATAAAGAATTTTATCAAAAATTAGTTACAACTAAGAAAGAAGAGTTGTCACAAGCACAATTAGAAGTTTTAGCTATTATTGCCTACAACGAACCAATAACTAGAATTGAAGTTGATGAGATAAGAGGAATTAGTAGTGTTTATGTTATAAAAAAATTATTAAGTAAAGACTTAATAAAGATAGCTGGTAAAAGTAGTTTACCAGGGCATCCGAATATGTATAAAACTACCAGAGATTTTTTAGATTGTTTTGGTTTATCTTCTTTAAATGATTTACCAGAATATCCTAAAGAGAGCATTAATGATAATGAAGACTTATTTAAAAAGAAAACAGATAATGAAATTTTGTAGATTTATTATCCCACATTGTGGTATAATAAATATATCTTTTTTGGGCGTGTGGCGGAATAGGTAGACGCGTTGGTCTCAAACACCAATAGTTTCGGCTGTGTGGGTTCAAGTCCCACCACGCCCACCAGATTGATATTTATTCGAACCTTTATAGTTCGTTTTTTTTATTTGAATATAAGAAAATATTTAATTTTATATTTTGAATGACCGAAAAGTGACCGAAAAGTGACCGAATGCGTTGATAATATTTTTTATTTTGTATATACTATAATTGAGGTGATATAAATGTATGTTGAAGATGAGTACACTGAATTAAAAATTGAATTAACAAAAGATATTAAAAAGGAAATTATTGCTTTTGCAAATACTAAGGGTGGAAAAATATACATTGGTATTGATGATGATGGAAATATTATTGGTCTGAAAAATTTTAAAGAAGATTTAGAATCTCTTTCTGGAATGATAAGAGAAGGAATTAAAAGTGATTTAACACTGTATACTTCAGTTAATTTAATAAACATAAATGATAAAGATATAATAGAAATTAATGTTATGGAAGCGCCTAATAAACCTTATTATTTAACTGAAAAAGGAATTAAGTCATCAGGAGTATATTTAAGATATGGTAACACTAGTGCTCCTGCTAGTGAAGAAGTAATAAAGAAAATGTTGATTGAAAATCAAGGAGATTCTTTTGAAACACTAATTTCACAAAATCAAAATCTAAATTTTGAAACTCTTAATAGTATATTTAATAAACATAGCATTAAATTGGATGATAATAAATTAAAGAGTTTAAATATTATTAATTTGAATGGTCAATATACAAATTTAGGTTTACTTCTATCAGACGAATGTTCTTATTCAATAAAATGTGCAATTTATAATGGAACAAATAAATTAGAGTTTAAGGATAGAAAAGAATTTAATGGTTCAGTTTTAAAACAAGTAAATGATGTATTCGAATACTTGGAATTATTTAATAAAACTAAAGGCAAGATTATTGGATTAGAGCGAATAGATACAAAGGATTATCCCGAATATGCTTTAAGAGAAGCATTATTAAATGCGATTATACATAGAGATTATAATTATAAGGGAAGCATATTGATTTCATTATATGATAATCATTTTGAGATTACATCATTAGGTGGAATTGTTAAAGGTTTGAGTTTAAATGACTTATATTTAGGAATATCTGAAAGCAGAAATCCTAATTTAGCTAATATATTTTATAGGTTGAAATATGTAGAAAGTTTTGGGACAGGTATAGGCAGAATAATAGAATCATATAATGATTTTGATAAAAAGCCAGTATTTGTTGACACAGATAATGCATTTAATGTAACATTATATAATGTTAATTATTCAGAAAATAGCGAAAAAGTGTTACCATCTAATTTAACTCAAGAAGAAAAAATAATTGAATATTTAAATAAAAATAGCAAGATTAATAGAAATATAGTAGAACAATTATTAGATATTTCATCTACTAGAGCAAAAAATATACTAAATAATATGTGTGAAAAAGAATTAATAATCATGATTGGTAATGGAAAAAATACAATGTATGTGTTAAAATAAATATAGATTGATTCATATATAAAATATTTGTCAAAAAAGTTGTAGACCTCTACATCATCGCCACCAAATTGATAGGAAACTCGAATTTTTAGAGTAGCAATAGAAAACGACTTTTTTACAAGTCGTTTTTATGATATTATGTATTTGTTAAGGAAATTTATTAAATATTAATTACAATGATTTCTTATGTTTTGCCACAATGCTTTTTGTAAAATCAAATATATTTGTTAAATATCTTAAAAATACTTCGGAAATTAAAATAAAATTTATACACAACAAAGTACCTTGAATGGACATATTTTCTGCAATACCAAATAAATCTTTAAAGAAAATGATTGCTGTTAATAAGCCAATTGCACAAAAACTCCAAATAGCCCATTTGTATTTATCCATCGGTTTACTGATATTATGTAATACCATTAAACCAATAATTGCTAGAAGGATAGTAGAGGCAGTTGAAATATCACTACTACTAGCTTCAAAAATAGTTCCAAAGACAACCATAACTGCGACTATAACTGTTCCAACTAGACCACCAGGTATCGCCCGAAATAAAATATTTTTTAAAAAATTACCTCTAATTAAAGATTGATTAGGTACTTGTGATAAAAAGAAAGCAGGTATACCAATAGTAAACATACTAATTAAAGATATTTGTGAAGGTTGTAAAGGATATTTAACAGAAAATAAAATTGCGAGTAAAGAAATTAAGAATGAAAATATATTTTTTACTAAGAAAAGACTCCCAGAACGTTCTAAATTATTAACAACTTGTCTTCCTTCTTGTACAATTTCTGGCATTTTTGAAAAGTCAGATTCTAATAAAACTAATTCTGCTACTTGCATTGCTGCTTCGCTTCCTGATGCCATAGCAATTCCACAATCGGCTTTTTTTAAAGCTAAAACATCATTAACGCCATCACCTGTCATGGCCACAGTTTTTCCATTTTTTTGTAGGGCAGTTATAAATTTTCTTTTTTGTTCTGGTGTTACACGTCCAAAAACTGTATATTTTAATATTGCTTTTTCAATCGCATCATCACTAGTTAAAGTTCTTGCGTCAATATATTCTTTAGCACCTTTTATTCCCGCTTCTCCCGCAATTACTGAAACAGTTATGGGATTATCACCCGAAATAACTTTAATATCTACACTTTGGTCTTTAAAATATTTAAAAGTTTCTTTAGCATTTTTACGAATAGGATTAGAAAGAGTTATAAAAGCATAAGGGGTAACATCTCCTGTTAATTTTTTACCATTAACTTTATCACTATATTTCCCAAAAACTAAAACTCTTAATCCTTTTTTGGCATAATTTTGTAATTTTTCTTCATATTTATTATAATTATTTAAAACAAATTCTGGAGCTCCCAAAATATATGAACTATCCAAAAAATTAACACCACTATATTTATACTCCGAAGAAAAACCAAAAACCGATTCAATTTTTCTATTTCCAAAAGTTGTAAAGTGTTCTTTCAACGCTAACATTGTTGAATTATCAGTATTTTGTTCTAAGCAAAAATCACTTATTAAACTATAAATATCATTTTGAATATTTTTATTTAATATTTCCACATTTTCAACTTTCATTGAACCATCAGTAATTGTTCCAGTTTTATCGACACATAGCACATCAACTCTGGCTAACATTTCAATCGATTTCATATCATGAAGTAAAACTTTATTTTTAGCCAGTTTCATTGCACTAATTGCCAAGGTTACACTAGCTAATAAAAATAAACCTTCAGGTATCATTCCAATTACAGAAGCTACCATTGCTTCTATAGAAACTCTTAAAGTTTCATGTTGTAAAATATATTGTTGAATAAATAAAGTTAAACCAATTGGTAAAATAACAACTCCCGCTAGTCGAACAACTTTATTTAAAGATTTAATTATTTCTGATTGTTCTTCTTTGTGCATTGTCTTAGCTTCTAAAGTTAATTTTGAAATATAAGACTCAGCACCTACTTTTTGTAACTGAGCTAGACATTCACCCGAAACTATATAGCTTCCTGATAATAAGAAAGCATTTTCCTCTTTAATTATTTCATCTTCTTCTCCTGTAAGTAACGATTCATTAACACACACTTGACCTTTTATTATTTTAGCATCGGCACATATTTGATTTCCACTTTTAAATTTTACAATATCATTTAAAACTAATTCTTCGATAGGAATTTCAAAAGTTTCTCCATCTCTTATAACTAAAGCTTTAGGAGTATTTAACATAGTTAATTTATCAATAGTTTTTTTAGATCGAATTTCTTGAACAATACCAATTAAAGTATTAGCAATAATGATTGGTAAAAAAGTTAAATTTCTTATTGAACCAACTAAAATTAATAAAATTGAAATTATTAAAAAAACTCCATTAAAATATGTACAAACATTATCTTTAATTATTTTTTTAATAGTTTTAGAAGGGGCTTCAATAGGGTGATTATTCATTCCTTCTTCATATAATTTTTTAGCTTCAATACTACTTAATCCTTTTATTTCATTCTTCATTTATTTACTACCCATATCTTTCCTTAACAACCATTATTATACCATAAAGAATTTTTTTTATAATCAATTGTTCTAAAAATTAATTGTTATCTAAAATAAAATATATTATAATTAAATTAATGTTGTACAATTAAAGAGGGAATTTTTATGAAAAAAGACTGTAAATTATATATTTTACAACTTCAAACATATACATTACCAGCTCGTTTAATAAAATTAGCTACTCAATACGATTATAGCCACATTGCTATATCTTTTGATCGTGATTGTAATATTACTTATAGTTTCGGTCGTAAAAGGTACAATTCTTTTATCGATTGTGGTTTTGTTGAAGAGCATAAGAATGGCAAATTTTTTGAAAAATTTAAAAATACTAAATGTCGAATATATGAATTGTCGATTACTAAAAAACAATTAAAACGTATTAAAAAGAAAATTAAATATTTTAAAAATCATTCTGAATTATTTAAATATGATTTTTTAGGTATTTTTTTAAGATTTTTTCGTTTACCTGTTAGTTTTAAAAATAAGTATGTCTGCAGTTATTTTGTAGCTAAATTATTAGAAGATTCTGAAATTTATCGATTTAATAAAAGTAGTTATTTTATTGAACCTAAAGATTTTGAGAAGATGAGTGATATTAAAGAAATATATTCTGGTCAATTTCTACTATATAAATAGGTATCTATAATTATTTAAATATCTTAAGTTATCATAAATTATAACGAAAGGAAAAAATTTATGTATTACCCAAATAATTATTCCATGAATACATTTGGTAATAATGATAATCGTTTTGGCTTAATACCATTTTTAGGAGGAGCATTAATAGGTGGGGCAGCAGTTGGTTTAACAAGACCAAGACCAATTTATAATGTTGCACCTCAAGGACCAGGATTTAATCCTTATATGCCTTATGGTAATTATAGTTATAGTTATTATTATCCAATGTATGGAAGACCATATTAAAAAGATTGCTTCGGTGATCTTTTTTAATATTTAGAAAGAGTAGAAGTAAAATATATTTTTTTCTAAGCTTGACAATTATCTGTCGAAATATGTATAATTATAGTATATTGTTATTTACTAAATTATAAAATAGTTAGGAAATTTATGGTTATTGACATAATGTATAAAATGTGTATAATATTTCTTGTCAAACAAAAAAGCTTTTGTTAAAGGAAAGGGTTGAGGTAGTAAATGTTAAATAAATTGAAAAAAATAAAAAAGAGTACTAAAGAAGGAATAGCATGTTTTGCTTTGGCTATAGGTTTTTTAGTTCTTGGACATTGTTCTGTTGAAGATGCGAAAAACAATTCTCGTTATCAAAAACATCTTAGTAATTTTAAAAATAAATATGGAATAGAAAGTATTTCACCAGAATTAGAAAATGGGATAATAAAAGGCTATGAAAATTCTAAACAAATCTTAAAAAATGTCCAAAATATCAAAAGTGAGAATGTTGAAAAAGAAATTATGGATAATATGGACAAAATAATTCCGAACATTAATGGGATTGTTGAAAATTTAATTGCTCAAAATGATCTTACTCCAAGCCCAATTCCAACAGTATCACCTAACCAAACAGCATCACCAAGTCCAACAAATCAGCCAATTGGACCAGTTGAACCTCCTGTAATACCTAAACCGCCAATTACTCCTAATCCCACACCAACTTCAACACCAAGCCCAACGGTTAAACCTACTTCAGCACCTTCATCAACACCAAGTCCAACAGTTAAACCTACTTCAACACCAGTTCATAAACATGTTTCTGATGATAAAACTCATTATGGAATGATTAATGGAGTATTCTGCGAATATAATATTTGTCTTGGTTGTGGCAAACCGATGAATATTAAAGAACATGTACATCAACATGGACCATGGACATTTAATAAAAAAACCGGATTAGAAGAAAGAATATGTTCATGTGGTGATGTAGAAACTAGAGAACATCAACATAAAACTGATGGAGTAATACATTATGGTTATGTAAAAGGTGTATATAGTGAATACAATATCTGCAGTGTATGCGGCAAAAAAATTAATGTTAAAAAACATGTACATCAACATGGACCATGGACATTTAATAAAAAAACAGGATTAGAAGAAAGAGAGTGTTCATGTGGCAATGTAGAAACTAGAAAACATCAACACAAAACGGATGGAATAATACATTATGGTTATGTAAAAGGTGTATATAGTGAATACAATATTTGTAGTGTATGTGGTGAAAAAATTAATGTTAAAAATCATGCGCATAAGTGGGGAAGCTGGCAAATAAATCCTAATAATCCTAATGAAGAAATTAGATATTGTGATTGTGGTGAGTATGAAATAAGACAATATAAACCGCCAATTCATCAACATGTTTCTGATGATAAAACTCATTATGGAATGATTAAAGGAGTATTCTGCGAATATAACATCTGCCTTGGTTGTGGCCAACCGATGAATATTAAAGAACATGTTCATAAATTTACTGAATGGATGATAAATCCTAATAATCCCAATGAAGAAATTAGATATTGCCATTGTGGTAAGTTTGAAACAAGACCATATAATCCTGTTCATCAACATGAATCTGATGGTATAATTCATTATGACACTGTTAATGGTAAAATTATTGAGTATAACGGCTGTAAAGGTTGCGATGAAAGATTAAATGTTAGAGATCACAATCATAATTATCAAATGACTTCAACAATTGATCATGAACATCTTGCTTGTGCATGTGGCAGTAATTATAATCAAAAACATAATTGGGATGCTGGAACTCCTTCTGGTAATAAGATAATTTATGCTTGTGAAAACGATGGCTGTGGTCAAACAAAAGAAGAAGAATTAGTATGTCAACATACTAATGTTAGGAAAGACTGGCAAAATGTTGGTTCAGCAACTGTTTGTTGGCGTTATGTAGTAAGTTGTAATGAGTGCGGCATTCAATTAGATAATGAAGATCATGGACATGATCCAAATAGCTTTGTAGTAAACGAAAGTGCTACAGGTCGTACTGAAGATTGTTTAGATTGTGGTTATCATAATACAGTAATTTATTCTGAACAAGAACTTACAGCAGATGATTTGGCAATGATGAATAATGCTGAATTATTTGATAAATTTTTAGAATCAGAAGAATTACAATTAAAATTAACACTTACTCCTAAAAATAAAAGTAATGGTGGTAAATAATGAAGAATAAAAAGAAGTGGTATCAACAACCTAGTAATTGGTTGTTGTTAGTAGGAACAATTATTTTAGTTCCAATATTAATTATGAATTTATGCATCATGTATCAAGCAAAAACTAATAAAGATGAAGTACCAAGTGTGTTTGGCTTTAAACCTTTTATTGTTTTATCAGGATCCATGGAACCAGAAATTCATAAAGGGGATATGATTTTAACTAAAAATATTAATCCTGCCGAATTAAAAAAAGATGATGTAATTGCATTTCGAGATGCCGAAAATACAGTAACTACACACCGAATTATTGACATAGTTGAAAATGATGGTGTAAAATACTTTATTACCAAGGGTGATAACAATAGCTCACAAGATAAAAACTTAGTTGAGTATGAAGATGTTGAGGGAATATATTTATTCCATTTCCCTGGTGTTGGTTCTATAATGGCAAGTTTGTCTGAACCAACAACTGTCTTAATTCTTGTAATGGGAATTACATTAATATTTATTATTGGTTTTTCAATCTCTAACAAAAAGCAAAAAGAAATTGAAAAATTAGAATTCTTAGAGTATAAAAGAATGAAAGAACAACAAGAAAAAGAAGAAGCAGAAAATAAAAAAACATCTAAGAATCAAAAAAAGCCAAATAAAAAGGCTTAAATAATATTGGGTAAACTGCCTTTTAGGCGTTTACATAGATTATAGGAATTTTTTAAATTCCTATGCATAACTAGTTATGCATTACAAAATTCATTATAAAGGAGGTGAAACAATGAAAAAGAAAATGACTGCTTTTATAGCTTTAGTTATGGCTGTTGTTATTACTGCATCTTCAGTAAGTGGAACATATGCTAAATATACTACAAGTGCTGAATCAGCTGATGAAGCTAGAGTTGCTAAATGGGCTGTTAATGCTACAAATACAGTTGATTTATTTGCAAGTTCTTACATTGTAGGTGGTACTAAAGCAACAGGTACTGCTGGAGAAGAAACAATTGTTCAATCTACTGAAAAAGTAGTAGCTCCAGGAACAAAAGGTGAATATTCATTTACTTTAAGTAATACAGGTAACGAAACAAATTATACATTAGCAGTAGAAATTGTTGATGGAGCAGATAAAAGTTTTGACAACATTAAAAATATTACTTATTCTTTAGATGGAACTGAAGTAGGAGATTTTGATGCATTAAAAGCTGCTCTTACAGATTTATATAAAGATGAAGTATATGCCCCAACAGCAACTATGCAAGGTCATAAAATTGGTTGGGAATGGAAATTTGATCAATATACTACTGTAGCTGATACTGATACAGTTCATGAAGATGATACAACATTAGGTACAGCAGGAACTGCTCAAGTTAAATTAACTGTTAAAGTTACAGCTACTCAATCAAATTTAGCTGCTACAGTTAAATAATTAATACTTAGGAAGTTATTTTAACTTCCACCTAAATTTAAGAATTATTTGTAATTCTTAAATTTAGGTGGGGATTAAACTTAAAATTGAAAGGAGTACATCAACAATGAAAAATCAAATAAGAGATGAAGAAAGTGATAAAAAAAAGACAATAATTAGAATAGTGGTAATGGTTATCATTATTATTTTGCTTCTTTTATTAATTACTAGTTGTACTTCTAATTTTTGGGGCCGAATTGGTAAAATGTTTACTAGTGAAGGCCACGTTATTATTGATAACGATACTGAGAATAATAAAGAAATTGTTTTGAATAAAGATTTAACCTTTACTTTAAAAAGTTTAACTATTAATCTTGGTGATATTGAACCAAAATTAAAATTCAAATATCAAAATATTAATCCAAAAAAGTTTTCTTGTTCAACTAGTGATGCTAAAATTGCTACTTGTTATGTTAAAGATGGTTATGTAATTATTAGTCCTAAGAAAAAAGGTAAAGTAACTGTTTTTGTTGAAACTCTTGAAAATGGCAAAGTTTATCGCGCTACGACAGAAGTAAGTATTAAAGAAGCTACTAAAGGAATAGTTTTAGCAAGTAAAAAGGGAACAATTAATTTAGCTAAAAATTCTTTTGCAAATATTTATTATAATCTAGTTGGTATTAAAGGAAATATAGAGGTTACCTCTAGCAATCCTAAAGTTGCTACGGCTATAGCAGAAGATGGTGTTTTAAAAATTACTGCATATAAAACTGGTAAAACCACCATTACTTTAACTCTTGAAGATAACGATATTATTTATAAAGCTACTTATACGATAAATGTTATTAATAATGCAAGTAGCGGTGGTAATAGTAGTATTGACAATAATGGTGGAAATAATACTAATGATCCAAACAAACCAGATGAACCTAATAAACCGACTGACCCATCTAATCCAACCGATCCAACTGAACCTGAAGAACCGCAATTAAGTAGTAATAAATATTTAAGTAATTTAACTACTAATAAAGGAACTTTAAGTCCAAGTTTTAATGCTAATATAAATAATTACATAATTAATGTAGTAGATATTGACTATTTAGATTTAAATGCAACTCTTGCTGATAGTAAAGCTACTATAATATATAACTATAACAATGAATTAAATCGTGGCAGTTTAAACAATTTAAAATTAGAAAATGGAGCTAATACAGCAACAATTATTGTAACTGCGGAAAATGGCGATATTAATACTTATACAATTACAATTAATAAAACTACTTCAACAACTCCTCCAAGTAGTAATAATAAATTAAGTAGTTTAAAAATTGATGGTAAAGAATATCTAACTGGCGATTCTACAAGTTATGTTATTGATGTCCCTAATAATACTACTAAGTTAAATATTGAAGCAATTCCGGAAGTAAGCTCTAGTAGTATCACCGCTACTATTAAATATTTAGGTAGTGATGGCATGTGGCATACAGATGCTATTGATGATTTAAGTAACATTGATTATTCTAAAGTAGTAACTGATGGTATTATTACTATTAATGTTATAGCAGAAGATGGCTCAACTAAACCTTATACTGTCACAGTTAAAAGAAAAGAGCCAGTTCATAACTATACTATCGAATTACCAAGTGAAATAGAAATTGATTTAACAAAATTTAAAGATGATTTTAATCTTCCGTATGTTATAAAAGATAATGGGGTAATAGTAAATGGTATTCCAACTGTTAATTATGAAGTTCCAAGTGATTTAACTATTGATAATACTACTGGTAAAATAACTATTAAAACTATTAAAGAAGATATAACCAAAAATATTACTTTAACATATGAAGGAGTTACAGCTACATCAAAAATTATCTTTACTACTAAAAATTTCTATTTAAAACCAGTTAATTCTTCTACTGAAATTGCTATTGATAAAAATGGTAATAGTATTAATCCTGATTTAGATGAAGTATTATTAGATACAAATATTTTTAGCAATACGAAAACAATTAAAGTTAAAAATATTTCTAATGGTATAAGATTATATGATAAAGATAATCCTGATATATATACTGATATTACAACTACAAATAGTAATATAATCATTAGTGCAGAAGAGCAAAATGGTAGTAAAAATCCTGTTATTAAAATTAAAGCAGATGGTATTACTAGTCCAAGTGAAGAGTTAATAATTACTGGGCATATTTACAATAAAGATTTTAATACTACAACAACATTGACATTTACAACTAAATATAAAGTAATTATTTATGCTAATGGTGGTCAATTTAGTGATTTTGAACCAGATAAATTATTTTATGATTATTTATTAGCTAGCAGTGACACTCTTGATTTAAATAGTTTCAATCCTTATAAATTAGATGATACTGATAATTGTATTTATTATGAACTAGCTAGTTTTAATACTTTAGCTAATGGTAGTGGAACAACTTATCCACTAGACGCTATATTAAATGGTCCTGATATCAATTATGCTGTTAATAGTGATTTAGAATTATATGCTATTTATGATGAATCTAATGGTTTAACTATGGAAACAAAAGATAAGTTTGTCTATATAACTGAATTAGAATTATTTAATGATAAAGCGACAGATCAATATAAAAAAGAAGCTATTATTTATCCAGGAGCTGAAGGAGCATACTTACTTGATATTGAAAATCAATATTATGATCAAATGATTGTTACTGGTATGACTTTAACAGAAGATACAGTTTGTGTTGCTAGTGGTTGCTTAAACATGGGCTATATTATTAAACATCCTATAAGTGATACAGAATTTGAATATTATCATAGTACCCCAAATGGAATTAATAATAGTGAATATGAATTGTTACATGGTAGTAGTACTAATATTAGCAATCCAACATTTACTAAAGATATTACTTTCCAAAATCCAATTACTTTAAATAAGGGTGATAAAACTCAATTCTCATTCCTATGGAAATGGTTAGATAATGATGATATCACCGATACTGAAATAGGTAAAAGAGCAATAAATGTTGAAGAAAAATATATTTTAAGTATGAAACTTAATTATAAAGTTATTAATACAAGTTGCATCAAAGGAACTAATTAATTATGAAACTTCTTAAAAGAGTATTAATAATTATTATTACAATTATTCTCAGTTTAATTTTAGTTTTTAATATTTATAATTTTATTTGTTTAAAAATAATGCATAAAGATTTAGCAACTATTAATGGTTATGCTCTATTAGAAGTTGTATCTGGCTCTATGGAACCGACAATTAAAGTTGGAGATATGATTATTATTGATACTAAAGCCAAAGATTATCAAAAAGGCGATATTGTAACTTTTTATGATATTAATAATGCTTTTGTAACTCATCGAATTATAGAAATAGATGGTAAAGAAATGGTTACAAAAGGTGATAATAAAGCTAATTCAATTGATGATCCTACAAGTGTAGATAAAATAGTAGGTAAACATATTTATACTCTTGGAAAACTAGGAATATTAATAACTTCCTTAAAAAGTCCTTTAGTAATGTTTATGATTTTAGTTATTGGCATTATTATATGTTATTTAATTAGTACTGATAAAGAAGGAAAACCAATTTTAGAAAATGAAGAAGTTGAATTTCAAGAGTTTGTAGATAATAAAGAAGAATTAAAAAAAGAACTTGCTAAGAAAATTCAAGAAACAGCATTATTAAAAGAGAAGCGATTAAAAAAAGCAAATAAAAAAGAAGTAAAATCAAAGAAAAAGAAAAAAAGGAAGAAGACTAAAAAGCATACAGCTAAAAAGAAAGCTAAGTAGGTGAAGTAAAATGAAAGGATTATTACATAGTAAGAGATTTCGCAAAAATTTAAGAAAATGGTTATTCATGTACATAGGAGTAATGGCACTTCTTACAACTGTAGTAACCTATTCGAGATATATCACAAGTAAAAGTAGTGACGATATAGCAAGAGCAGCCAAATTTAATGTTAAAATAACTCGAGATGAAACTATTGCGGCTGATAATTGTGAAACTAAATATGATGAAGCGAATAAAAAAGATAAGGTTACTTGTGAAACAGGAACTTTTAGACCAACTAGTAATTTAGAATACATATTTAATGTTGATACTAGTGAAATAGAAGTTAATACAGATTTATATTTAACAATTGATGCTGGTATGGATTTTGAATTAGTAGAAATTCATAATTTAACAGACCCTAGTGAGATAATTACAATTTCTAATACTGCTGATAATAATGAGACTAAAAAGAAAATTATTTATAAAAAAGTGGATGCTACTACTAGAGGTAATACTAAATATAAAGTTATTGTTAAATATGCTGGCTTAATAACTAATGATGAATATATTATGAATGAAGACGCTTATGAAATAATCAAAGTTAGTTATGCTGCTACTCAAAGAAATAATTAAGGGCATAAGGAGGAACTAATATGAAAAAAAATAATCTAAGACATAAAAAATCAATTCATAGAGTAATTATTTATACTTTACTCGTTTTAAGTATTCTTAATTTTTCTAGTTTCTCGACTACTCATTCAAAATATTATGATCAAACGGATGATGTCCTAGCTTATAACTCTAAATTATATACTTTAACTAAAAACGATTTAAAAGTTTCTTTATTTAATCCTAAACCAACTTATACTTATGCTTCTTTTGAATTTACAAGAAATACTGCTGGATTAGGAAATGCCAGTGATACCTATAAATTTACTATTCCAAATGGTTGTGTTTATTCTGGACTACCAGCTAATTATACAATTGATAATACAGGAAGAATAGCTACAGTAACATTTAATAGTTCTAGTAATGTAACAACAATTATTAATTTAAAATGTACAATTTCTACTTTACAAGGAAGTAAACCTGATACTGAAAAAATCCAAATACCTGTTTCAATTCGGGAACAAGTGGGAAGCGAAAAAGAATTTTTATATAATCATACTCCTGGTAATATTTCTATGACTTATGGAGAATATAAAATAAAATATCCAGTTGTTGAAGATGGAAGTGGCATATCTCCTGATAAAAAAACTTTAACTATTAGTATTGATGATTTAAAACCTGATACTGATATTGTTGAAATATTTAATAATTGGTTAGAAGAATATGTTGAAGAACATTCAAGAGTTCCATATTCTGGAATGATTTTAAATTATGTCAAAGATAAATATCAAACAGCTGATGCGATTAAAGAATTAGATGGATCTGGTTTAGCTGTTTATAAATTACCTGGTATTAAACCAATGTATGATAAAGATAGTAACACTTATACATTTACAGCCGAAGATAATCTAGAAGGTTACGCAAGAACTGATAATGCTAGTAAGAATACAACTAGTAGAGCTATGTTATATTTTAGTACAACTGATACAGCTGAAATAAATGAAATTTTTGAATATTATTTAAAGAAATATCCATATCCTAATAATACTAGTAAAGTAACTGAAATTATTAATTATGTTAATTTAATAAGTCATGATGTTGGTATAACTTATATTATGAATGATACTAATGCTAATACAATTAAAGGATTTAGATATATAGCTAATAATAATTTAATTGTTATTGATACAACTAGTGCATTATCTGATTATGCTCATCAAGTTGCTAATAGTCCAATTCGTTTATCATATGATGAAAAACCTAATATGGAAAATACTTTTAGAAACTTATTAACTACATCTTATGGTAGTATTGTTTCTAACGAAATGATTACAAAGCTAACATCTAGTAGTTCTTCTGGTGGAAGTGTTGTTTTACACCCTGTCTTGAGTTCGATTTTAAAAAATAACAATAATGAATATCCAACGACTAAAGAAGAGTTTAATGATTATTTCTTAGAATATGATACAACTAATAATTATTATTTATTAATTAGAAGTTTCTCATTTGCTCAAGAATATAATTATATGGCTATTGAAAGCTTAAATTATAGCAAGGTTGATAATCCTAATTTAGATATTGTTATGGGTATTAATCCAGATTTTGAAAATAAAATGGATATTACAATTACTAATAAATTAATAATTACTCCTGATATGCTTGAGTATGATATTGATAATAATTTAATTGGCATTAATGATATTGCTATTACTAGTGCTACAAATATGCAAAATAAATTATTTGAAATAGCTGGGGCTATTAATACATTTATGAGAAATAATAATGAAAGTGTTGATAATCCAACTACTAGTGATTTAGAAGTATTACCAAATAATCCATTAAATAGTGATTTTGATATTACGTCATTAACTCCTAATGTTGATGGTAATTATGAAATAAGTTATACTTTAAGTTATTATTTTGCTAAAAACTAAGATATTTTTCAAATCTTAGTTTTTTTTGTATAAAATTCTTCTAAATAAAACAATATATTCATAGAATGGTAAGGGAGAAATTTTATGTTTAATAATTTTGGAGTACATGTATCTAATATTTTCCGGAAAGCGGAAGAAGAACGTTTAACACTACATCATCCGTATGTTGGTACAGAACATTTATTGTTAGGAATATTAGCACTAGATAAAGATATGGCTAATTATTTAAAAGAATATAATCTAACATATAGTAGCTTTAAAA
Organism: uncultured Mycoplasma sp.; assembly: GCA_947642635.1. GTDB lineage: Bacteria > Bacillota_I > Bacilli_A > RF39 > UBA660 > SIG200. Next base: position 18,108 of record CANRTI010000001.1, on the reverse strand, counting down.
AAGAATTAAATATAATGGTAGGAAATGCTACTAAAGCTTGTGAAATCAATCTTTATACCCCTCTTTTAAAAAGAGTAATAAATAATGCTCTTGATAATGCCAAAGAAAATAATAATTCACTGGTAACACCAAGACATTTAGTTCTTTCTATTTTAGAAGAAGGTGAAGGTATTGCTATTCGTCTTTTAATTGGCATGGGTATTGATATTGATGAAATTTATGAAAATTTGAATAAAAATAATTTGACTGCAAATAAAAAATTAGAAATTTATGAAACGGGAATATTATTAAATAATTCGATAAATTTTGAAGAAAATGTCATTGGCCGTGAAAAAGAGATTGAACAAATTATTGAAACATTACTTAGAAAAAAGAAAAACAATCCAATTTTAATTGGCGATGCTGGGGTTGGAAAGACAGCAATTGTTGAAGAATTAGTTCGCCGAATTGAAAGAAAAGAAGTTCCTGACAATTTATATAATACTAAAATAGTGGCTTTAGAAATGGGTTCATTAGTATCAGGAACAAAGTACCGTGGTGAATTTGAAGAGAAATTAACTAAAATAATTAAAGAATTAGAAAATAACAGTAATATTATTTTATTTATTGATGAAATTCATTCGATGGTTAGCGCTGGTGGAGCAGAAGGCGCAATTACCGCAGGTGATATTTTTAAACCAGCTTTAGCTAGAGGAAAAATTAAATGTATTGGGGCTACAACTACTAGTGAATACCAAAAATATTTTGCTTGTGATAAAGCATTGACTAGAAGATTTGAAATGGTTAATGTAAGAGAACCTAACAGTGCTGAAACTAAAGAAATTTTAAGTAAAGTTAAAGGTGAATATGAACGTCATCATAATGTTATTATAAATGATAATATTATTGATTCAGTTATTTATTATACTGATAAATTTATTAAAACTAAGAAAAATCCAGATAAAGCGATTGATTTTCTAGATTCTGTTTGTTCTAAAGTTAAAACTCAAAATAATTATTGCCCTGAAAAAAAAGAATTATATCGAAAATTAGAAGCTTTAAAGAAAACTAAAGAAAAATTATTAAAGAAAAATGATTATGATAATGCTTTAAAAATATATAGTGAAGAGTTAGCTATAAATAAAAAAATTAAAAATTATCAACAAAGTCAAAAACTAATTTTAAGGGAAAGTGATATTATAAATGTTTTAGAAAATAAAACTAATATGATATTTACAAAAAATAAATTAAATTGTTTAAAAGATATTGAAGATAATTTAAATAAAGAATTATATGGTATTAATAATTATGTCAAAAAAATAATGTGTTTAATAAAAGATAATTTATTAAATAAAAAAGGTTTTTTAAAAATTTATTTAACTGGTAGTGAAGGATTAGGAAAAAGTACGATTGTGAAAAGAATTGCGGAAAATATTCCAGGAAATAATTTTGTTCGCATCGATTTAAAAGAATATCATAGTAGTATGGATTTAAATAAATTAATTGGTGTTAATAGTGGGTATGTTGGCTATAATGATGAACATCTTCTTAGTACTTTAAAAAACAATAATTTTAGTATTATTTTATTTGATAATTATCAAGCAGCTCATCAAAGTGTCAAAGAATTAATTAAAGAGATATTAAAAGAAGGATATATCCGTGACAATAAAGGTGATAAGATTTATTTTAATAATTCCTTTATTTTTATCACTGATGATGTTTTATCTAATCGTAAAGTTGGTTTTAGTAATGAACTATCTAGTCAAAGAGAAAATGAATTAGAAGATTTAGTTGATGCGACGATTAAGTTTTCTAGTTTAACTAAAGATGGATTAGAAAAATATTTGAAGATTAAAAAAGTTCTCAATAAAGAGACTATTATTGAAAAAAGTAATTATGAACAAGTTGGTTATAAAAATTTAGAAAAATTAATTCACAATAATAATTTAGTTGAAAATTAATTTTTAAGAGAAAAATGAATTCAAAATGAAGAAAATTAACGTTTTTTTCATTTTTTTGTGGTTAAAAATAGTGTAATTTTTTGATTATATTTTTATAAGTTCTTAAATGTCTTTATAACCTTTATTTATAAGCATTTAAGACATTTTTAATTTTGGAAGATATTCACATATATTTTTATAATTTCTTATATTTTCGCTTTCAAAAGTAGTAAATTCGTAGTAAAATTGCTTTTGTTTATTTATTTTTTCCATCTCTGCTTTTGCCGACATATAGGTAGGGTGTGTATAATAACTTAATGTCATTTCAATATTTTTATGCCCCATAATATATTGTAATGTATGAGGGTTTAGTCCATCGTTAGCCCAATTAGTACAAAAGGTATGTCTTAATGTATGTGGTGTCATTTTTTTAGGAAGTTGTTCTTCATGACATTTATTGTATTTTTTAACAATTCCTTTAAATATACTTTCGTAGTTATCTCGTACTTTTGGGTATCCATCTCTTTTTAAGAATAGGAAACCACTATAACCATCAATAACAATAGTTTTTGCGTTTTTACAATTATCTATTATACGCTTAAAGATTTCAAACGCTTTGTCGCTCATAGGTACTTTTCTTACCCCATTATCGGTTTTAGTATCGTCAATATAATAACCTCGTTCGGTATTTCTTAAAAGTTGGCGTTCTACATTGATAAGTCTATTATCAAAATCTAGGTCGGTGTCTATCAGTCCGCAAAATTCCGATATACGAAGTCCCGTTTCTCTTATTAAAATAATTTCGTCATAGTTTTTAGAGTATGTTTTATCATTTTGAATAAAAGAGTATAGGCTTTCTTCTTGTTCTAATGTAAGGGGTATATTCTTCTCGGTGTCATTATCTATTACATCGTCAATTTTAAACTCAAACGGGTTTTTCCTTATATAGTCGTCTTGTATAGCCATTTGAAACGCTGAATATAAAGAACGCTTGTCATTTCTTATTGTTTGGTAGGCTATTCCTTTTTCTTTCATGCGTATAGCCCATTCTTTGGCGTCCGACATCTTAACATTTTCAATAGAACAAGCACCGATTTTATCTTCTTCTAATAACCTCATAAGTCTATTTCTTCCTATTTTAGTGCTATCTTTAACATTTGGTCGTTGATTATTTTTTTTAGCATATAATTGACATACACTTATTTTTTTACCTATGGTGTCGATTCCATCGTTAATGTCCTTTAAAATTTCTTGTTCCTTTTCTCTTAAAGATTTGTCGTCGCGTTTCCCGTTTGGTGTTTTATCGGTTGGTACTAACTTCCAAGCATATATAAATTGTGGTTTGCCGAAACTATCGGTATATTTATAAACATATCTTCCATCTTTTCTTTGGCTCTCTCCGTTATGTAAAATACGATTTCTTTTATCGCGTCTTTTTTCTATCATATTTTTTTTGCTCCTTTCAATAATAGAAAGAGCCTTGATATGCAATAACATTATATCACACATTAAGGCTCAATTTTCATTAAATTACATTTAAAGTATCAATAATTTTTTCAAATTGCTTTCTTTTTATTTGAATTCGGTTGCCATTCATTAAAACCCAACTTGCGTTTAGGTTTTCTTCTGCTAGTTTACGAAGTTTATTTTCGCCAATACGGAAATACTTTGACGCTTCTTCAATAGTAAGCGTATATTTTTCACTTATAGGAACATATATCATATTTTTACAAGACTCTTGATAGTTGATATTATCTACCATTTAAACCATCTTACTACTTATAATATTGTCAATTTCTTCTTTGTCCTTTTGTGAAATTTTTGCTACTTGAATACGCGTAACTTTCATTTTTCCATCTTCGCAAAGGTATCCATATCCTTGTTTATTAACTTCTCTAATTTGTTTCTGCTTTTTTTCGTCTAAAAGCATTTTCTTTTGAGTATCGGATATTTCGCCCATCAAAATTATTTTTTTAAATTGTTCTCTAGCACCTCTTACAAAGTATTCTGCGTCTGCTCTTTGTAGGCTTACTATTGTTATTATTTTTTTGCTACGCCCTATAAACAATAAATCTGCAACCATATCTTTAATTTCCTCTTTATCACTTTTATTCTTTATTGAATTGAGAAGTACTGCATATTCTTCAATTAAAAGAATAATTGTTTCTTTATCTTCGTTGTCTTCGTCATTTTCCATACGCTCTTTAAGTATTTTATGGACCTCTTTAATTCCATCTATTGCATTGATACCATAATAATTAGGACGATTTTTAAATTGTCTAAAATCTTCATTTTTTATATCACTTATAAATACTCGTACATCTTCACCATTACAAGATTTATTTAAGGCTATTTTTCCTAGTAATTGGTGTGTAAAATATGTTTTACCACTTCCCGTACTTCCAACTACTAAAGCCGATAAAAAGTCGTCTAGTAAGTTGTCATTTAGGGTTACTTGGAATAGTTTAGGGTGTAATAAATCTCTAGGTGTTGCATAAACATTGATATATTTTGTTGGTATTCTTGGTGTCATATAATGTATATCTATATGATAAGCCGTTTCTATATCGTCTTGTCTTGCTCTTAATTTTTCAATAGAAATATTTTTAGGGTCTATAACATATATAGACTCGTTTTCTTCTTCGCCATCTAAAATATCAATTATTTCCGTATATTCGCCACTTTCATTTTTTAAGCCGACATCTTGAACATTTTTTTGTTCTTCTTCTTTGGCTTTATTGTGTCTTTTTAAAGTTATTATTAGTGCTATTAAGATTAGCGTTAAAAGTAGTGCAAGCCCAATATTGACTACTGCATTTATCATTTTTATTTGTAATTCAGTTGTGGCTTTTGAAACCATGTAATCTATTACATAGCCTCTTGAGTGCCATAATAATTGTGCTACTATTATGTATAACAACACAATATAAATCTTAATATAATTTATTTTTTTTAATATATTCATTATTTTATTTTTCATTTTCTAATTCCTCCAATTTTTTAGTTAATTTATGTTCTATAATTGAACCATCAATTTTGTACTCAATTATGTTATGAATTCTACGCAAAAATGCGTCCCAAACTTCTCTATACTTTAGACTACATCGTAAGTCATAATATTGCTCCTCTAGGGGAACATTTGAAGTTATATATACATAAGTGTAACAAGCCACTTTGTCGCTATATCTCGCTGGTAGCATAAGGGGGTATATATCGGTATAGTTAAGCATATCGCCGATGGGTATTTGACTATGAAATTCCTCAAAAACTAGGGTACTCATAGTGCTTTTATATGAGTCAAAATTCACACCTCTACTACTTGTATAATTCGTGATACGACATATATTTTTAGCACCATGCCTTTTGTATATATCTCGTGTCTTACCAACGCCCGTTTTACCATAAACATAAGTTACTATGATGTCGCGATTTTCTTTCATGTACTTGTCTGCAAGATAAGTTTCTCTAATTAAGTCTATATCTCGTATTTTTAAAGCCCATTGTGGGTTATTTTCTATTATTTCGATGTTTGACTTGCCATCTTTAATATCCTCTAATAATTGCCCTATAATGGGGTCTTTTTCTTGTAGTTCCGATGGTATCGTTCCGTATTCTTCAAAACTGCCCTCAATAGATGTTTCGGCTTTGTCTGTATTTTCAAACTTGCCCGTTTTTCTCACATAGTCAATGTTATCTTGTATAGTCCCGTAGGCTTTTTCTATGTGGGCTATTTTGTTAAAGCGACTCTGTATCGTTGTAAAGCGAATCGGCGATTTTGAATACATAAATATATGAATGTGAAGTGTTTGAGTTTCGTTTCCGATTTCCTTACACATACAATAGTAGTCAAGAGCGAATTTTTGCAAAGTTTCTTTTATTACTTCATCCGTAAAGCCATGTTCTAGTGGGTTATTTATCGTTAAAGCCCATTTACGACTTTGGCTATTATCTGCCATGTTATCACTCCTATTTTTTATAGTTTAGATTATTATTAAATTTTCAAAGAACTAATGCGCTAATACATATACTAGTTAATACACGCCCATGAGTGGGGCGAGTGGCGTAGCCACTTTAGCCCCCACCATATAAGGGCTAGTATTACCCCTTATATGTAGCATGTAGCATGTAGCAATAATTTTTATAAATTTACCTTAATGCTAATCTAACTACTATTTAAAATAATAGAAAGATATAACATTAAGGGTTTAATTAGTCTTGTTGACTCGTTTTAAATTTTGGCTTGCTATTTTTGAACGCCATACGAATAACTGCTTGTTGTTCGTTGCTTGGGAATAGTAACATTTCGTAGTCGTCATCAACTCTAATTGCTACTACAATGTAAGATTTACCAGTTTTAGCACTTACGCGTTCCTCAACTTTGCAAGGTAACTCAATATTTATCATGTTCGCCATTTTCTCCTTTCGTTAAATTTTGTTTGTAATTTTAGTTGGCGCCTTTCAAATTACAAGTCCATTCTAGCAAGAATTTTGAATTCCGTAGCCCACCGACGATGGAAATTAAAGCCTTATAAATAAAGGGTTTAAAAGGTTTATAATTTAAAAAGTGTTTGTTTTAAAGGTTAAAAATTCCACCAATGATGGAAATTTTCGTTTCAAGACATAAAAAAAAGAACATATTTTTTGAAAATATGCTCTAATTTTTAATTATTGTCTAGTTTCTCTGCCATCATTTAACCAATATTTTTCATGAATTCCGACTTCTTTTAAGAATTCGTTACATTCTGCCATTGATTTACCACTAAATTTTTCTATAAGTTGTGAGTAGGCATGATGTACTTTATTACCTGGCTCAAAACCTAGTCCCCATGCTCGTAGTAAATCTTCAACATTTTTTAAATTGATTTTAAATACTACTGCAAACGCAACAAGCGATGTCATGAGTGGTTTTTTGTAGCCATTAGTTAGATTATAAAAAGTTCCTTTACCTAGTCCCGTTTCGTCAATAAATTTTTGTAGGGTAGGTTTATGTGTCTTTTTTACCACTTCCATAACCTCAACATAGGTTTTATTTATTTCTTTGTCTAGTTCAAAATTTTTGTCAAATTCTTCTTTTAAATTATTCATATCTCATGCTCCTTTAAAAAATATTTTAATAATAGTTAAGGCAATGTATTCTTGGTTGCCCGTCCCATAAATTGGCTATTTGATAATAAGACATTTTTAGAAATAATGTTCCATCAGGGTTTCTATTAAAAAAATCATTAAAACTTATATAAAGGCGACCATCGTCATATTTTTTTATAGTTTTTGTTGCGCCAATATTATTATCTTCTATATAAAGGCATTCAGTTTTAAAATGATTTAGATGGGGTATTACAAGGGCTTTTTTATACTCATCTTCTCCTACTTTTTCTAATTCAACCTCTTTTATAGTAACTTGGCTTTTTCCCTTTAAAGCAACAACTTGAAAGAATTGTATAAATTGATTTTTATCAAAATAAAATATATCTCCAATTTTTACACCATATTGATTTTTTATTTCCTTTGACATATAAATATACCTCCTATTAAAAATTATATTTTTTCTTTATTTACATACTCAAATAAATCGTTATAATGACATTTTGATTGTCCGTCCCATAAATAAGCATTGATACTTATAGACTCTTTATTTTTAGAAGTAAGAGGGGACATAATTATATAAGGCGTGTCATTATTTTTACTATTAACATCATATTCTATTGATTTTACTATTCCAATGTTATTGTCCTCTATAAAGGCGCTACTATCTTTAAATTGATTTTTAGATGGAATAACCATTGCTTTATTTTCCTCGTTATGTGAATCAAGTATTTGTTTAACTTCTCTTAATATAACTTGATTATTTTCTTTTACATCGACAACTTGAAAAAATTGTATATAATGTCCTTTTACGCCACAATGTCTATCAGTATAAAAAATATCGTCAATTTTGATACTATTTTGATTTTCTATTTCATTAACCATAAAGCCATCGTCCTTTCATTACAATTATACCATTTTTAACCAATATAATATAGACTCAAACAAAAAATAATTTTGGATCACATTTATTTGTGCCAAAATTATTTTATAGATTATTCTAAATTTTCAACTCTTTTTGCATGTACGACTTTTCTTTTAGATGTCCCACCCGTACCCGAACAAGTAGAAAGAGTAAGTATATTGTCATTTGTAAATACTTCTACATCAAACTTCTTATAACTCCTTTTTGTAATGGTATCAATAAATTTATTGAAATCACTATCACTTTTAAATGAAGTAGTTATATAATATTCTTCTTTTTCAATAATATAATAACTAAATATTTGATAGGTTAAAAGTTCATTATCTTTGTTGTATATTTGAATATAGTTATTTTCTTTCGTATCAAAAAAATCATTTTTAAATATATCTTGTAATGAGCCAAACATTGTGTCATCTAACATCGCATGACCGAATAATACAACATTTTTATCATTAAAAGATGTATTTCGGTAGTCCATAAATATTGCCCCTGCTTGATTACTTTTCTTTTCAAAAGAGCGTTTAAGATAATAAGAATTATCCCTTGTATGTACAATAGGGTTGTTTACTTTGTCTTGATTAAATCGTATCCAACCAATAGTATCATTATTGATAGATAGCAATTTTTCAAAATCAATTTTAAATACTTCTTTTTCTTCTTCTATTTCTATATTGATAACATCTTGTATCAATTCTTTAGTTTCTTTTTTATTGTTGTGTGAATCGAATAGGAATAATATAATTTTAGTAGTAGAGAACAAGAACACTACTACAAATAAAATAAGTAGAATATTTTTTACTTTAAATTTTCTTTTTTTCATTGTCTTAAATAGAAAGAAATAGCAACTAGGCTATTTCCTTTTTCTTCTTACTAACTAGAATATAAGTAATTCCTACTAAAGAGCCAAGAGCCAATATAGAGTATAGTACAACATCTATTGAAGAAGTTTGAGCATTGTTAGGTGCTTTATTTACATTTTCAGTAGTAGTGTTTTCAGTTAAAGCAATCATAAAAGGTGAAAACTCATTAACTGTTATTTCTGCTTTTCCGTCTGCTACTATTGTTTTAAAGATTTCATAAGTATTGTCTTTCTTTTTATGTAATATTTGTACTTCTTTACCATTGTAATTATTTCCTAGAGTAAATGATACTTTCATATTGTCATAAGTTGTTCCATAGGCCGTTAATTCATAACAACCTAAAATATTTGTAAAACCTTTACTTTCTAATTCTTTTGACATTATCTTGTAAATTTCGTCATCAGTTTCTAATCTTGCCATATTTACTGGTGTTCCATTTTCTAATGTTGTTCCATAAGCACCCATATTCATAATATCCTTTATATCATATAGAACATCATTTTTATAAAAATATAATATTGTTCCTGTTCCCCAAGGTGTTCCACCACCTATACCACCAATACCAAATGACTTTTTAATTGTAATAGAACTATCATTTAATAATTTACTAAAATCATATGTATTTTCAGTCCATTTACTAGCACTTTCTTCATCGCCAATATTGTACATTGTAAATACTGCGTCAGTTTGATAAATTCCATCGTCGCTATATTTTGCAAATTTAATACTATTTACTGCATTTTTAACATAAGTTGCATCTTGTTCACTATAACCACTTTCTTTTGTATATTTTATAGTAAATTCTGCCACATAATTTAATCCGTTTATTCCAATACTTCCATTTTCCATTAATGCTATTCCACTACTTAATTCACAACCTACAGAAAAATCAGAACTTGATACATTTGTTATTCCATTTGTATTAAATATTTCTATAAACTTTCTTTCTAATGCTTTTTCAACAATATCTTCTTCCTCTGTTTCTTGAAAATTAGTTCTTATAATATAGTTTACATAATCTGTTTTAGTAACATTTATTTCAATAGTCTTTGGAATAATATTATTTAATTCTTCCTCTGTTAAGTCTTTTAAACTTTTTGTTGTAGTAGTGTCTTGTGCTACTGTGATATTTTGGTTTTCACTTGGTGTTGGTATTAGTTCTTCTGCATTAACTGTCATAGTAAAGAACATACTAGATACTGCTAATGCCGATAATAAAATTTTACTTGTCTTTCTCATTTTATACCTTTCCTTTCTTACATCTAAAATTTTATTGAAATATAATAAATATTCATAAAGAATATTATTACCATAAAATACGGAACACTAAACTACGGCGTTCCATTACTGCTATTGTTGGCTTAACTGCATACTGCGACCAACAATTACAACATCAATTATAAACACTTATAACTGACAAAAACATTCTACCACTTTTATTTATTGTAGTCAATATGTGTAGTTTATATTTTAACTATTTGATTTGAATATATTAATAAAGTGTGAAAAATATTACAATATATATGTAAGAAAGGGCGTGATAGAAATGAATACTTTTCAACCTAGCAAAAAACCTATAAATAATGAAAAAATAGTGGTATCAGTTCGTATGGATATTAGTAGAATAAATAAAATTGACGAAATTGCTAGTAAAATTGATATTAGTAGAAATGAACTTATAAATCAGTGCGTAGAATATGCCCTTAATAATCTTGAATTTAAAGATAATAAGGGAAAAAAAGAAAACGATTAGTCATTACTAGTCGTTTTAATTATAATATTTAAAAGTTTCTACTTGCATATCTAGGCTCTTTTTCAAAACTCTTTCTAAAGTAGTAAATTAGTAGTAAAATTACTTTAAATTTTTGTATATACGCCTTAAAATAAAGGCTTTTAATCAAAAACTAAACTTTTTGAAATAAAAAAAGGAAATCAACTATTTAAAACGTAAATATATATAGAAGGAGGAAAATTTATGTTTAAATTAATTAATCAAAATTATTGGCAAAAGGAGGTGAAAATATGCAAATAGATCATAATCTGCATCATTTAGGAAGCTACTTTGATACTGATAGTGATGAGTTATACATGTCAATTGAAACGCTTAGTTATTTACTGGGTATTAGTCCTTTTGAAATAAATGCTCATATTATTGATCTTTTTTCAAAAAGTTATTTCGAAGTAGAAGAAGTATGTAAAGAAATAGAAGTAAACCAAAAAAAGAAACTCTACTATAAATTTGATGTCTACATTTATTTAATTTTTCGAATTTCAAGAGATATTATTGGCTCTTGGCGAGATGAAATAATTAAAGGCATTAAAAATTATCTTTTAAAAGGAATAGCTGTCAATGAAGAAATGTTATTACTAGAAGCAAAAAATAATTTAGTAGATGAACTTTGGGAAGAAAAAAATAGAGAGGAAAGTTATCAAAATGCTTAATGGAGAATTACAAATAAATGATTATGCAAGTATTGAAGAATTAAATAGAGAATATGTGGTTAAATATTTAAATTTATTTGGTAATCCCGAAATATTTGATTTTTTCAAGAAAAAAGGCATTATCAAAGAAGAAGCCAATTTAATTTATTTAACTCTATTAGGAACAATCTTTTTTGGTAAAAATCCTCAAGATTATTATCCACATTTATTTATTGAAATTAGTACTTATAAAGAAATGTATTTAAATAATTTGAGTGAGATAATTAAAACTAGTGATAATGTTAAAATAACGGGAACTATTTTAGAAATGCAAGAACAAGCTTTAAATTATATTACTGATTATTGTAAGACTAAGATAAAGAATAATTATCCACACAGAGTTCTTTTTGAACTAATCAATAATTGCTTATTACATCGTAGTTATAATAAAAGATTTATTGATACTTCTATCAAAATAGCTATTTATCCTAATTGTATGATTTTTACTAGTCCCGGAGGATTAGTAGAGCCAGAAAGAAAAGATTTATTAAAAAATCCTAAGTTATATAAATTATATCAAGAATATAATATTATTAATGAAGATTCTGAAAAAGGGTGGGAAGTTATCAAAAAAGAATTGGCTAAATTTAATTATCCTGAACCCGAAGTAAGTATTACTAATAATTCTTATAAAGTTATTTTATGGCATAATAATCATCAATTAAAAATTCCAGAAGAACAAAGTGTGCATCTTAATAATTATGATTTATCCTATAAAAAATTAAATAATGCATTTTAAAAAGATATTAAATTGCTAGTTTAATATCTTTTTTCTTTAATAAGAGTTTTCTTATAAAATCAATTGGAATAACACTAAAAGCTAAGATGATTACAACAACTAATTCTTTTATTGATAAACCATATGTTCGAAACAAATCATGACCATGATAAATTAAATATATTTGAGCAATAGAAATAAATAAAAATATAATTAAGAAGACTTTATTTTTTAAAATATTTGATAGAATATTCAATCTTTCAGTTCGAGCATTAAAAGCATTAAAGATTCCAATAAAAATAAATAATGCAAAGTAAGCAGTCATAAAATGCTTATAATCACTTCGAATTAATAATTTAAAAAATGGTAATTTTAAAAATAAAATACACAATATAGCAGAGTATAAGCCCATAATTATTATTTGAGAATACATATATTTATTTATAATTGGTTCATTTAATTTTTTAGGTTGTTCACCCATGTAATAAGTAAGTGGTGCTTCATAAGAAAATGCTAGTCCCGCAAAAGTATCCATAATCATATTTAACCATAACATTTGAATAATTGTAATAGGAGTACTAACCCCAATATAAGAACCAACAATGGATAAAAATAGTGCTGTCATATTAACTGTTAATTGATAAATCACAAAGCGTCTAATACTTTTAAAAATAGTTCGACCATATAAAATCGCTTTACTAATTGATAAAATATTATTATCTATTATAACAATATCACTAGCTTCTTTAGCAACTTCAGTACCACTTCCCATTGCAAAACCAACATTTGCTTTTTTTAAAGCTGGAGCATCATTAACTCCATCTCCAGTCATCCCTACAATTAAATTCATACTTTCTAAAATTGTTACTAAGCGACTTTTATCTTGGGGAAGAGCTCTTGCTACTACTTTAAGACGAGAAATAATTTTTTGAACTTGGTCATCAGTCATTTGATTAAATTCACTACTAGATAAAACTAAATCGTCTGGATGATTAATGATTCCGACATCCTTGGCAATATTTTTTGCTGTATCTTTAGCATCTCCTGTAATCATTATTACATTTATTCCAGCATTTTGAATTAAGCTAATACCTTCTTTAGCTTCCTTTCGTAATTCATCTTTTAATGTAATAAATCCTAAAAATACTAAATTATTGTCCAGATTAGATCCCTTAGCTAGAGTAATTACACGAATTCCTTTTTGGGTATATTTATCAATTTCTCTTGTAATTAAATTTTTATTTAAAATATATTTTTCTTCTCCTAAAGTATTTAAATATTTTGTACACTTTGGTAAAATAACTTCACTAGCACCTTTTAAATAGACTTTATCTTCTATATAGATTGCACTATATTTATTTTGACTATCAAAAGGTATTCTTTTTGTTATTGTTGAATTATCTTTTTGAAATTTTAAAAATTTAATTAAACACTTATCAGTACTATTTCCTCCAATAACTTTATTTTCGCTAATAGTACTTTCATTATTAAGCATAATACTTCGATAAATATCTTGATAAATTTTTGTACTATATAATAAGTCTGCTTTTTTATAAATTTTTAAATCTCCTGCTATAAATGAGGTGACTTCTAATTCGCCCTTAGTTAAGGTTCCCGTTTTATCAGTTAATAAATAATTTATATTTCCGCTTGTTTCAATACCTGTTAATTTTCTTACCAAAACATTATCTTTTAACATTCTTTTCATATTTGATGAAAGAACTAAAGTTATCATCATTGGTAAACCTTCAGGTACTGCTACAATTATAATGGTTACCGCTAGTGTTAATGCATAAATTAAATAATTTAAAATAATTTTTGGTGTTGTAAGCGTGGTAATAATTGCATCTATTTCAAAATTATTTTCAATCACTATTTTATTAAAAAGAAATGAAAGTGTTACAACCAAAGCCCCTATATAACCGATTTTACTAATAATTTTTGCTAAACCATATAATCTTTTTTTGAGTGGAGAAGTTGGATCTTGTTCTTGAATTTCTAAAGAAATTTTCCCATATTCTGTTTTATTTCCAACTTTTTTCACTAACATTTTTCCATTCCCATTAGTTACAACCGAACCACGAAATAATTGATTAGCATTAACATTTTTCAAAATATCTTTTGATTCTCCTGTAAGAGATGCTTCATTACAAGAAATACTGCCACTAATTAAAATTCCATCAGCTGGAACTGAATCACCAGTTGTAAGTTTAACAATATCTCCTACAACAATTTCATTAATCATGACTTCAATTAATTTTTTATTCCGTAGTACTTTCACATTAATTTTACTTATTTCATTTTGTAACCTTTTAAAAGCGGCTTCACTGCCATATTCAGAAATTGTTGAGATAAATGATGCAAGGATAACTGCTATAGCAATTCCTAAAGTTTCATACCAATCATACTTGGAAAAGATAAATAATACTTTAATACCTAAGGCGATAAGTAAAATTTTAATAATTGGATCTCCAAGAGATTCTAATAAAATTCGCCAAAAAGTTTTTTTCTTTACTTTTGTTAGTTCATTCGAACCATGTTCTTTTCTACTAGCAATTACTTCTTCGTCATTAAGTCCATTATAATTTATCATAAGTCACCCTCTAAAATATATGGTGTTAAAGTATAAAAAAGAACATATATATGCCAAGCTACTAAAAATGTGACAACTTTTTTTTAAAATAATTTTAATATAATAAAAAAATGAAAGATTTAATAATTAGCTCATCTTTCATTTAATTTATTTTAGACCTCTTCAATATAGTTTTTAGATTTATGCGGTTCATCAAACAATAAATTAGGGTAGTTTTGTTGTCTTAAAGCTTCATAAAGCACAATAGCCACAGTATTTGCCAAATTTAAAGCTCTAACATTAGCTGTCATAGGAATTCGTAAACATCTACTAATATATGGTTTTAATATTTTGGGTGGAATACCAGTTGATTCTTTACCAAATATAAAATAGATCTTTTTGCTTGTATCACTATAGTCAAAAGTAGTATGAGGTTTATGACCGTATCTCGTTAAAAAATAGTATTCTCCAGGATTTTTTTCGAAAAAATCATCGATGTTTTCATAAACAGTATATTGACATTTATCAATGTAATTGACACCGCTTCGTTTAACATATTTGTCATCTAAACTAAATCCTAGTGGTTTGATTAAATGTAAATGGGTATCAGTCGCAATACAAGTTCGCATAATGTTGCCAGTATTTGTCGGTATTTCTGGTTCATATAAGACAATGTTAAGCATTTTACACCTCCATTAAAATTAATTATATAAAATCTAGAATTAATTGTCAAAAAAAGAGATTTAGTTTATAATGAATATGGTGATAGTATGGCTAAGCGCAAAAAATCAAAATCTTCAAGTACTCCAGGAATGAGTGTCGAATTAACAGGATTAATTCTTGTTTTAATTGGCATCATTGGCTTTGGCTTTGGTTACATTGGTACTCTTATTAAAGAATTTGCCATGTTTTTAATGGGTTCTTGGTGGATTGTTTTTGTCATATTTATTCTTTTAGTTGGTTTGTTTATGCTCTTTAAAAGAAAAATGCCGAAATTTTTTTCTTCACGATTAATTGGCTTTTATCTTTTAATGCTAGTCGTATTAGTAGCAAGTCATTTTACATTTTTAGATAAAACAGGTACTCCTGGAGAGATTATTAAAGTTACTTTTAATCAATTTATGGATCGAATGAATACCATTACTGTTTCTAATTCAATATTAAATACAGGAAATACTACTATTGCTATTGGTGGTGGTTTAATTGGGGCTGCCGCCATTAGTGCTCTTTATTTTCTTTTTGCTAAGGCTGGAACGATTGTTGTTTTAGTAGTTATTGCTTTATTTGGCTTAATTATGCTATTTGATATTACTTTAACTGATTTACTGGATAAAATTAAAAGTATCTTCAAAAGTAAAGAGAAAAGCACTGAAAAACCACTGGTTTATCCTGAAGAAGAAAAAGATAGCATAGCAAACATTAGTGAAGAAGTTACAAAAGAAGAAATTAAAGATGTGCCTAAAAAAGATTTGAAAGAAGAAAATATTGTTTTAAGTTCTTTAGAAGACATTAAAAATAAAACATTTGATCCACAAAATACTATCATTGAATTAGAAACGCCAACGGTAATTGAAGATTATGAAGTAGGTACTAATGATTATAATGTTACAGGAGATTATCAAATTCCACCAATAACTATTTTAAATGAATTAAAAGTCGAGAAGAAAAATGATAATGAAACATATACATTAAGCAAAAAAGAAGTTTTAGAAAGTGCTTTAAAAGACTTTCAAATAGCAGGAAAAGTAGTTGATTATCATATTGGCCCTTCAGTTACACAATATGAAATTGTTGTTCCTGCTGGAACTAAAGTTAGTCGTATTTTATCTATTAATAAAGAATTAGCATTGGCCCTAGCAGCCAAAGATGTTCGTATTGAAGCTCCTATTCCTGGAAAGAGCACTATTGGTATTGAAATACCTAATCAAAGTATTAGTCCAGTTTATTTTCGCGAAATATTACAAGCTAATTTAAATCTTCGTAGTAAATATGATTTGATGGTAACATTAGGTAAAAATTTAATGGGTAAACCAATTGTTGCTGATTTAGCTAGAATGCCCCATCTTTTAGTCGCAGGTTCTACTGGTTCTGGTAAATCAGTATGTGTTAATTCAATTATATGTTCTTTATTTATGAATTATAGTCCTACTGATGTTAAGTTAGTATTAGTAGATCCCAAAAAAGTCGAATTGTCTAATTATAATGGAACACCGCATTTATTATGTCCAGTTGTTAATGATCCCAAAAAAGCATCAATTACTTTACAAAAAATTGTTCATGAAATGGAAAAACGTTATGACATGTTTAGTGAGAAAAAAGTTAAAAAGATTAGTGAATATAATGAATGGATTGAAAGAGAAAATAAAAATCATCCTGATGTTCATTTAAATAAAATGCCTTTTATTGTCGTAATTATTGATGAATTAGCTGATTTAATGCTTGTAGCAAGTAAAGAAGTAGAAGACTCTATTATGCGAATTACTCAAATGGCAAGAGCAGCTGGTATTCATTTAATTGTGGCTACTCAAAGACCATCTACTGATGTTATTACTGGTGTTGTTAAAGCTAATATACCTTCTCGGATTTGTTTTGCTGTTGCTAGTGCTATCGATTCAAGAACTGCATTAGACATGTCGGGAGCTGAAAAATTACTTGGAAAAGGAGATATGTTATATTTACCAATGGGCGAAAATACTCCTGAACGTATTCAAGGTTGTTTTATATCTGATGATGAAATAGAGCGCTTAATTGATTACTGTACTAAGCAAATGACGGCTAAATATGATGAAGAAATTTCTAATGCTAATGCAAGTACGACCGAATCATCAGGAAGTGGCAATGGAGAAGATGGTTATGATGATCCGATGTATAATGAGATAGTCGAATTTGCTATTCAAACTGGTAAAATTAGTGCTTCATTAATCCAAAGAAGATTTCGATTTGGTTTCAATCGGGCTGCTCGCGTAATTGATTTATTGGAGTCACGAGGAGTTATTGGTCCTCAAAATGGTTCTAAACCTCGAGAAGTATTAATTAAACAAGATAATTCTGAAACATCAGAATAACTTAATTGACAGAAAAAAACTTTTATGTTATAGTAAAAAACAATTTATAAAGAGGTATACTATAATGAAAAAGATTTTTCTCTGTTTTTTAATTTTAATGTTAGTAATTTTTATTACACCAAATTTAGTTGAAGCTTCAACTATTCCTAATGGTTCTTTAAATGAGACTAACAATTATGAAGTTAATCCAGTTATTATTGAAAAATGTCCTAATGAAACATTAATTCAAATAAAAAAAATCAAAAATAATTTTATTCTAATTTTGATGCTTTTAAGTTTAGCTGGAACTATAATAGTTATCAATAGTTTAGTTAAAAATATTAAACTACTACGTAAAATGAATGCTGATTTAAAAACGAAATAATTGTTTATTATTGAAAAATTAGTTATTTATATCCAAACTGGATGTTTTTTATATAAATTTACAAATAAAAAAAGGAAATCGAGGGTATAGTGACGAATATATATAGTGAAGGGGTAATTTAA